>JAJCYP010000031.1 GCA_029262855.1 Bacteroidota bacterium | reverse complement strand
GCCCCTAGCCTCATCAATCGGATATTGAAAGGGGCGCTCAGATGTGCCTATTCCTTACTAGACATAGTGTGTCACGCAGTCTTCCAAACAAGCTTCGTAAGCGAACCAAACAGCGTCGACGCATTCCTGGGGGGAATAAAGCCAATGGTTCTCGCAGTCAGAGCCCCAAATAATGTCCCCGCACTGGAGGTTACAATAAGGGGTTTCCGCCGACAATGAAGTTGAGGATAGTGCGACGACAATAAGGATACAGGAGATATAGGATCCTGTTTTGATCAGTTTACTCATGGTAATTAGTGCATTGTGGAGGATTCAGTTTCCTAGTCAATCGCACTGAGTTTACGCAGCCAGACCTTGTGTGTCAACACAAGTGTGGACGCTGTCGCGGAGGTAGTGGCTCAATCACGATACATCAGATCGGCTTTTGCCTGAGAAGGTGGCAGTCGAAAGGGGGTCCGGCGGATCCTCTTAGGATACTAGCGCCCTGATCAGACCTAAGAGGTGGCCCTTGCGTTTAAACTCGTTAGAGAAGTCGTTTTACCCTCTTCTGATCGACGAGGTTCAGTCTCCTCCCTCCACTCCCGGCCGACTACCTTCACACAACGCTCGCTACATCGTATCATGTGCGTATCAGCGCCAATCGACTGCACCGTAATGTATTGCGATACAATACGCTAGCAGCGAGTGCCATCTGACTTTTAATCAGGGGTTCCTTGGTTCGAACCCAGGCGGGATCACAAGCGGGACATCGACTTATTCGGTCGGTGCCCCGTTGTCGTGTTTCAGGGCCCCGAATACATACCCGTCGCGGACAGCATCCAGTTCCTCGACTGCCTCAAGGAGTTCTTCCTACCGGTCCACTCCAACAAGCATGGCGATTCTGTGGTCATGGTACCCTGTTTCCAAATCCCGCTGCGTCAAGCCCGGAAACGTTCCAAGACCGGGGCGACTCATAGAGGCCGGACTGGGAGTCACATGTGCCTACGGCGACACTAAAACTGAAGAGCATCCCAATGGAGAAACCCTGGATAAGGCGACCCCTGGAGTGCAGAACGGAGTATGAGCGAGATGTGGTTCCGGTCATTCCGGGTGCCAGCGGGTTGATGCGACGGTTAAATCTCTCCAGGCCAAGGTTTGGGTTAATCCCGACCCGAGATCACCAGCGTCCGTCCACTCTGGAATCCGTTGATGCCGCTCCACGCCGAGGTGACAAGAAAGTCCACAGTCCCATCGCCATCCACATCCCCGAGACCGGTGGTATCGAAGCCCAGCGTCTCGCCCATCACCTTCCCGGTCACCGTGTGGAGTAGCGCTCCGTCGGCACCCGAGTACGCGTAGAGCTTCCCGCCCGAGGCCGCCGCACTCGCGTGCTGCCACGCGCCGATGATCAGGTCCGCCCGCCCGTCTCCGTCTATGTCGCCCGCGTCGGACACGCCGATCCCGAATCCGTCGCCAGCTGCCTCGCCTTCGAGTTCGAGGTGTTTCGATCCGTCCGCGCCCGAGAAGACGTAGATCCTGCCCGTCGAGGGCCCCTTGGATCCGTCCGCCCAGTCAGAGACATAGATGTCGTCGACGCCATCGCCGTCCGCATCTCCCATCACCGACATGAACATGGCGCCGAAGTTAACGCCGGATTCCGCAGGGACGAGGACGAAAAGCGGCTCCGGGTCCAGGCCGTGGTAGACAAAGGCTTGCCCACGCTGCCCCTCCCCCGCAGAGGGAGCGCCGACCACGAAGACAGAACCGTCCATCCCGGCTGCGAGCGTCGCGCCGAAGCCGTCCCCGGGGTTCTGACCACGGAGCGTGAGCAACGACGATCCGTCCCGACCCGAAAACACGTGTGCGGCTCCGGGGTCGTCCAACGCCCCTCCACCCAGCGGTGCTCCCCATATCTGGTGGGGCTCGCCAACCAGAAGATCTCCGAATCCATCGCCGTCAATGTCGCCCAGGCCTGTCACTCCCGCACCGAAAGCGCCGGCTGGGTCATTGCCCGCAAGCGTCCGGATTAAAGCCCCGTCCCGCCCTGAGTAAACAAAGGCCTTGTTCGCATACGGCGCTCCGGCGATCACATCGGGCGTCCCGTCACCGTTGACGTCGCCCGCTCCCTCGACCACGAAGCCGAGTCGCCCCGACGGGTCGCTTCCCACGGCGGTCCAGAGCAGTTGGCCCGACGCCCCGGAGAACACATAGATCTTGCCGCCGGCCTGCGCCCCGTCATTGTTGGTGGTAGCACTCGATGCCGCATCGTCTACGCCGTCCCCATCCACATCTCCCACATTCCGCGCGACCCAGCCAAACTGATCCCTCGGGTTCTCGCCCGTCCAGTCATGAATGATGCGGGTGCTCTCAACAAACGGATCCGCGTAGTCCGCCGCGGAAGGAAAGAGGCTCGCGTACCTGGCATGCCCCGCGAGGCGAGCCCCCGGCGGGGTGTTGGCAATCCCGAAGACGTTATAGCCTGCGTCACGTGCCCGCTCCAGGGCGCCCATGGCCTCGTCATCCCGCTCAAGCAGGCCATAGGCCACCCCCAGATTGAATAGCGTACCGGCACCCTGCGGGGCGAGATCTGCGGCCCTCTCATAGGCGGCAAGCGAGCCTTCGAGATCCTGACCCTGCCTCAAAAACTGCCCTCTCGCCGCGAAGATCTGGGCCGCGTCGGGATGGGCGGCCTCCAACGAATCGAGCGTGGCCAGGGCACCGTCCACATCGCCATTCGAGAACTGCTGGAAAGCCGGCTGGAGATCTGGGGTTCGAGCGACCTGTGCTGGAGACCCGGACTCCTGACAGGCCATCAGGGCAAGGAGCAGCAGGGGAGCAAATCGCATTTGGAACCCGTATCGGATGATATCAGAAGAATAGCCTCGCCAACTGTAATCGTACAGGCGGCTCGGTGGTATTCTGCGACCCTTCAGCACCCGATGCCGCCATGTGGTCCCGGGTATTGGAGCGAGGGGCCTCAAGTCCGAGTTTGTGCGAAAGATTTGACCCAACTGACATGAGCGGACGTCCATACATACTGGCCGAGACTACCTGGGACACGGTTCGCCAGATCCGGTATCAGGTAGCCGTCCTGCCCTGGGGTGCCACCGAGGCGCACAACTACCACCTGCCATACGCGACCGATACGATCCAGTGCGACCACCTGGCGGCTCTCGCTGCCGAGCGCGCTTGGGGAGCCGGTGCCAAGGTCACCGTGCTGCCCACCGTCCCATATGGTGTCCAGACCGGACAATTGGACATCCCGCTGTGCGTCAACATGAATCCCAGCACGCAGATGGCTGTGTTGGGCGATGTGGCCGAGTCTCTTGCCGGACAGGGAGTTCCGAAGCTGGTGATTTTGAACGGCCACGGGGGCAACGATTTTCGCCAGATGATTCGCGAGCTTCAGCCAGAGGTCGACATCTTCCTGTGTGCGATCAACTGGTACCGGATTCTCGACAATGACGCCTGGTTTGAGGAGCCGGGCGACCATGCGGGGGAAATGGAGACCAGCCTGATGATGCATTTTGCTCAGGATCTGGTGTCGCCCCTGGCGGCGGCCGGTGACGGAAGCGAGTGGCATTCCCGCATCGCGGCATTCCGCGAGGGTTGGGCGTGGACCCCTCGACCATGGACCCAGGTCTCGGCCGACACCGGGATAGGTAACCCGCAACACGCCTCTGCCGTAAAGGGCGAGAGGTTCGCAGGCGCCCTTTCGGAGCGCATCGCCTCGTTCCTGATTGATCTTGCAGCCGCCGACCCCTCCAATCTGTACGCCGAATCGCCATGATGATTGTCACGACCCCCGACATTCAGGGGAAGAAGATTACCCTCACTCACGGACTGGTCCGTGGTAACACGATCCGGGCCCGGCATCTGGGCAAGGATATCGGGGCCCTGTTCAAGAACATGATCGGCGGCGAGATCAAGGCCTACGGCGAACTCCTCGAGCAGAGCCGCGAGGAGGCCCTGGAACGCATGATGGAGGACGCGCGCAAACTGGGCGCGAACGCCGTGGTATCAGTGCGCATCGCCACGTCGGTAGTCA
Organism: Bacteroidota bacterium; assembly: GCA_029262855.1. Lineage (GTDB taxonomy): Bacteria > Bacteroidota > Rhodothermia > Rhodothermales > UBA10348 > JABDJZ01. Next base: position 38,953 of record JAJCYP010000031.1, on the reverse strand, counting down.
TGGGGGGCGCAGCCGAAATGCTGGCCTACGGGACGGCGGTCACGATGGAGGACGAGTAGGTCTACCCGTTTTCTCCAGGCCGGAGATCGTCGTAGAGCGTGTAGGTGCGCAGCTTCCGCGCTACCTCCAGGGCCCGCTTTTCGCGCGTCGCCGACCGCTTTCCACCGCATACGTGAAGAGCGAACGATCGCTGCCTTCCGGGACTCAATCCGTAGAACCGCTCGGAGGCCGGCTCGTCGAGGGCCAGGGCCGCCACCAGTTCCGGACACAGATCCACTCGATCCGGGTCAGGGTCGGGACGCAGTTCGACGATCAGGGGCTCCTCTGTAGGAAGCCCCAGGTCCCGGATCACGGATTTGCCGACCATGATGGCGTGCTCGCCGTCCTTGGTCTGAAACAGGTAGCGGCGCACTTCTGCCCCATTGAGCAGGGCAATCACGCGGCGAGCACCCGCCTCGACGTACTCCTCCCCGATCTCCGGTGGGATGGGCACGATGTGCGAGACGATTCCTGTGTCTATCTGGGCGATGCGGGCCGCGAAGATGTGAGGCGGATTCATTCCGTCAAGATCCTGGGGTGATAGAGGCCTGTAACACTAACAGGTGCACGCTCGTTCTTGCAACACCCAACACCCGATCCCATGAAGACTCCCGCCATCAGCCTACTCTTTCTGTTCACCCTTCTCTCGGGATGTGCGACGTATTCCGGCACCACGCGGGATGTTCAGTTTGAAAGCTCGGACGGCGTCGGGCTGGCCGGGACGCTGCTGCTTCCTGAGCAGGGCGATGGCCCGTTCCCTGGAGTTGTGTTGCTGCATGGGGCCGAGGCTGCCACGAGGAGCATGGCCTACCGCATGCACGCCAACCTGCTTGCGGAACGGGGTCTCGCGGTCCTCCTGTATGACAAACGTGGGGCCGGCGAATCTGAGGGCAGCCATAACGACGCCTCCTATTCGGACTTCATTGAGGACGCGCTGGCAGCGATCAGCTTCGCGCGGAGTCTTGACGAGATCGATCCAACCCGGGTCGGCGTGGTGGCCGCCAGCCAGTCGGGCTGGTTCACGCCCGAAATAGCCGAGAGGGCTGGCGACCTTTCGTTCGTGATCAACAAAGTGGGGTCGTCGCTTTCCGTCCGGGAAACAGTGGCCTGGGAGTTGGAGAACGACTTTGTGGCGGATGGAGTGGCGGAGGAGAGCGCAAAAGAACAGACGAATATCTATCGCCGGATCTGGGCCTATCGGCTCCAACCCACGATGCCCGAAAAGGAAGCACTTGAGGCACTGCTCGCGGAGTGGGTCGGCCGGGAAGATTCGCAGTTACCCACGCAATTGGAGCGGCCGGACCCGGATTACCTGGCCGACATCGGTTACGATCCAGGCCCATATCTCGAGCGTACCGTTACGCCCATGTTCTATGTCTACGGGGCGCAGGACATCAACATTCCTACGCGCGCGAGCGTTGTACGGCTGACGGAATTGGCATCTCGACAGATCCCGGTGTCCTGGTACGTGTTCGAGGACGAGGGTCACGAATTGGGAGGCGTTCGGGGCTTTCCCCCGATGTATCGCTTTGCGGACGGCTACGCGAAACTCCTGGGCGACTTCGCCGAGGCTGCACTCCGACGCGCTCCGTGACCTGAAGGGTGGCGCGCGCAGCCGCCGCCGAATCTTTGCCCGCCCCCCAACGTTTCTCCGCGCGATGGAAGACATCCTGCGCGAGAAGCTAGCCAACCTCCCCAAGAAGCCCGGCGTCTATCAGCACAAAGACGCGGACGGGAAGGTTCTCTACGTGGGAAAGGCGAAGAACCTGCGCAGCCGGGTCAACTCGTACTTCAAGGCTGCGGGACACCGCGAAGGGCGACTCCGGGCGCTCGTCAGGAAGGTGGCGGACGTGGACATCATCGTCACGGACACCGAGGCAGAGGCCCTCATCCTGGAGAACAACCTCATCAAGAGGTTCAGGCCGCGGTACAACGTCAACCTGAAGGACGACAAGTCCTATCCCTACATCGTCGTCAAGAAGGAGCCCTTCCCCCGGGTCTTCCCCACGCGCCGGATCTACAAGGATGGGTCCCGGTACTTCGGGCCCTACGCGGACGTGAAGAGCATGCGCCTCATGCTCGACACCATCCGGTCCATCTTCAAGCTGCGGACGTGCTCGCTGAACCTGTCGCCCAAGCCCATCGCCGACGGCAAGTACTCGGTCTGCCTCCAGTACCACATCAAGAAATGCTTGGGCCCCTGCGTGGCGCTGGAGAGCGAAGACCACTACGATAATACCGTCCGGCAGGTCGAGCAGCTTCTCAACGGCAAGACCGGCACCCTCATTCGGCTCCTGAAGGACGACATGAAGGATCAGGCGGCCGCCATGAAGTTCGAGATCGCGGCCGATCTCAGGAATCGTATCCACGCGCTCGAGAAATACGCCGAGCGCCAGAAGGTGGTCAGCCTCGAGGAGGTCGACCGGGATCTGTTTGCCCTGGCCGTGGATCGGGAGGAGGCGATTGCCAGCGCCGCCATGTTTCAGGTTCGCGACGGCAAGATAGTCGGCTCCCGACAGCAGTATCTCAACCGGATCGAGGAGGAAAGCGATGCGGCACTGATGCAGTTGGTGGTGGAGAGGTATTACTCCGAAGCCACCTTCTTCCCGGACGAAGTCTTCCTCGACACGCCACTGGAGGACCCGGATACCGTGGCGGCTTTCCTGCGAGAGCAGAAGGGCCGGAACATCCTCCTTCACGAGCCCAAGCGCGGCGACAAGGCCGCGCTAATTCGGATGGTCTCCTCCAACGCCGCGCTGATTCTGGAGGAGTTCAAACAACAACGAGTTGTCCAGGGCGAAGGCCGACTGCCGCACGCCGTGAGACAACTGCAGGATGATCTGAAGCTGGCCAAGCCGCCACGCCGCATCGAGTGTTTCGACGTGTCCCATCTGGGGGGGACCGGCGTGGTCGCCTCGTGCGTGGTGTTCATCGACGGGAAGCCTCGCAAATCCGAGTACCGGTCCTTCAAGGTGAGGACCGTGGGCGGCGGTCGCTCGGACGACTTCGCCTCCATGGAGGAGGTGGTTCGTCGCCGGTATACCCGCCGGATGGAGGAGAACGGCTCGCTCCCCGACCTCCTGGTCATCGACGGCGGAAAGGGCCAGCTCACCAGCGCGTCCGCCGCGCTGCGCGACGCGGGCGTCTATGGAAAATTTCCTGTCGTGGGCCTGGCGAAAAAACTGGAAGAGGTCTTCTTCCCCGGCGACAAGGAATCTGTATTCATTCCGCGGGCGAGTGCCTCCCTCCAGCTCTTGCAACGTGCCCGGAACGAGGCCCACAGGTTTGCCGTCCAGCTTCAGCGCAAACAGCGAAAGGCCGAACTGAAGACAGAACTTACCGACGTACCCGGAATCGGGGAGCACACCGCGCGAAAACTCATCAAGCAGTTCGGCAGTGTCAAGGGCGTGCGGGCGGCCGACGAGGAGCAACTGCGGGATGCCGTAGGACCGAAAACCGTAGCACGCCTGGTAGCCTATTTTGAGGGGAACGACGAACTGGCAGGACCATGAGCGGCTACTCAGGCACACCCCTCCACCGGAAACTGGGCTACAAGGAAGGCTACCTGGCCCAGACAATTGATGAGCCGGGGCACTACCACAGTCTGCTCACCGGCCTTCCGCCCAACGTTCGTTTTGTCGATGGGGCGAACGAGACTCCCCTCGATCTGATTCACCTCTTCGTAATGGAGCGGGCAGCCCTTGCACATCACCTGCCCATCGCTCGCACCCGAATCAAGCCCGCCGGGATGATCTGGGTTTCCTGGCCGAAGAAGGCTTCGAAGGTCCCCACCGACATGTCTGAAGACGCGGTCCGCGCGGAGGCCTTTCCGCTCGGGCTGGTGGACATCAAGGTTTGCGCCGTCGACGAGACCTGGTCCGGCCTCAAGGTGGTGATCCGGAAGGAGCTCCGGTAGCCCGGCTCAGAACAACTCCCGTTGACTCCGCCGGAAGTGCCGCGACGTCAGCGAGCCGGTCGCGCGCGCCGTCCGCTCCATGGATTACGTCTTCGATCAGGCAGGCGTCGAGCTTGCCTCCTCCGCCGAGAGCGTATGGACGCTGATCGACGAGGACGCAGTAGAACAGGCTGTGATCAACCTGCTCTCCAACGCTCTCAAGTATGGCGACGGGAAGCCAGTAACCTTGCGATGCTCCGGCGTCAACGGTCATGCGCAAGTAGAGGTGATCGACCACGGTCGCGGAGTGGAGCGCGAGGCCCACGACCGCATCTTCGAGCGCTTCCACCGCGAGGAGAGGGCCATCAGCGAAAACGTCCCCGGTGCCGGCCTCGGCCTCGCGCTGGTGCGACACATCGTGAATGCACACCAGGGCTCCATCGCGGTCGCCTCCGAGCCCGGCCACGGGGCCACGTTTACCATTTCACTGCCTGTCCGAGAGTCATGACCGAGCGAATACTCATTGTGGAGGACGATCCTGCCATTCGCAACGGCCTGGAGCGTGCGCTGCTCAAAGGCGGGTACGACGTCTCGACCCGGGCGGATGCCGAGTCTGCCGAGGCTCTGCTGGCCGAGAACGGCGTGGACCTTCTGGTGCTGGACGTGATGCTCCCCGGGCGAAGCGGGCTCGAGTTGTGCAAGCGACTGCGCGCGTCCGGCTCCGACATCCCGGTTCTCATGCTTACCGCACTCAGCGACGAGTCCGAAAAGATCCTCGGCCTGGACCTGGGGGCCGACGACTACTTGACCAAGCCGTTTTCGCTCGGCGAACTGCAAGCTCGGATTCGCGCACTCCTCCGACGGTCTCCCTCGGACGATTCCGCACCCTCCACGCTCACATTCGGCGATGTGGAAATCGACTTCCTGCGTTTCCGGGCCACAAAGGCCGGCCAAGAAGTGCACCTGCCGCCGAAAGGGTTCGCCGTGCTGCAGGCGTTGGCGGAGCGCGAGGGCGCCGTCATGACGCGTGACGACCTGCTGGCAACGGTCTGGGGGTACGATACGATGCCTACCACGCGAACCGTCGACAATCACGTGGCGCAGCTGCGGTCTCGCCTGGAAGAGGACCCCGCAGAGCCGCGCTTTATTCAGACGGTGTTTGGTGTGGGGTACTGTTTTTCGCGGGGGGAGTCGTCATGAACTTGTTCGCGGCTTTACACCTTGATGACACGATCCGGGTCACTTGTTTGCGCGCCGGATTCTCCCCGGCGACACCCCGGCTGCGGCGCATGGGCAATTTGGCGTCGAAGCACAAAGCACCCCCGATTCCATGACACGTTCTCTCGCCCTTCTTTTCGTTGTTCTCTCTCTGCTCGCCATCACCGGTTCGGACGCCGCCGCCCAGGATGCCGCCACCCAGATGCGGGAGGCCCTGAACCTTGAGCGCTCGCTGGGAAACTACGAAGGCGCCATTGGGCTCTACCGACAGATTGTCGCCGATGATACTGCAGACCGCCGGGTCGTAGCCCAGGCACTGATTCAGTTGGGCAAAGCGTATGAAAGCCTCGGCCGGGCTGAGGCTTTTTCCGCGTATGACCGCGTGGCAAGGGAGTTCACCGACCAGGAAGACCTGGTGGCCGAGGCCCGGACACGAATGCGGGGGTTGGCGACTGTCGCGAATCCGGCGCAAAGTACCCGAGTTGTGGCGCGCCGGCCCGGTTCGATGAGCAACATTTCCTTCGCCGGCGACAGGGAAATGCGCTACTACGGCGTCGATCTATCGCCGGACGGCCGGTATCTGGCCTTCACCGCTGGCTTCTACCAAGACGTACAGACAGGCCAGAATTTTGAGTTGAAGATAACTGAGGGTTGTGGGGTGATGACCGTCCGGTTCTCACCAGACGGCTCGAAAATTGCGTACGGGTGCGTTCGGAATGCTGGCGCTGGCGTCATTGACCTGGCGTCGGGCGTGGCCACCCAAATTCTGGATGCCGAAGAATACTTCGGGGGAGCAGGCAGCCATGAGGTTGAGGTATTCGATTGGACACAGGACGGGTCTAGTGTGCTAATCGCAATTGAGACCTCGAGCGATGGCCCGAGCACCAATCACTTGATTTTGCAACCCGTCGGAGGAGGGCCACCAACGATCGTCGATCCCAACTACGCCTACGATGGACACTACTTCTGGGAAAACAACGCATGTTTGATGCGGGACGACCAGTTTGTCTTCGGCGATTGGTTGATGTGGGGGGGAAATGGTCCGGGAAAGAACCGTCCGTACATCCAGCGCATCTCCGTCGAAACCCAGGAGCGAGAGAACGTGCTGTCCGTGTCCGGCCGAGCAATTCAGCTCATGGGCTGCGATAAGACCGCCAATATCCTCTACTATCAGGAGACGTTGTCGGACGAACGCACATTCTTGTGGTCTGCTGAGGTGGAGGAAGACGGCCGGCTGGTCGGACAAACGAGACTACAACAACTTCAGAGCGGTGTCTGGGCGCATCCTATCACGCAGGACGGAAACCTGTACTTTACGCCATGGAGCACGAATCCGTGGCGCAGATCCTGGTTCGGCGAGATTCGTCGCGATCCCGGGACCGCACAAATAACAGGTTCTGGGGAGACGGGCTACATCTTTGATTGGAGTAATGACGGTCGGCATCGCATGGGGATGCATCCCCGTTCGACAGTCACTGTAGTCTTCACGGATACGGAAACAGAAAGCCGGACGAACCTCGAGGTCGGTCACCATCCGAGTCGGTATGGATTTCTTTCCGACGACAGAGTCATGCTGGCGTACAAACGCGATGACCTGACCCGCACGTGGATCTTCGATATCCAGACCGGCTCTCCTGTGGACTCCCTTGACGGGCAATATGCCCTCGGAGTAATGCCGGATGGCGAGTCTCTGGTCTTCGCCGATTCAACCGGCGGAAACCTATGTCTGGTTTCGATGCGTCTGGCAGACCGCACCCTGACACCGTTTACATGCCTTACCGACGCCAATCCGTCTCCCCCAATCGATCCGAGCGACCTGGCAAGGGCAAAGCATGAACCGAGTCTAACGTTTTCCAGAGACGGTAGCGTAGCAGGGGTGAACTACCTGCAGCGCGATGGGAAACGCGTGATCCGAGTATTTGCGCTCGACGGCTCCATGGATCAGTTTATCGATTCCAAGGGCCGGGGAATTGAGCTGCTGCCCGACGGTAGCGGTGCATTTCTCATCGGCGAGCGAACGCTCGATTTGTTGGACTTTGAGTCCGGCGTTGAGACACCATTCGATCCCGGCTTAGAAGAGGGCTATCGGTTTCGCTCGCAATTGTGGAAACTGCACCCGGACGGCACCCGATTCGAAGCGTGGCTATCGCCCCCGCCCGAGAGAAATCTGACGGTCATACACAACGTGAAGGGCCTGTTGGAGGAGAAGAAGTAGGCGGGCCTATCGCTGTGATCTGCCTGGCGTGCCCGTGCGAAACTGCGGCGCTTTTCCAGCGCCGCTGTTTCGTGCTATACCGACCGTCCTCACGTCTCGGTCGAACCAACCCCCGCGTCGCTCCGGCCGGTGATCCCTGGTTGACTGCTGATCTGCCACGACGAGTCGGGCCAGGACCACACCGCGGGATTACGAGCGTTCGACCGGACGAGGACGGTCGAACAGCATCCCCGGTCGATCCCGTGAGAGCTGCAGCAAACGACGCGCGGGCCCTCGGGGAGTGCGCCGGCCCTGCTCCCAATTACGCACCGTGGCCAGACTGACGTTGAGATACTGGGCGAATCCCTTTTGGGACAGTCCGAGACCGACGCGAATCGCACGGACGTCCAACTCCTCCCTAAGCTCTGAAAAGAATGGAAGTCTGCGGGCTTCCGCGAGGTCCAGTCGAGCGGATGCATGCTCTATCTCAACCTCAGCCAGGCGCCCCCCTTCCTCATAGTGCAGAGTTACGTCAGGGTCGCGTGTGTCCTCCGCGCCTGCACTGGCGTAGGGAGCAGTCGCAACAACTATCGACAAGATGTCGGAAGGGGAGTGATATTGAACAGTCATGGTCTTTGTCTGTGCTCCACGAGATAGGTCCGGGTGCAGGCTCGATCCGGGAAAGAGTTGAGCAACGTGCCGCCGTGCTCATCAAGCACAACCCGAAGGCATTGCTTTCGTCTCTGAACCCATCCCCAAATCCGAATCCGACCGTCCGCTTGGGTTTGCCTCGAGATCTCGTTGGAGAGCGCTTCGAGCAAACCCGAGCGGATACGCCATTGGCGCACTAATGTTTCTGGGAGGCTGTACTCCTAGAGGCGTAGCGAAGACACGCGCAACGCGAGATCCTTGTCGAACGGGGCCTTGTTGCGTGGGAGCAATCCCCGTCCTCTCTTGTATTACTCCCAGAGCATTACGAAGATCTTGTCATGACTACCGCCCAGCTTGAGGCCGAGATTCTGAAGTTGCCCCGGAGTATTCGTGCGCGACTCGCCGAGCGGCTGATCTCCAGTTTAGACAATGACGCCGAAATCGAGGCGGCGTGGGCTGAGGAAGCCGACAAACGCTACCAGGCCTACCTGAAGGGCGACGAAGAAACAATCGCCCTCGAAGAAGTCATGTCGGCTATCCGCTCAGAGTACGGTCTGTGACATCGGTCGCCGTCTCATCATCCGCGGCACGTGACATTCGGATTGCCGTCGCGCATTACGCGCAGCAGGGTGTGAACTTGGCCTCTGCCTTTCTGAACGACTTCGATCGTGCATGCTCGCTCATCTCCCAAGCCCCAGAAAGCGGCTCGCCGATGGGACACGGAAATCGTAAGGTGGTGATGCGGCGCTTTCCGTTCATTCATCTACAGAAGTGAACCGGAGCGGCTCGTTGTTCTAGCCGTGGCTCATCATCGCCGCCATCCCGATTTCTGGCTAGAGCGAGGATGACTATTGGAGAGAACCCTTGCTAGGAGGCTGCCTAGACTGAGACAGCGCGACGCCTCCGCCTACCGATCTCCAAACACGTTGTGGATGATGGTGTAAACGTCCCCGCCGCCATCAACTCGCTTTCCGGTCCCAAACGCAGCTACCTGCTTGCCTCCGGGACTGATAGAGAGAAAACGAGGGGCGAATTCCTCCATGAGATCTTGCAAGACCTCGGTCGACTCGCCGGTGGTGAGATCAATCACCACCGTCAATTCCCAGCCACTATCCCCAAATATCCCGTACATGAGTTGATCCTCGGACAGCCAACGGACAGGGACGTCATCCCCCCCAGGCCACTTGCTGAAACTGTCGACACGAAGTTCTCTGTACGAACTCCCGTCATTGTCGATGAGACCGAGGGCCCATGTGGTATCAGGCCTATAACCCAGTGTCGCTGTCCTCCCTCCCCATGGAGACGGGGTGAGGCTCATTCCGCGAAAACTACCGGACTCGAAGCACTTGAGATCGGAGTGCTCCCACGTTTCTGGCTTCAGCTCGATAAGACATTCTCTTTTCCAGGCAAAGGCTATCCAGCGGTCCTTGCCCAACGGTTTGGCTACCCAACCGTTAATCCCGAGGCTGTCGGCGATCCCGGCCTCAAGACGACTCAATTCCATCCCATCCTTCGCAGCGAGAGTGATCCTGTCGGTATGCCGCCAGTCACCTTGTCCGGCGTTCCTGTTCGGAACGAGCATCGAGAGCCTGTCCTCGGACGGCAGGTATTACTTCATGGAGAATGGAGGTGCGGGAAACGAGATCTTTGTCTATCCAGATGACGGCACCGAGGCAAGACCCTTCATTCGGCCACGCGACAATCGAGTTGTCTGGCCGCTTCCTTCCTGGAGCCGGGACGGTTCGGTAATAACCTGGTCCGAGCAATCAAGTCGCACGCAGATCTGGTCGGTGACGGACCGAAAGTAGGGCGGAGAGTCCCAGCCGAACCGAGGCGCCGACTTCTCCTATCGGATTACCACAAACTGGCGATGGCTCACAACACCGGCGATCTGTCCGATGAGGACATAGGTGCCGTTTGCCAGCCGACTTGTGTTCACCTCCAGCTTGTGGTGGCCGGCACTGTACTCGCGGGGCGGGATCCTCAGCACAATCCTACCTGTCACATCGACCACATGCATCTGCGCACGAGTCGAGCGCTCGAGTGCCAGCGGGAACGTGATCGTGGCGTCGGTCGGATTGGGGAATCCGGCCCCCAAATGGGTAGTCTCCGGAATTTCTGTTTGGGCTGGTTCCACGCTGATTCCCACTACGCCGACGTCCGCAGTCGCCAGAGCAAGTCGCGTCTCGGATCCCGCCACGGCGGAGATCACAACCAGGTGGGGTCCCATTTCCGTCGATGCCACGGATGTTTCGTACAGGCCCGTCCCAGTCTCGGTCAGAGTCACTTCCTGCTCGGTCGATGTGCCCACCAGCCGGGCAGATACGGATGGAGCGGTCCACGCTCCGGTCAGTGTGGCCGAAACCGTAATGGATTCACCACTTACCTGAGCATCTCCTGCCATGGACAGGTCTGATCCTTCCAGTCCAATCGCATAGCCGACGGACGTGCTGTCGGACGCAGCCCGGGAGAAGTCCAAGGTCCAATCGCCTGCCGTTGGATTCTGAACGCTTATGCTCACGAACGGGCTGAGTCTGGATGCCAGCGTGTCGGTGGAAGCCGCAGTCACGCCCATCGGATCAAAAAGCCGTACGTGCGTGCCGGAGTCCATCAGCACGGTGACGTGCAGAGCCGAAGACGATCCGACTGGAAAGGATGAAACGTTGGAAGACCCGCCGATGCGCAGGCCGGTCAGCTTGGTCAAATCGACGGCGACCGATGATGGTGCCTGGGCGGCAAGACGGGCAGCCGGGGCATTGGTCACACCCCCCGATGCGATGGGCACGACGAATCCCTGGAAGACCGCAGCCGATCCGGTCAGGGCGATGTGGTTCAGTGCGATACTCGTCGTGGTGGCAAACGCAGGGACTCCATCCAGAAGTGCCCACGCGCTCTCGACCGACACGAGGCCATCACCGAACTCCGGCTTGAGGCAGACCGTCGCGAGCGTTCCCAGACTGGCGCTCACCGGATGAAGGGCGCCGGCGATCACGTGGAAGGGAATCCCTTTCTGATCCGCGCGGATACGATTGAACACGTTGCGGAGATAGGTCGGCGTCAGCTGGTAGAAGTTCATCGGGTAGGGCGCGAGGGCACTCCGTTCCTTGAACAGAATCTTGCTCAGTGCCAGGCCCGGCTCGGCACACGAGGACCCCTCATTTGGGGTGCCGAGCTGCATCAGGTTGGCAACCGGCGTGTCGTCGGCCATGAACGTGTCGATGTAGGACCGGGAAATGAGTCCGCCCATGGAGTGGGCTACGATATCCACCTTGCAGGACTTGGTGCGACGGCGAAAGGCCTCCAGCTCGGCATGGAGCGCGCGGGCGTTGTCGTCGATGGTGGTTTCCGTGTAGAGCGTGAGCAGGTTCAGCTCACCTTCCGGGAATAACCCGGTATCCATGGAGTTGACAGCGTGAGTCCGCCCCTCCCAGTAGGCATGTGCCGCCTTCGCCAGCGCCGGATAGGTACTCCACGTATCAGCGTTGCTCAGCACCCCGTGCACCAGAATAAGAGGCTTGGGTAGAATCTTGATTTCGTCTCTCTGTGAGTCGGACAGCCTCTCGCCCCGCTTCAGAAGAATCTCAAACACAAAAGGCGTTTCCCTGGGATCGCGCGGACCCAGCCACGACAATCCCTCTGTTCGCCAGCGGAATGTCTTCACATCGGAGGCTTCCGGGGCGACCGTTCCGCTGAGGGACGGCTCGACGGGGGTGGTCCGAATGCCATCGGAGAGAACCAGTTGGTAGGCCTGCGTCTCCTGGGTGAGGTTGGTTACCGTGATCGTCACGTCCACGAGGTTTCCATCGGAGACCCCATCCGCGACACCGTCGGGGCCTGCCACGCAGGTGTCTTCGACGTAGGTCACCGACAGACGGAGCAGTCCAATCCGGACCTGGACGGCATCAATGTTGTTGATGTCGTGGACATCCTCACTGGTGGTCGATGCCGTCGCAGTGTTGGTCACATCTGCCAGAACGAGGCCTTTGACGGTGACCGTAACGGTTCGAGTTTCTCCTGCGTCCAGAGGCCCGAATGCGCAATCGATGGTCTGCCCGTTCTGGACACAATCGCCCTTCGAGGCCACGATATTCAGGATTTCGAGAGCGTCAGGGACTACGTCCTGCATGCCGACGCCGTCTGCCTCGGCGTTTCCAACGTTCGACACTACGATGGTGAACACAGTCTGGTCATCCACTTCAATGGTGGCGTCTGAGACGGTCTTGTCCACGGCGACGTCGGCATACTCGATCAGTAGCTCGACTTCGGATGCGTTGTTCTCCGAGCTGGCCTCCGGGGTAGTCGTGGTCCCGGTGGCGGTGTTGGTCTCGTTGCCGATACCGATGGCGCGGACCCTGATTATCGTTTGGCGTGACTCACCCACGCCAAGAGTGCCGTAGGTGCAATCCACCGTCCCGGTTGTGTGCGTGCAGGTACCGTCACCCGAAAAACGAACGAACTCGAAATTGGCGGTGTCCAGCACGTCCTGCATGGTGACTTCAGCCAATGGCAGTTCTCCGACGTTGCTTACGTCGACCACGAAGCTGAAGATCTGTCCCTTGGACACGACGGTTGGTGCAGACTTGACGACGGCCAGGTCAGCGGGCGGGCCCAGGTTTCCAAAATTGATATCTTCGTGATTCTGGCCACTCAGCACGGTCAGCGGATGCACATTGGAGCCGGTTGCCAAGAAGGGGAATGTCTGCTCCCAGCCCTCCAGTATGACTTCCCGGACTTCATAGTTGCCAGGAATCAGGCCTGGGAAATCATAGGCGCCCCCGACCACGGTCTGACGGGTACCTGTCAGTTCGCCGTCCTTGTACAGTTCGATGGTCCATCCGTCGAGCAGCGGTTCCTCAGAGTCGATGGTCCCATCGCGGTCCAGGTCGTGCCACTTCCGCCCACTGATGGATCCGAACGTGTAATTGCCGACGATCACCGTCAGCGTCTCTCCGATCGGTATTTCCACCGAAAAGACGGCTGCCGTTTCGGTAGCCGTGGTTACGATGGTTCCGCCCGTCGAGGATCCGCGTGCCGCCCCGATCATCTCGAAGAGTTGCGCCGATCCCGCGGGCACGGTCTCAAACCGCGCGAACCCGTCCGTTTCGGTGGTCTGAGACATTTCATTTCCCTGCACGGTCGTCAGGCGCATCTCGACCCCGGCAAGCGGAAGGTCCACGATGTCCTCGACGCCGTTCGCGTCCAGGTCATTGAATTTGAACACCTCAATCGAGCCGGTCGGGTAGTTGGCAAAGTCCCGGTCCGTTGCGGTTTCTCCAGACCCCAGTACCACGGTGATGGCACCCGATACAGGGCTCGACTTGACCCAATTGGGTCGGGTCTCCTCGGTCAGGGTATAGGTGCCCGGAGCGAGTTCCGTGAAGCAGTACGTTCCGTCGGGGGCCGTCGTGGCACTCTGTCCGGCGACGCTTTCACCGGGTGCAAACAGGTCAATGCGCCATCCGGAAACTGGATTCTCAGCCTTCTCGATGGAAGACAGCACACCATCGGCATTCAGGTCCCGATACTTACCTCCGCAGATGCTGCCGAACTGGTAATTCCCGAAGTCGATATTGGGAGTGTCCTGGCCGGCGGTGACCTCGACCGCCGAATAGGCGGTGGTGGGAAAGGACATCACCCAGTTGGTCTGGAGCGTCTCGGTAACCGAATAGGTGCCGGGATTCAGGGCGCTGAACGTGTAGGTCCCGTCTGCACCCGTGGTCGTGGAGGAGGTCCCGCCGCCGGAATCGCCCAGATTTATCTGCCATCCTTCGAGCCCCGGCTCGGTCGGGTCCTTTGCGCCATCGCCGTTGACATCGTGGAACTTGAGGCCCGAGATGCTACCCGGCAGGGCCACATTGATCACTTTGGTCGCGGTGTTGTTGCCCGAATTGGGATCGAAGTCCGGGTGACTGACCGTCACCGTGACCGTGAAATCGCCGGCTTCCGTCGGCGCGAGCACGATCTCCAGGTCCGCCACACCTCCTGCCGGAAAGGAGACGAAACTGCAACCCACACTGCCGGCACCGGAGGAGCACGTTCCGTGATCGATGGTGCCCACTGAGACGATGTCCAGGGCGATAGGGAATTCAACAGTCAGCGAGGCGTTGAAGACGTCAAACGGTCCGCCGGAGGCCGTGCTGGTGTTGTCGAAGGTGGCCGTGATGGTGAAGTGTTCACCCACGGCGGGCGTCATGTTATCCGCCGTGACGCGTGCCTGGGTATCCGAACGGCGTACCTCCTCGGCGCCGACCTCCGCAGCCTGGGCGGTGGAAATCAACAGCAGGGAACACAGGGCCGCGAGGTACGGCTGCAGGGTACGTCGCATGTCTTTAACCGGAAGGACCTACCTCGAAAACACGGGCAGGCGAGCAACGTAAACGAACCAATGTTGATGTGCAAACGCTGCCGGCGTTGGCTGGCGTCCCCGCAAGAACGGCGCCAGGCCTGCTTCGAAGCGCCCCTACTTCATCTTCCACCCATCCCAGTACGGACTATCGGCCTGGATCTCTCGCCAATACGCCTGCATCGCCGCCACCATCCCCGCGGCACGCTCTGCCTCGCCTTCCATCAAGTCCCTCGTCTGCCCCGGATCCGCTTCCAGATTATAAAGCGCGAATCGCTCCAGTCGCCCCTCCTTCAGCCAGTCCAAGATGAGCGTATCCGGGTCTTTCGGGCGAAGCCATCCCAAGAGCGTCCACGGACCTTCTCGCATGGCTGGAGGAATGTGCGGCGGTCTGACATACCGGGTGAGGGGAGGATTGGCTTGGTCAGAGTACGAAACGTGTGTCCGATGTTCGACATCGGCTCCCGACCAGAAAGCCATTGTTCCGAAAAACGAAACAAACCACACCGGCCCCGTAGGATTACTTCCAAAAACAGGAAGTAATACGCGTGAAGTTGCTTACCCGCTCTGAGGAGTACGTCCTGCTTGCCGTCTGGAGATTGCAGGACGAGGCCTACAGCCTGGCCCTGATGCACGAATTATCGAAGGCCACAGGTCAGGATTGGTCACTCGGATCCATCTACACGCCCTTGGAGCGCTTGGGGAAACGCGGCCTCCTCACATCCTACCAGACCAAGCCAACGGCCAAGCGCGGCGGGCGGCCCAGGCGGGTCTACCAGTTGACGGCGATGGGGCGGAAGGAGCTCTTGCACACTCGCAAGGTAGAGAACTCCATGTGGAGTGGGATCACGAACCTGACACTCGCCGGGGTAACGTCGTGAGTGGATTCCAACTGCCGCGGTACTCCGCACGATTCCTCTCCTGGCTGTTGAACGACAGCGGGGAGACAGGACTGGGTGATTTCCAGGAGTACTACGGAATCGTCGCCGAGGAGTCAGGACCATCGACCGCTGCCTGGAAATTCCGACTCCAGGTGCTCGCGATGACGCCAGGGCGTCTCGCCGAAAAGGTGCGCCAGAGTCTCGTAATGCTGTCAAACTATCTCACGCTGGCCGTTCGCCATTTTCGCAAGGAGCGCCTCGCATCCCTCATCAATGTCTTTGGACTCTCGATCGCCATCGCCTGCTGCATCACGGTGTTCCTGTTCCTGAACGGATACATGAATATGAACGCGGAGCATGTGAACGGTGACCGAACGTATCTCATTGAGCAGGTGGTGAATCGGGACGGAACAGAGGAGGTCTACGGGCAAACTCCCATTCCTCTTGGCCCTGCGTTGGCAGCCGATCTGGCCGCGGTCGAGCAGGCGATCAGAGTTTCGGGGGTGTCGGCCATGGTGTATGTGGATGATCAGCGCTCGGAAATGTGGGTGACCTTCGCCGAGCCCGGCTTCATGGAGGTGTTCTCCTTTCCGCTCGCGGCAGGAAGTGGCAACCCACTTCGCGAAGCCGACAACGTAATTTTGAGCGCTAAGGAGGCGAAGCGGCTCTTCGGAAACGAGCCCGCCATCGGACAGGAACTAAGCATCGTCCTTACCAATGGACGCAGCATCTCTGCAACCGTGGCCGGGGTGGCAGAGCCGTTTGCCACCAGCGCGGGTGTTCGATTCTCGGTGCTGATGAACCTCGATCGCATCGCGGATCAGACGTATTCTGATTGGACGGCGGACGCCGGGGCGACGTTTGTGATGCTGAGGTCGGGCGTCTCCAGAGGGGATGTTGAGTCTGCGCTTCAGCGCTACGTGGGCGTCCACAACGCGGCCGACGGCGAGAATCCGGTGGAGTCATTTCGCCTGGACAATCTGCAGGATCCGAATCCCAACGCATGGGCGGTTCGAAACAGGATCATCGATTCGCCACATCCGGTGTTCATCCTCATGCTGCTGGCAATTCCAGTGTTCATGCTGGCGCTGTCGTGCTTCAACTACATCAATATCTCTCTGGGCGCCGCGAGTCGGCGGTTGCGCGAGATCGGGGTTCGAAAGGTTGTCGGCGGCTCTCGAAGCCAGCTCGTGTTCCAGTTCCTGGGAGAGAACCTGTTTCTCTGCTTTCTGTCGCTCCTTCTGGGCGCGGCCATCTCGTTTCTCGTTTTGATTCCCCTGTTCAACTCTGTCATGGTGAACCAGATCGTATTCGTCGCCACGGATCTGGGGCCACTCCTGCTGTTCCTTCTGGGCCTACTCGCCGTGGTCGGCCTTCTTTCCGGGTCATATCCGGCGTTCTACGTCACCTCATTCCAGCCCGTACAGGTGCTGCGACAGCGCATTCGCCTGGGCCGCAGGAGTTGGCTCACCAGCTCTCTGCTGACGGCGCAATTCTCCCTGGCCTTCCTGACCGTCATTATCAGCCTGTATCTGACGCTGAATGGCCGCTACATGCAGAGTCAGGAGTGGGGATACGATGCGGACGGTGTGGTAACGGTCCGTGTGACTTCAGACGAAGAGGCGGCCGTCGTATCAGGCGCGGCCGGACAGCGGGCAAATGTCGTTTCGATCAGCAATTCCGTCGATCACCTCGGTGTGGCCACGGGGCGGGCTCGCGTCCGCATCCGGGGAGAGGAGGAGGACACGTGGCGGTTCGCGGTGGGAGCGAACTACCTCGAAACGATGGGCCTTCCCCTCGCGGCCGGACGTGGATTCAACGACGACTATATCGCAGACGCTGGCCAGTCCGTGCTCGTGAACGAGGCCTTTGTGCGGAAGCAAGGTTGGGAGGAACCGCTTGAAGAGACGCTCCGGATCGATGGTACCGATCGAAGCGTGGTCGGAGTCGTGAGCGATTTCCTGGTCTATCCCATGCAGAGTGATTTGCCGGTCGTGTTCACTCGTGCGGCTGAGTCCGAGGTTCGCTTCATTACGATGCGAGTGGTCGGGGTTGATCCCCGCGAGGTCATCTCGGTTCTGCGCTCCTCGTGGAAGGAGAGCTTCCCCGAACGGCCCTTCGATGCGCTGATCCAGACGGAAGTCTTCGACGCCAATTTTCAGTCCTATGGCAACGTGGTTCAGGCGTTCTCCTTCCTGGCCGGCCTGGCACTGGCCATCGCCTGCCTGGGCCTGTTTGGTCTGGCCTCCCAGAACATCGCCCAACAGCTGAAAGACGTCAGCATCCGGAAGGTGCTGGGAGCCTCGGTTGCGAGTCTGATCGTCATCGTGAATCGCCGCTTCCTTTCGATGTTGATCATCGCTGCGGTCATCGCGACCGTCGTCACCATTGCCGGTTTCACTGCCCTCACCAGCCTGCCGCCCTGGGAGATCCGGCACCTTCAGCTTGGACCTGGTCTGTTCGCGATGGCGTATGCGCTGGTGTTGGCGACCGCGGGGCTTGCGGTTGGATCACAGGCTCGTCACCTGGTGCGGTCGGATCCGTCGGTGGTGCTGAGGAGCGATTGAACGGGTTCCACCTGAAGCAGGCCTATCGCCGGGCTGACGGCATTGGTAGATTGAGTCCACCAAGCCATGTACCCACGGAAACCACCCCATCGATGCGTCAGGCTCTAACCCTCTCTTTTCTGCTGGCGGTTGCCGCGACACCTGATGCGGCGAGCTCCCAAGATTCAGCACACGGTGTGATGATAATGGCCCATGGTGGATCCGAGGATTGGAACACGGCCGTGAAGCAGTCTGTCGCGAAACTCGGTCCCGAAGTACCAATGGCAATCGCATTCGGGATGGCTGATCCAAGGACGATGGCGGCTGCGGTCGACTCTCTGTTGAACCGGGGAGTTGACCGGATAACGGTGGTACGACTGTTTCTTTCCCATCAGTCCTTCCTGGAGGCAACGGAATACATCCTTGGTCTGTCTGACTCTCGCCCCCACAGCGGAATGCATGAGGTGCACATGCGTCAGCTGGGGATACCAGTGCCTGTCAGGCTATCTCGGGAGGGATTGCTGGACGCTCCCGAGATGGGTGGTGTTCTCCGGGACCGGGCCTTGGCCCTCAAGACACCAGATAGCCTGTCATCCGTTCTCTTTCTAGCCCACGGAGCGGGGTCCGAGGTCGAGAACGATGGGTGGCTGGAACGAATGGATCGGCTGGCGGACTCGACGCGTGCGACGGGGGCATTTACCTCCGTGGCGGTGGAAACGCTCCGGGAGGACTGGGATGTACCTCGGGCCGAGGCGGAAGCGAGGATTCGCGCCTGGGTGATGTCGGAGGGTGAGCTGGGCCGCGAGGTGATTGTCGTGCCAGTCCGACTCGCCGGATTCGGACCCTACGCTGAGGTTCTTGAGGGGCTGGAATACAAATCGGATGGTACGGGCCTGGTACCCGACGATCGAATTGGAGACTGGGTAGCGAGGCAGGCCAAGGCCCTGTCTCACTGAGTTCCTTTCCGAGCCTCCGTTGGAGTACCCGAAGACGAGCACCGAATCGTGCCTCCGCGCTCAGCCCAACCGCGCAGGAACTTGATATAAAATTCTTGCGATAACCCCACATGTGCGCTTACAATGACGATTGATTCAGGATAATGGAGTCGTAAGTCTATTATGTACCGCGCATATCTCACGGTTCTCTTGGTCTTGGTGGTGGGCGCAACGGCGGTCGCCGCTCAGAGTCCGGGTGAGTCGCTGTTCACCCAGACGTGTGTGGCTTGCCACACCATCGGAGGAGGGCGGCTGATCGGCCCGGACCTTGCCAATGTCCACTATCGTCGCGATGAAGCCTGGCTTATCAGTTTCGTGCAGTCATCGCAGTCGTTGGTTGCGTCCGGTGATACCGCTGCATCGAGCCTGGTCGCTGCCTACAACGGGATGATCATGCCCGACCATCCGCTCACGGATGATCAGGTCCGAGAAATTCTGGCCCACATTGCACTGAATAGTCCAGCCGGTAACCCCCCGGTCGTGGACGAGGTCGTGGATCCCGCGGAGGTGACGACGGCCCAAATCGATATGGGTCAATCACTTTTCGTTGGACGCATGCCGTTCGAGAACGGCGGCGCAGCCTGCAGTTCCTGTCACAACGTCCGCACAGATGCCGTGATGACCGGGGGGAGTCTGGCCAAAGACCTGACCACGGCCGTGACGCGGCTGACAAGGCCGGGCGTTGAGGCCATGATGAAGAGCCCACCGTTCCCAGCCATGCGGACGGCCTTCGAAGGCAAACCCCTCACCGAGGAGGAGGCCGCTGCCATCAGCGCCTTCCTGCAGGTGACCGACGAAGTCCACCTCACCCAGGAGGACCGTGACTATGGGAGGACCCTGACGGGCTACGGTCTGGTGGGAGTTCTGATTGTTCTGGGGCTGTTTTCGCTGCTTGGGATTCGCAATACCAAGCACACCGTCAACTACCACATCTACGGTCGTCAGATCAAGACGCGCAAAGATCGCCAGGTAATATGAGTTGGATTCAGGATGTCATCTCGCCTCAGACCCGCCAGTGGGAAGAGTTCTACCGGAATCGATTCCAGCACGATCGAGTGGTCCGCAGCACACATGGCGTGAACTGCACGGGAGGTTGTTCGTGGCAGATCCACGTCAAGGACGGGATTGTGGTTTGGGAGACGCAGCAGCTGGACTACCCGTTGCTCGAGGGCACGCTACCGCCGTACGAGCCTCGCGGATGCCAGCGCGGCATTTCGTTCTCCTGGTACCTGTACAGTCCGCTCCGGATCAAGTATCCGCTCATTCGCGGCGCGCTCATTGATCTGTACCGGCGCGAAAAGGAAATCACGGGGGATCCACTGAAGGCGTGGGAGCGGATCCAGAACGATCCTCAGAAGCGGCGCAAGTACCAGCGAGCACGGGGCAAGGGCGGCTTTCGTCGAGTGCACTGGGACGAGGCGCTCGAGCTGACCGCCGTTTCCAATCTGTATACGGCGCGCAAATACGGGCCGGACCGTGTGGTAGGGTTTTCGCCGATCCCCGCAATGTCGATGATGAGTTATGCCGCGGGAGCACGATTCCTGCAGCTCTTTGGCGGGGTCAACCTCAGCTTCTACGACTGGTACTGCGACCTTCCGCCGGCCTCGCCGGAAGTCTGGGGCGAGCAGACGGACGTCGCGGAAAGCGCCGACTGGTTCAATTCGAAATTCATCGCCGTCATGGGGGCCAACCTCAACATGACGCGAACGCCGGATTGCCATTTCTTTGCGGAGGCCAGGCACAACGGCACCAAGGCGGTGGTCTTTGCACCCGATTTCAATCAGGTAGCGAAGTACGCCGATCAATGGGTCCCGCTGCACGCCGGCAGCGACGGTGCGTACTGGATGGCGGTTTCGCACGTCATCCTGAAGGAGTTCCACCACGAAAACCGCACGCCCTACTTCGAGGGTTACCTCAAGAAATACTCCGACTGCCCTTACCTGGTGGAGTTGGAACGCGATGGAGACGGCCTCAAACCAGGAAAGCTTCTGCGGGCCAATCGGGTAGCCAAGTACGCAGGTTCGGAGAACGGCGAGTGGAAATTCCTGAATGAGGACGCTGCCAGCGGTGAGCTGGTGATGCCCAAGGGCAGCGCAGGGCATCGCTGGGACAAGCGTCAGGGCAATTGGAACATGAAGGCCGAGGACGCCGAATCGGACGCGCCCTACGATCCAGTTCTGACTTATCTGGGACGGGAGGACGAGGTGCTTCAGGTCCAGTTCGTGGAGTTTGGCCTCGATTCTACCAGTAAAAGAGGCGTGCCGGTCCGCTACGTGGATACGGCCGATGGCCGCGTCGCGGTCACGACCGTGTTCGACCTGATGATGGCGCAGTACGGCGTGGGGCGTGGCCTGGCCGGTGACTACCCAACAGACTACACCGACAAGGACGCGGCCTACACCCCCGCGTGGCAGGAGGTATTCACGGGCGTCGATGCAGCCACCGTGGTCCAGTTTGCTCGGGAGTGGGCGCAGACCGCCGAGGCCTCCGAGGGCAAGTGCTCGGTGATTATCGGTGCCGGCATCAACCACTGGTACCACAACAATCTCATCTACCGCGCCGCCATCAATGCCTTGATGCTTTGCGGCTGCGTTGGACGCAACGGCGGTGGCCTGAACCACTACGTGGGTCAGGAGAAGCTGGCCCCGTCGGACTCGTGGGGAAGCATCGCCTTTGCCAAGGACTGGCAGGGGCCGCCGCGTCTGCAGCAGGCGCCCATCTGGCATTACATAAACACGTGCCAGTACCGCTACGACGGGCACTTTGCCAAGTACAACGCCGCGCCAGACAACGAGTGGACACGTGGTCACCACGCGGATCTGATCTATAAGGCGGTCCGCATGGGCTGGATGCCGTTCTATCCTCAGTTCGACCGGAATACGCTCGAACTCTGCCAGGAGGCGATTGAGAACGGGGCCCAATCAGACGCGGATATTGAGGCCTACGTTCTGAAGAAACTCAAGTCGAAAGAGTTGGGCTACGCGGTTGCCGATCCCGAGGCGGAAGAGAACTTCCCCCGGACCTGGTACATCTGGCGCGGCAACGCCATCATGGGAAGCATGAAGGGCCACGAGTACCTGCTCAAACACTATCTGGGCACGCACTCGAACGCCATCGGGAAGGACATTCACGAAGAGCCCACCGAGGAGGTCAAATGGCACGATGTCGCGCCTACCGGGAAGATGGATCTGGTGGTGGACCTCAACTTCAGAATGGATTCTTCGGCGTTGTATTCGGACATCGTTCTCCCGGCTGCATCCTGGTACGAGAAGGATGACCTGAACAGTACCGATATGCACTCCTTCATCCACCCGCTCTCGGCCGCGATTGCGCCGGTTTGGGAGTCGAAGTCGGACTGGGAGATCTTCAAGGAGATAACCAGGGCGACGGCCGAGATGGCCAAGAAATACCTGGCGGAGCCCCAGAAGGACATCGTTGCCAGCCCTCTGGCCCACGATTCGGCGGCCGAAATTTCGCAGCCGTCCGTCAAGGATTGGTACCTGGGAGAGTGCGAGGCCATCCCGGGTAAGACCATGCACAAGCTTACCGTGGTTGACCGGGACTACACCAAGCTATTCGACAAATTCGTGACCCTGGGCGGCAACATCCAAAAGAATGGACTCGGCGCGCATGGGAACCACTACGACTGCGCCGACACGTTTGAAGAGATGGTCACGTCGCCTCATTTCCCCGTGGAGAATCTGGACGGCACCGTCCGCCCCTCCATCCGAGAAGACAAGGCTGCGGCCAATGCGGTGCTCCATCTTTCCTCGCTCACCAACGGTGAGTTGACGGTTCGAGCGTACGAGGAAGCGGAGAAACGCACGGGACTGACCCTGGCGGATCTCGGCCACGGGAGCAGGGATGTTCGGATCAACTTCGCAGACCTGCAAGCGCAGCCGAGGCGGTACAATACCTCGCCCTTGTGGTCGGGCCTCATGCACGACGGGCGGGCCTACTCTGCCTTCACGTACAACGTCGAGCGGCTGGTGCCCTGGCGGACCCTGACCGGCCGGCAGCACTTCTACCAGGACCACGAGATGTATCTGGCCTTTGGAGAGAATCTGCCGACCTACAAGCCTTCGCCGAAGCCCGAAGTCTACGGCGACTTGCGCGAGACCCTGGAGGCAAACGAAGCCCGGGTGTTCAACTGCTTGACGCCCCATGGCAAGTGGCATATCCATTCCACGTACATGGACAATCTCCGCATGCTCACGCTTTCGCGTGGTTGTGAGCCATGTTGGATCAGCGAGCAGGACGCGGCGGAACTCGGCATAAAGGACAATGACTGGGTCGAGGTCTTCAATGACCATGGGGTGTTCTGCACCCGTGCTGTGGTGAGCACGCGAATTCCGCGGGGCGTCTGCATCGTCTATCACGTGCCGGAGCGCACGGTGACGGTTCCAAAGTCACAGGTACGAGGCAACAAACGGGCCGGTGGACACAACAGCTTCACCCGAATCCATCTGAAGCCGAACCTCTTGGCCGGTGGGTACGGCCAGTTCACGTACCACTTCAACTACTGGGGCCCCACCGCCGTGAACCGGGACACGCACGTCGTGATCAAGAAGATGGACAAGGTGGTTTTCTAGCCGAGCGCTGTGTCGCTTTCCAAGCAAGTCGTCTCCAAGCAACAACTGAATCAGAACTGACCGCCATGGACATCCGAGCACAAATCTCCATGATGTTCCACCTGGACAAGTGTATAGGCTGCCACACTTGTTCTGTGGCCTGCAAGAACATCTGGACGGATCGGAAGGGCGCCGAGTACATGTGGTGGAACAACGTCGAGACGAAACCCGGGACGGGTTATCCCACCAAGTGGGAGGACCAGGACGTCTACAAGGGCGGCTGGAAGACTCGGGGCCAGGACATCACGCTGCGCGGAGCCGGAAAACTCCGCGGCCTGCTGAACATCTTCCACAACCCGCATCTCCCGGTAATCGACGACTACTACGAGCCGTTTACCTACAAGTACCTCGATCTGATCGAGTCGCCGGCTCAGGACGACCAGCCAACGGCCAGGCCGGTTTCCATGATCACCGGCAAGCCCATCGACATCAAGATGGGACCGAACTGGGACGATGACCTCAGCGGCACGCCGGACTTCGCTAGGCGGGATCCGAACCTGGCCAACCTGACCCCGGCAGAGCAGGAAGCGATGTTCCAACTGGAGAAGATGGCCTTCTTCTACCTGCCCAGAATCTGCAACCACTGTCTCAATCCGGCCTGTGTGGCCAGCTGCCCTTCTGGCGCCATCTACAAGCGGGGTGAGGATGGGGTCGTTCTGATCAATCAGAAGGTGTGTCGCGCTTGGCGCATGTGCGTCACTGCATGTCCCTACAAGAAGTCCTACTACAACTGGTCGACAGGCAAGTCGGAGAAGTGCATTCTGTGTTATCCACGCCTCGAGGCAGGACACGCCCCGGCGTGTATGCACTCATGTGTGGGTCGCATCCGGTATCTGGGCGTCATGCTCTACGACGCGGACCGGATTCAGGAAGCGGCGTCGGCCCCCGAGGACGAACTGGTGGACCGGCAGCTGGATATGCTTCTGGATCCCTTTGATCCGGAGATCATCGCCGCGGCCAAGGCCAACGGGGTTTCGGACTCAACGATCAAGTCGGCACAGCTATCACCCGTGTATCGGTTCGTGAAAGAGTGGGGGATGGCGCTGCCGCTGCACCCCGAGTTCCGCACGCTTCCGATGCTGTTCTACGTGCCGCCGCTTCTGCCCGTCATGGCATCGGTCAGCGAGGCCAGGGCCGCCGATCAGAAGTCCAAAATGGCGCCGATGGCCAAGAAGTGGGAAGACGACTGGCTCTACAATACCTCCACCGAGGAGCTGTGGGGAACGATAGACCAGGTGCGTTTCCCGATTCAGTACATGGCCAACATGTTTGGTGCCGGTGACGGAGCGCGGGTGACGGAGGTCTTGAAGAAGTTGATGGCCGTTCGGATCCATCGGCGCGATGTGACGGTGGGCGACATGAAGCCCGCCAAGGTCAAGGCCACGCTGGCGGATGTAAACCTCACCCCTGAACAGGCCGATGAGATCTACACGTTGAGTACGCTGGCCCGGTTCGATCAGCGTTTCGTCATTCCACCAGCACACCGGGAGCAGGCGATCGAGATGCTGGACTTTACGGGTGACGCCAAGGGTTCGGTCGGATTTGGGTTCCGTGAGCAGCCCGCGCGCGGAAACTGATATGAACAACAAACTGAAACACTATCCCGTCCTGGCGGAGCTTTTTCGATACCCGGATGCGACGTTTCCCGGGCGTGTCCAGGCGGCGCAGCGCCTTCTCGAAGAGCTCTACCCTGAGGCCGCCGCCGAGTTGAAGCCGTTCACGGAGTTCGCATCAACGGCCGACCAGGCCACGCTCGAGGAGTTGTATACCCGGTCGTTTGATGTGCAGGCGGTGACCACACTTGACTTGGGGTACGTCCTCTTTGGAGACGACTACAAACGGGGAGCCGTCCTGGTGCATCTAAACGAGGAGCACCGCCTGGTCGGAAATCCATGTGGGCACGAGCTGGCCGATCATCTGCCAAACGTCCTGCGGCTGCTGCCGCTCATGACCGATGAAGCCCTCCGCGACGAGCTGGTCGCGCGAATTGTCGGGCCTGCGCTACGCAAGGTGATCCGCGAGTTCGAACCCGATCAGGCGGCCAAGAAGCGGAACGTGTACGAGAAGCATCACAAGACTTGGATCGATCGGTCCGAGGACTATGGCGGAATCTACCGTCAGCCCGTGGCGGCGTTGTTCATGGTGCTCGCGGCCGACTTTGAGATCGAGGAGCCGGCGCAGCCCAAACCTACGTCCGACTTCCTTCGCAACATTGGCACCGAGATCGTCCTGGAAGCACAATAGAACTCCATCTCCATGTCTCCGCTCGACACTTTCCTGTTCACGGCTCTTCCCTATGTGGCGATCATCGTCTTCCTGGGCGGAACCATCTACCGGTACCGTGCCACAAGATTCAAATACTCGTCGCTTTCCTCAGGCTTCCTGGAAAAGCGGACACTCTTCTGGGGCTCGATGCCATTTCACTGGGGGGTGATGATGCTCTTCCTAGGGCACCTGATTGCTTTCCTCTTTCCGCGAAGCGTACTCGCGTGGAATGGTGAGCCGGTTCGGCTTCTGGTACTCGAGGTGGCCGCCTTCATTTTTGCGCTCTCTGTTCTCTGGGGGCTGGCGATGTTGATGATCCGGCGCGTCGGCAGCGCACGCATCCGGGCAGTGAGCAGCTACATGGATGTATTGATTCTTTCGCTGTTGATGGCCCAGACAGTCCTGGGTCTCCTCATCGCGTGGAATTTCCGATGGGGATCCTCGTGGTTCGCGGCCTCCCTGACTCCGTATCTACGATCGATCTTTGCCTTCCAGCCGGACATCGCCGCCGTAAGTGCGATGCCGTGGCTAGTCAAACTCCACATCGTGGGCGCGTTCCTGATCGTCCTGGCCATTCCGTTCTCGCGGTTGGTCCACGTGCTGGTGGTTCCCCTCCACTATATCTGGCGCCCCTACCAGTTGGTCATCTGGAACTGGCGGAAGGACAGGGTCCGCGACCCTGAGTCAGGCTGGACCGTCACCCGACCGCGCAACACCTGATCCTCATAGCAAGAGACTCCCCGCCATGCAGGATGCGGTAACCGGCAAGTCCCGAAAGATCCTCTTCTTCAACACGTTCGCTTTCACCATCTGCTTTGCGGCGTGGATGCTGAACGGGGTGCTCGTGACCTTCCTGGTTGACAATCAGGTTTTCGACTGGGGCCCCGTCCAATACGGGTGGCTGATGGGAATCCCGGTCCTGACGGGAGCCATCTTCAGACTCCCGGCCGGAATCCTCACCGAGAAGTACGGCGGGAAGCCGGTGTACGGTATCCTGCTTCTGTTTTGCGCGATTCCGATGTACCTGCTGTCCTTCGCGAACAGCTACGCCACGTTCGCGGCGGCCAGCTTCGGATTCGGCCTGACAGGCGTCAGTTTTGCCATCGGAATTGCGTTTACATCCGTCTGGTACCCCAAGAAATGGCAGGGCACGGCCCTGGGTATCTTCGGTGCGGGCAATGCCGGTGCAGCCTTGACGACGCTGTTGGCGCCGACGCTGCTCAACATGCTCACAGACAACGGCACCAATCTGGCAGGCTGGCGCACGCTTCCCAAGATCTACGCGGTCGCGCTGCTCGTGACGGGCATTGTCTTCCTGCTCTTCACCGAGAACAAGAAACCCCAGCTGACCGACACCACCCTGAAGGCTCTCCTGAGGCCGCTGAAGAGTGTTCGTGTCTGGCGATTCGGTCTCTTCTATTTCCTGGTTTTCGGTTGTTTTGTGGCGTTCTCGCAGTGGCTGGTGCCCTACTTCGTGAACGTGTATGCCCTTCCCCTGGTCACAGCCGGATTCCTTGCCGCGCTCTTCAGCTTCCCCTCGGGAGTGATTCGGGCGTTCGGAGGCTGGATGTCGGACAAGTGGGGCGCCCGCAAGGTGATGTACTGGGTTTTCGGGGCCTCGGTGGTCATCAGTTTTCTTCTCATCGTCCCCCAGATGGAGATCACCTCTCCGGGGCGGGGCATCCTGGCCAGAGGTACGGGCGTGGTGACCGCCGTCTCCCCATCCGGAATCACGGTGGGAGACGTGGAATACCCGCTCCTCCAGCCGCAGGGCAAACTGGATAATATCGACGAACGAATGCTCATCTTCCCGACCAAGGAAGTCTGGCAGGAGTCGGTGGTCCAGGTTGGCGACCAGGTATCCAAACGCCAATTGCTGGCAAAGGGTGTGACCACCATCTACTTCCAGGCGAACGTCTGGGTGTTCGCCGTTCTAGTGATTCTGATCGGCAGCATATGGGGAATCGGGAAGGCAGGTGTCTACAAGTACATCCCTGACTACTTCCCCGAAGAGGTGGGCGTGGTCGGCGGCATGGTAGGTGTGTTGGGCGGCCTTGGAGGCTTCGTGTGCCCCATCCTGTTCGGCTATCTCCTTGAAGGCACAGGGCTGTGGACGAGCGCCTGGATGTTCATGTTCGTTTTGTCCCTCACATGCCTGTTGTGGCTGCACCACGTGGTACGGTCCATGGAGCGCGAGCGCGACCCGGAGCACTTCCGCCGCATCGAGCGCGTATCCGGTCAGTCAACCAGCTAGAGCCAAACCCCAGAGCGTCGATAACTCCCACCAACCCGAGAACAGCATGGCTAGCCTGAAGGACTGGAATGTGGAAGACCCGGCCTTCTGGGACTCCACCGGAAGCCGGATCGCCAAGCGGAATCTCTGGATTTCGATTCCCTGCCTGCTCCTGGGTTTTGCCGTATGGCTGATGTGGAGCATCATCATAGTCCAGATGGAGCGCCTGGGCTTCCGCTTCGATCCCGACCCGGCGGCCCACACCGCGCTGCTCTATACGCTGCCGGCCATCGCAGGTCTGGCCGGTGCAACACTCCGAATCCCGAATTCCTTCCTGATCGCAGTAGGTGGTGGACGGAATGTCGTTTTTGCAACGACCGCGTTGCTCTTGATCCCGACGATGGGTGTCGGGGTTGCGCTCAAGGATCCAACCACGCCGTATTTGACGTTTGCCATCCTGGCGGCGCTGTCTGGATTCGGGGGCGGCAACTTCGCGTCCTCGATGTCCAACATCAGCTTCTTCTTTCCGAAACGGGTGCAGGGTTCGTCGCTTGGACTGAACGCGGGTCTCGGCAATCTGGGCGTCAGCGTCATGCAGGTACTTGTGCCCTTCGTGATGGGATTCGCCGTTTTCGGTGCTCTGGGTGGTGCAGGCATTCCGCTTCCGGAGGCCGTGGGTGATGCAGCAGCTGGGACACTGGTGTGGATCCAGAACGCTGGTTTCATTTGGGTGCCGCTCATTGCAATCGCTGCCATTGCCGCCTGGTTCGGCATGAACAACCTGGCGCACGTTTCGCCAAAGTCCCATCAGACAGCCGCCTCTCTGTTGAAGACCTTGTTTCTGGTCGGTCTGGGAGTCGTGGCAGCGGGAGTCGGACTCTATCTGCTGCTGGGCCTGGGCTGGAATATGTGGCTGGTGCTTCCGATCACGATCGTACTGACGGTTGTGCTCATGAAGTACCTGTCACCCGGTGAACTGAAGGAGAACCTGAACAAGCAGTTTGCCATTTTCGGCAACAAGCACAATTGGATCATGACCATCATCTACACGATGACGTTCGGGTCCTTTATTGGTTATTCGGCGGCGTTCCCCAAGCTGATCCAGGATGTATTCGGAACGCTCCAAGATGGGACCCTCAATCCGAACGCTCCGAATCCCTTCATGTACGCGTGGCTCGGCCCGCTCGTGGGTTCGTTGGTGCGCCCGGTGGGAGGCTGGGTCTCTGACAGGGTGGGCAGTGGATCCAAGGTCACCCACTGGACCACCGTCGCCATGATCATTGCCGCGCTCGGCGTGGCCTATTTTGTGGTTCAGGCGCGCGAGAGCACGGCGCCCGAAGACTTCTTCCTACCCTTCCTGATCCTCTTCTTGATTTTGTTCGTGACCACGGGGATTGGCAACGGCTCGACCTTCCGCAGCGTGCCCTACATCTTCAAGCCGTCCCAGGCAGGTCCTGTACTGGGCTGGACCTCCGCCGTAGCGGCCTACGGGGCCTTCATTATCCCCCGGGTGTTCGGGCAGCAGATCGGGGCCGGCCATGCCGAGTATGCGCTCTACGGGTTCGCCATCTACTACGTTATATGTCTGGGCCTGAATTGGTACTACTACGACCGGAAGAATTCCGGCGTCGCGTGCTAGCAGGCTGCGGCCCGATTTCAACCGAATGTGACCATGATTCCGCTCAAGGAACTGAAGACGATCGATCCGCTGGACGTAAACGCGGTCAAAACGGACCAGCCGGAGTACTCGCCGATGGATCCGCCGGACGCCTTTGATCCACCCGAAACTGACACCATCCCGTATGAGGATATCCATCCGCTCCTTCAGCGGTTCATGGAGGAGCACCGGGCCTGCGAGGAGAAGGTGAACAAGTTCGAGGCTGTCTTGAACGGTCTGCGCGAGGAGGGTCCCAGCCGGGAAGCCCTGGACGGACTGAAGGAGTTCTACGAGTTCCTCGACGGCAGCATTGTCAAGCACAATCTGAAGGAGGAAAAGGTTCTTTTTCCGCTGCTTCAGCCGCACCTGCTGGAGAAGGGAGCCCACAGTACCGGGCCGTTTCCGAAGACGGCGATCGACATGCTTGAGGACGACCACATCCAACTCATGCAGATGGCGTCGGTGTCGTTCAGTTTCTTCGGAATGGCGTCCAGGTTACCCGACGACACCTCGCGCGCCATCGTGTTCGAGGCGGCCGTCGAGCAGGGCAAGACGCTGGTGGAATTGTTGCGCCTCCACATCTTCCGTGAGGACAATGTGGTGTTTCCCCTGGCGCACCAGCACTGCACCCAGGACGAACTCACCGAGGCGCTCCCGATTCTGGAGAGCTATTCGGCCTACTAAGACATCGTCCAGGCCGAGCAGCGTTTTGTCGCGGATTCGCCCGGCCTTCACTCGGCGAACCGAACCAAGTCCCACATTATCGGCTCCACCAAGCCGTACTGGACCATGCGCCGCATCCTTGCCGTCGTTCTCATCCTTCTGACCGGCTGCGGCCAATCGGACGAATCGCCCGGGGCGCAGGAGTTCTTGGACGCCTATTCCGCTCGATACCAGGAGCTCTCGTACGCCGCCGCCGAGGCCGAGTGGACGTTGAATACCCGCATTGCCGAAGGCGATACGCTTGCCTCCTGGGAGGCCAACCGGGCCAACGAAGCCTATGCCGCGTTCACGGGAAGCGAAGCCAACATCGAGGCCGCGCGTTCGTGGTTGGATCGCTCGGATGAACTGGATCCACTGCAGGTCCGTCAGTTCGAGGCCGTTCTCTATGCGGCCGCCAACAATCCTCAGACCGTCCCGGAGATCGTGAAGGAGCGCATCGCCCTGGAGACTGAACTGACCGAGCGCCTTTTTGGATTCGATTTCCAGATCGATGGGACTTCGGTGACCCCGAACGAGATAGATGGCATCCTGCGGGAGTCCGACCGGCTGCCGGAACGCCTGGCCGCTTGGGAGGCAAGCAAGGCCGTGGGCGCTGTCCTGAAGGATGGCCTGGCGGATGTCCGGGATCTCCGGAACGAGACGGTCCAAGCACTGGGATACGACGACTACTTCACCTATCAGGTCTCTGACTACGGGATGACTGAGGCCGAGATGTCGGCACTCATGGCGCAGGTGGCCCGAGAGCTCTATCCGCTCTATCGCGAGATCCACACCTGGGCCCGGTACCATCTGGCCGAGCGCTACGGGGCAGCTGAGGTGCCAGATCTGCTGCCCGCCCACTGGCTCCCCAATAGGTGGGGTCAGGACTGGGGTTCGCTGGTCACGGTGGAAGGCGCCGACATCGACGCCGGCCTGGCGGACTGGACGGCCGAAGACGTGGTGCGGCAGTCGGAGCGCTTCTACGTGTCTATGGGCTTTCCGGAGCTTCCCCAGAGTTTCTACGATCGGTCCAGTCTCTATCCCGCCCCACCTGACGCACCGTATCGCAAGAATAACCACGCGTCAGCCTGGCACATGGACCTTGAGCAGGATGTCCGGTCCCTGATGAGCGTGGAGAACAACGCGGGCTGGTATGAGACCAGCCACCACGAGCTGGGACACATCTACTACTACATGTCCTACACGAACCCGGATGTGCCGATTCTCCTGCGCGGGGGAGCCAATCGCGGGTTCCATGAGGCCGTGGGCAGCCTGCTCGGACTCGCGGCGTTACAGCAGCCATTCCTGCAGGAGGTGGGACTCCTTCCCGAAGACGTTGCGCCGGCGGGCGTTCAGTCGTTGCTGAAGGAAGCACTCAATTACGTGGTCTTCATTCCGTTCAGTACCGGGACGATGATGCGCTTCGAGCGGGATCTCTATGCGGGCGGGCTGTCGGCCGACGAATTCAACGATCGCTGGTGGGAGTACGCGGCCGCGTACCAGGGGATAGCGCCGCCGGGGCCGAGACCCGACGACTCGGCAGACGCGGCCACCAAGACACACGTCATCAACGATGCCGCTCAATACTACGACTACGCCATCAGTCAGCTGATCCTGTTCCAGATCCACGATCACATCGCCCGAAATATCCTCGGTCAGGATCCGCACGAGACCAACTACTACGGCTCTGAAGCGGTCGGCGATTTCCTGCGGAGCATACTCTCGCCGGGTGCCACGGTGGACTGGCGAGAGCTTCTCCAAGCTTCGACGGGAGGCGGACTGAGCGCCGAGCCGATGGTGGCCTACTTCGAGCCTCTGTTGGAGTACCTGCAGGAGGAGAATGCGGGGAGGACCTACACCCTGCCCGAACCGCCGGCCGAATAGTCGGCATGCCCACACTATCGCGGATCATAATCAAGACCGCACTGGGTTACCTGGTGGTGGCGCTGATGATCGGGATGCTCCTGACCCCGCCGGGCCTCCACACGTTTCCTGAGCTGGCAACGGCGGCGCCCTCACAGGTACACCTTCTCGTGGTGGGGTGGTTGTCGCAGTTGATCTTCGGCGTAGCCCACTGGCTTTTTCCCCGGTATTCCCGCGAACGTCCCCACGGCAGCGTCCCGTTGGCCTGGGCGGGGTACGCGATGCTCAATTCCGGGCTACTGCTCAGACTGGCGTCCGAGCCGTTTGCGGCGGACGCCGGGTTCGCCTGGGCTGTAATACTCTCGGCCTTTCTCCAGTGGGCGGGGTGCTTGGCATTCGTCGTTCACCTGTGGCCGCGGGTAAAGGTGAAGTAGCCATGCCCAGGGTTTCCGTGTGGCTGGTCAGACTGTCGCTGGTGCATCTTGCGCTCGGGGCGACCCTTGGCGCAGTCCTGCTCGTCGGGAAGGGGGTGGCAGTGCCAGCATGGATCTGGATACTGCGACCGCTGCATGTTGAAATCCTGCTGTTTGGCTTCGTGATTCAACTGGCCTTTGGGGTGGCCTGGTGGATTCTGCCCCGGACTCCGGAGCGAATGCCGACCCGCTTGCCCTGGGTAGCGGGCCTCTTGCTGAACGCAGGGCTCTGGACGGTAGGGCTCGTGCCGCTGGCGGGGTGGCCGGGTGAGATTTCTCTCCTGGCCCGTGTGCTACAGGCAGTGGCCCTGGTGGCATTTGCGAGGAGCATCTGGCCCAGGATCAGAAGCTTTCGCGGCTAGCCAAACGCGACGACACCGACAGTTGACTACATGGAAACCTCCTCGACCCAATACCGACGAGCCGCGATTGTAGCCCTCGTCCTTGCCATAATCGCTATCGGGTGGTGGCGCCTGACGCCAGAGGCGGCGCCGGATGTCACCTCGATCGCAGGCCTGACGATGGGCACCACCTTCTCGGTGAAGTACACCTCTCCAGGCCCAAACGCCGACGAACTGGCAGCCTCCGCGGTTCGGGCAGCCCTTGACGACGTCGTCAAGTCGATGTCGACCTGGGAGCCTGACAGCGAGATCAGCAGACTGAATCGCGCCGAAGCGGGTGTGCCCCATGCGCTCTCGGAAGCCTTCGCCGAAGTTCTGGGTCTCGCCATCGAGATCAACTCGAAAACCGCCGGAGCGTTTGACCCTACCGTGCGCCCGCTCATTGGCGCCTTCGGGTTTGGCTCAAACGCCTCGGAAGAGAGGCCTGGTGAAGAGGAACTGTCGGCCATTCGGAACCGCGTCGGCATCGAGCTGATAGAGTTTGACCGGAAGTCGATGACCATGACCAAGCGCATCCCGGACGTGGAGCTTGATTTCGGGGGCATCGCCAAGGGATACGGAGTGGACAAGGTGGCCGAGGCGCTCGAGCGTCTGGGGGTCACCAACTACATGGTCGAAGTGGGCGGCGAGATCCGCGTTCGTGGCGAGAAAGGGAAGGGCGCACCCTGGACCCTCGCAATTGAAGAGCCCCTGCGCGACGCCCGGCATCTCCACGCCGTCCTCAAGCCGTCCGCTGCCGGGGGAGCGCTCGCGACCTCGGGTGACTATCGCAGTTTCCGGAAGGTCGACGGACAGATTATCAGCCATACGTTCGACCCGCGTTCGGGCGAGCCGGTGGCTCGTCGCACGGCCTCCGTGTCCGTAATCCGTCCAACGGCAGCCGAGGCAGACGCGCTGGCCACGGCGCTTGGCGTTCTATCGCCCGAGGATGCGCTGGAGCTTGCCAATCGCGAAGGTTGGGCGGTCTACCTCCTCACCCATGACCGGAATGGTGGGTTCACGCCCTGGAAAAGTCGCGCGTTTGAGAAGCTTGACTTCCGAGAGCATCGCCAGTAGAGCGCCACAATCACGGCCACCAGCGCGAGCGAGACATAGCAAAGCGGCACGCCGGATTCCGAACGAGGACAGGTTTCGCCAACGAGCAGCTCCGAGACCGACCCAAAGACAGCCAGTAGCGCGACCGGTGTTGCTCCTGAAACGAACAGCCACTTGCCCCACCGCCAGCGCGGGAGGGCAGCCGAAACCAACATCAGAGAGTAGCCGAGCAGCACGACGTAGCAGGCCGGAACGAAGCCTATCTCTGGACAGGCGTCGGCGCCGGTGATGGTGTCGATGGACACCAGAAGCCCACCGATCCAGCCCAAACCCATGAGTGCGAAGAGCAGGACGCGAAGCGCAAGTGAGATGCTTCGGGTCCTATCCACCCTGATTCCGCCGAGTCTGGGTCAGTGCATACAGGGAGATCCCGAATACCACAAAATGGACCAGGTTCATCGCGGCCGGCAGCAGCCAGACACCGACCGCTGGAATCAGGAAGTAGGACGCGAAGATTGCCGCCAGCAAGAGGGCGGGACTAAAGATGGCGGCCCATTTCGGGTAGAGTGAGTGGCCGGAGACTATTTGCTTGACCCAGATGATGGAAACAACGGCCATCGCTATTCGGAGGGCGTTCACCAGCGGCTCGTTATGCGCTCCAAAATCCGACAGCAGGGTGTTGAGTTGGCCAACTACTCCGGGGTCCGATGCAGCCGCGATCTGGTGTGCCGTCAACGCCAAAAAGACCCGTCCGCCCAGCCAGGCGTTTCCCACCACAAAGGCATAGGCGCCGACCAGGGTGATGGCCCAGCCGGACCGCTTGCTGCCGCCCTGAACAAACATCTGCCCGAGGTGCCAATACCCGACCACGTACAGGGGCGCGGCGAGCGTACTCAGGAAATGCCCGAAAGTGAGTCGCCCAACGGAGACATCGGCGAAATACCGGTAGCCCGCTTCTTCGTAGCCCCCGGAGGTTGAAAACTGGAACGTGAACTCCCCGATTCCGACCAGAAGAGCCGCAGCGAGGCCTGCGAGTCCGGTCCAGAGCAGTCTATTGTAGACGGTGCTATCGGGCATGAATCAGGGAGTTGATCGCCGGGTTCGGAATGCGGAGGGTGTCGCCGTTCTGGTAGGCCACTTCCAGCTCCGCCAGGCTCTCGCTGCTCCCGAGTCCGAAAAACAGATCGGAGGTCTGATCTGAGCCAAGGCCTTCGCTCGTGTAGAATTGATTGAAGTAGGTGGCGCCGTCAGAGGTCGTGAGGCGAACGCGGGCGCCGATGGATGAGGGGGCATCCGGCAGGCGAACCTTGAGCCAGTTGTTGTCGCCTCCGTCGTTGAGGAACGCCCGAAGGTCACCGTTCAGATTGCCGATCACCGCGTCTGGCCATCCGTCCTCATTGAAGTCAGACACGATGGTGGTCACCCCGAACAGTTTGTTCTCGATACCGGCCACTTTTTCGACGGGTTTGAATCCGCCTTCGGGGTATTGCTGGAGCAGGTTGCCCGGATACAGCTCCAGGAGTTCGACCTTTGGGAACCGGATGTAATTCTGGGTGATGAGATAGTCCGCCAGCGTGTCGTTGTTGAAGTCGAAGGACACCAGACCCCATCCAAATCCGTAGTTGTCCGCGTTCAGGTCTGCGGCCGCATCCGTGAAGCGGAAGTCCCCATTGTTTTGGAGCAGGATGTAATCCTTATTCAGTGTCTGGTCCTTTCGAAGGTCTCCTCGCAGCAGAAAGTCGGGGAGCGTTTTGCCCACATTGCTGAAGTAGATGTCCATCAAGCCGTCGTTGTTGTAATCGCTGACGGCAATCCCCATCGGGTAGCTGAAGGTCACGGGGAGTTCGACGTCGGTGAATGTCAGATCACCGTTGTTGCGATAGACCCTGGGCATCCCCGTGTCATGAGCCACAATCAGGTCGCTCCATCCATCATTGTCGAGGTCTACGAAGGCAGCTGTGAACGTGTTGTGCTGGACATAGAGTCCCGAAGAGCGCGTGATGTCCGCGAAGGTGTTGTCACCGTTGTTCAGGAGGAGGTTGCTGATCCCGCCGTACTCCTGATTGAAAATGGTCTCGCCCTCCACGAACTCCGGGCGGATGTAGTTGGACACGAAGAGATCTGCGAAACCATCCTTGTTAATGTCTCCAAACGAAACGCTCAGGGGCATCGATTGTGGATCGAGAGGGAAGTCGATGATGCTGCCTGCAAACGAGCCGTCGCGATTCTCGAACAGATACAGGCCGGTGTCGCGCGCGACGATGAGATCCACATCGCCATCGCCATCCAGATCGAGGGATCCAGCTCCGTACGACACCTCGCCGGATGCCTTGTAGAAGGACCCTGCTTCGGAAGTGGTCACAAACTCGCCATTCGCGTATCTCAACAGCGCGTCAGGCTGCCCGAAGCCGCCACCGACAAATACCTCGTCGATGCCATCGCCGTCCACATCAAGGGCGGCCAGGGCCATGAACGGCAGGGCCTCGTCGGCATCGAACCGATGGCTGAAGTCGGTCTCCACCTCAGTGAAGCGGAGATTGGTCTCGCCTTGGGGCTGGGTCCGTCCCTGCACAATGAGGCCGATGAGCTTCGGTGCGAGGGCGATAGCTACAACGACTACCGCCAGGCAAATGATGAGGTAGCTGACTCGTTTTCTCGTAATCGGCATTATCAATACCGCCAGCTCGTCACATCGGCGCCGGGAGGTGCGGTCTTCTCAATGCGATCCAGGATGATCGGCAGGTACCGCGTGTTGTAGCGCAGCCGGCTGATGGCATTCGGGTTCTCCTGATCGCCATTCCAGCAGTGCTCGGCCCGGTCGCCGTAGTCTACCACACCCCCGTAGTAGGGCTCCGTGGTGCTCTCCAGGAACTCCTCGGCCAGATACACGGCGTTGTTCAGGTAGTAGTTGTCCATGTCGCCGGCGTACAGGTGGATCTTGCCCTGCACCTTGGGGCCCAGCGTGGCCCAGTCGCGCCGCATGATGTGTACCAGGTCGAAGTGCTCTCGCCAGTAGGCGGCCACATCGCCATCGATTTCGCCTGTCAGCTTGTCCCAGATCGGCATCGGATAGCCGTCAGGGCCCATCGGCGAATAGACAGCCTGCCAGATGTCCCACTGGTCTCCGCTTCGACCGTTGGTCCCAAGCGCAAGTTCGTAGAGGTTGTAGTCTCGCACTGAGCCCTGTATGTGTCCCAGGTAATCGCGATGGCCGGGGCGCTCGACCATCCGAAAGTCGGCAGGGTAGTAGTAGGCGTTCTCGTCCTCGTAGATATTCACCTGAACGAACTCCCTGAAGTCGACCGGGTCGGGGCAGGCTGCGAACGCACCGTTGAAGAAGTCAGGGTAGAACAGCTGCACGGCCAGCGCCTCCCAGCCACCGGTTGAGCCGCCGTAGGTGAAGCGCGCCCAGCCCTCGCCAATCCCACGGAACTGCTCCTCGATGTACGGGATCAGCTCGTAGTTGATGGCATTACCGTACGGCCCGATGCTGGCTGAATTGACTGCATAGGAGTCGTCGTAGTACGGATTGTCGTGTTGGATCTCGATGGCCAGGTAGCGCGGAAAGTCATCGCTGACCCACTGCGTGTAGAAGTCGTAGGCCTCCTGCTGCTGAATCCGGTTGTAGCCGGCGAGCTGAAAGCGCTCGCTGAAGTCCGGCTCCATATCCGCATCGGGTGGTTCTGTCCGAAACCCGCCGAAATCACTCGGCCAATGACCGTGAAATACCATGAGTGGATAGCGGGCCTCCGGGTGCTCATCGAATCCGTAGGGCACGAGTACGTGTGCGCCGAGGTACACGTCCGTGCCCCAGAACTTGGACAGGAGTTCGGATCGGATCCGCACGTGGCGGATGTACTCCGTGTCCTCCGGCTCTTCAATCGCCGGGTTCACCTGGTTGACGAGGAGGTCAATCGTTTGCGGTCCACCCTCGACTTCGATCCATTGGGGCTCGCTGAAGAGATTGCCGGGCTCACGCCGCCAGTTCTGTCCAGCGCCCCGGGCAGGAGGGAGTTGGACCGTGTGACCCGTCGATAGATTGTAGGTCTGGTACAGGTGCACACCGGCCTGCACGTAGTACCGGCCCGGCTGAAGGTCATCCAGGCTTTTTATTGGATAGCCGAAGACCGAACTGTCGAAAGTCACTTGCTGGCCCGCCCGTAGCCCATCGACGTCCTTCCCCATGATCTGAATCGCCGAGACGCCGGCCCCCGCCTGAAATCGGGGCTCCCGGCGGTCGTTCTTGGCGAACATCAGTAGAACGCGCCCATCGATCGGTGCCTCATGGACGGAGGAGTCGACGGTGACCTGCACCGTGAGGCCGGTCTCCGATTGAGCCTGGGCCACCTCTGGGGTCAGGATGGCGACCGCGGCCAGAAGTAGTGTCAGGAGGGGGGCTGCAAGACGGTGCATCATGGCGATAAGGGAATCGGTGGAACCGAATGGTATTCGCCTCGCTGGGCGGATGCAACGATCAGAGACGTCCTCCGGTGAGAGTAGGCGCGAACCACCGACGGGCCGCCGTCGTTCGAGAACCATGCCGACCATCAAGGAATACAGTCTCAACGATCCGGATCAGGAGTCTCGCGACTTGGCGTTCTGGGCAAGCAAGACCATTGAAGAGCGGCTCGACGGCCTTCAGGCCATTCGCCGCTCGTGGGAAAAATTGAACGGAGACGAGAATGACCGAGTCGAGGGACTTCGAGGATCTGTTCGCATCGTTGAACGCCCATGAGGTTCGGTATCTGGTGGTCGGCGGGTACGCCGTTGCGATCCACGCCCGGCCGCGTTTTACTGATGACCTTGACCTCTTCATCTCGCGTGCGGCCGAAAACGCAACCCGACTTACTGACGCACTCGCGGATTTCGGATACGGGCCTCCGGAGGTCGCGCCGGATCGATTCCTTCGTCCCAATCGGATCATCCAGCTG
>JAJCYP010000030.1 GCA_029262855.1 Bacteroidota bacterium | reverse complement strand
CCGCTCCCGCAGGCTGCCGCCCGCCCAGGCATCCCCTCCCAGGTAGAGCGCGTTCTGCATGTACTGGGGAACGCCTGCCGGGTCGGGAGGCGCTGCCGTGCCCGCCTGGAAGCGGCTCCGCATCGGGTCCGGACTGCGCATGTCCGGGACAAACAGGTCCAGGATGCCATTGTGGTCGACGTCCGCCACCGCGACAGACATGCTGGAGTTGGGTGAGTGCCCCACCATCGGGGCAGCGTGCATCCAGCCGCCCTGCCCGTCGCCCAGGAGAAAATAATCGGGGCTCTCGAAGTCGTTGGCCACGTAGAGATCGGGCACGCCGTCTCCGGAAAGATCCTGCATGCGCACCCCGAGACCCCAGTCACGACCC
Source organism: Bacteroidota bacterium (assembly GCA_029262855.1). Lineage (GTDB taxonomy): Bacteria > Bacteroidota > Rhodothermia > Rhodothermales > UBA10348 > JABDJZ01. Next base: position 165,565 of record JAJCYP010000030.1, on the reverse strand, counting down.
ACACCCGGGATGGGGGCCGACTCGAAGGTGCCGTCGCCGCGGTTCAGGTAGTACTGATCCTCTTCGCCGAGCTCCAGACGCAGGGGTCGCCCATCGCGCTCCTCGATCCGATAGTGGTCCTTCATCTCAGGAATCACCATCCCGCCGGGGCCCACCAGGGCGTCGAACAGCAGACGGTCCGGGGAGAGAGAATCGCGCGCCGCGATCCGCTTGTAGTTCGTCACGTAGAGGTCCAGGTCGCCGTCACCGTCCGTGTCCGCAAATGCGGCGGACATGCTGCCCCTGTTCGAGCCGACGCCGGCGTCCGCCAGCGAGAACGTGCCCGCGCCGTCATTCAGCCAGAGTTGGTTGGGCGCGGTCATGGCCGTGACAAAGAGGTCCAGATCCGCATCCCCATCGACATCCGCGAAGACAGCGCCGGTGCTGTAGTTCGGCGCGCCCGTCAGGCCAGCAGCGACGGTGGCATTCTCAAATTGCCAGTTGCCGAGGTTGCGGTACAGGGAAGGCTGCGACTCCATGGCGGCGAAAAAAACATCCGGCCGCCCATCGCCATCCACGTCGCCGACGGCGACGCCAGACCCGTTCATGCGATGCCGGTTCTGCACGATACCCTCGTCCGAGAGGACGTTCACGAAATCGAGTCCACTTTCCGCCACGGACCGGAAGCCGGCTTCGTGGCCGCGAACGGACAACTCCCGAGAGCGATAGCCGGGGCCCTCGGTCCATTCGGCAGGCTGGACCACGGATCCCCCGGTGCAGGCGGTGAGGCCGAGGGCGGCGAGGCCGAGGGCGGCGAGTCGCAGCCCGGCGAGTCGCTCCAGGCCGAGCCGCAGCACTTCGAGGCCCAGGGCCGTGAGCCGGATTGCCGGCCCCGTCATCGGCCCGTCCGGAGAGCCAGCCCTGGAGCCAGCCTGAATACGTAGGCAGAGGCCCCGTTCTGGGTCGCCAGCAGTTCGTCCACACCGTCACCATCCAGATCCACGTTGATCATCGCGCGACCGTCTCCATACAAACCCAGGGTAAACTGCGAGACCTCAAACGTACCGTCGCCAAGACCCAGCAGAATCTGACCGCTTCCGGCGTCCTGCCGGGTTGCGTCCTCCGGCAGAACCCCGAAAAAGTTTTGGGACAGGACGAGGTCCAGAATTCCGTCACCGTCAACATCGGTCGCGGCCACGTCCGATGCGGGCGCCCACTGGGTCGGATCAGGGAGGAGGATGGGCTCGAAGCCGCCTGGACGATTCATCCAGACGGTATGACCCAGCTGCGTCAGTTCGACAAAGGGAGCATCTTCCACGGGTGGCCCCAACACTTCCTCGAGCGTCATCTGGGCATAGCTCTGGGCATTCGACACCCGTCTGGTCACGTATCGCAGACCCCGTACGAGGTCCATCAGTTTCATGGTGGGCGCCCAGCCGTCCAGCGTGGGCACGTACTCGGCCTCGACGGGGTCGACGGATCCATTCCGGTCGAAATCACCCCAGTACAGCCGCGGGCCGCGACGAGCGCCTTCGGGGGCGCCGACCCGTCCCCAGAGCGAGTTCCAGCCCCAGTTTGTGGCAATCAGGTCGGGGCGTCCGTCATTGTCGAGGTCGGCCCAGGTGGCGCTTCGCCAGAGACCCGCGGCGGCGGAGAATCCGAGCGAAGTGGACACGTCGGTGAAGGCTCCCGATCCATCGTTTTCATAGACCGCCACGGAGCCCCATTCGGCGGATACCGCGAGATCCTGATCGCCGTCTCCGTCCATGTCCGCGAACGCAGCTCCCGTAGCCAGGCCTGCAGGCAGTTCAGCCATCAGGGCCCAAGACTCTCCGTCCCGCCTCAGCAGACGGGAGGGCACGGATTCCGGGTACCGGTCGGGGAGAAACCTCATTCCGACGAACACTTCCTCTGCGCCATCTCCGGTCACATCCGCCACGGCCACCGGGCCCGCCGATCCGGATCCCAGATCAGTCTCCCCGCGATCCACGAGCGCTCCCTCCCGGATGACATACTGATCCAGCCGGGAGGTAGTGCCGGACTCGTAGCCGCTGACGGCCGCGAGAATTCGACCATCCAAAATGGCGACTCCGCCCCAGTCACGACCCGTCACCCGGTAGGTGCCGACATCGGCCGGACCGAGATCGGTGGTGCTGAGATAAACGGCCGGACGGCCCCCTCCCCCTGCGCCAATGACGAGATCGGGGAGAGTGTCCCCATCCAGGTCGCCGAAAGCCGCGTAGGGTCCATCCTGGCTGAGCCTGCGGGTGAGCAGCGCCTGACGGGCGCGGTCCTCGAAGAAGGCCTCGGCGTGGCTCGGGGCGAGCGCAGCCCGCGCGTAGACCGGCGGGGGCGGGAGATCGAGTGGCGCGTCCGGCACGGGTCCGCCGGGCTCGGTGATTTCGTACAGCCTGTCCGCATGGACTGTCAACGCGGTCACCCGTCCACTACGCCAGTGGACGTGCAGCCGGGACGAGTCTTCAAGCGCCGCGAAGCTGGCGATGGGCTCGCTTCCAGACAGGTACTGACCGCCGGCGAGGATCTCGCGGGTTTGAGGTAGGGCGCCGTCGAAACTCGAAAGGACGAGCCGCGCGCCGATCCCGAACCTGTTGCCGCCCTGTCCCTTCAGGCGGACAGCAATCCGCCGGGCGGTTGCATCATTGCGAAAGACGCCTGCCGCGGCATTGAGCCGGTTGGTGACCAGATCCAGATCCCCATCGCCATCCAGATCTCCGAACGCCATGCCGTGGGTGACGTCGGCCTCGCCTCCAATACCCCATCCCCCGTCGACCTCGGCGAAGTGGGTTCCGCCTTCATTTCTGAACGCGACGTTCGGGAGATCGAGTCGCGGGAAATCCAACAACTCGCGCGTCCAGTCCGGACCCGACCGACGGCCGGACATCGAGGTCTGCGCATCGAGGTCCATGGCGTCATACCGGTGACCCGTCGAGATCAACAGATCCTCCCAGCCATCCAGATCCACGTCCATGAACACGGCAGACCAGGACCACTCGGATGCGTGAACATCAAAGGCCCGCGCTGCCTCGGCATATTCCAACGGCCAGTTGGGCCCTGCCCGGCGCTGCGCCATCAGGAGCGTGTTGTGCATCACCTGAGGGCGCACCTCGATTTCTCCAGGCGCCGCCAGGACCGGCGGAGGGTTGCCGACCTGTCGGAGCCGCCGCTCGTGGGACCGGCTCAACATCTCGGTTATGAAGAGATCGGTGTCTCCGTCCCTGTCCACATCCGCACCATCGACGGCCATCGAAGATTGCGACGTATGCCGGATGGCCAGTGTCGGCAGCCTCGAGAATTTGCCGGAGCCATCGTTGATCCAGACATGATCGGCGCTCTCGAAATCGTTGCACACATACAGATCCGGGTCTCCGTCACCATCCAGATCCCGGAATTGGGCCGCCAGGCCCCAGTCTGATGGTATTACGGCCTCGAAAGGAAATGACTCTCCGGTGCCCAGCCGAAACCCGCTCCCGGTGTTGATCATCAGCGCGTCCGGCTCCCCGTACTCATAGCGCATTACCCTGGTGCGCTGAATCTCGACCCGGTAGTGCTCATCGAAGGGCTCCAGCACCTCGAACACATTCCCCTCCCGGCGGACCGTCTGCTCAAACGCGATCTCCTCCGGGTGGTAGAGGTCCTTGACCGTTTGCCGCTTGTAGTTCGTGATGTACACGTCCAGGTCTGTGTCTCCATCCACATCGGCGGCGGCGATGGTTGTCCCACCCCTGGGTCCGAGCGTCCAACCGGGCCAGGAGAGGTCCTTGGTGAAGACACCTGCACCGTCATTGATCAGCAGCAGGCTCGGGCCATCCAGGAGGGTCACCACCAGGTCGAGATCGGCATCGCCGTCCGTGTCGACGAAGGCCGCTCCGGTATTGTACACGCCCTCCAGGCCCAACCCGGCCCCATCGGTCACGTCCTCGAACTTCCAATCGCCGAGATTCCTGAACAGTCGGGAATCGGCTTCGAGGCCGGCGAGAAATACGTCTGGCCGGGTGTCTCCATCCACATCACCAATGGCGACTCCCGCGCCGTTGACGCGGTGGCGGTTCGCGACGAAGGCGCTGTCCGACAGGACACCGACGAAGTCAACGCCAGACCCGGCGACGGGCCTGAAGCCGGTGTTGCCGCCCTCGGGCCGCAATTCAATCGAGCGGTGATCTCCGTGCCCTACCCACTCGGGAGAGGGAGCGGGATCACCACATCCGAGGGCAAACGTCAGGCAGGCACCAATCGCCAAACCACGGCGGGCGCAGACTGACGGGCGGCGAAATGACTCCAGGGGCATAAAGAGAAAAGGCAAACGGAGATTCGGGTCAACGAGGGACCGCCAGCAAACGCCTCATCATCGACTCTGCTCCGACTCGCGAAACTTCCCGAATCCGGGCGCGGTCCTGTTCATCGCCTACCTCGTACGTCAGGGCGGTGGCTCTGAAGGTCTTGTAGAACCAGGCCTTCGAAACCGGCGAATCCACCCCGGATGGATCGTCATTGACCACGTAGTCCGGCAGCGCGAGAGCTATGTCTGCGAGCCACTGGTCAATCAAGCCCGGCGTGTTGGTCTTGAGGTTTCGACTGGTCGTGTAGAACACATCCTCCTGGGTCGAATGGAAATCGGCTGCGAATCTCACCGTGCCCGATCCGACCCGGTCCACGAAGTAGTCTGACACCGCCCTCGTCTCCGGCTGATTGAACGTCAGCCAGTCGCGGTTCAGGTCCACGCCCCCGGCGTTGTGCCTCCAGTGTCCGTCATCGACGCCGTCCGGATTCATCAGGGGTACCGCGAGCGTCCGGTATCGCGCCCGAAACTCCCTCGCCAGACGGTCCTCCTGGAGGAGCCGTTCGAGAAAGGCCACGACAGCGTGGGAGCCCGTCACTTCCGGCGGGTGTTGTCTGGAGATGATGAGCACGAACTCTTTCGACGATTCATCGGACCCGATGTCGAGCAGTCTGAGGGGCTTCCCGTAGGTCGATTGGCCCAGTTCCGAGACCGTGGCGTCCGGGTGCCCACCCACAAGGTTGGTCCAATCAGCGAACCAGTGCCGCGTCATGCGCTCCTGGCCGGAGACCCAAAGCGTGTCGCTTGACAGCTCGAGTCTCATGACGCCTGCCTGCCGTTCTCCGGTGGTGTCGATCCGAAAGGACGCGGGGTCGATCGACTCCCAGGTCCTGCCGTCCGGGCTGAGCTTGGGCACGTAGCGATGATCGCCAGCGGTGTACTCCAGGCGCAACCACACGGAGCGCGGCGCGCTGCTCCAGATCTTGAAACCGAACCAGGCGCTGTTGTTGATGGGCGCATTCTCCGGCCGGATGGATCCGATCAGGAGGGTGTCATGGACGGCTTCGAGCGCACCGAGCCGGGCGCCGTCGTAGCTGTTCGTGACGCCAATTCCACCAAATGACCAGTCCCTGCGAGCGGGTTTCGTGATCGGTTTGGAGGTCGTGATGGTTGACCCCGGGGGGTCATAGGACAACGGCACGGCACCACGACGGCCGCAGCCCCCGAGGACCGCGGCCGCCAGTGCCAGAAGCAGGAGACTCCTCATCGGAGGGCCGTCTGGTACGCCCGCCTCAGGAAGTTCGAAATCTGACTGACCGCATCCTTGCGCATTTCCGTTGGAGGGGGGGAAACCCACACTTCGTTTCCAAAAGGCAACACCTGGGTCTCGGCCTGGAATGACACCGCCAGGTTCTGAGCACCGGACGAGGACCGATTCCTGGGCCGCGCGGTGATGGTGATCTTGGTTCGTGAGTGGGTGTAGCCCTGCTCCTGTTCATCTTTCAGCGCCGTCTCCTGACGCCAGTCGGTCTCGAAGCTAATGTCCTCGGTGTCCACCACCGAACGCAGCATCAGGAATCCGTAGCGCGTGGTGAGTGCGTCAACGGTCTCGGAGATAAGCACATTCCGAGTGGCTGTGCCGAGATTCGCGCGTATCAGGCCCTGGCGGGCCGTGTTGCCAGACGAAGCACAGGCAGCGAGCAGGACCGGAGCGACGAGAAAGGCGATCAAGAGGGTAATCCGCGATTTCATGGCTTTCAGTATTGGGGGGTAAACAAAAAGAGGGCCGGGACGACAACATCGCCCCGGCCCTCTCCTGAAATCAAACCGGCAACGGGATCTTATTTGACCCGAACGTTGCGGTCTTCGATTGCAAGGCGTCGATCCGACCGGTTCTTGGGTGCTCCGCCTTCGCCACCCACACCACCGAAGGTGTAGTTGTCCAGGGCCAGCGTCTCAAGCTCCGCTCCCGGGACCGGGTAGTGGACTGGCGTTCCCTGCACCAGATCACCCCAGCCACGGTCCGTGGCGTAGGCGAGCGCGCCGGCCGTAGCCATCGTCTCGATCCGGAACTCATGCATCAGGTATCCCCAAAGCGATCCGTTGATGTGAATCTGAGTCTTGGTCCAGCGGCCGTCGGCCACTGATCCGGCAGGCGTCGCCGCCGTTGCCGGCGGAAGTTCGCCATTGGCCACACGCGTATTGTTGATCAGCTGCGCAACCGTAGCGGAAGAACCGCCGGTGCGAAGCAGACCCTCAGCCTTGTACATATCCATCTCCGCCTTAGTCATGTGCGTCATGACACCGTTGGCGTTGGATTCCTGGTATGGTTTGTACTTGTTGTGCGTGTGCGAGCTGTAGTGGTACGTACCCCGAGAGGACGGGAATGGACCCGCGACGCCGACGTACCGGAAGTAAGACCCGCTTTCTTCCGGTCCACCAGCACCGACGATGCGGCGATCCGTCGACGTGTAGCCGTCGTAGATGGTACGATTCTGAACCGGCGTCGCCAGCCAGCCGGCGTAGCCACCGGACTCATCGGCAGGACCGATAGTGCGGTAGTCGGCGCGCGCCCAGGTGCGATGCTCCTGTCCGTAGAACTTCATGGCGTCCCACTCACGAATGTCACCGTTGTCATCGCCGATGGGGGCGAAGTCCTCGGTGATACCTGCGTCGACGCGAGACATGATGGAACCCCAATCGGCGGCAGCGCGCTCTTCGGGGGTGCGGGCGTTGCTTGCAAGAATGCGTGCAGCGAACGAGTTCGCTATACGGACCAGATCGCTGTTGTCAACGGTCAGGCCGAATACCCAATCCTCGGCATCAGTGATCGTGAACGAGTTGGCCGACGCGATGGCGATGGCCTCGTCGATTTTGGCCACGGCCGCATCACGAACCTCTGTGTACGGCGCCAGCGTCAGCTCGACTTGACCCAAGGCAACGGCCTCGAGGTCGGTGGTCTCATCGACGATGAAGGCGCGGTCAAAGCGGGTAGCCAGATTACCCAGGCACAGGCCCAGGTTCATCTTGGCGAACGCCTTGATGCGATTCGTGTCGATGCCTTCAGACTCGTACAGCGCCTCGTTTCCCTCGACTGCGATGAGTGCATCGGCAGCGTTGGAAATACAGCCGTAAGAGCCGAACCAGGGAGACTCAGTCATCTCCTCACGGTTGTAGGCCGGATCATTGTTCCAGGCTATTCGGGGCTCAGAGGACATGTCGCGCATGCCCCAGTTGGCCCAGGAGCTGGAGATCTCATCCGCAATGGTCGACCACGGCATGGAGCGTGATGACCACTGCATGGAGGCCCAGTAATCGGTGAAGGTATCGGACGCCAGCTTCTCTACATCCTGAGGGGATGCGAGCGCCTTGGTCCGGTCGGGGTTGTTTGGATTCTCTACCGAGAGATCCTGGCAGGCCGTCATGCCGAACATCAGAACGACGGCTAGGCCTAAGGTGAAACGGAACTTCATTTGTTTCCTCTGTAATCGGTTGTTTCAGATGCTTGCCTTGCGGCGCTTGAACTACCCCCCGACCGGTGCCGGGGGGCGTTCAAAGCATCTAGAACTGGAGTTCAACGCGGCCGGTGAACGTGCGGTACTTCGGATAATCGAAGTTGTCTACGCGGAAGAGCGTGGCGTCGTTGCCGTCTCCTACGTCAGGATCCCAACCGGAGTAGTCCGAGATGGTCAGGAGGTTACGGCCGATGAGGCTGACGTTCAGGCCGTACAGCGAATTGCCGAACCAGCTCTGCAGCTTGGCGCGGGGAACCGCATAACCCAGGGAGACCTCACGGAGCTTCAGGTACGTGCCATCCTCGAAGTACCAGTCGTTGACTGCGGTAGCATCGTAGAGGGCCTCGTAGTACTGAGCCGGCTTCTTGTCGCCGTCTGACTTCCCAAGCTGATCCTGGTCTGAGTGACGTCCGTCACGGTAGGCCCACTGCTTGGTGAAGTTGTAGACCTGGCCGCCGACCTGGGCGTTCCAGAGCATGTAGCCCGTGAATCCCTTGTAGTTCAGTGTCGTCGAGAGTCCCAGGTTGAAGTCTGCCAGAGCGTCTCCAATCTGCTGGAAGTTCTGTCCCTCGCTGTTCAGCTCCTTGATCGGCATACCGAAGAGCATGTCGCCTTCGCCGTCACCGTCCACGTCCACACGCTCGCCCCAGAGGCTCTTGGCTACGCCGTCGGTAAAGTTGTTACCGATGCCGACTGGCACGAGAAGGCCGTCATCATTGACCTGGAACGCGGAAGCGTCGAAGCCCGCGGGCACGCCGGTACCCGTTGTCGCGGCAGTACCATCGTCCAGCGTAAGCCCGGTCAGTGCCGAGACGTCATCCAACCAGTGGATGCCGTACATGGCACCAATCTGCTCGCCTTCACGATAGTAGAATGCCGACTGCGGGCCCGTCTTGTACGGGTTCGTATTGAACTGCGTGATCTCCTGACGCGTGCGGTCGAAGATGAATCCGAAGTCCAACGCCGTGTTCGCGGAGCTCAGGGCATTGACGTCCAACGAAAACTCGAGCGTATTGGACTCGATGGTTCCGGCATTCTGCCACTGGGAGTCGAAGCCGAAGTAACCCGGCAGCGGAACCTCCAGCAGCTGATCCTCAACCTTGGACGTGGCATAGACCAGGCTGGCACTCACGCGGTTCATGATGCCCATGTCCACTCCGAACTCCTGCTCGGTGGAAAGCTCAGGCTTCAGGAAGGCGTTTCCGAGCGTGCCCTTGGAGAGTTGACCGCTCGAGAGCGTGAAGGTCTCGTACTGAGCCTCGAAGCGTGGACGGCCGCCGGCCGTTCCCTGACTGAAGCGCAGCTTGAACTCCTCCATCCAGTCGCCGAAGGGGTAGAACTCTTCCTCCGAAACGCGCCATGCGCCCGAGAAGCGGTAGTACGTCTGCCAGCGCTCTTCGGCGCCGAACAGGGACGACCCGTCACGACGAACCAGGACATCAGCGATGTACTTGTCGGCGTAGTCGATGCCGCCCGTGGCGTAGAGACCATCCAAGCGTATCGTCCGCTCGTTTGAAGAGATGATCTTGTCCCCGTTGACGTTCGAGAAATCAGCGATTCCTTCGGAGGTCAGGGTGCTACCCGTGATGCGCTGGAAGATGAAGTCGGTGGACTCACCCTGATACTTGAACTGACCACGCGTCGTCAACTGGTCGAAGCTCCTCTGAAGCGAGACCGTAAGGTCAGCATTCAGGGCCTCGGAGACCGTGTTTTCACGCCGGATCTGTCCATCATTGAAGTTGGACGGGTCAATCGACTCGGTCCCGCGATCGGCAAACCGCAGGAAGTCATCATCCTGACGGTCGTAGCTGATGTTGGCCTCAATGTTGACCCAGTCGGCGGCCTCGTAGCGGATCCGGGCGTTACCCAGGATGCGGCTGTCGCGGTCCGAGGTGTCGACGTTTTCGATGACGTAGAGCGGATTCTCCTCAACCGAGAGTGGGTCGGCCTGAACGAGCAGGTTGCCATTCTCATCGCGGCGGGAGAGGCTGGTCAGCGGGTTGGTAAACATCAGCCCGAAGAACGGATTGAAACCCGAGGAGCGCGGCACGTCGCGATCTGAGGAAGCGTAGTAGCTGGACGTGGCGAAGCTCAACTTCTGGTTGATGCGGTGGTCAAGGTTGACACGGAAGCTTTTCCGGTTGAACCCGTCCATTCCCGGCAGCACACCACCTTCCTGGAAGTTGGTGAACGAAGCGTGGAAGTTGGTCTTCGCACTGTTCTGGCTGACGGCCAGGTAGTTGGTGTACGTGTCGCCGGCCTGGAAGAACTCATCGAAGTTGTTCGTCAGGGCTCCGGAGTTGGCGTAGGGCTTGTCGAAGAACGACACCGGATTGGTAGCACCAATGTCATCATTGACCGTGCCGGGGCCGTATCCGTTGGGAAGGCACGTGCCATCTTGACAGGCATCCGAGTTGATATTGAGTTCGCCGTCCGCATTCAGGAAGTTGCCACTCGCGTCGGTCCGAAGATCGTGCGCGTTGTTGGAGTCGAAGTCTCCTGGAAGCTGGTTGGAGCCGAACTCGTTGCGGATCGTGACACGTGTCTGATTGAAGGCCACGTTGCCGCCACGCTTGGTGGTGATCTGAATCACGCCGTTCTGGGCGCGAGATCCATAGAGCGAAGATGCGGCCGCGCCCTTGACAACCTCAATGGACTCGATGTCGAGTGCATCAATGTCGGCAAGGCCTCCCGTGAGGATGATGCCGTCCACGATGTACATCGGCGACGATGTACCGGTCAGCGACGTGGTTCCGCGCAGTCGCACCGAGGCACCGTCACCGGGCTGGCCCGAGGTCTGGGTGATGGAGACACCAGCGACTTTACCCTGCAGAGACTGCACGGCGTTGGCCGCTGGGGCGAGCTCGATCTGGGAAGCGTCGAGTCTGTCAACGGTAAATGCCAGCTTCTTGGCCGGCGTTGCCGAGGACACACCGGTCACGACGACTTCGTCGAGACGAAGTCGATCGAACACGAGGACGAAGTCCTGAGTCTGGGTTCCTGAAGTGAGAGTAATCACCCGCATTTGCGGGCTGAAGCCGACGAAGCGGGAGCGCAGGGTTACCTGCTGTCCTCTCACCTGGGATGCCGGGACTTCGAACGAGTATCGTCCGTCCAGGTCAGTTGCTGATCCGATGACGAGTTCGTCAATGACGACGTTCGCGCCGATCAGGGGCTCTCCGTTGCTGTCGGTAACAGATCCGCTGATGACAGCGGCCTGACCGAAGGCGAAGGAGGGAGCCATTACGACGACGAAGGTCGCCGCCAGTAGCTTTCTTAGCATGGCGTCTTCCGATGGGTGTGTGGTTGCGTCTAAAACGGGCTGCAGGCGTTAGTCTGCGGGGAGGCCCGGAAGTGCCAGGTGCGACCCGAAGGACGATTTTTTGGGGTCGTCCCCCGTGGGTGATAGGTCATATGCACGATGCACGTATCACATCAATATAGCAGAAGGCCGAAACCCGTTGCAACGAGGTGTGGAAAAATCCTCGTCGGCGCCGCAATAAAGTGTGAGACTGTGTCGTTATGCACAATGACCCGCCTCGACCTGGTACCGCTCTGAACATAGTGAGGGCCTCCCTCTGACTTGGGCAGCCGTCGTGTCGAACGGTCGTGAAAGGCCTCTGTATCGTCGTCCGTGAATTCCGGCTAGAGCGCGTCCGGGCACAAAGCGGTGCCCAACTATTAAACCCCGACCGCCAAACGGCAGCCGGGGCTTGATCCCAGTCCAGTGCCGCATCGCGGCGGGGCTGCTACTGATTCCCGAGAATCACCGGAAGGCCGTCTCCCCCGGCGCCGATGATTACCGTCTTGGAATTGGGTGAGTTGGCCAACAACTGGGTGGCTTCGATGCCCTTGAACTTGAGAAACTGATTGGAAAGGCTGGCAGTGATGATGCGCTGGTATTCCGCCTGGCCCGTGGCCTCGATTGCCTTTCGCTCTGCCTCAAGCCGCTCCTTCTGGATGGTGAACTGGTAGCGTTCCGCTTCCTGCTCCTCCTTCAGTTTGTTCTCGATCGCGCCACGAATCTGGTCGGGCAGACTGATGTCCCGGATCAGGATGGCGTCCACCTGAACGAACTGGGACGACACGGCCGCCGCGACACGGTCGAAAATTTGCGTCTGTAATTCGGCCCGTCGAGAGGAGTAGAGCTCCTCAGGAACGTACTGCCCGACGATCTCACGGACCGCACTCCGGAGCTCGGGCTGAACGAGCTTGCGGTAGTAGTCCGTGCCGTAGGAAGTGTGCAGCTGCGGGATGTCTCCGGGAAGCGGACGCCAGCGAATGGACGCATCCATTCCGATTTGCAGGCCGTTTGAGGAGAGGGCGTCGATGTCCTCGAGTTGCTCCTGTACGCGCAGGTCGTAGCGAATAAGGGTCACCCACGGAGCGTGGATCTGAAGCCCCTCGCCGTACTGCTTCTCGAGGTCGGTTCCACCGAAAACGCTGTACTTCACGGCGCCCTCGCCGGACCGGATGCTGGTGGTCATGCAGCCGCCGCCGATACCGGCAACGACAATGAACAGCGCAGCTATGGTTGCGAAACGGGCAACGGCGCGCTGGAGATTGGGGAATTCGTTCTGTGCCATGTGGGAGAGTGCGTCTGTGAGAGTATCTCTGTGTGGGTATGTACCGGGATACCCCTGTCGGGCACCTCGGGTTGCGACCGCGCGGCGGCTTCACGAACCCGCCTTGAAGCTTGAACCGCCTCGCGCAATCTGCGTTGGGGCGGAATGTCCTCCGAATCACGCATCCCGGCAGAACTGATTGCCCGGCTCGGCGCGTCGCGCGTCCGGCGCGACACACCGCTTGCCCCTTTCACCACGTTTCGGATCGGAGGGCCAGCCGACTATTTCTACGCGGCCCGCTCGGCAGACGAGCTCCATGACGCCATTCTGGCGGCCAGGCAGCTGGATATCCCGCACTTCCTCCTTGGTCTCGGCGCCAACGTTCTCGTTGGCGACGGCGGATTCCGCGGCCTTGTCATTCGGAATTGTGCATCGGGCTACGCCATTGACAGACTGCATGGTTTTGTCACCGCCGAGAGTGGCGTGGTACTCTACCCGGATCTCATTGAGAAGGCGGTCTCGGCCGGCTTGAGCGGCCTGGAGCACTACGTCGGAATTCCCTCGACGATTGGCGGCGCGCTCTGGCAGAATCTGCATTTCCTCTCCCCCGCGCCGAAGCGGGAGCGCACCATGTTCATCGAGGAAATCGTACTCAATGCCGACCTGCTGACCGAGGAGGGAATCCGGCGAACGGTAGGAGTTGACTACTTCGAGTTCGGCTACGACACCTCCATTCTCCATCGGAGGAACGATGTGGTACTGTCTGCCACGTTCCGCATGGAGGAAGCCGATCCCCGTGAGATGCGACGCGTGATGGCGGAGAACCTGGATTGGCGCAGCACGCGCCACCCTCCGCTTGATACGGAGCCCAGTGCCGGAAGCATCTTCAAGAAAATCGAGGGCGTGGGCGCGGGCCGGCTCATCGATGGATGTGGCATGAAGGGCACGCGGATTGGCGGTGCGATGATCACAGAGCGCCACGCCAACATCCTCATCAACACGGGAGGCGCCTCGGCCTCGGACGTGATGCGGCTGATTGCGCTTATCCAGGAGACGGTGGAGCGCGAAACCGGCTATCGCCTGGAGCCGGAAATCTCCTTTGTCGGTTCGTTCGAAGGCGCGGCCTGAGACCGGATCGGCGGGCACGTCAACCCGGGCTTATCTTCGCCCCCATGCGACACTGGCTGACAGGCACCTGGTCCGTTCTCGCGAAGGACCTGCAACTCGAGTTCCGGACGCGCTATGCGCTGAATCTCCTGTTGATGTTCGTGGTGACCTCCGTTTTTGTGGTCGCGCTCGGCATTGGAAGAGGTGCCGTGACACCAGGCGTCAAGGCGGGACTCCTCTGGATTGTCGTTTTCTTTTCCGCGTCCATCGGGCTCGGGAGGTCCTTTGTCAGCGAAGAGGAGGCCGGAACCTCCCTCATCCTGCGCATGAATGTCCGCGGGTCCATGGTCTACGTGGGCAAACTGGCGTTCAACTACCTGCTTCTTCTGGCCGTTGACCTGGTGGCGACTCTGAGTTTTTCGTTGCTGCTGGAGTTGGACGTGGCGCGCGCCGGCCTGCTCGCGCTGGTCCTTGCTGTCGGATCTCTCGGACTGGCGGGCGCCACCACACTGCTGTCGGCGATCATCGCGAGAGCCGCAAACCGGGGACCGCTCCTGCCCGTGCTTGCGTTTCCGACGCTCTTTCCGCTGCTGATGACCGTGGTCCCGGCCTCATTGGCCGCACTGGAAGGCGGCGGAGCCTGGGATGCAGCGGCGGGGGACCTTCGGGTCATGATCGCGTTCGCCGGCACTGTGATCACCGGATCGGTGCTGCTGTTCGACTATATCTGGGAGGACTGAATCCTCAGCCATTCTGAATGGTTCTTGACCCCACTTCCGATTGCTCATGAGTTCACCCACTCGCGTTGGCCGCTACCGTCTGATCAGAAACGTCATCCTGGCCTGGATGACTGCTGTGATTCTGGCCGCATTTCTGATCGACATCCCCAGGATCAACATCCTGGAACACACCGCGCGGAATCTGTTTTTCCACGTTCCGATGTGGTTCACCATGATGTCGGCTGTCCTGGTATCCGCAGTCCATTCAGTCCAGTACCTGCGGCGCGAGTCGCCGCTGAGTGACATTCGCGCGCTTCAGGCTGCCCGCGTGGGCTTCGCCTTCGGAGTTCTCGGACTCATCACCGGCATCGCCTGGGCCAAGTTCACCTGGTACGTGGGAACTGACGTTTGGTGGAACTTCGATCCTCGGCAGACCATGGCGGCGCTCCAGCTGGTCATTTACGGAGCCTATTTTGTGCTTCGGACGGCCTTCGACGACCCAGAGCGCCGTGCCCGGGTTTCGGCGGCCTACAACCTCTTTGCCGCACTCACCGTGCCATTTCTGCTCTATGTCGTGCCGCGCCAGCTGACCAGCCTTCACCCCGGCGCCGACGGAAATCCGGCATTCAGTGATATCACGGCGCCGGAAATGAGGCTCGTATTCTACCCGGCGGTGATCGGCTTCATTGGCCTCTTCTGGATCCTCTACACCCAACGAGTACGACTGGCCGCGATTCGCCTGCGGCTGGCCGGAGACGCGGAAAGCTAGGATGACCAAGATCCCCCTCATGCAGGACGCCGCCCAGGCCGTCGATTCGCTGCGGACGTCAGGACAGTCAACAGCGTTTGACTCCATCTGGGCCAACAACATCCCGACAAAAGCTCCATCTCCCCTTGAGGAAGTCATGCTTTCGCACGATAAACTCTATGTAGTCCTCGCCGTGGTTCTGATCATCTGGATCGGCATCACGATTTTTCTATTGAGAACCGACAAACGGATTGACCAGCTGGAACGGCTGGTCGATGAGGGCATACCCGACCAAGACACGCTTTGAACACAGGCCAGTCATGAAGACCAAGACGATTATAGGCGCCGTATTTCTGGTGGGATTCACCGGACTTCTACTCACCAGCTTTGGCCAACAGGTTGGTGGTTACATGGACTTCGAGCAGGCCGCGGCCTCCGGAGGCTCCGCCCATGTCGTGGGCATGTGGGTTGAGGATCAGCCGTTCACGTATGACCCTGCCAGCAACGTCTTCGCCTTCAGCATGTCCGACGAGTCGGGCAATGTGCGGCGGGTGAGTTATTCGAATCCGAAGCCGGCAAACTTCGAGGATGCCGAAAAGCTCGTAATCGAGGGCTACGCGGACGGTGACGAGTTCATCGCCGAGAATATTCTGGTCAAGTGCCCCTCCAAGTACAACGCAGCCGCCCCGGGCGGCGAGACGGGACCTGGACATCCGGGTTACGAGGCGCCCGAGTCCTAGAGGTACAGCCCCTCGGCCAGGAGGAAGAACACCAGAATCCCCAGGATGTCGTTGCTGGTGGTAATGAATGGCCCCGTGGCCAGCGCCGGGTCGATGCCGGCCTTGTCCAGCAATAGCGGGATTGTGGCGCCGATTGTGGTCGCGAGAATGATGACCAACACCAGGGCGAGCGACGCAGTCCCGGCGAGTCTGGCGGGATTGTCGATCGCGATCAGTCCGGCCGCATCGACGGCGACGATCGCCAGACCGAGAAATATGGCAACCGCTATGCCGTTGAGCATCGACACAGCCACCTCTCTCCCGATACGCGGCATCAGGTCGGCCGCCCAGATGTCGCCGGCAGCGAGTCCCTGAACGGCGATGGCCGAGCTTTGTATGCCGGCGTTTCCGGCCGTGGCCATGACAATCGGGATGAACCCGGCGAGGATAGCGGAGGCCTGCAGGGCGTCCTCAAACTGAAGAATGACCGCCGCGGCCAGGCCCGCCCCCACCATTCCGGCAAGGAGCCACGGCAATCGGCCACGAACAACGCGGAGAACAGTGTCGGTGGCCTCCTCGCCTCCCGCAACACCGCTCATTCGCTGGATATCTTCCTCTGCCTCCTCTCGAATGACGTCGACGATGTCGTCAATCGTGATGCGCCCGGCCAGACGCCCGTTCTCGTCGACCACGGCGAGGGATACGAGGTCGTACCGCTCCATCACGCGAGCCACCTCCTCCTGATCGACCGACGTCTCCACACAGATCGGATCGGCGTCCATGACGGTCTCGATCAGCGATACGGCAGGCGACAGCAGGAGTCGCTTCAGCGACACAAAGCCCCGGAGCGCATTGTCCGGATCCACTGCGTAGACCCCGTAGACGTGCTCGACCTCTTCGGCGTTGCGGCGCACTTCTTCGGTCGCCTGCTCGACCGTCCAATCGGTGTGCACGGCCACGAACTCGGCCGCCATGATCCCGCCAGCCGTCTCCTCGTGGTAGGTGAGGAGCGCACCGACATCCTCGGCATCCTCCAGGGTCGGAAGGACGGCCTCGGCCAGCTCGTTCGGAAGGTCGGACAGCACATCTGCCGCGTCGTCCGTGTCCATCTCGTCCAACACCGCCGTCAGGCGGGCGGGCGCGACATCTTCCAGCAGAACGGCCCGGAAATCGTCGTCCAGTTCTACGATGACGTCACCGGCCACCTCGGAGGTGAGCCAGCCCAGGACGGTGCCGGCATCCTGCCTCGACAGGTGACTCACCAGACTGGCGATATCGGCCGGATGTACATCCGCCAGGATGTTGAGCACCATCGGCCGCGAATTGGAGTCAATGAGAGACTGCAGGTCCGCAATCATCTCCGTGTCCAGCTCGAGCGTGCCCGTGGGGCGCACCGAATCCATACTCTGAACGTCCAACTGCTCCATTACCGGATGAGGTTCAAGGATGGAAGGCCTGCTTCCGGAGCGGAGTCACGCAGAACGCGTGCCCGCGGGCGCAAGATAGCCCGCCAGCGCAACAAAATCGTCCGGAGTGAGGGCCTCGGCACGCAGCCCGGAATAGGCCTCCGGCACCGGGGCTCCGATCCCGGACAAGCTGTTTCGCAGGGTCTTTCTGCGTTGGTTGAACGCCATCCGCACGACGTTCCTGAAATGGCGGTCGGCCACCGGCAGTTCGGGCACATTGAGGTCGAACCGGACCACCGAACTTGTGACATCGGGGCGGGGATAGAACACGTTCGGGGATACATCGAAGAGCAACTCGGGACGCGAGAGCTTCTGCAGGATCACGCTCAAGATGCCGTAGGACTTGGTCCGGGGTACGGCCACGATCCGCTGTGCCACTTCTTTCTGCATCATCACCACGAATTGGGAGATCGTGCCTCTCGGTGCGTCGAGCAGAGAAAAGAGAATCGGAGTCGTGATGTAATAGGGCAGGTTTCCGATCACGCGAAGCGGGCCACCCCGTTCGGCGGCGATGGCCGGCCAATCGACTTCCAGTACATCTTGATGGCGCACATCCAGAGAGGGATGGGATTCCCGTAGCAGCGCGACGGCGCGGTCGTCGACTTCGAAGGCCGTCAGGGCCGGATCCTGTTCCATGAGCAGGCCGGTAAGCGCACCGGTCCCCGGTCCGATTTCGACGATGGGTCCTTCGCCCGACAAGGATCCGACAATCTTCCGGATCACGTTGGGGTCGCGCAGGAAGTTCTGACCGAGGCGCTTCCGCGGTTGCAGCATCAGCGGACCCGCTTGGTCCGGTGTCGCACGTAGTCCTCGAACAGGTAACCGCCGAGGTCATCCGGACTGGCGAAGTACGCCCTTCCCCTGTTGGACTCGGTGAGTGCCCGGACAAACCGTTGCAGATACGGATCCTGCGCGATCATGAACGTGGTTATCGTCACCCCTTCCCGTCTGCACATCACGGCCTCGTCCAACACCTTATTGACAATCTTCCGGTCGAGTCCGAACGCGTTCCGATACATCTTGCCGAACTCGATGTGACACGACGGCTTGCCGTCGGTGATCATCAAGATCTGCTTGTTGTGATTCTTTCGGCGGCGGAGGATGTCTCGGGCACGCTGCAGGCCGGCCCGGGTGTTGGTGTAGTAAGGGCCGACGTTGAGATAGGGTAGGTCCTTGATCAAGACCTCCCAGGCATCATTGCCGAACGCCACGATATCCAGGGAGTCTTTCGGGTAGCGGGTCTTGATCAGCTCCGCCAACGCCAGGGCGGTTTTCCGGGCCGGCGTAATCCGGTCTTCGCCGTAGAGCACCATCGAGTGCGACAGGTCGATCATCAGGACCGTCGCGACGCTGGTCTCGTGGTCGGTCTGGTAGATCTCGAGGTCATCCTCGTGAAGAGAAAACTGGTCGATTCCCCCTCGGCGATACGCATTCGAGAACGATGCCGTGACGTCCAGATGGCGAATGTCGTCACCAAAACTCCAAGGGCGCGACTCGGGCAGCTGCTCGCCCCCTTTGCCTGCAAACGGCGTCTTGTGTTGCCCTCCGGGGCCCTTGCGAAGCCTGCTGAAGACCTCCTCCATGGACCGTCGCCGAAGCGATCGTTCGGTCCGGGCCGTGATGCGAACGGTGCCCTGCTCGTCGTCCTCCAGAAAACCCCGCTTCCGGAGCTCCTCAATGAAGTCGCCGATCCCCTCATCGCCCTCGATGAGATCGTACTTCTTGTCCAGTTCGGTCAGCCAGGCCAGTGCCTCGCCGGCATCGCCCGCCGTGTACCCGAGTAGTTGTTCGAAAATGTCGAACAACTGCTCAAAGCCCGACCGCTCCTCGCCGTGTTTGGACGGCTCGAACCTGGTGTACCGGAAAGGAAAGGGCATGGAGTTAGGGCGAACGAGGCGTGAGGAGGAGGGCTGAGGTGGGCTGGGCCACTCAGGTGCCGAAGGGCGTCTTAAGGTAGCGCTTGGCCTGATCGTGGGAGTCCGCAACATCGGGAAGTGACAGGACGGCGCGGTAAGCGATGATGGCTTCGTGCCGGTGGCCCGTCCGGTCCCAGGCCATGCCGGCACGGAGGCGGCCCAGGGCGCGGTACACGGACCGCTCATCGTTTGAGGCCAGCTCATCCAGGGCCGCGAAGGCCAGCAGAGCCTCGTCCAGGTGGCCGGCCGACATATGGCTCCGTCCCAGGTGATACCAGGCACCCTGTGTCAGGCCATTCGTATATCCCGGCTCTCCCGTGTCATGACGGGCGATGACCTCCTCGAATACCTCGGCTGCACTGAAATACCGGCCCCATCGCGACTGGACACGCCCCTCGAGGATGTGGAAGAAAGCGTTGGACGGGTGCCGCTCTCGAAGCAACTCCACCATCTCGGAGGCCTTGTCGAAGTCCGGCTCGAACGCCATGTAAATCTGAAGCAGGAAGTACGCGGCTTCGGTCCCGACGAAAGTCGCTTCCTGTGCGACCTTGTGCAGTGTGGCAATTCCTTCTTCCGGATCGGCGTCCGGGAAGAAGTACATGAACGGCTTGACAATCGGATACTCTTTGGGAATCGCGCTCGCGAAGAAGTTGTAGACGCCCAGACCAAACAGGAAGTCCGGGTTCTCGGGATCGCGCTCCGCCAGATCGAAAACCAGTTCCAGCGAGGCCTTGCCGTCCCTCGCGGCCGCGAGCCACTTCTGCCTGTTCGAAAGGTGACGCCCGCGAAAGCCCATCGCGGCAGCCTTGAAGAACACCGCGTCCAGCGGATACTGCTTCTCTTTCTTCAGTCGGTCGGCCGCCTTGACGGTTCGGTCCATGGCATCGAAGAACGCTTCGTCCAGGCGGGTCTCACCGATCGACAGCACAGGGAGGATGTCCCACCAGACCACCAATCCGTCCAGGAAGTACCCGATCGGATGTCCCGGGTGTGCGGCCTTCAGCGAGTCGATGGCCGCCTCGGCCGCCTCGGGGCGCATGTCATAGAGGTGGTGAAGCGCCCGACCGCCCTGTTCGGCCGTTTCGTGGTCGTCCAGGATCGAGCCGTAGGGCCCCGACCAGCCCGGAAGTTGGGCCTGGGCAACGCCTACGGCGAGCAAAGCGGCTATGAGCAGTGTAGTTCGCATACCACGAACCCTACTAACTCCGTGCCCTACGCGTTTCCGTAGCCGGACCACCGAAATCGGGCCACCTGGGGCGGTCTACATCCAACGCGCCGGGAATACCGTCCACGAATGGAGACACCGCCTGGAGTCTTACCTCAGGCGCCGGGTTCCTGAATAGACCACGCTCACCAGAAGGATCTTGGCGAGATCTACGGGAATGAAACGAAGCCATCCCTTGTCGATGGACTCGAACCAGGTGGCGTGTCCGGCGGCAAAGTGCAACCAGGATACCCCCAGCGTGAACAGGATCAGCGAGCCTCCAATCATCGAGAGCGCGCTGCCACCCAGGGAATTCCATTTCCGGGAGAGGATACCAACCACGACAGCGGCCAACGGGTAACCAAGCAGGTAACCGGCCGATACCGCTCCGAAGAGGTACGCGGGTCCGTAGCCGTCACCTGCGAAGACCGGCAGAAACAAACCCATCACCAGGTACAGACCCTGCGCCATCAGACCATTGCGCCAGCCGAGATACAGGCCGCTTCCGTAGACGCCCAGCGTCTGCAGGGTGAATGGTACCTCCCAGACATAAATGCGGACCTGTGCGCCGAGCGCCGTCAGCACGGCAAACCCGACGATGCTGAGGACCTGAATGGCGGTGGTGGTGTCGGTCGCCCGGAGGACGTCTATCGCGGCGGTACGGGAAGAGTGAAGTCCGTTCATAGGTGGTCTGTGGTTCGGGTATCGTCGAAAGATAGGGCGGCGGAATCACCAGTGCGATCACACGGCTTTCACGACCGGTGTCTTCCTCGGGTCGTAGGCCAGAACCGGACCCAGCCAACGCTCCATTTCCTGAAGGGGCATCCCCTTTCGCTTTGCATAGTCCTCCACCTGATCCCGCCCAAGCACGCCGAGATTGAAGTAGTCCGAGTCGGGATGGGCGAAGTACAGACCGCAGACCGACGACGCGGGGTACATGGCCAGGGACTCGGTCAGTGAGATGCCGGTGTTGTGCTCGGCATCCAGAAGCTCCCACAGGGTCCACTTCTCGGTATGATCCGGCTGCGCCGGGTAGCCCGGCGCCGGGCGAATGCCCTGAAACCGCTCGGCGATCAGGTCGTCGCTGGTGAGATTTTCCTCGGGCGCGAAACCCCAAAACTCCTTTCGCACCCGGCCGTGCAGCCACTCCGCACAGGCCTCGGCGAGCCGATCGGCAACCGACTTGGCCAGAATGCTCTGGTAGTCGTCCTGATCGGCCTCGAAGGCATCGACCAACGGCTTTAGGCCATGCCCGGCCGTGACGGCAAAAGCGCCCACCCAGTCCCGATCGGGCTGGACAAAGTCTGCCAGGGCGCGATTGGGCTTGCCGGGGGTTTTCCGGGTCTGCTGACGGAGCGTGTGCAGCCTCGCCTTCTCCTGACCACCTTCAATGAGCACCACGTCATCGCCGTCAGCCCGGGCCTCCCAGATCCCGAACACGGCTCTGGGCTTGATCAGGTCCTCTGATTCGAATCGATCCAGCATGGCCTGAGCGTCGGCCATCAGCGACCGGGCCTCGGCGCCACGCTCGGGGTCATTGAGGATGGCTGGGTACTTCCCGCGCATCTCCCAGGACTGGAAGAAAGGCCCCCAATCGATGAGGGGCCGGAGGTCTTGAACGGTTACTTCAACCGGGTGGACACCCAGCGTGGCGGGCTCCACCGGCACGTATCCCGAGCCGTCCAGTCGATTCCGCCGCGCCGACGATAGCGGCAGCAGGTCCACCTTCCTTGCCCGCTTCCCGTAGCTGTCGCGGACCCGGTCATACTCCGTCTTGAGGTCGCTCAGGTATTCGTCCGGATCGGTCATCATTTTGTTGACCACGCCGACACTTCGCGAGGCATCCAGCACGTGGATGACCGGGTTCGAGTAGGCGGGATCCACCTTGACGGCCGTGTGCACACGGGACGTGGTTGCCCCCCCAATCAGGAGCGGATGCTTCATCCCGCGACGCTGCATTTCCGCGGCTACATGGACCATCTCGTCCAGGCTCGGGGTGATGAGACCCGATAGCCCGATGATATCGGCCCCCACCTTGACGGCCTCGGACAGAATCCGCTCGGCAGGCACCATGACCCCGAGGTCAACGATGCGGTAGTTGTTACACGCCAGCACCACGCCGACAATGTTCTTGCCGATATCGTGCACGTCACCCTTGACCGTGGCCAGGAGGATCGTGGCGCGGTCGTCGGTGTCGCCGGAGGTCTTCTTCTGCTCCTCGATGAATGGAATCAGGTAGGCGACGGATTTCTTCATCACCCGCGCGCTCTTGACCACCTGTGGCAGAAACATCTTGCCGGCGCCGAACAGGTCTCCGACCACGTTCATCCCGTCCATCAGCGGGCCCTCGATGACGTCCAGCGCCCGGTCAGATTTCAGGCGCACCTCCTCGGTGTCCTCCTCGATGTGATCCAGGATTCCCTTGACGAGCGCGTGCTTCAGCCGCTCCTCAACCGGCGCATTGCGCCATTCGGCGGTCTTCTTTTCCTTGACCGCGCCCGGTCCGGAGAACCGCTCGGCAATGTCCACCAGTCGCTCTGTGGCATCGGGCCGTCGATCGAACAGGACGTCCTCGATGCACACCAAAAGGTCCGGATCGATTTCGTCGTAGACCTCGATCTGCCCGGCATTGACGATCCCCATGTCCATCCCTGCCGCGATGGCGTGGAACAGGAAGGCCGTGTGCATGGCCTCGCGGACCGTGTTGTTGCCCCGAAACGAGAATGAAATGTTCGATACGCCGCCGGAGACATGCGCACCGGGCAGGTTTCGCTTGATCCACCTGGTCGCCTCGATGAAGTCGATGGCGTAGCGATTGTGGGCGTCTATGCCTGTCGCGATGGCAAAGATGTTCGGATCGAAAATGATGTCCTCGGGCGGAAATCCGAGTTCTTCGGTCAGGATGTCGTAGGCGCGCTGGCAGATCTGGATCCGCTGCTCATAGGTCTCCGCCTGTCCCTTTTCGTCAAACGCCATGACTATGACGGCCGCGCCGTAGCGCTGGGCCACCCGGGCCTGCTCTCGGAAGGCGTCCTCGCCCTCCTTCATGCTGATCGAATTGACGACGCTCTTTCCCTGAAGACAGCGAAGGCCGGCTTCGATGACCGTCCACTTGGAGGAATCCACCATCACCGGCACCCGTGCGATCTCCGGTTCAGCGGCAATAAGGTTGAGGAAGCGGGTCATGGCAGACTCGGAATCGAGCATGCCCTCGTCCATGTTCACGTCGATGACCTGGGCCCCTGCCTCAACCTGGTGCTGGGCCACGGTCAGTGCTTCCTCATACTCTTCCTGCAGGATGAGTCGGGCAAATTTCTTGGAGCCAGTCACGTTCGTCCGCTCTCCCACATTGACGAAGTTCAGGTCGCTGCGGAACGTGAAGGGCTCGAGTCCGGACAGGTGGAGCAGGCCGTCCGGCTTTCTGGGCTTGCGCGGCTGAAATCGCGCGGCCGTCTCGGCGAATGCCGAGATATGTTCGGGCGTCGTACCACAGCAGCCTCCGGCGATATTGAGGAAGCCGTCCCGGGCATACTCCTCGATCTGAGTGGCCATCTGCTCGGGCGACTCGTCATATCCACCCATTTCGTTGGGCAGCCCGGCGTTGGGGTAGAGACTCGTGCGGACCGTCGCAACGCCTGAGAGCGCCTCTATGAAAGGCCGCATCTGCGCGGCTCCGAGGGCACAGTTCAGACCGACGGACAGGAGTTCGGGAGCGTGCTTGATGGAATGCCAGAAGGCCTCGGTGGATTGCCCCGAAAGGGTGCGGCCACTCAGATCGACGATGGTACCCGAGAGCATGACCGGCAGGCGCTTCCCGGTGCGTTCGAAGATCTCGGAGATCGCAAAGATGGCAGCCTTCGCGTTGAGCGTGTCGAAAATGGTCTCCACGAGGAGGATGTCGACTCCTCCTTCCATCAAGCCGCGGACCTGCTCGCCGTAGGCCGCAGCCATCTTCTCGAACGTCGATGCCCGGAAGCCCGGATCGTTGACGTCCGGCGAAAGACTCAGGCTGATGTTTGTCGGACCCAGCGCTCCGGCCACGAAGCGGGGCCTGTCCGGCGTCTTGAGGGTAAAGGCCTGCGCGGCCTCCTTGGCAATGCGAGCCGAGGCGACGTTCATGTCATGGACATGGGCCTCAGCCGCATAGTCGCCCTGGGCGATGGACGTCGAGCTGAAGGTGTTCGTCTCGAGGATGTCCGCGCCGGCCGCCAGGTATTCCTCGTGGATCTCGCGGATGATCTCCGGCTGGGTCAGACTCAGCAGATCGTTGTTCCCGCGGAGCGGCTTCGCGTGCCCGTCAAAGAGGGTTCCTCGGAAGGCCTCTTCGTCCAGTTGGTACCGCTGGATCATCGTGCCCATCGCACCATCCATGACCAGAATGCGGGATCTGAGTGCGTTCTCGAGTTGCTTGTCAGCCACGATGCCTGGGAAATAAATGCGGGAACTCAGTGGGAACCCGGTGCAACGTCACATGCATCGGGGGGGTTCGCGCGCTATCCCGCCAGAAATTCCATCACCGCCTCGGCGAACGGCCCCGGCGCCTCGGCGTGAACCCAGTGCCCCGCCTTGGGAATGGTGACCAACGAGGCCCGGGGGAAGTAGGCGCGAATCAGGTCCTGGTCGTCATCCAGGATGTAGTCGGACTGTTCGCCTCGAATGAACAGCGTAGGACCTTCGTACGTGGCGAACTCGTTGATCTCCTCCAGAATCCGATCAGAGTTGGACGCGATCGCAGCGAGGTTCATCTGCCAACGGAACCCGTCGCGACCGCGGATCAGGTTTTTCAGCAGGAACTGACGGACGCCGCTGTCCGGAATGCGCTCGGCGAGGAAGTCGTCGACCTCAGAGCGGGATTTCTTCGCGGCTGGGTCGGCGTCCTCCAGAATCTGAAACAGCGGCTTTTCGGGAGGCTGATAGCTACGGGGCGCCATGTCCACCACAACCAGCCGTGACACCCGCTCGGGGTTGGTCAGCGCGAGTTGCATGGCGACCTTCCCACCCATCGAGTGCCCCATAACGTCGGACTCCCCCAGGCCGAGCGTGTCCCAGAGGTCGATGATGTCCTCAGCCAAGACGGGAAAGTCGAATTCCGAATCGTGAGGAGACTTCCCATGATTCCTTTGGTCAGGGACCACCACCCGACGGGTCCCCGAGAACACGTTTCGGGAAAGGGTATGCCAGTTGCCCCCCGAACCCAGCAGGCCATGAAGGATGGTCAGTGGGTGGCCGCTTCCGTATTCCCGATGAAACAGGGTCAATGGTGGTCAGCGGTTTTGCGGCGAGCAGGCACCTCCCTGCCAGAAAGCAGCTGGTTCAGGTCAGCAAGCTGTTTCTGTCGCCCCTGAACTCGCTTGATAGTGCGCGACCTCATGCGTGGGTCTCCCATTGCGGCATGGCTCTCTTCATATAATCATCGAACATCGGGACTGTAAACGCTGTGTCCCCGTGGGCCGGGCTCCAAATCATCCCCTTTCTGATAAGTCCCGTTCTTAGCGGTCCGGCGGACGTAACCGCCATTCCTAGTGCACCGGCCACATCCCCCGACCTATGAGGCCCGGGTCCCAGATGTGCCATGGCACGGAGATACTCCTGCTCTTTGGGAGTAAGCCTATCGAATCGAACCTTGAAGAAACTATCGTCGAGTGCCTGCAAAGTTGTGTCCGTTGCCCTCTCAACATCCTTCGATTGAATGGGCGATTCATCTGTCATCAACCATGAATTGGCTCCCCACTCTTGGATAAAATACGGATACCCTTCAGTCCGCTCATAGATCAATAGACAAGCATCTTGGTCAATCTCCGCCCCGGCCGAAATCACTGGTTCATAAACTGCCGCAACAGTTGAATCTTGGTCCAAAGGCCCAACTGCTGGATACTCAAACAGTCGCTCAGCATAGCTTTTTACCTCGCCGGACATCGCGGCCAACTGAGGTAGGCCTGCTCCGAACAAGATGAGGGGTAAACCCTTCTGGCCAATTCGGTGTAGAGAGACGATGAGCGCGGCAAGATCCCCTTGACGCAGGTACTGTACCTCGTCAATCAGTATTGCGACTGGCTTTTCGGCAGCCTTTGCAGCCTCAGCCACCGCTATCATCAAATCCGTAAGGTCACTCTCGAGATCTCCTGATGCTGCTAACCCTGGTTCTGGGTCAATTCCGACCTCAAACTCGCCCAAAGTTACCTTGAAGGCGCTCGCAAAGCTCCTGAGCGCGCCTAGGGCTCGATTTGTCAGTATCCTCGCCTTTTCATATCGGCTCAGCTTGTAGAGCAGCGTCCTCAATTTCGGCACGATTAGCTCTGCAAGACTTCGCTCCTCAGGGGCCTCAATTATCGAGGTAAGAAAACCCTGATCCTCAGCAAGCTCTTCTATTCTGATCAGCAGCACTGTTTTACCGACGCCTCTCAGCCCCAACATCATCATACTCCTGGCGTGTCGACCCAGCTTTGTGCGGGCCAAAGCAATTCGCGCTTTCTCGATGAGTTCATCTCGGCCAGTTAGCGCAGGCGGTCTAGACCCAGCACCCGGAGCGAAGGGATTTAGAATCGGATCCATGGATTTGAAGGAGTTAAGGCTATCTATGCCTCTTTTTCTCTTAATTGCCCCTAACTGTTCCTATCTCACGTAATTCCGAGCACACTAATCGGTGTATCTGGGAGATCGGGAGAAGCCCCGATCGGGATAGGAGCACCGAGTGTGGCCAGCTTTGGGGAGGACTTGCACCTCCAGGAGTGTGCCCATGCCGGGCACACCGCCCGCCTCGCGGACCGCCTCAATGGATTCCAGGTTCACGCCTGTCTCGGCGGGTGCGCGGAGAATCATGAACAGGTTGGAGAAATCCGGCGCGCCCGTCACCGCCGAGATAACAGGCATCAGAATGTCGCTCACGACAGACTTGACGACGGTGCCAAAGGCAGCACCGATGATGATGCCGATGGCCATGTCCACCATGTTGCCTTTCATGGCGAACTCTTTGAACTCTTTGATCATGGCCCTTGTCGAATGAGTGGGGGAGATGGCAGCTAATAGCGAAACTGCGGGTGCAAGTCAATTGTGGCGGACTGGATGGATTGCGGGGTCACGGGCACGATTCAGTACCTTGATGCCTCTCTCTGGACAATCCCGCCCCGAGACCGACATCACAAGCCCACCCCGCCCGTGGCCCAGACCGCCAAGATTCGCTTCTCAAACCGCGATGCCAAGGCGTTCGTAAAGGACGTCCGCAGTCGCGTCGCCGAGCACTTCGTCCAGACCGGGCAGAGTCGAAAAGCCGACTGGCGAATGGTGGTCAAGACCGTCGTGATACTCGGTGTCACCGCCGGGGCCTATGGCTTGATCATGACGGGGCAATTCGGCCTGGGACAGATGTGGTTCTTGAGCTTTGTGGTGGGATTGGGGATGGCAGGAATCGGCTTCAGCGTCGCCCACGATGCGTTGCACGGAGCCTACTCGTCAAACCGCTTCGTGAATGCGGCCCTGGGTTTCACGTTCGACCTCATGGGCGCAAACGGCTACATGTGGAAGATCACACACAACGTGATCCATCACACGTACACCAATATCCACGACGTGGACGAGGACCTGACGGTTTCGCCCCTCCTCCGCCTCTCGCCCGGGGCTCGGCACTACTGGTTTCATCGATTCCAGCATCGCTATGGATTCCTGGCGTACGGGCTCGCCACGGTGAATTGGCTGTTTGCGAAGGACTTCCAACAGTTCATGAAGCGGGACATCGGGCCCTACGAGGACAAGAAGCACCCGGCCGGAGAGATAGCGATCCTGCTCGTTTCGAAGGCGTTGGCCGTCACCTGGATGATTGTGCTGCCCCTGATGTTTCTCGATATCACGTGGTGGCAGTTTCTCATCGGGTTTCTGACCGCGCACATGACCGCCGGCGTCATTCTCGGTGTGATCTTCCAGCTCGCCCACGTGGTCGAGGGTCCGGAATTCCTTCAACCTGATGACGAGGGCACGATGGAGTACGCATGGCTCATTCACGAAATGCGGACCACCTCCAACTTTGCTTTTGCCAACAAGCCGCTGACCTGGTACATCGGCGGACTCAACTACCAGATCGAGCATCACCTCTTCCCGCAGACCTGCTCGATCCACTACCCCGATCTCGCGCCCATCGTTCAGCAGGTCGCGGCTCGGCACGACGTCCCGTACCACTACAATCCAACGCTCCGGGAGGCGATAGCCTCACATTACCGGATGCTGAGGAAGCTCGGGCCGGAGGCGGCTACGCTGAAGGATCTGGCGCCTGCCTAATTTTCGGCTTCGGCATCGTTGGTCTCGCACCTGCATTCGCCGCGGCAGCAGCAACGGGATCTACACCCTCTACCACAGCAGTTCAGCGCGAAGTAGAACAGGAGTCCGATCAGAAACCAGCGTGAGACGCCGGTAAGGCTGATACCGAAGAAGAATCCGGGGCCCATGCTCGTCAGGAAGACGAACAGCAGTCCGAGGGCAATCAGCAGTGCGGGTCGAGACAGATCGCGCATCAAGGTGCGGTTGAATTTCTCCCAACTCTACGGACCTTCCCAGGCGATGGTTACAGAATCACCCAACCTTTTCGCTGTCCAAGCTGCGTGATCAGGCAGCCGCCCCGGGCGCGGCGGGACGAGTGTTGCCGGTTCGCTTGCGGCTGGCGGGACGCCCCTCCCTCCCATACTCGGATGCCAGCATGGCATATCGCATCCGATCGTAGTAGCGTCCCTCCAAGAAGAGGTAGTCCCGGTCCGTTCCTTCGGTCACGAAGCCGCAGCCCTCGACGAGGCGTCGCCAGGCATCATTGTACTCGAAGACGTCGGCCATGACGCGGTGCATCCCGAGGGACTCGAAGCAGTGCTTCAGCAGGGCGTTCATCGCCTCCTTCCCGTATCCCTTGCCCCAGAAATCCTGCTCGCCGATGGTCACGCCAATCGAACAGTGCAGGTGGTGGCCGGAAATACCCGAGACGAAAGCCACGCCGATGAGCGTGTTTTCCTCGTCGTAGATCTCGAAGTCCTGGGACTCCGGATCACGCTGCGCGATCAGATGCTCGAATCGCTTCTTGAAGGTCCCGAAGGACTCCTCCACGTACGGCACCTCGCTGTCCAGCCGGTTCAGTTCGGGATCGTTATTCCACTTGAAGTGGGTGTAGATGTTTTCCAGACGAAGTCGGTCAAACCGAATGCGCGGACCGGCCAGAGAGGGTTCCTGGGGAGGTTGCATGGCGCGTCAGATCGCAAAGTGCACGGGTCGGGGGGCCGAGCGATGCGCGTTCGTGAAGGGATTGTTACCCGCGGTATCGGCCGAAAGCGCTTCTGGTTTAGGCTTGGCTTAGGCCCGGCGGTCGGCAGCCAGCCTGCGGAGCTCGGTCCTCGGGGATTTCAGACCCATCCGTAGCTCGTCCGGAAGTGGGTAAATCGCATCGGGAACCATGAAGCCGGGAAGGCTTCGGCGAACCGCCGCGGTCAGATCATCCGGACTCGCGTGGCCCTTCACGAAGGCCACCGGCCGGGCGCCAAACTCCGGATCCGGGACATCGACGACCACGGCGAGCTCCACGCCGGCGACATCATTCAAGACGGCCTCTATGGCCTCGGGGTGCACATTTTCCCCGCCGGAAATGAACATGTTGTCGCGCCGGCCCACGATGAACAACTGGCCTGATTCGTCCAGCCGCCCGAGATCGCCCGTGTTGTGCCACGCGCCCGATGATGGGCCATCCAGGTACCCTTCAAAGAGTGCCCGGCCGGATACTTCCACGTCTCCTTCCGGGGCGATTCGCAGACGCCGGCCGGGAAGCACTCGACCACAAGACCCGATCTCGCCCGGACTCGTGGCCGTGACGAGCGATCCCATTTCGCTCATTCCGTAGCTCGAGACAATCGGCCAGTCCCGGGCCCTGGCCTGACTCAACAAGGTCTGCGGGAATGCGCTGCCGCCCAGGAGCGCGCACTCCAGGGCCACGGGCCTCGGCCAGCCGGACTCCAGAACCCGCCGGAGTTGTATAGCCACCAGGGAGATGTGTGTGGCGTGCACGAACGCCTCCTCGAGGTTTCCCGGGGGTTCCGGAAGCCACACCGTTCCGCCACCGGCCAGAGCCCGGAATACGATGGAAAGACCGCCCACGTGGTTCATGGGCAACGTGACCGGCCAGCACTTGCCCAGCCCAAACTGGAGATGTTGGGCGGCACCCCGGGCGCTCGCCATCAGGCTTTCGAGGGTGTGAACGACCGCCTTCGGAGATCCTGTGCTGCCGGATGTCAGGACCACGATACGCCCGTCCTCACTGGGGGCGTAGGCGCCTCTCCCTTGCGGGCTCCAGATCAGGTTGAAGCGCTCGGTCAGGAAAGCCACGGCGCGGTCGGGCTCCCTGGGCCCGACAAGAACCACGGTTGCGCCGCTCAGGACCAGCCCAAACATTCGAGTAATCTCCGGCGCCGAACGCGGCGCCTTGAGGCCGACCCTTGCGCCTCGCAAATCGCCCAGGTCTGCGGCCTCGGCGGCCACGGCATCGTGCAGCGCATCGAAGCCGAGCCGTCCTGAGTCCCACTCAATAGCGTACGCCTCGCCGAACCGGCGGGCAGCGTTCTCGACGGGATTGGTCATGCCTACACCACGCCGAACGGCCCGCCGACGGTTACCAGGGGACCGTCTCCAAAAGCGGGGTCTGTTGTCGAGGAGCTCAAGAGCCGAGACGTACCAAGGCCCGCGGGGACATCCTTCGCGCCGATTGACGCGGCAAACAGAGCAAGCGCCCTCAGCCCAACGTCCGTTTCAATGGCCGAACTGATTACCGGCCTGATGCCAGCCCGGAGTGCCGCGTCGGCAATTAATCTGGACCTGCGGAGGCCGCCCAGAATCATGGGTTTCAACACCAGTGCCGTCGGCCAGTCGAGCGACTGGATGTCCGTCACGCTCAACCCTTTAAGGGACTCGTCCAGTGCCACCGGGACACCCTCGGAAGCCAGTTGGCGGGACTCGTCCATGGACTCGGCCGGCTCTTCGATGTACTCGATTCTTGCCGGGCCGAGCGCCCCGAAAAACTCGCGAGCCTGCGCGAGCGTCCAACCCCGATTGGCGTCGAGCCGGAGCACGGCTCCCGTCGCGCCCACCTCACGGACGCGCTCTGCGGCCAGCCGGGGATCACCACCGACCTTGAGTTTGATGGCGCGGTAACCCGCTTCGGCAAGCCTTCGGGCCCGCTCGGGCGGTTCGGCCTCGAGGAGGACCGCGTTGACGGATTGGGCCCGGCGGTGTGGAGACCGCGTATAGCCCCAGCGGGCCACACAGCCCGGGTCGGCGGCCCCTGCCTGCGCCAGTCCCTGGAAGGCTGCATCCAGTGCGCAGGCGGCCGAGGGGGTTTTAGGCTCCGGGTTCGAACCTCTGGCGAGGTTGGCGAGAGCGTTCTTCAAATCCGCCAGCGCCGCCAAGTAGTTCTCGTCCGAAAAACCTGGCAGCGGTGCGCACTCCCCCCAGCCTGTCAAGCCGCCCAGGCTGAGTCGAAGCAGGCAGCCGCCGCGCACCTCAAACTCCCGCCCACCGAGTGTAATCGGTTTGGCGAAAGGCACCGCAAAGGGGATGATCTCACTCGTAATCACAGCGGCTCAAGAGAGCGTCCAGCCGATCGAAAAGAGAACGGCGTAGAGCAGGAGCAATTGGGCCGTTCGGCCGAGGAGGGGATTCAGTGCGTCTGGCAGATGGGTCCGGGCCACTCGCCGCACGAGAAAGAGGCCCGGCACCGCGATCAGACTGGCAACCATGGCCCACGGTCTGCCGGAGCCCTGCGCCCAGAGAATTGCGGGAATGCTGGCCGCGAGAAAGATACAGAGCGCATAGAGCGCCACGCCGAAACGCCGGCCCGTCCTGACAATCAGCGTCCGCTTGCCCGCGTTCCGGTCATCGTCCACATCCCGAATGTTGTTCACCAGAAGAATGGCCATCGAGAGCAGTCCGGGAGCGAGCCCGGCCACCAGGATTTCCGGCCGCATCGTCAGCGCCTGCACCCAGTAGGTGCCACCCACAGCAATGGGTCCGAAGAACACCAGGACAAACAGGTCCGCGATCCCGAGATACGCCAGGGATCGGGAGCCGCCCGTGTAGAGGACGCCAAACAGAATCGAGCTGAAGCCGACGATCACAATGGGCCAGCCGCCACGCACCATCAGGTACAGACCGGCAAGGACCGCGAGGCCGAATGCCAAAATCGTGGCCCGCTTCATTTGAGCCACAGTGGCCAGTCCCGCTGCCGTCACCCGCTGGGGCCCGACGCGGTCGGGCTTGTCGGTGCCCTTCAGATAATCCGCGTAGTCGTTGTGGTAGTTCGTGGCTACCTGAATGAGCAGGGCTCCGGCAAGCGCAAGCCCGGCCGAGAGAGCGTGGAAGACACCATCTCCTACTGCCAGGGCCCAGCCGATGAACACGGGAGCCGCCGCCGCCCAGAGCGTTCTGGGACGGGTGGCCTTAAGCAGTACACCGGCAGTCGGAAGCGCCGTGGTCACGGACGCTTGGGGAATTTCCCGAAGTCCGGCGGCCGCCGCTCATTGAACGCATTCCGACCTTCCTGGCCTTCCTCCGTCATGTAGAACAGCAGGGTGGCGTTTCCGGCCAGCTCCTGCAGACCCGCCTGTCCGTCGCAGTCTGCGTTCAGGGCGGCCTTGAGGCAACGAATGGCCAGCGGCGATTTTTCCAGGATCTCGCGACACCACTGGACCGTCTCGGCCTCCAGCTGATCGAGCGGCACGACGGTGTTCACGAGGCCCATGTCGAGGGCCTGCTGCGCGCTGTAGGGCCGGCAGAGGTACCAGATTTCGCGGGCCTTCTTCTGCCCCACGATGCGCGCCAGGTAGCTGGACCCATAGCCGCCATCGAACGATCCGACCTTCGGACCAGTCTGCATGAACTGGGCGTTGTCGGCTGCGATGGTAAGGTCACACACCACGTGGAGGACGTGCCCGCCTCCAACGGCCCAACCTGCCACCATGGCGATGACCGGCTTGGGACACGTCCGGATTTCACGCTGGAAATCCAGCACGTTGAGGCGCATCACGCCCGTTCCCTCTTCCTTGTACCCGGCATCTCCGCGGATAGACTGGTCGCCGCCTGAACAGAACGCCTTCGGTCCCTGACCCGTCAGAATGATCACCCCCACGTCGTGGTCGTCGCGCGCCTCCTGGAGAGCCACCCGCATCTCGGTTACCGTGCCGGGCCGGAAGGCGTTTCTGACCTCGGGACGGTTAATGGTGATCTTGGCGATTCCGTCTGCCTTGTGGTAGAGGATATCGTTGAAGGAGCCGGCTTCCTGCCAGTCGATGGGACTCATTTGGGCAACGCTGATTTGGGCAACAGGGTGGGTGATCAGTTACGGGTCCGTTAATGCGCTCAATCGGACGGCTGTTTCGCGGATTGTCGGTTGAGATCGCGCATCAGCGTTTGCACCTGCCGCCAGCCGTCCTTGATCTCGGGCCAGGTGTACAGCCTCAGTAGCGGCACGGCCGCGAAATAGGTGGCCGTGATGCCGAGTTTTACCAGTGACCGAACTCCAGGCCGTAACATCTCCGCGGCGGTCCCGGCCCCGAAGAGGACCACCAACAGCAGGGTGACCAGAGCAGCGATGCGCCAGGGATAGGTGACGGCGATTTCCTTTCGGGCGGTCCAGGCGGCCACGCCGGCCAGAACGGCATAGGACAGGGTGGTAGAGAGTGCGGCACCAAGAGCCCCCAGCGACGGAATCAGGGCGATGTTCAGTGCACCGTTCAGTACAGCCACCCCCACGATGTTGGCACCGATGACCCCGGTTTTTCCACTCGAAAGCAGGGCGTTGTTGACGATGATATAGATGCCATATGCGCCGAATCCGAGCGCCAGCGGAAATACCAGGGAGGATGCCTGGAGATAGGTCGCCTCAATATCGAAGAGCCAGATGAGCACACGCATGCCTTCCGGAGTCCAGATCGAGAGCACCAGAATGGCGGCACCGGTCCAGATGGCAAAATGCCGGAACGTGCGTCGATAGAAACTTGCGGCACCGGAGGCCAGGGCCTTCAGGCCAACCACCGTAAAGGCGAGTTGAAAGCTCTGGACCAGCAGCATGTTGATGAGTCCAGCCAGGCGGGCAGACCACTCGTAGGCTGCCACGGCTTCCCGGTCTGCCAACCAGTTGAGGATGTATCGGTCGCCTGCGTTCAGGAACCAGCCCGCCAGCGCCGCCAGCACAAGCGGCACACCAAACTTGAGGAGAGGGCGGACGGCGTTGGGGTCGACGCGCCGGGTGAATGTCCGAGCGGTCAGCACGAGCAGGGCCATGAGCGCTGCGGCCGCGGACCAGGCATAGGCCCGAATCAGTCCGGCAAGACCGTTGCCGTTCTGCGCAAGCTCCACGTACGCCAACACGATCAGCACGGCCATTTCCAGTACGACCGCCATCGTATAGCGACCCGCCCGCTCCTGCACGCGGAGCAGGGCCAGTGGGACGGCGGCAACACACTTGATGGCCACATAGGCCGCCAGGGGAATCAGAATCGGCGCATTGGCCGGGTCATCGGTCAGCAGGCCGGCCAGTGGAGCGGCGAGGAGCCAGAAGAGTGCAGCGGCCACGGTGGCTGCCAGAATGGAGATCAGGAGTGCCGTGGCTGGCAGGCCAGTTCTCGGGATTTCGCCTTCCGTCCGGGTCATGAATCGCAGAAGCGCCGTCGGCTGGCCCAGCCCCGCGACGAAAATCGCAAGCTGGGCCGTGACCATCAGCAGCGCCAGGCTTCCGTAATCACTGACCGGCAGGTACTCCGCATTCAGCAGGAGCGGTGCGAGAACCAGACCCGCCGCCTTCAGCAGGGCCCCTGCCAGCGCATACGCCCCGCCCTGCCGGATGAGGCGTCCCAACATTCCGTTATTCTCCTGATCGGCGATAGAACTCTCCTGCGTGGCTTGAGGCGAAGGTACGCTCACCCGGGATCCGACTCCCCGGCGTCGCCGGAGCCAGGCGCCCTTGCCCGGGGCATCGCCGGGGGCATCGCCCGGTACATCGCCACCAGATCGCGGGAGGTGGCCTTCCAGTTCCACCGCTCCAGCACCGCTTTCCGTCCGCACGATCCCATGGCCTTCGCTCGGTCGGGCTCATCCACCAGTTGAAGGATGGCCGACGCCAGGGCGGAAGGGTCCTGACCCGGCACGACCAACCCGCAGTTCTCCGCGGAGACGATACGGTCGAGAGGCCGGCAATCGGTGACGACCACGGGCCGCTCCGCATACATGTAGTGGAAGAGCTTGTGGGGCAGGGTCGCGTCCGTGTGGACCGTGCGACGATGGGGCACGAGGCAAACATCGGCGGCCCGGATGTAGGACGGAATCAGGGATTGCTCTTTCCACCCCTCGAACCAGACGTTTTCGCTGAGTCCCAACTCGTGGGCGAGGTCCTCCAGCGCGGGCCTTATGCGGCCATCTCCGACCAGGACCAACCGCGCACGAGGTCTTGCGGCCGCGACTTCGCCAAAGGCGCGTATCGTGGTGTCGAGCCCGCGGTGGATGTCCATGCCGCCCGTGTATACCACGGTGAAGTCGGCGCCGGCCCGCACCCGATCGATCAGGCTCTGGTCTATGGCGTGGGCATCGAAATCCTCGACCCGGACCGTGTTTGGGACCTCGATGATGCGATCCGGGTCCACCCCCAGGGCCTCGTTCCGTCCAGCCGCCTCGCGCACAACCACCACCAGCCGATCCACGGCAGTGACCCACTTCCGTTCGAGCCTTTCCCAGCGCGGCAGCGAGACCACCCACCTGGCGGGCGCCCTCGTGCTCCAGGCGTAGTGTTTGAGTGCCTCCACCCAGTTCTCGTGCAGGTCACCCACAATGGGGACGCCGAGCGCCCTGGCCGCCCGGATCCCGCCCCCAAACAGATACAGGTCGTGGACGTGCAGGGCATCGAACGGCCAGCGGCGAAACGCGGCACGGATTCGCCGGGCATACCAGCGGGAGGAGAATTGGAACGTCCCGGACAGGCCGCGCAGCCAATCCCTTGCCTTCCCGGCCACGGGGTCCCGCAGTATGGTCACGCCATGAAACTGCTCCACGGCCGCTCGTTTGTCGGGGCCAATCGCCAGAATAGCCACCCCGAATCCGGCGTCGACCAGCGTCCTGGCCTCATTCTCCACGCGGATGTCCGGCGGGAAGGCGTGATCCAAAACCATGAGGATCCGCATGGGCCTATCCGATAAGCGCCTGGGCGATGCGTGTGGAGGCGCTGGAGCCGACGTCCGGGCGGCCGAAGTCGGGAGCTTCCCCTTCCGGGATCTGGAGTTCGGCCCGAACAATGGACTCCACGTCGGCGCCTACCACTCGATTCCACCCGCCCGCCTGGGTCTCGACCCACTCCGTCTCGTCCCGCAGCGTAACGCAGGGTCGGCCAAGCCAGACGGCTTCTTTCTGCAGGCCGCCTGAGTCCGTGAACACCCGGTCCGCATTCCGTACCAGCGTCAGCAGCTCCAGGTAGGTGGCCGGCTCGCGGACGTGAATATTCGCCGGCACCTCCCCGAGGAGTTTTCTCACGCGTGGATGGGCCGGCAGCAGGACCGGTTTCGAGAGGCGGCCGAGCGCGGTG
Organism: Bacteroidota bacterium; assembly: GCA_029262855.1. Lineage (GTDB taxonomy): Bacteria > Bacteroidota > Rhodothermia > Rhodothermales > UBA10348 > JABDJZ01. The sequence goes on along the minus strand of JAJCYP010000030.1, from coordinate 128,751 downwards.
AGAATCGCGGCCATGCGGCCAGGGTCGTCTGTGTTCTCAGCCCGGTGGACGGTCGACACGTGGTACGACCCGGCGGCAAGTGAGGTGACATCGGCAAGCGGAACCCGCTTTGCAGCCAACCCCGCAAAATGCAGGGTTGCGTCCAGCATCACGTCCCCCGACATCAGCACGCCTTCGGTGATGCCCTCAGACGCGAGATGATCGACGGCCGTCTGGGTTGGGCAGAACAGCAGCCGGCTCAGCCTGTCCGTTACGATCCGGTTGATTTCCTCCGGCATCCGGCGGTTGAACGACCGAAGACCCGCCTCCACGTGGGCCACGGGAATGTGCAGCTTGGCGGCCACCAGCGCCGCCGCAATGGTCGAATTGGTGTCGCCGTAGACCAGCACCCAATCCGGTCGCTTCCCCTTCGAAATCAGCGACTCGAGGGCCGTCATCATGCCTCCGGTCTGGACGGCGTGGCTGCCGGAGCCCACCTCCAGATTGACGTCCGGCCTCGGGATGCCGAGTTCGTCAAAGAAGACCTGGCTCATCCGCTCGTCGTAGTGCTGGCCGGTGTGGACGAGGATCTCCTCGATGCCCATGCCACGAATGGCATGACTCACGACGGCGGCTTTGACGAACTGGGGTCGGGCCCCGATTACGGAGAGGACAGTCATTCAGCGATTCGATTGAGTTCGCGGGCCAGGTCCCCGGCCAGCTTCTGCCGGGTGAAGGGGGCAAGGTAGTCCGACCTGCCCATGTCCGGCCGCGCGCCCGAGGTGTATTGCCCGTCAAGAAACGCCCGGATACCCTTGTGGTCGTCATAGTCAAACATCGCACCCGCCGAGCCCTCCCGGATGAGACGGGCGGGGTCCGAATCGACGGGCCCCGTCGCCAGAATGGGCGGTCCGGAGGCGAGATACTCAAATACCTTTCCCGTGAGAATGCCCGCCGCCTGCCGGGTGCGAGGCACCGACATGAGCAGACAATCGGCCCCGGCCATGTAGGCCAGGGCCTGACGGTGGGGGACGTAGGGCGTGACCTCCAGTGCCTCGGCAAGACCGGCCGTCTCGATGGACTTCCGAACCGATGCATCCACCCGGCCGATGAGGTGCACGCGGACATCGGCTCCAGAATCCTTCATGGATCTCATCGCCCGCCAGACGCCGGCCGGGTTCTGGGACTCCGTGATTGTCCCCGTATGAACCACCCGAAATCCGTTCCCCCGGATGGGCTCGATGTCCTCCAGATCCGACGGATCGAATCCGTTCGGGACGACGGAGACCTTGCGTTTGGACTTCGCTCGGAGCAGTTCTGCCACGGCCCGGGAAACCGTGATCACCGACGCGGCATCACGCAGGACCAGGCGCTCGTAACGACCGTCGATGGCTCTCGACCAGGGCAGGAAGGGCAGCTGATCGTAGTAGCTGACCTCCGTCCACGGATCACGGAAATCCGCCAACCAGGGCAGGCCGAATTTCTGACTGGCCCATCGACCAACAAGATGACTCGAATGAGGCGGCCCGCTGGTAAGAATGGCATCGAATGTCCCTTCCTTCAGCAGTCGATTGACGGCCCGCTTGGCGAACCGTACCCATCCTACACGGGCATCAGGCAGGAAAAAATTGGCTCGAACGAATCGAGCGACCCTTTCGAATGCACCCGGAACGCTGTCATCGGCAAAGCCCACGCCGACTGACTCGGATTTCTTCTGGCCACGCACTCTTGCGTAGGCAGCATATGGATCCCGCGAGCGCGTCCGCACCACGTTTACGGCGGCCGGCACCTCCCTGAGCATCGACTCGTCGAGCGCGGGCCACGCGGCGTGATCCGGATCCACGGAAACCACGGTGGGCAGCCAGCCGTGGTCAGGCAGATACCGGGCGAACTTGAGACTTCGCTGGACGCCGGGCCCGCCGGCCGGGGGGAAGTAATAGGCTATGTAGAGGAGCTTCTTCACCGGGGCTCAAGGCCGCCGGGCTTCGACCGCCAGATAGCGGGGGTACATCCTGCGCAGAATCGGCCGCACGCCAATCTGGCCGATGGGGCTCTTCCAACGCTCCTTTCGGACAATTTTCCAGCCTGTTTTCTCCAGGAGCCAGTCGAACTGCCACTCCTCGAATTCATGGTAGTGCCTGTCCCATGGATCGGTTGGATGACGGTATGCCCGAGCAAACCACAACGCCAGGGGGACGGTCACGAACAAGCGCGGCGCCTCAATGGCCCTCAGTATGTTGAAGGGCGCGACCAGGTGTTCGAGGATCTCGAACGCGGTAACCACGTCCGCAGGCGCCTCGACCGAGGACGGTTCCAGGTCAAGATCACCCTCCGTATTGGTGACTTCATGGCCCATCCGGCGCATGATCTCCGAGAAGGGATTGTTGGCGCCCAGATCAATGATCCGGGCCGGCGGCTCCAGGGACGCCTGAAGGAATGCCGCCGTCTTCTCATATCGGCGACTCAGGACGGGGAGTTCGGGATCCTCAATCACTTCGACGCCTCTGCCAGAGCCCCAGAAGAAGCAGCGTGAGCACGCCATAGACCAGACCCGTCGCTCCCCAGGAAATCATCAGTCCCGCTCGTCTTCCCCTCGGAGAAAAGGTCAGTCTGACATCGTGCGTGCCGTCGGGCACGACCACGCCCCTCAGGAGGTAGTTCACCGGAACGATTTCAGCCGGTGAGCCATCCACGGTGGCCCTCCATCCGCCGGGGTAGTAAACCTCGGAGATTACCAGCAGTCGGGGTGCCGACGTGGTCACTTTCCAGGACATGTCGTCCGGCGTGTAGTGCTGAAGAGTGGCAAGAGCCACAACCGAGTCCGGTACCGCCGCGAGGCCCAGGTCGGCGCCCACAACGGCCGAACGGGACGGATCGAAGGCAGGATCCTGCAAGGCCTGCCACTGGGCGGTAGGCTCGGGCTCAACCACCAGGCTGTCTACGAGATAGGCGCGGGCGAGCGCACCTGGCACCTCGAACACCGTGAAGCCTGTGGCCTGATCTGAGAACACGGGATTCATTCCGGGGATCGTCCCGCCGGCCACCACATAGCGGGTATTGGTGATAGCCAGGGCCGTCCGGGACGGGAGGCCGGTACTCCGGTCAAACAGCATGTTGTCCAGGAAATCCTGATACCGGCGAAGTTTGGCCCCGTGATAGCCGCCCAGTGATTCGTGGAAGTAGGCCGGTCGGGCCGTCGTGTTGGGGTCGCCCTCAAGCGAGAGAACCCGGAAATGACCGTCGCCACCCTCGGCCTCGGCCCGCTCGGCCAGGAAGGTGTCGAACCCATATTCCTCCACCAGATTGCCCGTCTGCCGGGACGGGACTAACGCATCGGAATTGAAATAGCGCCGGCCCACCCCACCCAGGTCGAGCGCCAGGAGCAGGACGAGGGCCGCCTGCGCCGCAAACGCCGGAATCTTGCGCCGGCGCGCGGCCACGAGAAGGCCCGCCGCCAGTAGCACGAACAGGAAAGTGCGCCGTGCATCCGCGTTGAATTTGTCGCGGCGTTCCTCTTTTACCCGGTCGATGGTCTGAATCAGGAATTGCTGGGTCTGGGGATCCTGCAAGGAGACGTCGGGACGCTGCTGGGCCACCTGCCGAGCCAGCTGTTCGAGCTCGTTCGGCTTCTCGAAGCTCAGGACTGTGCTCCCAAGAACCATGAAGAAGGCCGCGACACCGACGACTCCGAGGGAGAATCGCTGAACGCTCCTGGTCAGCGCCGCGTCTTCCTGTGGATCGGGGGCTCGGCGAACCACTTCTCGCAATCCGAACCCGGCCAGCACCGCCAGCACGAGTGCCACCATGGAGAGCCAGGTCTCGGGCACGCGGAAGGCGTCAAAGAGTGGGAAATACTCGAACATGAAGCGGTTCAGCATCTCCAGATTCTCGCCCAGCGAGAGGCCGACCATCAAGAGGGCGGCAATGGAAAGCCCCCAGACTGCCGGTCGGCGGGCGAAGCCAACCACAAAGCCCGCCAGCATCAACACGATGCCGCCTACGTAGTGGGGGCCCGCGGTGAAGATCTTGGGACCCCAGTAGGTAGATCCACCACCACCGGAGGCGTCAGCAATGAACAGAGTCAGCAGCTCACCCCAGCCCTGGCTCCAGCCCATCGCATAGTCCCAGCCCATTCCGCCAGCCGCGGCGCCCGCTGCGCTGCCGCGAATGGTGAACTCCTTGTAGGCCGCCTTGGTGAGATACGGATCTGCCACCATCAGCACGCCCAAGACGCCGCCGACAACCAGCCAAAGTGTCGACTTCGCAAAACTGGGAGTCGTCCCACCCCGGTATGCTCGAACGGCATCGACCACCCACCAGACGCCGAGTGTAAAGGCTGCGTAGTAGGTGATCTGCACGTGCCCCGCGCGGAGGCCCGCCGCGGTGGCAATGGCAAAAAGAAGCGCCGGCACCAGGCCGGGAGATCGTCTGACGTAGACAAAGGCCCAAATGAGCCACGGTGCCAGGGCCAGGGCCACATACTTCGAGTGGTGCCCTGCAATCAACAGGATGGGCAGGTAGGTCGTCAGCCCAAACGCGACGGCGGCCAACGTACCGGCCCAGTGATCGCGGGTGAGGTGGTAAACCAGGCCGTACATGCCGGCGAACAGAATCAGCAGGTGGGAGGTCGGCCACATCAGTCCACGGAGCAGCCTCGCCAGATCGTCGATCTGAGGGACGCTCAGCGGGTAGGAGATCTCTACGGCCGGCATGCCCATGAAGGGACCGGTCGCCCACATCGGTGTCTCGCCGGTGGCCTCCTTCCACTCGAAGAGGGATTGCGCCATCGCCTTCCAGTGGACGATGTCACCCCCGACCAGCTCGCGGTTCGAGAACAGTTCGGGCGCCATGAAACCCACCGCGATAACGGCCAGTAGCGCCAGGCAGATTCCGTGCCTCACCGGTGTTGACAGGGTGGTCCAGGTACTGAACCAGGCGGGCGTGGTGGTTGCCTTCCGGCGGGTGCGGGCTGTCACGGAGCGTGCGTCCTGAGTCGTTCAAACGGAGGGGAGTCGCCGCGACCTACCCTGTTTGCAGGGGGCGGTTCCTACGCTCACGCCTCGCTGTCCAGCTGCCGGCGAGCCAGATCACGCAGAATCGCAGCCAGCTCTGCGGGCCGCTCAACCAGCACGTTGTGTCCGGCCCCGGCTATGGTCACCATGTCAGGCCCCAGGCCCGACAGCAGGCGGACATACCGCTCATCACGCTCTCCGGCAACCAGACGGATCCGGGAGGCTGCGCCAGCCAGCGCCGACCGGCGGTCAGGCTGGCTCCCCGTCGACATGCCGCGCAGACTCCGGGCCAACTCAGCGGGCAGGCACCGCGATAGACGACGCCTCGTCAGGGCCTGGCGCTGGACCCGGGTCAGCGTTGAGAACATCGGGAGTGCCAGCCACTCGCCCAGCGTGGACTCGAAGTCTTCTTCGATTCGGTCTGCGAGCGTCCGGTCTGCGTTGAGGCGCTCCTTTCGATGCGCTGCGGTTTGGAAACCCGGATGCGCCCCAATGAGGCAGAGCCCGGCTGAAGCCGGCAGGAGGCCCATCGCCAGAATCTCCTGGGCCACGCGTCCACCCATCGAATAGCCGGCAAGCAGGACCGGTCGCCCGCCGCCCGCTGCAACTGTGGCCAGAAGTCCCGCACAGAGCTCGGCCGCTCCGGTGAGCGTGTAGGCCTCGCCAGGCAGGCCTGTGGACCGACCGTGGCCGGGAAGGTCTGGAGCCAGAATCCGAAAGTCGGGAAGCGCATCCGCGATTGCCGCCCAATCGTCGCCGCTCCCCATAAAACCGTGTAGCAGGACCAACACGGGGGCATTGGCGGGGCCCCATTCGGAGGAGGTCAGTCCAGCCACTTCGCAACCAGTTGTTGGAGGCGCTCGTGCTCCTGCGCATTCTCCACTCGGGAGGTCTGCACCTCGATGATGGCCGGAGAGAGACTCGCCCTGGCCTTGGCGAGGAGTTCCGTCAATTGGGCCAGGCTCGTGGGCCGATGGTGGGGTATGCCGTAGAGGGCGGAGGCCGAATCAAACTGAAGACCGTGCGCCGCGCCGAAGTACGGCTCGAACAGATCCCTGTGATCCGCAATCGGGAGAAAGGAGAAGATGCCACCTCCATCATTGTTCACCACAACAACGGTGATGCGCCGATCCCGGATCAGCCCGAGGCTGTTCAGGTCGTGAAGGAACGCGAGGTCACCGATCAGCAGGACTGTGCGGCCGCTCGCGGCCGTCCTGGAAAGCACGTCCGAGACGCCGGCCGCCGTGGCGATGGTCCCATCGATCCCGCTTGCTCCCCGATTGGCCACCACCATGGCCGGACGTTCTCCGAGGCCCGCGAATGTGTTGACATCGCGGACTGGCATGCTGGAGGCCAGAACCAGGGCATCACGGGTGGTCAGGTGGGCGGCGACACTGGCCGCAACGGCAGGCTCGCTGAGTGATGTCCACTCGCCTGGCAACCGGTCCGCGAGACGCTGGTCGGCGCTCGCCCAGGCCCAGGCACGGGCGTCAGCATCCTTCGCGGCGACCCGTGATGTCAGCGCAATCGTCGCCGTGCAGGCATCGCGGAGACGGTCGGTGGCGGCATGGTGCGGGTCGATTCGCTCGCGGCCGTCCGCGAGCACGGCCCACAGCTTTGGCTCCGAGGCGGCCAGAGACCGCGTCAGCCTCTGGGAGACCGGCATGCGCCCAATCTGGATCACGGCCTCGGGGGGGGGAAGTGGCCGCCCGGCGAGGAGGTGGGCGTATCGAATCGTCATTGGTCCCCCTGGCGTCAGCGACCCGGCCGGCGTCCGAGCCCCCGCCCCCCCCAGTCTCCGCCTCGAACAGATATCAGGCAGAATCGGCCACGAGAGCTTCTCCGACAGCGCGCCTGTGGCCCTGGCGGTTGCCTCATCCATGCGCCCGGCGAGTATCACGCCGAACGGAATGCGGTTGATCGCCGCGACCAGTGCGGTCACGTCAGGCGTTTCGGACGTCGCCGCAGGCGGTCCCGCGGATGGGCTGGCCTCGGGCCATGAACCGGTGGGCTCAAGCGGTTTGCGAAACGGGCAGTTCAGATGAACCGGGCCCGCCGGAAGACCCAAGGCGGCCCGAATGGCGGTGCGGGCGATCTCCCTGGCCCGGGCAGGATCCGATTCGGGCGATGGGGCCTCCAGATCGACCTGGTAACGCGGGTAGTCACCGAATATTCCGGGCTGCCGGATGGTCTGGTTGGCACCCGTCCCCCGCAGTTCTTCCGGACGATCGGCCGTGAGGCAAATCATGGGCACGTGGTCCATCGCCGCCTCAATCACAGCGGGATATCCGTTGGCCACGGCCGTGCCGGAGGTAGTGAGCCAGACCGCGGGTGTCCCGGATGCGCGGCCGTGCCCCAGGCAAAAGAACGCCGCTCCGCGCTCGTCCACGTGTGTCACGATTCGCAGACCAGGATGAGCGGCCGCGGCGGCCACCAGAGGCGTCGATCGCGATCCCGGCGACAGGCATACAGTGGTTACGCCAGCCTTGACGAACTCGTCCAGGAGGGCGTGCGTCCAGGCCTGGGTGCTATTTGGCTTGGATTCCGGCAAGACCCAGGACGCGGGCAAAGTCCACGATCTTGTGTTCGATTTCGTCCCACTCCGACTGCGGCTCGCTTCCCTTGACGATGCCCGCTCCGGAGTAGATGTGCATTTGGTCACCGGTCACCAGGGCGCAGCGGAGTGCGACGGCAAACTCCGCCTCCTCAGGACCCACCCATCCGATCGGTCCCGCGTACCAACCACGGTCGAAAGACTCCATCCTGCGAATCGCCCGAATTGCGGCTGGCGCCGGGTACCCTCCGACGGCCGGGGTGGGGTGCAGGTGCCGGACGAGTTGCCAGGTATCCACGCCGTCATTCAGGACGCCGTTGAATCGGGAAACGAGATGCCGGCCCTGGGAAAGCCGCATTTCGGTGGCATGGGCATCCACGACCAGCTCGTCGCAGAAGGGTCGCAGAATTTCTTCGATGGCCCACCGCACACACAGATGCTCCCGTTGCTCCTTGTCGCTCGCCATGAGCGCGGCCAGGAGTTCGGCATCGTCGGTCTCGTCATCCACCGCCGGGCGGGTTCCGGCCACCGCCTCTGTGAAGACGTAGGACCGCTCTCTCCGGACCAGCCTCTCTGGAGTTGCGCCCAGAAAGGCACTGCCATCTTCGGTCTCAACCAGATAGTGAAATCGATTGGGAGCTTCAGCGTATAGCCGGGCGATGAGGTCGATGGGCGACACCGGCCCGTCAAACGCGAACGTGGAACGCCTGGCCAGAACCACCTTTTGGATTTCGTTCGCCTCAATGATGTCGAGCGATTCCTGAACGCGAGCCATCCACTCCGCACGTGCTGGCTGGTCGTGCCGGTCCACGGCTCGCGGAAGGCCCGACGGGGCCTCCTCACCCGGCCAGGGCAATGCGCGAATCTCATCCAGAATCGAAGCCAGGCGCGCACGATCGTGGTGCGGGACCAGGTTGCAGACCAACTCCACACCGGACCCATCCATCACGAGTTCGAAGCGGGGCAGGACCATTCGCAGTGAGCCGAACGAGGACCACTCCTCGCTCATGGATCGTCCACCATCGAAACGGATTCCGCCGTAGTAGCGGATGGAGGGATGGGCTCCCGCCAGGTGGTGCGTCATGTACTGACTCAGTCGATCAAAATCGGGTCGCTCTCCGGCCTCATAGACGTCCGCCATCCCGGACATCGCCACCACCCGATCGGTACCTCGGGAAGACCAGAGGGCCCGGGTCCCCATCGGCTGCGACGCCAACCATCGAAACGCGTCCGTCTTCGGCGCCGAAACACGAACTCGGAGCAGCGGCGTGCCTCCCCCCTGCATGGCGGCACGCTCAACAGCAAGCGCGAGGTTCTCGCGGACGTCGGTCAGGATTTCCATCTGAGTCAATGCGGTACAACCTCCAGGTGGGCCGTGCAATTCATGAGCGTCAAGGTCCAGACACCGGCCGCTCGTTCGAGCCGATATACCCCCGTATTCGAATGGGGAAAGCGGTCCATGTCGGCCAATCCCCGGTCTGCAAGCGCCACCGTCAAGAGAACCCGAAGGAAGCGGCCGTGGGTGACCACAAACGCTGTCTCACCATCGGCATGGCTCTCGTTCAGGTGCGTCCAGACGGCCTTCGCGCGGGCTTGCACATCAAGTATGCTCTCGCCGCCCCCAATGCGGTGTTCAAACCTGCCGGTTTTCCATGCGGCGCCCACCTCTTTGAGATAGTCGGCAAATTCCAAGATGGGCTTCCCCTCCAACTCTCCCCAAGCCATCTCGACCAGATCAGGAAGCAGCAGTGGCACCAGTCCGTGCGGCCTGGCGAGCAGATCCGCCGTTTGCCAGGCTCGCTTCAGGGTACTGGCATAGACTGCGTCGAGTGGGACGTCGGCCATCCGCTCGGCCAGGGCCTCGGCCTGCAGAGCCCCCCTCTCATTCAGGCTCGCGTCTATCGAACGCCCCTGCATGAGCCTTCTGCGGTTGTAGTCAGTCTCGCCGTGGCGAGCCAAGTACAGCGTAAAGGAAGGGTTGGTCATCAGGTCTGTTTCTTTCGATGCCGGTTGGCGATCTCGAGCATCCGTCGCTCCATCTCGTCGAGATCACCAATGGAGATACGGTGCGCCAGGGCGTGCCGAATGATCAGGGATCTGAGAATCTGGTCCGGCGACTGCAGCCTGTACATACGGTCCAGCAAGGGCTCGAGCACTGGGTCCAGCATTCGGGCCAGGATGCCCCATCGGAGCCCAACGAACCAGACCAGGCCCACGACGACAGGCGCTATGTCTCCGCCGGAGCTCAACCAACTGAGCCCCAGCACATACGCCACACCCACGGCCATCGGATGGCCTAGAATCCGATGCGCCGCAACCAGGGGGCGAAAGACGATTCCGGGCGAAAGCATCGTCCACCCGACAAAGGCCGTCACGCCGGCTACGATGGCAACTCCGAGGCTCTTGAACATCAGGGCTGCAAGCATCGCCCACAGGCTGACAGCCATGGGTGATCGAAACCAACTTCCCGCGTCCCGGAGGAGCTGTTTCAGCGAGACCTTCTCGAGCACAGGACCCGCGAAGGCCTCGAGGTCCTGGATTCGCGTATGAAACCAGACGCCATCGAGCGTAAAAATCCCGTTCGGCAAGTCAACGAACGAAGGCCGTTCCGAACCCTTTTGGGAATTCTTATTGGCCCTGAAATCGGTCAACGGTGCCTTGATGCGGTGGTTTCAAAAAATACTGAAAGTTCAATAAAGTACGTTCCGTCGACCCGGCGGTGCTTAAAAATTGAGCAGCACCACGGCCACGGCCGCCAGAGCGATTCCGGCCATGGTGGTCGAGGAGAGCCGTTCGCGCCAGATTACAACGCCCAGCAACGCGCTTCCCACGACGACCGACACCGAGATGGTCGGAAAGACCACAATGGCCGGGATGCGGGCCACCGCGCCGAGCACGAAGAGGATGGAAGCATAATTCACGCCACCCAATACCAGGCCCATGGCCCAGGCATCGGAGCGCGGGAGCCGATCGTCGGGTGGCCGCCTTGCCAACATGACCGCCGATACCAGAAAGGCCAGGCCGAAGGCGAAGACCAGGAAGACATGCCCATCGACCTCTGGGGCAAACCAGACGTCGAAGGCCTTGAAGGAAAGGTCCCCCAGGCCTCCCCCAACGAACACGGCCAGCAGCAGCAGGGCGCCAGCCCGATCCGGCCGCTGACCCGGAACGACTTCTTGTGGCCGGGTCAGAAACACCAGGGCCAGCACGACCAGTCCAAACCCGATCCACTGGCCACCGCTCGGGACCTCCCCCCACGCCAGCCAGGACACCAGGAACGGGATGCTGACTCCGGTTCGCATCACCGCGATCGTGATCGACATCCCGGCCTTGTGCGTCGCGAGCGCAAACAGGAAGAAGGACCCGATAAGCAGCCCGCCGACAGAGAGCGAGAACACCAGAAACTCCGCGTTCAGCGTCGGCGCGACCGGACGGTCCGACGAGAATACCAGACCCAATCCTATGAGGGCAGCCACCAGGTAGTTGACCGCAAGCAGGGGCAGTCTTTCGATCCCCCGAACACTGGCCATCTTGAAGACAACACCTATCCCAAGGCTGCTGGCAATCGCCAGTAGGAGATAGGTCATGCTTTCACGGGAATCAGTCGATTACCTCGAAGTAGTAACCAAGCGCCGACGGCTCCAGCCGATACTCCCGGAATCTGATTCCGGCCGGGTAGTGGATACCGGGAACGACGCTCCCTGTCGTATCCCTGCGCATGGCATCGAAGTGAACCTCCGCGTAGAAATCCTCGGCCTCCAGGGCCTCGTCATATTGGTCGAGCGCGACCTGGTAAACGACCCGCACCGTCGGAGGGTCAAACTTGATGTCCTGCCGGGCAGGAGCACCGATCACAGTGATGGCCACCTGGCGAGAGCCCTCCGTAAACTCCCTCACGGATGCAGAATAGATGGCGGAAGACGCATCGAGCTCAATCAGATCTCCGAGCGAGTCCGACAGGGTCACCATCACGGAGACCGTGTCGCCCTGAGGCTGGAACTGCAGTCTTCGGGTTGGCCACTCCGCGATCCCCGCAATGATTGAGCGCGCGCCTTCGATGGTGACGGAATCGGGGCGTATGCGCGGAGTCCCGACAAGATGATGGCCAGCGGGCGGAACAACCGACACCCTCGGCATGAGCGGGACACGCTTGCGGAGGCGAACGTCCTTCTGCAGTGTCACCGTTCTTGGAATGATGGTCTCGATCCGGACACCCGTGATAGCCTCTGAGGCTGCCGTGGTCAGGTCGAAATTATCTACTGACGCATCCACCGGGATCGAAGGCGGATTGTAGTACAGCCTCAATAACTGGATTCCCTCCCCATCCACCTGAACCCGAACGGACTCAGGAGGGCGGCTCGCGAGTGCCTGGGACTCATCCAGGTTGACCACTTCGAGCGGAATCTCGAGCATCCGTTGATGAGACTCCCGCATCGAGAAACTGAACCAGAGAAGCACGCTGGCCAGCACACAGAACGCCACGACAACGCCCTTGGGGCCTTCATCGTCGGGCGATGCCCGCTCGCCCATTGGCTGGAATGACATGAACTCGCTGAATCGCGTGTTGAGCCATTTCCGGAATGGTGTTGACATGAGCCCTCAGGATTGGGAACGGCTAACGCCCCAGAGCCTGAAGCAGTTCTGCCTTGCTGGCCCGCGCTATCTCACGACCCTGGATAGAGAGGCCTTCGGTTGACCTGGCCAGAGCCCGGAGCTCTCGCACCGTCATGGACGCCAAACTGCCCGCCTCTTTGACCGGCGGGGCCGCCAGGGTTGAAGGACGGGTCGTGGGCTTCCGCGAGGTGGCCTTCGCACTCCTGGCGGTCGGGCTCGGCGCGGCCCTCTTCGGCGCAGGTTTCTTGAGTGTACTCCCGAGTGATTGCATCCTGGCCACGTCTATTGCAGGGCGCGGAATGACGTGGGTCGAAACCACTGTGCCCACCCGCTCGGCGGCGGCCTTGGCCGCATCGATCGCCGACCGGACCGCGGCAGTCTCGCCGACTACCTGAACCGTGATCAGCGCCGGATTTGTCTTCTGAATCCCGAGGAGGCGCACACTGGCAGCCTTTGCGGCTGCATCGGCCGCCTCAATGGCGGCCACCAGCCCCTTGGTTTCTATGAGGCCAAGTGCCCCCTGGTCCATCACGCAGGCCGCCTAGACGCCTGACGGAAGAATGGACTCGACATCGCTGTGCGGTCGAGGAATTACGTGCACGGACACGAGTTCTCCGACACGCTCGGCCGCGGCGGCGCCGGCATCCGTTGCAGCCTTGACGGCACCCACGTCTCCGCGGACCATCACCGTGACGAAGCCGCCACCAATGGTTTCCTTGCCAATGAGTTGAACCCGGGCCGCCTTCACCATGGCATCGGCCGCCTCAACGGCACCGACCAATCCCCGCGTTTCAATCATTCCAAGAGCCATTCCGTAGTCGTCAGCCATAACGGGTATTCTGTGTGATCTGGTTCAGACTTCGTCCCATCGCGGACCGTCGCCGCCGATGGTCAATATAGACGCTCATTTCCGGGATTGTCAATCAACGTGGGCCCGCGGATGGAGACGGGATAACGCGCGGCACGCGGAAGTGGTCTCCGTCGGTGTCTGGGGCGTTCGAGAGTGCCTCGACATGGGTTATGCGGCTCTGTTTGACATCCTCCCGGAAGACATCGACCCGGTCAAGGACATGCTCCATGGGCGCGACCTCAGAAGTATCCACTTCATCCAACTGCCGCATGTAGCCCAGGATACTTGACAGGTCGCGGGCCATATGCTCCTCCTCTTCAGGAGTGAACGACAGCCTGGCCAGGCGCGCAACATACTTGACATCTTCGATGGTGACCATCGGGGCGTTACTGCACCTCTTCTGGCGGGTTCCGCCAGGCCTCGGGGAGCTCAGACGCGATGGCCTCCCGGGCTCTGGCCATCAGCTCCGGGATGTCCTTCCGCGATGGATTCTCGAGCGGGATGGGATCTCCAATCACGCAGTGAACCGTCCCCGGGCGACTGACCCACCGGGTTTCGTCGAAAACCGCGGCCGCGTCCACCAACGTGACCGGCACGATGGGTACTCCCGACTCGATGGCGAGCAGGAATGCTCCCTTCATGAATGGGCCGAGGTGTCCCGTGTAGGATCGCTGACCCTCTGGAAACACCATCACCGAACTGCCCGCACGGATCTGTTCTCCGGCGCGTCTGATCGATTCCAGGGACCGCCTGGGGTTACTCTTGTCCACAAAGACCGAAGGCGAGTGCTTCAGAGCCGGCCCCAGAAACGGCGCCGACTCCAGCTCAGCCTTGGCCACGAAGCCAAACACCATCGGCAGCACGGCGGCCACAATCGGGATATCCATCCCGTTCTGGTGATTCGCCAAGAGAACGCATGGCCCGCTTTTGCTGGACGTTCGACGATCCACGAGGCGAAGGCGAATGCCCATGAAGAAGAACATCCCCCTCCCCCAGACTCTGGCCCACCACGAAAAAACCCCCGGGGTCGGCCTGACCGCCTGACTCGCCAGATAGCCCAGAGTGCTGCCTGCTGTGACAACCAGAATCCATGCCACTGACCACAGATAGTGCAAGCGGGTCCAGACCGTTTTCCGAAGCGGAGTCGGCTGTGGTATGGTACGATCGTCCGACAGGATCAGGTTGGCGATGGGTTGAGGTGTCCGGAGTCTACAACGCACCGGGACAAGGGGCCAAGGACCCCGCGTCGCCGGTGGAGACTCGCCTGGTCTCCGCTTCGCCAACCGGAAGTCCCGAATCAGCCCCGCCGGACCCCCGCTGGGCACTTTCGACGGTTTTCTTTGGGGGCCGTATCTGTATTCTGAGCACTCACATTCCCGAGTTCCTCATGCGCGTGCTCCTGCTGGCCCTTTTTCTGGGCTCTGTTTGCCTTCCCGCCTCGGGCCAACGGGCCAGGGCGCGCATGCTGATTGGCGTTTCCGGCTACACGCTCAAAGGCGAGGGCGCGAGCGGGGCGGAACGCATTTTTCGACTGGCCGGCGGCGGCGGTCTTTCGGTTGAACTGCTCCCGATGCTCAGTGTCCGGGCCGAACTCCGCTACACCATTCAAGGCGGCCGGATGAGGGGCACCGTTGACGGAGCGATCGGAGGAGAGCCAACCGCTATTCCCGTCGAGGGGACATTCGATCTGACCTACCTCGAAATCCCCCTCCTGGCGGTTGTCGGATTTGACCTGGTCAACGGTCATCGCCTGGAACTGGGAGCGGGTCCGGGCCTGGGCCTCAAGGTGGATACGCGTTCCAGTTTTGCCGCAGAGACAGGACCGGAATTCAGCCAGGCACTCGACGGACCCGGTCGGACCGCCGGCTGGGCGGTCGCGGCCGACTACATCTTCCGAGTGGGCACCGAGCGGGTCATCATAGGTCTTCGCGGGTGGCGCTCCATCACAAAGGCCGGCCTGGAAGGCACTGTACCCGGCGCTGAGGACGTATACACGCAGGGCTTTTCCGTCATGAGCGGGCTGACTTTCTAACGCCCTCGTCTCGCCACAGCGAGAAATTGATTCGCCAGAATCATTCCCTGATCCTGGACCGGAGTAGGCGTGGGGCTGCTCAGAACGGAGTCAGGGCCCAGCCGCGTGAGTTTGATGGAGGGCGAGCCCGAGTCTGTCCCGGCCATGACCGGGCGACCCACGTAGACCACCTCATCAATCCCGCTTGATGACCAGAGCGGTGACCGCAGGAAATCGTGGAGTCCGACATTTTGCTGGGCACCGCCGGCAAACCATGCGAACACGATCGAATGCCTGACGCCGCCTCCCTGGTCGGCCTCCGCAGCGAGAAGGCGGGCCACTTCCAGCAGCGCCGCGGCGCCAATTCCGCTGCCCGCAGGATCCACCATGGAAGTCCCGGCCGGGTTGGATGCCGAATCCAGACTCGCACCGAGGACTACGGCATGACGACGCCCCACGGGATCGCTACCCGGCAGGATTCCAATCACGTTGATATAGGGGGCGACGGGATCAAAGCTCGATTCGATACGAATCCTCAGCGCGAGCGAACCCTCCGGCTGCCCCGCGCTCCCGGCACCGGCCATTCTCTCCCATCGCTCGGGGGCCACCTGAAGGATACCGATCGGCAAACGCGTGCTCGAGCGGCCGAGTCTCGGGGTTCCAACCACAAACAGGATCGCATAGCCGCGTTGAGCAATCCTTCGAGCCAGGCTGTCGGAGGGAATGGCGTCGACGACGGCTGCCGTCTTCCCGCCAGCGTCAGCCTGCGGAACCATCCCGATTTCGACCCGACGAAAGGAAGTCACTTCGACCCTGGCGGGCGCGGTGCGGGGATCGGCGAGCATGGCCGCATCCGGCCCCCACCGCGTGGAGTCGGGGCCAAACCGGGTCACGACGGCACCCGCAACGTGATTGATCGGGCCGTAGGACAGGTGACGATACTCCTTGGGATGAATGGGCTGAACGCCAAAGCCGGCGAGCCTCTCTGCCACGTAGGCCGCGGCGGTGGCATACCCTACGGTTGCCGTACCTCTACCGGCAGTCTCTGGAGCATTTAGTCTCTGGTGGTGCGCAGCGATGTGCGACAGATCCAGGACCTCGGCGGTACGTTCGGGCTCGAGCGCAACCCGCGGCGTGCATCCGGACCCCGCCAGAAAGAGCAGGCATCCAACAAGCACCCACCGGCGTAGGACCGGCACATGGCCCAGGAAATTACCGCCAAACTGTTCGAACTGCGCGCGCTCACTCGGCGAGCGACGGTGCTGTATGCCATCACAACATCTGTCGCCGTGGTGCTCATTCCACTGGCCTACAGGAACGGGATGCCCAACCGGCTGATCGTGATGGTCCCGACCATCGGCTACCTGGCGTTCGCGGCGTATCGTCTGATTGGGGGCTTTCAAGCGGATAGGCAGTTGGAATTCGAGGAGCGCTTTGTTCGATTTGCCGCCAATCGAGGTGAACTTCTTGGCTCGGCTCAGTCTGGTGGCAAGCTATGGAAACTTAGCTGTCTGGTACAGGGGCTGACCCGGTCCGAATCGGTTGTGGCGACAGGCAAGGAACGGGAGGGTTCGCTGGCCCGATCCCTTCTGGCCTCGAGCCGACTGATGCTCCCACCAGTCGTGCGTCTTGCGATTCCGATGGCGCTGGCATTGACGGTGTCATGGACCGTCGTGGCCTACAACACGTCCCTGGCGAGAGGTCAGTTCCTTTTCCTGGCCGTGCTTCCATGCCTCGCTCTGGTTGGTTGGCTGGAGGCACGCATCGTCCAGAGCCGGAGGCATCTGGCGCAGGCCCTGGTGGCCATGCTGGAGGCAGTGGGAGCCTGGCGCCAGTCGGAGTGGAAGGCGCCGGGGTCTTCGAGACAGGTCCTGCCCTATCGTCACAAGTTGCTCTACCGCGACCGGATTCTGGCGCGCTAGGAGCTAGGTCCGGGGTTCAATCCAGACCTGCCAGCACGAAATAAGGGCGGCACCCTCTCGGATGCCGCCCGCCGGAACACCGCGGCCGCAAGGGACCCCGATTTTCTGTTGTCGTGCGCCGGGCCGGTGGCCCTTGTCGGCTAATTTTTCTTTTCCTCGTTCTGGCCGTCGTAACGGTTCGGCTTCTCCCTGTTGGCGTTAACCTGCTCGTTGAAGCGACGGAGCGCATCCTGAACCTGCTGACGTCGACGACCCAGAAGATCCTGCTGGTAGGGTTTCTCCGACCGGGTGAGCAGGGGCTCGACGATGTCGGCCTGCAGAACCATGAGCAGTTCCTTCTGCGAGACGGTGGTTTGGGAACGCGAGAAGAGATATTTCAGGCCGAAGAACCACCCTGGCAGATCCTTGAGAAACGGTACGCCACGACGTGAAACGGCCTCATCGGTGCTGTAGAGTCCACCGATCATGACCTGCTCACCGTTGAGCGACACGACCTGGGTCCCGGCCTGGCTGCGGTCTATGATCGGACCTGCCGTTGACGGACGGCTGGACGAGCGCTCCACGCTGACATCCAGATGGACAATCTCCACCTCCACCGAATCCGGGCTGAGTTCGGTGATAATCGTGGGCGTTACATTGATGATGATACCGGTCTGCAGCAGCGTGGTGATCGTGTTGCCCGAGAAGTCCAACGTCTGGATCGGAATGTCCTGACCGCTCTGAAAATTGCCTTTCTGTCCAGACTGCACGGTGATTTCGGGGCTTGCAATCGTCTCACCAACGCCTGAAGCCTCGGCAAGCTGGATGAGGGACTTGAGATCTTTCAGATCTATCACACTTGGCGAGATCAGAAAGTCGTTCAGGGGCTTGAACAGTTCATCGGTCTTCAGGAAAAAATTGAGACCCTGACCGCCGCCGCCCGCTGATGTCGAGCCGCCACCGGCTGCCGCGGCCGCGCTCGCTTCGCCAAAGATGACGCTCCAATTGATGCCGGAGTCACGTGCCTTGGTGTGGTTCAGTTCGAAAAGGACGGCGCTGATGCGGACCTGCTTTGTAGCCAGCGAGGCCAGGCCCACGACTGCAGCGCCCGTCGCCGGGTCAATCGTCATCCCGCCCGGTATGGGATCCACGGGGTCGATCGGAGCAGCTGGTTCGACCATGAAGTACTTGTCCGTCTCACGCAGGACGTATCCGTTGTACGCCAGGACCATCTCCGTCGCATCCAGAAAATGCATGGCCTGGAGAGGGATCCCGATCTCGAAGTCCATTCCATCGGGGTCGATGACCTCCTTGCCGGCCACCCGGGCAAAAATGGGATTCACCAACTGCAGGTAGGTGGACATCGGTGTCGAGGGCAGAAAGGATACCAGCTGGTCTTCCGGGATGTACGTCCTCAGGGCACGCTGCGGCACGCGCTGGGCCTGAACGGTCGAGGCGCCTATCAGGGCGACGACCAGAAGAAGGGCGATGCGAGATGTTTTCATTGCTTGGGGCCCGTCAGTTTGAGGGTGCCAGTTGGGCAGGGCCGATGGCCTGGCGGAAGTTGGCTGCGGTCTCCAATTCGAAGATCCGCTCGTCCATGATGCCGCCGATGTTCAGGCGGGCCACCACTTTGTTGTTGATGGGGTCAACCATCACGATTCTGCCGAGATAGACATCGTCTCCGACTCCAACCGTGACAAGCCGCGAGCTGGTATCTCCCGTCTGGTTACGGCTGACGATCGTGAAGACAGCCTTGCCGTCGACGATCGAGATGAGATCTGCGAAGTCGAGATCAAGGAGGTCGTGCGTGTTCGGCGGGATATCCGACATGATGATCGGATAGAAGGGGTCCTTGGCCGGCGTCCGGGCCGGGAGAACGGACGCGGGAACCGGAGGCAGCTCGGTGGATGGCGTGATGCCTTCCATCATCGTTCCGGGCAGTTGGTCGTCGGCGCTGAGCCCGGCCTTGCCTCCGTAGAAGGCGTGCAATTTGAAGTCGAAAGAGACGTAGACGTCAACGCGGTCGCGACCGGTTTTCTTGTCGACGGACGGCAGGTCGATGTGCGACAGTTCGAATCGGGCGAGTCGATAGAATGATCGGTAATTCTCAATGGCCCAGACGAACTCGTAGAGTGCGGCATAGGTGCTCCGGCCCTGAATCGAAAAGACATGCGTGTTGAAGTCCGCGCCGCCGAGGTTCTCGTCGTAGGTGACGTTGAAGCTCTCGAAACCCGACATGGTCAGTCCATTCAGATAGGCGATGACCTCATGCGTCTCCAGGCGCTTGGGAATCGTCTTGTATCGGGAGTCCCATTGGGCCTGGATGGCCGAAGCCTTCCCCAGCATTTGGGACTCCTCGGTCAACAGCGAGGCGACATCGCTTTGGTGAATTCGCGCCATCTGTTCGGTGGCCCGAAGGTCTTCCAGCTCAGAAGGCTGCTTGAAAAAAGTCATCCACGTGCCGAGCCCGACTGACAGGAGCCAGATCGTTCCGATCACGAGAAAGTTGTTGGCAGGTCCCATGATTTACTCTCCGGATGAGCGAGCCTGTTCGCGGAGGAACTGTGCGGCCGCTGGCAATTCGTCGGGAAGAGGCACGGCCATCTTGAACTGGTAGACGGGCCAATCGCGAATCTCGCCAAACGAGAGGCTCTGTATCTGACCGTCCATTCTGGCGGCGTACCGAACCACCTGATCCCGATCGGTTGCGGTCCCCTCCAGCTCAAGGAGTCCGCCTCCTTCTTCCCACTTCTCAATCCAAATACCTGGAACGGAGGCCGCCTCGCGTGAGGTTTGCTCCATGGTGCGGCTCCAGCGGTCACTCCCCACAAGGATGCTGTCCAGGACGTAAAGTGCCTGGATGTATCCGGCCGTGACGGCCTGAATGGAATCGATGCGGGCCTGCAGGTTTTCCTTGTTGCCCTCGACCATTTCGGCCGGGTATTCGCCGAGTTTGATCTCGAGATTTTTCGCCTCGTTCGTCTGCCGCAAGTACCGATGCATGAAGAACAGCACCGTCGCAAACAGGACCACCATCATGGGGACGACTTGCCACTTGAGGCCTTCCAGCCTGATTCCGCGGCGAAACAGCTTCTTTGGCAGCAGCGTGACGGGCTCGAAGTAGACCTTGCCCTGCGGGTCCGTCAGGTGACGAACAATGGCAGCGGCCGCCAGCGTTCCCTCCCGGGAATATTCCTCGTCCAGGTCATCCCTGCTGCGCGGCAGCTGCGGACGTAGACTCCTGACCTCGGTGTCCTCGAAGAACTCACCCAGACGCCGTGTCAGGGACTCCTCGTTTTCCTCACCCAAGACCAGCATCTCGTCAGGATCGGAAAAGCCTTGCTCGTCCTGGAGCAGGAGAATGCGAGAACAGACGGTGTCCGGCGAATCGAAGGACGTGATGGACCGAAGCGACTCGACGTGCTTCAGATTGTTGCCTTCCAGAAGCAGAATGACCGTGTCGTCGGCACCGACACGCACGAGAAGGCGCGAGGGCGGCGTACGACCTTCATCGGCATCGGCCACCATCCGGCGCACCATGCCGAGCAGGAGGCTGACCTCCGTCTCAATCACGCCAACGGAAATCGTCCGCTTGCGCGCGGCCAATCGGCGAAGAGTCGGTACGATGATCTCGCTCGGACGGGCACACACCGCGAGGTAGCGAGGTACGCGCTCCTCGTTCGGGGTCATCGGGATGAAGATCGTCTGGTCCGGATCGAACTTCGAGTCCGTGGACGCGGCCAGGTGCTGTATAAGCTTGCCGTTTTCCTGACGCTTGCCTTTCCCCTTCTTTGCGGCGCGGTCCTGGGCCCCCTTCTTGGAGCGAACCAGGACTTCGTGGTAGTCCAGGTCTGTCGAGCCGACGCAAAAAGCAACTTCAGGGTCGGGATACCCCGCCTCGGCGCACTCGTCGAGAATATCCGTCAGTTCGATTTCGATCGTGGAGGCACCCATGGCCTCGAAGCCGGTCGTCTCTCCAGTGGGGCTGGCCCCATCGAACTCTGAGGCCAGGAAGAGCGTGGCGGCGTCGGTTTCCGGCACGCCCGTGATGAAGTTCACCTCAGGATCCGCCTCCTCGACGAACTGAAAGTCTGACGGAGCGCCCGTGGGCATGTTCTCCGTGATGTTGCGGGGGCGGTCGAAGTGCCGGACGACCTCCGGGCCCTCGGGCGTGTTCTTGACCAGCACGCCGTGAACCGCACGGTAGGTTACCGCGATGCCCAGGACAAGGTCTCTTGATGATCCCAGTTTCATGTCAGGCCTCCGGGATTATCGACGAAGCAGCTGATTCAGCCGCTTCTTGTTGTTTGCGTAATTCACGGCCGTCTCCACGGTGATCAGACCCTGCTTCAGAAGGCGAAACAGATCCTGCTCCAGGGTCGTCATGCCCTGTGCTCCACCCTCCCACATCATCTGATAAATCTCGGAGGCGTTGTCGCTCTTGATGGCGGCGCGCGCCGATGAATCCAGCGAGAGGACCTCCTTGGTCATCACGCGCCCGCCGCCCACCCGGGGTGCCAGCTTCTGGGCAATGACGCAACGAAGTACGTCGGCCAGGCGACCGCGGACCCGGTCCTGCTCGTCGGTTGGATACTCGGCGATGATTCGGTCAATCGACTCCACGGCGGAGGAGGTATGGAGCGTCGTAAACACCTTGTGGCCGGAGTCCGTGATTTCGAGCGTGGCGGAAATGGTCTGCGGATCTCTCATCTCACCGATGACCACGATATCCGGGTCCTGTCGAAGAGACTGGGTTATGCCCTGCTTGAACGACATGACGTCGCGCCCAACCTCCCGATGCCGAACAATGCACCGGTGGGACTGGTGCATGTACTCGATAGGCTGGCCGAGCACAACAATGTGCCCGGCGAAGTCCTTGTTGTTCGCGTCGATGATGGCGTCCAGCGTCGTACTCTTACCCGAGCCGGTCACACCCGCAATGATTGTCAGTCCGTCCCGAACGTGCCTGAACATCAGACCACGCTCGATTTGGGGGTGCAGGTCGAGCGACTTGAGTGGGCGTACCGAGTCGGTGATCGCGCGCATGTTGAGCGCCAATTGGTCCATCTCGTAGTATGCCGATGCCCGGAACCGGACCTGTCGGTCTCCCTCAATGGGCAGCGAGAAGGAGAAGTCGGAGGACCTGTGCTCCTCGAGAACCACACGGCTCTTGTCGTTCAGCAGATTCAGGATGAGCACGGTAAACTCATCGGGCGTAAACATGCCAAACTGATGGATGGGCCGTTTTTCGCCGTGTATGCGGAGCCAGATGGAACCCCTCGACGAGGTCCCTCCCAGGTCTATGTCACTCGCGCCCAGAGTCAGCATGTGCCGGACCACGCGGTGGAAGAACTCCCGCATGTCCTGCCTGTCCACGGCGGGTAGACGTTGCACCTGCTCCGAGGCGAACAACACCCGGTCGGAACCCATAAACTGGTATGGGATCTTCTCAGCCATCTCCCGGATGATCATCGGGACTTCGTGGCTGAACTGGCCTCTCAGTGCCGCAGTGGACTGCCTCTTGGGTGCCGACGGAGTGTGGCCCCGCTGGGCCATCAGCGCACGTGCGTCTTTGGCCGTCCGAGGACGGCCGCCGGGCGCGTCAGCGACGGAAAAGGTAGGTAGCGGTAAGTCTCGGTACATGGGGCCGGGCGATGTTCTGGCTGCATCTGCCCCCGTTTCAGGGGGTCACACAGTCTGTATCGTCCTGCCGATTATGCCCTTAAGTGATCTCAGGGTACGGAAACCAAGTTAGCGCTCGGGTCCAGATCTCCGATCGAGACTAGTAGCGCTCCATGATGGGGCCTGTGCGGCCGCCGGGAGTCGTGGCGCTCGTGATACTGTCGGCGTGTCCAAAGCCATCGGAGGTTGAGCCGAGGGCGGGAGCCGTCGTCGCCATGGCAAGAAGGAGCAGGGCGACGCGGGCGAATCGAGTTTTCATGACCGGAGAGGGATGGTTGCCAGAAGCGGCCCCGATCCCGATAAGACGGAGTCCGCAGGGGTTGTATCGGCAATCCCTCGGCAGACTTAAATCGCAGGCACCGCTACGGTGCCTTTTACCCTGCGATTCCCGTCATCGGTCATCACTTCGGGCGCCCACGTGGACCGACCGCCCCCCTCCCTGAGCAAACGATTCGCCTTCAAGCGGCCGGATCCAATCTGCGGGCTTCCATCCCCAGGTAGCACTGGCCAGGTCCACGTCCGGGTCGATCATGGGTCGCCGGTCCCGTCCATTGAGTGAGACCATGGCCGACCCGCGGATCTCAAGGCCAGTTACGCCCAGCGATGCCTCGAGTCGCGGCTTTGCCTTGCGGGCGAACTGGGCAATCAAATTGGGTCGGACCGTCATCTTTCGGGCCTGTCGCGCGCTCAGGAAATCCCGATGATCGAACGCCCAGCGACGTCCCGTTTTCGGGTCGTGCGCCGTGAACTCGATCCTCCCCGACTTGTCGCGGAGCTTCATGTGCCAGGAAAACAGGTGGCCCTCTTCAGTCCAACTCACATTGCCCGGATAGGCGAGGTGCCGGAACGGGACCAGTAGCTGGATTACCACATAGGTGCCGAGCAGGCCGGACGCGAGTCGACTGAATGCAATTGAAACGCAGGCACCGGACGCGATTTTTTCTCGGACCGCCTTCACGCGATGACCTGACCCCCAGGGCGTGCCGAAGAACACGGGCGTTGCGGCGAGCATGAACCAGGGAAAGATGCCGATCGAGAAGATCTGTGAGTTCATCAGGTGAAAGACCGCCACGGCAACGACCGCGACCCCGCGGGTTCGACGGTAAACCAGAGCAGGTACGACCAACAGATCGAACGCAAGACCACCCCACGAGAGCAACAGGGCCGCGATGGGCAACTCCAGATACGGCCCCACCAGCCATATGTCGCTCGATCCCTGAAGCCAGTCATCCATGGGCCGACCGGCCAGCCAATCGGCATTGATCTTGGCCAGCCCGCCGTAGATGTAGGCGACCCCCAACTGGAATCGGATGACCCACAGAGTCCACGACGGAACCCAACGCCGGCGGAGCTCGGGTCGCAAGATTGCATCCAGCGATGCGTAGCGCTCGGCCGGCAAGAACGACAGAATCGTTGCGACGAGAGCGATCAGATAGAAATGATTGAGATAGTTGGACTGGTCCAGGAGAAACACGTACCAGAATCCAAGCGCAAACAGCGGGGCTGCAATCCTGTAGGCCAGGCCCAGCGCAATCGCCGCAGCCAGGACGGCCAGAATGGCGAAATGGACTTCCATCCACGGTTCTGGCCAGGGGCTGACCCAACCGAATCCCGGGTAGGTAAAGAAGAGTTGGGGTTCAACGTAGTACCGGTCGATCCACCCCTTGGACCAGTAGCGATACACCTCCCAGACCATGATCGCGCCGAAGACGAACCGGAAATACGCCAGCGGCGCCGCGTCTACGGGTCGAGCCAGCCACACGCGAAGAAGGCCCAGTCTCTTCCGAAACTGGGCCTGCCTTCTGGAAACTGTTTCCTTTTTCTGAGTCACTGGGCCGGCAGGTACGCATGCGTTTTCCTGCCGGGCACCGCTGCAATCACTGATCCAAATTTGCCTGGTGGGGTCTGATACCCTCTTCGCGAACTTCCTGGAGCGAGATCGATCCCTGACCAGGATTTACCTGAGACATCAGATCCCTGACTCGGTACAGTGCTTCCGAGCTGTACTGAATCTTGGCTGTCCCGCCCATTTCCAGATCCATCGAGCCTCCCGCCAGCGTTCCATCTGAGACATTCGACGGGTCGCAGATTTCACCACCCGGATTGTAGTCCCAGCCGTAGCCGGTGTGGTGGTAGGCGCTGACCTCGTAGATCTTCTCGCCCTGAGTCCAGGAAGAACCGTCGTGTGAGGCCGAATAGAAGCGGATGGTGAAGGCGTCGTTCCGGTCCGTCGGGTCGTAGATGACGCCATTGGGGGACGAAATCTGCAGGGCGCACAAGTACTCGAATTGGATCTGGAAGGTGATGGCTTCCCGGGCATCCAGCAGTGTTGGAGAAAGACCCTCGTGGGTGTTGCCTGCCAGATCGACTGCAGGGACGGTGATGCCGCCACCGCTTGGGACGCAGTCACTCCCGTCATCGTCGTCGTCCGAGTCGCCGTCATCGTCGTCGTCCGAGTCGCCGTCATCGTCGTCATCCGAGTCGCCGTCATCGTCGTCGTCATCCGAGTCGCCGTCATCGTCGTCATCCGAGTCGCCGTCATCGTCGTCGTCCGAGTCGCCGTCATCGTCGTCGTCGTCCGAGTCGCCGTCGTCGTCGTCGTCCGAGTCGCCGTCATCATCGTCGTCTGAACACTCGCCCTCGTAATCGCCGTGGTTCAAGTGCGCCTGGACTGCGTTCTGGTTGATGTATATCGTGTGAGCGTTTGACGGATTGCCCGGGGGGATGTGGCAGACATAGACCTTACCGCCCAGATAGCTGGGGAAGAGATTCAGCAGTCGGCTGGAAACAGCGGTGAACCAGGAGATCCCGGAAAAGCCGGCCATCCGGACATCGGTCGGCATGATCTCCATGACGAGGTTATCGTCGTCGTCATCGTCGTCGTCGTCATCGTCATCGTCATCGTCATCGTCATCGTCATCGTCATCGTCGTCGTCGTCGTCGTCGTCATCGTCGTCTCCACTTCCTCCTCCGTCATCGTCACAGGTTTCGGTGACTGAGCCATCTCCGGCCTGAATTTCGAAGGTGCCGTATCCCATATCTGCGTTGACGAACTCCACGAAGACCGCGTCCTCATCTCCGAGAACGGAGTTCCAGCACAGGCCGCCGCTGCCACACCCGTCGGGATCCAGCAGATCCAGGCCGGTAACATCAAACTCGTCATCATACTTGTGTTGATGGTAGCGATAGTCGCCGGCGCCAAAATCGTCAAACACGTCCACGTCAAAGTGCCCGCCCGGAAGTCCACCATCATCCGGATCCGACGACTCGGTCGCGTAGACCGATCGGATTATTACGGCGCCGTACACGCTGGCACTGCCCGTGAAAAGGTAATTGCCGCCGTCATTGTCTACCATCACGAGGCCCTGCCAAGTTGCCGAGTCCTCGAAGGAAATGTCTCCGTCCACGTACAGGATGCCGACGCCGGACGTGGTTCCGCTGAGGGTCAGATTGCCATCGACCACCACCACCGCCGGCGAATTCGTGCTGCCGACTGACTGGTTTTCGAGTGTTGTCGCATCATCATAGTCGATCCTATCGGGGCCCGAGTACGATGCAATGTTCGCCGCGAGTGTCGAAAGACTGATTTCGGGATTGTCGGTGATGATATCGAGCAGGCCACCGGTTCCGGGAGCATTGCCTGACACCATGGCGGACAGCAATTCGGAGTGGCTGTTGGCCTCATCCGTCAGTACGGCGTGAACGTCCATGTTCTCGCCCGAGGTGCCGTCAAAGTTTGTGTCGATGCCGGAGATTCTGGCGCCGGTAGCCATCGTGACATCGCTCAGGACGCCATCGACGGTCAACGCGTCTATGATCCGCGTGCCTGACTTGGCCAGCGTGCCGGAGATGGTGTACTCGGCGTCCTCAAAGTACCCAGTCGCCGTGATGGTGACCGGCCCGCCTGAGTCTCCCGAGGCGGCGATGTCCATGCGCCCGCGAGAATGGGAGATATCTGCCTCACTTGTCCGGTGATTGTTGAAATCACGCCGGACGCGGCTCTCCAGCCTGTTGAAACCGGACTGCGCGATTTCGCGCGCAAGGACCTGGTGCTCGTAAAGCGCCTCCTGCTTAGCGGAGTCAAACGCAGCGCGGTCCTGGTTCATGTATGCCGCGCCGGACGCCACGGTGACCGCTGCCACAAGTATCAATGCTGCCTTTCCCATGCTGCTCTTCTGTTGGTGTAGATTCACTCCGCATTGCGGGGAATCCACGGTTCATTCAAGTCGGGTATCGGCGGATGGGTGGGAGTACTTAAGCCCGGTCTCAAAAAAACGTCGTGGAAGCAAAAAACCCCGCCCCATTGGAGGCGGAGTTTTGCGAACGGAGCCTACTGCCCCATCACAGCGTGCGCCTTCCGGCTTGGACGAATTCCTGACTCGGACATGTTGACCAGCTGGACGTCGCCGCTGCCAAGACTATATCCCGACAGTAGGCTGAAAGCATTTTCCAGAGCGCTGGAGCTGTACTGAAGCAAGGCGTTCTTGTCCAACTTGACCTTCATCTCGCGTCCGTAGGTCATTTCGTCTCCGTCCAGATCGGGATCGGGCGCTGGCGTGGTTCCGCAAAGCAACTCGTTGCCCGTGTGGTGATAGACGGACAGTTCATACAGCAGGGCCCCCGGAGAGCCTCCGGCGGCGTCATGGACCTGGATGCTGAATGCTCCGTTGCGGTTCGCCGCGTCCTTCTGCACCGTGCCCGGGCTGGACTCCTGAAGCGAGCAGAGTGCGTCGAAGTTGACCCAGAATTCGTCCAGCGTGGTGGCATCCACAAGCGTCGGCGCCAGGCCGTCTGCCGGATTGCCGGTCAGATCACCAAAGGAAGACTTGATGCGGTAGGAGCCGCTGCTGAATCCAGCATTGAGAAACGAGACAAACACGTCGGTTTCCCCGCTCATGATGTCATCCCAACACAGACCACCACCCGTCTTGCAACCGGTGTAGCCTAGAATATTGACGTCAGTCCTGTCGAAGTCGTCATCGTACTGGTGTTCGTGATAGACCTCGTTGGTGGTGCTGACATCGGCGTCAAATACATCAACGTCAAAGTGACCACCCGGCAGGCCGCTACTGGATCCTCCCGGATCCTTGCCACTACCGTCTTCAGAGGCAGTCGAGAGAACTACAGCGCCATACACCCGGGCATCATCCTTAAAATCAAACTTCGGCTTGTCACCGGTCGCAATAACCAAACCTTCCCAGCGAGCGTCGTCCTTCATCTTGAGTCCGCCGTTCGCGAACAGGATTCCGTACCCCGTTGTGGTTCCCTTCAACTCGGTTTTCCCGTTGACTCGAACCACCACGGGATTGGCTGCGCTTCCAAACGTGACGTCATCAAACGTCTGCTTGCTGCTGTATTCAATTAAGTCTGCTCCCGCATAGTCTTCTACTGCGGACATCAGCGCCCAGATGTCGGTCTCCGTGCCTGTGACTACATCGTTGAGACCCGCGACTCCCGCGAATAGCCCCGGTGGCCCCTCGGCCAGAACCTCCAGGTGGGCCGCAGCCAGTATCGAGCGAACAGAGTGCACATCCAGTCCGGATCCGTCGGTTCCGTCAGGGTCGGTGTCCAACCCTGAAATGTCGGAGTCTTTCTTGACTTGCATACTCTTCAACAGTCCATCAATGGTCAGGGCGTCGAGAATGGAGCTTCCACCCCTCTGCATCGTGCCCGATATCGTGAACTCGGCATCGTTGTAGTATCCCGTCACCGTCAAGGCGACAGGGCCACCGGCGGTCCCGGAGGCGCCCAGGTCCATCTTCCCCATCCTGTGGCTTCGATCGGCCTCGGACAACCTGTAGTTGTCAAAATCAGCCGCGACCCGGCTCTTGAGAACGTTGAAACCGGATTTGGCAATCTCTCGCGCCAGGATGCCGTGCTCGTAGAGTGCCTCCTGGACGGCGGAATCCGTCTTGGTCCGGTTCTGGTTCATGTAGCCGAGTCCGCCGGCGAATGTCACGGCCGTGACGAGTATCAGCGCTGCCTTTCCCATGGACTCCGTTTCCCCGAACGTGGTGTGTACGTATCACCCACAGGTATCGGCAGAATGAGCGAGACCTTAAGCCGCGGCCGAAATTTCCGGAAGTCAGGGGCTGACTCCTGCAACGGGGCAGGCTGAATCAGGTGTCCAGACTGGCCGGCCGAAGAGTCATTCCCCAATAGCTGACGTTGACATTGCTGTCGTCCATGTTCCCCAGGTTGTGGGCGAGGGACATCGTAATCTTCACCACTTTTGCCGTAGAGGTCGACGCGGCCCCTCCCGAACTCGTGAGGAGCTCGACTCTGAAGTCACTGAGCATGGATGGGCCGCCTCCAATCTTCGTTGTGCCCTCATAGCGATCGACCCTGAAGATGGGGACGTCTCGGCCCTTGGACTGTACCGTATCCACTGGAACCAGGCGGTACTCGATCTGCGTGTCCACCGTGCTGATCTCGCGATTGAAGATGAACGAAGTGGTTCTCCCGTCTGAGTCGCTGGTGAGGGACTCAATCTTGGTCCCCGATATGCCCTCGCCTATCAGTTCGAATTCGTCCTCAATCAGTTCCGCAAATCCGAGCAGGTGCTTCTTGGCCATGTAGGCTATCGTCGCCTCGGCCGTGTCCTGCTGCATGTTGAACTGGGTGATGGCCAGCACAAAAGCGATTGTGGCGAACACGATGGTCGCCGACATATTGTCCAGTACTACGTTCACAGTCCAAACGTCCGTGCTATGATGACCAGATCAATGGGCCAGCGGTCATGGGTAATGGTTACCTCGGCTTCCTTGAGGTCCGTGGGAGTGGCAGAGATTTCACCGAGATCATCGACATACCGAACATCCCACTCCCAGTTGAAGGCAACGCTGATCGTGTCGAGCGAGAAGTCTGCGGTTCCGGACGTGTCATCGAGATCGTCCAGCGCAGTCCAGCTCTTGGAGGCCGCCGTGACTTCGATTTCATGCAGGGCTACGGCACTCGCCATCATTTCCAGTTCGCTTCGGATGCGATCCTCCTGAGAGCGAACGGACGACATCTGTTGATTGTAGGCTGCAATACTCGCAACCATCATCGCCAGGAATGCCATTAGGGTTTGGGGCATGATCTACGTGGTTTTCCGAGTCCGGTATCGGCGATGTGAGTCCGACTCTTAAGTCCAGCCGCCACATTGCTTCATCTTATCTTCATGAACACAGGTTTAAGGTTGGCTTTCGCGTGCCGATACCTGACCCACGGGAAGTCATTCCACCGCCGAAATGGCGGAACGTGTGCCCCAAGAGAGCCATTATGGGACCGGGCGGGTATTGAGGGGTATCCTACCCGGTCCTGGCTCTCCCGGGGGTCTTGCTTGACGAAAAGCCGGCGGTGTCGAAAGATGCCGGCGGCTTTCTCGTTTGGCCCCGACCGTGCCTACCTTTTGGACCTCCACCTAAGGTCCACACTGATGCGCAAGGTACTTCTCCTCCTCCTCCTTACACCGTATTTCTCTCCTGCCATCGCGCAGACGCCTCCTGCCACCGATGCGCGGATTTACGCGATCGCGGACGCGCCATCACCTGATCGTCTCGAAGCAGACATTCGCACGCTTGCCGGATTCGGGACTCGCCATACGCTCTCCGACACCACCTCCAACACCCGCGGCATCGGCGCCGCCCGGCGATGGATCAAGGCCGAATTCGATAAGATCTCTGCCGACTGCGGAGGATGTCTTGAGGTCGCCTACATGCGCAGCCTCGTGGAAGCCGGCAACTCGAATCGGATTCCCACTGACACCTGGGTGGTCAACGTGGTAGCCATTCAACGGGGGACGGAGTACCCCAACCGGTACGTGATCATGTCAGGCGACATTGATTCCCGCGTTTCGAGTTCGAACAACTTTACCGACGACTCTCCAGGCGCGAACGACAACGCCTCTGGGATGGCCGGGACGATGGAGGCTGCCCGAGTCCTGAGCAAGTACACCTTCCCCAATACGGTTGTGTATGCCGGACTGTCCGGAGAGGAGCAGGGGCTGTTCGGCGGTCGCCACATGGCCTCTGTAGCCGCCGAGGAAGGCTGGGAGATCATCGGCGTCCTCAACAACGACATGATCGGCAATATCGAGGGGGTCGACGGCGTGATCGACAACCGGACCTTCCGGATTTTCTCTGAGCCGACTCCTGTCACCGAAACGGATCAGGCCCGGCAGTCGAGGCGTTTCTATGGCGGCGAGGTGGATGGCGTTTCCCGCCAGATTGCCCGCTACATCGAGCGCATGACGCGCACGTACATGCCGGAGATGAATCCGATGATGATCTACCGACTCGACCGATTCGGGAGGGGTGGCCATCACCGCCCGTTCAATGACGCCGGGTTCGCGGGCGTGCGGATCATGGAGGCGCACGAAAACTACAACCGCCAGCATCAGGACCTGCGTACGGAAGATGGCATCGCGTACGGCGATGTCATCGAGGGTGTGAACTTCGCGTATGCCGCCAGGCTCACGGCGGTTAACGCGATTGCGCTCGCAGGCCTTGCCTGGGCTCCGCCGGCTCCGACCGGAGTACGCATTGGCGGCGCGGTCCGGCCCTCGACCACCCTCCAGTGGGACGCGTCCGACGATCCGAACGTGACGGGTTACGCGCTCTACTGGCGCGATACGACGGCCCCGCAGTGGCAGCATCGGCGCTTCGTGAGCGGGATGAATGAGTACACGCTGGAGGGCATCGTCATAGACAACTTCCTGTTTGGCGTGGCCAGCGTGGGCCACGACGGACACGAAAGCGAGGTGGTCTTCCCCGGCGGCCTGATCCGGCGGCGTTAAATGAAGCCAACCAGCGTGACCGTGGATCGCACGGCCCAAACCCTTTCCATCGAGTGGACGGATGGACACCTGAGCACCTGGCCTCTGGACGGGCTCCGCCGCGCCTGTCCTTGCGCCGGCTGCGCCGGTGGCCATGAGAACATGGGGCACCTTCCCGACCCTGAAGTCTTCCGTCAGCCTGCCAGCCGGCGTTGGGAGCACCCCGAGGTCACCGCGGTGGGCACCTATGCGCTCCGTATAAAGTGGGACGATGGGCACGAGGCGGGGATCTACACATGGAAGCGCCTTCGCGCCACCTGTCCCTGCGCTGCCTGTACGGCCTGAGTCTGCACGGCGCCGTTGCCCGGGCGGGGCGCGACGGACACCAGCCTCAGCGCCCCTTCACCACGATCATGGTCAGGTCGTCGGACAGAACCGGGGCGTCATCGGTCCAATCGCGGACCGCTTCCCGCACGTGATCCAGTATTTCCTGCGCACTCTTGTCGGCCACCTCGCGCAGACAGGCCTCCAGACGTGGCTCTTCCCACTCCTCTCCGTCAGGGCTCATGGCTTCGGTCACCCCATCGGTGAAGATGGCCAGCACGTCGCCGGGATTTATTGTGGTGGTCCCGGCCTCGTAGGGCATCCCCAACAGTACGCCCAGCAGCAGTCCTCCCTTGTCGAGCTCCTCCATTTCGCCCGAGGTACGCAGCAGCATGGGGGGATTATGGCCGGCATTCACGTAGCGAAAACTGCGGTCTGTCGGCTTGTAGATGCCATGGAAGAACGTGATGAACTTGTCGTAGCCGGTATTCCGACAGATCACGCGGTTTATGTTGGCCGTGGCCTCTTCCAGGGTGATGTCCATGGGAATAATGGAATGCAGGGCCGCCTGGAGATTGGACATCAGCAGGGACGCCGGCATCCCTTTCCCGGTGACGTCAGCAATGGCCAGAAGGGCCCGGTTGCCCTCCAGTTCAACCACGTCGAAATAGTCGCCAGCCACGTGCCGGCTGGGGATGGCGAGTGTGGCAATCTCCAGTCCCTCCACTTCGGGGACCTCCGTCGGCTGGAGTCCCTCCTGAATTTGACGCGCCAGGCGCATCTCCTCCTCCAGGCGCTGTTTCTCCAGCTGCTGCTCGACGAGAACCGAGTTCTGCAGTGACACGAAGGCCAGATTCCCGAGCGAGGTCAGGAATTCGACGTCGTCGGGCTCGTAAGGCTTTCCGGTCATCTTGGGGCCCAGGCACAGCACGCCGCAGGTTTCGCCTTTCTGCCGAATGGGAATTGCCAGGACCAGACCGCGATCCGCGAAGGCCTCCCATTCGGCGGACGGGGCATCGTCCAGCAGGTGGACCATTTCCAGACTGCACAGGCAGGTGAGGGTCCCCGGCTCGAGGGCCTCAGGCCCTATCCCCTTGGATGTGACCACCCGGAAGTAGCGCGGTCCCTTCTCCGTCTTGAGAACCTGAGCTCCGGTGCTCGCTTCATCGGACCCCAGGATGAAGAGGTGTTTGCTGACCAGCATCTGGCCCATCAACCCCAGTGAGAGAAGGTTAATCAGGCGGTCGCGGTCCACCGTGGCGTTGAACTCCTGGGAGAGATCAAACAGCGTATTCAACTGCTGGACCTTGCCGTCAAGGTCGCGGTTGGCCAGTTTCAGTTCCTCGACCATGAGCGAGTTGTGGACGGCGGCCGACGACATGTTCACCAGCGAATGGATGAACTCCAACTCGCGGCTTTCAAATGCCTGTCCCAGTGCCTTCTTGCCGATGGCCAGAAGTCCCAGGATGCGATCTCCGTACGCCACGGAAATGGCCAGATGCATGCCCGCCTCCTGCAGGGGCTTGGGCAATTCGTCGCCCTGCATCAGCGAACCGGGAGTCACACTCGGCATCTCCAGGCGTGTCCCGGTCTCGAGATTCCGTACTCCCTTGACGGCCGCGGCAGAGTACGTGGAGGTCAGCGGATCGAACAGAAAGGCCACACCGCGCGTCACCAACAGCTTGCTCATGGCGGTAAGCAGCAAATTGTTCAGCACAAACTCCAGTTCAAGACTGGAATTCAGGATGCGACTCGTCTCGTAGAGCGCCCTGAGATCGAACCGCTCAGTTCGCTCTACTTTCTGGTCAGATTCAGCCATGTGTCAGGTTTCCTCAGTCTCGTCTAGATGAACAACCTGTGCCTCGACAGCCTTCCCGTCATGTAAACGCAGGCGGACGCAGGTTTTGACGCGGTGAAATCCCTGACGCCCCGCAGCACCTGGATTCAGGTACAGCATGCCGTAGAGAGACTTGACGCGCTCGATCCGCAGGATATGACTGTGGCCGCAAATGAACACGTCCGGCGGCTCCTCATTCAGCATCGGTCCGAGGCCTGCCTGCCAGTGTTTTGGATGACCCGCAATATGGGTCATCCAAAACCGGATCCCGTCAAGCATGAAACGGTCGTGCGTGGGGTAGCGCCGCAGAATGTATTGTCCGTCGATATTGCCTGGGACCACGCGGGTTGGCGCAATTTCCTCCAGACGCTGAATGATCTCTGGAGTCCCTACGTCCCCGGCGTGCAGAATCACGTCACAGTCCTTCAGGACGTCGGGAAGTTCCGGGTGAAACCAACCGTGGGTATCAGAAAGGATGCCTACGAGCAAGGGCTATCGGAACGTCAGCCTGAACCCGACCCGGGTACGGCGATGCGGCCAGTCTCCGGCCTTCGGTGCCCATTGACTCACGGGCACGGACAGGTAGGGACCGAACCGATAGCTTGGCCTGTCAAACTGAAGACCCGTGCTGGCCCAGATCACACCCCCGGTGAATTCGGACGTCTCTCGATCGTCCGGGGAGGCGACCTCCCACTCCACCAGGTCATAGCTCCCGCCTTCGCCCAGCAGCGACACATACAGGCTTGACCCGGCCGGATCGAAGACCACACTGTACCGACCCGACATGTGGACCTCCCAGCCAAATGCATGGGTTCGGACCACGGTCCGGTCCGGTGCCGGCGTCACAATCGGATCGTCCGGATCGATTGGCGGGGGCGCAACGGTCATCAATTCCTGAATTCCGATCTGCACCCGGCGGATGCCCATGGCGTAGTCCGTTCGAACAATGGGACTCGAAGGCGACCCGTACAGAAAGGCCAGATCCATTTGCGGAAAGCCGGAAATGCCCTGTGCCACCGGATCCACCGCGAAGCGGACGGCATAATCCGTGAACTCGTCCACCCGGTAGTATTTCAGGGACAGCCATCGCAGCGAAGGCGCCGATCCAATACCGGAGTTCGATGCATCCAGGTGCATTCCCACGTCCAGGTACTCGGCGAGCTGATAGTCGACCCGCAAGCTTACACCCAGTGCATCCCCGGCAGGCGCCGCGAGATTCTGGTCTGACAGCAGGCCGGCCGGGCGGTAAATCAATTCGCCCGTGACCGCATACCGGTCATTAAATCCTCGGCGGGCGATTTCGTCCTGATAGAACGGATCAAAGACCCGGATGGGACGCTGGGCATCGGCTCGGTTCACACCCCCGACTGACGCCAAAGCGACGGCCACAAGCATCAGTCTCTGGATGCCAGAGGTGGACAATATCCGAGGGAACCGCATCATGGATGTGATGCACTGCCTACGGTCTCAGATCGAAAGCGTTTCGCCGGGCCGCATGGCGCGTGTCCGAAACCCGGCGTCCAGCATGTGGCTTTCCCACGCGGTCACATCCACCTCGATCTCTGGAAACGTGTTGTAGTGCACCGGAATCGTGATCCCGGGACGCAGCATCCTGGCAGATTCGACGGCACCCTTGATGCCCATGGTGTAGGTGTCTCCAATCGGGAGAAAGGCGACGTCGATGTCATGTCGCTCGCCCAACCATTGCATCTCGACGAACGGTGCCGTGTCACCCGCCACGTACACGATGTCGTCACCTGACTCAATCAGATAGCCATTGGGACTCCCCCCGTAGGTGCCGTCCGGAAAGGATGACGAGTGGCGGGCCAGCGTCTGGGTCACGCGGCCCCAGTCCATTTGGAACGATCCACCGAGATTCATTCCCTGCACATTCTGATGTCCCGTCTTGGTGGCCAGGTAGGTGACAATTTCGAAGTTCGCCACCACGAGTGCGTTCGAACCCAGCGCCAATTCTTCCGTGTCTCCCCAGTGATCGCCATGAGCATGTGTGATCAGAATCACATCGGGTTGAAAATCCCCAACGGTCACGATGCCGCGCACATGCGGGTTCTCGGAAATGAACGGATCGATGAGAATCTGCCGGTCGGCCGTCTCTATCTGGATGGTGGAGTGGCCGTAGTAGGTGAGCTTCATTTCGACGGACAGTTGCTCAGGAGCGGGCGACGCGGTACATCCAGGTACAGAAGAGCGCAAAACCAGCCAGGCCGAGGGCCATCGGGAGCCACGCCATCCCCTCGAGGGATACCGCCAGGACATCGGTATTCTGGGCAGCCGCAAACGGAATCGCCAGCAAAATGCCGACAAGCGCCTCACCCGTGATCAGTCCGGACGAGAACAGCAGTCCTTTGCGCGCTCCATCCGCGACATCAACCGCGGATCCTCCGCGGGCACGAATGGCCCTGGATGCGGCCCAGGCGATTACACCACCGGCAAAAATTGGCGTGGTCAGTTCGATGGGCAGATAGATTCCAACAGCCACGGCAAGAACCGGAGTCCTGAAGGTGGATTCGCGAGACTCCAGATACTTGTCCAGGATGATCAGGGCGGCCGCAATGGCAACGCCGATCCAGATCATGGTCCAGGGTAGATCGCGGCTGAACACACCGTGGGCCACCGAACTCATCAACGTGGCCTGCGGGGCAGCCAGGGCCTCGGCAGCGTCCATTCCGGCACGCGGAAAGACGTCGCCCAAACCGTAGGCCGAGAAGAGGAGCTGCAGAATGGGCGCGATGGCAACGGCTCCGGCCAGTACGCCCACGATCTGCATGACCTGCTGTTTGGCCGGTGTGGCGCCGACTATCTGGCCTGCCTTGAGGTCCTGCATGTTGTCGCCGGCGATGGCGGCCGCACAGGCCACAACGCCTCCGACCAGAATCGCCGTGGCGGCCGCGGCAGTAGCCTTGGCCGTATCGACCGCGAAGTCAATCTGATTGCCCAGGAAGGCCAGCAGGAGTAGCGAGATGGTCAGGATCGTGGCGATGGTCACGCCAGAAATCGGGTTGTTTGACGAGCCCACCAGCCCGGACATGTACCCGGCCACGGAGGAGAAAAAGAAGCCGGCTACCAGAGCGAAGAACACCCCAAACACCACGGTCCCGTAGTAGCTGGCCGTGGTGATTCCCAGCGCACTCTGATCGACCACAAACAGGAACACGAAAAAAATCGGCACCGCCATGGCCAGCGTTCCGAAGAACACCGCGTTGATGGGCATATCCCGCTCTGTCCGGGGAATGGCCACGGCACCCTCCAACTTGCTCAGTCGAAGGGCTTCCATGGACGACATGATGCCGTCCTTGATGGGCTTCATGAGTGCAATCAGCGTCCAGAGTCCGCCCGCCGCCATGGCGCCGACTCCCATGAACCTGATCTCTGCACTCCATATTTCTTCGGCAGCGGCATAGCCCGTCGCCCCACCTGTAATCGCGTCAACGGTCTCCGGACTGGCCAACGCCGAGAAGAGGGGGATCCCGAACAACCATGAGATCAGGCCGCCTCCAAAAACCAGCGTTGCGATGTTGAGGCCCACAATGAAGCCAACCCCGAGGAGGGCGACTCCCAGCTCGCTGCCAAATCCAAATACTGATCCTCCCATGGTTACGGCACCGGACGCCTTGCCGGCCACCAGCTTCAATCCGCTCTGCGCGAACTTCAGGCCGGCTCCAGCCAGACCCGCGAACCCTATCAGTTTTGCACCGGCGCCTCCCTTCGTACCCGCCTTGAGCACCTCTCCGGTGGCAACGCCCTCCGGAAACTGCAGCTTGGCCTCGATAATCAGAGCGCGTCGGAGCGGAATGGTGAAGAGCACTCCCAGTATGCCTCCTGCCGCCGCGATCGCCAGGGTCGGCAGGAAGGGGAAGCCCTGCCAATATCCCAAAACCACCAGGGCTGGAAGCGTAAAGATGACGCCCGCTGCCACGGATTCCCCCGCCGAAGCCGCCGTCTGGACGATGTTGTTCTCCAGAATGTTGTGCTCGCGGAAGAGCCGCAGGAGCGCCATGGAGATCACTGCCGCGGGTATCGATGCGGACACGGTCATCCCCACCTTCAGTCCCAGATAGGCATTGGCGCCGGCCAGGATCGCGGATAACAGCACACCCAGGACCAAGGCCTTGACGGTAATCTCCGGCAGGGATTGCGAGGCTGGGATGAACGGGGTCAGCTCCGAATCCGGCTCTTGGGACGCCATAGGCTGTAGTCTACTTCATAAGGAGAATCGGGTGGCTCTGCACGCCTTCCGGGGACTGGAGTCTAACGAAATACGTCCCGCTGGGCAACGCGTCGGCACTGAAAGATACGGTGTAATCGCCCGCCTCCTGAAACCCACTCCAAAGCAACCCGACCAGTTGACCCGACAGGTCCCAAACGGAAACCGAAATGTCCTGCCCCTCCACCAGCGAATAGCGAATGGAGGTGGTCGGGTTGAAGGGATTCGGGAAGCTGCCCTCCAGGACGGCGAGTTTGGGCGGCTCTACAACTTCGTTGTGGCCAACCTTGATGGGATTGGAGATCCGATCGGCGCCAGACTTCCGGATTTGCCTGATCCTGTAGAAACTGACGGTTGTTCGCGCATCGTCTCTCCAGGTAAAACGTACCTGACCACCATCTGCGGGTACGCCGGAGTCCGGACCCAGAGAACCCATCGCCTCGTATCTGGCGCCGTCCACCGAGCGCTCAATGACCAACTGATCCCCAGGGGCAATCGCCGCCGACCAGGCAAGTGTGACTCCGGCTGCGTCCATCGCGACCGAGACGTCGTCCAGGTCACTACGAAAACTCAGATCAGTCAACCTGGGAATGGGGCCTTGGCGGCCGATGCGTTGCTCCTGAGAGACAGGCTCGTCGAAAGAAAAGAAGCCGGCTCCCGCAGCGGGCTGCGGCAGAGATCTGTAGACCGTGCTCCGAATCATGGTGGCAGATCGAGCCAATCCCCAGACACGGAGTTCGTCGATATCTCCGACAAAGGTGCCGGGCTCCTTGCCTCCTACCCGGCCTCCCAACGCCAGCGCCTCCGGCGAGCGCCCCAGAAGTGGGGTAAGGTGACGCACAGAATCCTGTCGAACGCCGTCCACCAGCAGTTTGGCCCAGCCGCGCTCGGGATCATGCGTGATGGCGACGTGATGCCACCCGCCGTCCGCGACCGGCCTCCTCGAACGGAGTGACCTGTGATCCCCCGGCATTCCCTGAAAAAGCACGGCGTGCCCCCGGCTGTCCAGAAGGAGATCCAGGGCGTAGGAATCTTCCTCATCACCCGTCCAGGTTGACAAAACCACCTGTCCGGCAACTGCGGATCTGATCCACGCCTCCACGGTGAATGCCGCCGAGGCGGAAAGGTCAGGAAGCCCTCGAGTGGACAATTGGAGGGGTCGGTCGCGGCGCGTGAAAACCAGGGCCCGGTTGTCGGTCCTGGTCTGCTCGTTGGCAGCGAGTGGCGCCTTTATCGCAAGGCCGTGGTCGGGCTCGAGCGTGTAGGACCCGGGCTCACTTCGCTCGAGTCTGTAGGGAGTGAACGTCCACGTCCCGGACTCCGGCGATTCGGGTGCCGTTATTCTGACCACGAGCGTCTGACTCCCGGGCATCGAACCGGCGGGCAGCACTTCGAACACATTGGTGGCCATCGCGAGCCGGCGCAAGCGGGCTTCTGCCACGGCACCGTCTGCCCGGACAAGCTGGACATCGGAGGCGAGCCAGCCTTGCGGAAGGGTCAGAAGGCCGCCTTCGAACCGTTGAACGCCATCCCAATCCAGGTAAATGGCAGCGTCTCCTCCCGTCGCGATGCGATCGGGAGCGTGAGATCGCAGTACTTGTCCGGATACGAGGGCCGGTAGCGCCAATCCAACAAGGCTGACGGCGCACAGGCACAGAATCCGGAGGAATCGGTCAGGTGGGATCATTCCAGGGCCAGGGTTCGGAGGGCCGCCCGTCAGCGTCAAATCCGGGTGGGTGGGGGTGGAGACGCTTGTGTGCAAGGATATGGGATTCAGGCGTTTTCGTCAAAAGAATTCGTCCGATGGCCCCCGACCCGTCGAACTCGGGGATACCGGAGGACGTTGGTCGATCCTCACCCCCAAACCCTGTACCATGTCCAAGAGACTTCGGGTAGGTGTACTCACCGGCGGCGGCGACGCCCCCGGCCTGAATGCCGTAATCCGCGCCGTAACAAAGAGCCTCATCCTCCGCCATGACGCCGAGGTAATCGGAATAGAAGACGGTTTTCTTGGTCTGATCGAGAAGCGCATTCGTCCACTCGCCTATGGTGATGTGTCCGGCATCCTGACACTCGGCGGGACAATATTGGGTACCCATAACAAGGCGAACCCCTTTTCATACTTCAACCGGGGCGGCGCCGACGTGTCCGCCGAGGTGATCAAGTACACCCGGAGCCTGGGCATGGATGCCATTGTCGCGATTGGTGGCGATGGCACGATGTCCATCGCCGCAAAGCTGCAGGAGCGCGGACTGAATGTGGTCGGCGTGCCCAAGACCATCGACAACGACATCGTCGGGACCAGTCGGACCTTCGGATTCGACACGGCGGTTTCGATTGTGACCGAGGCTCTTGACCGGCTGCATACCACCGCCCAGAGTCACCAGCGTGTGATGATCGTGGAAACCATGGGCCGGTATGCAGGCTGGATTGCCCTCCACGCCGGAGTGGCGGGCGGCGCTGACGTCATCCTGATTCCGGAATTCGAGTACGACCTTGAGGAAGTTGTCAAGGTCTGCAAGGATCGGGAAAGCTTCGGACGCAGTTTCACCATCATTGTGGTGGCAGAGGGAGCCCGCGTGCGCGGGGGGGGCATGACCGTTGATCGACAAGTGACCGACAGTCCCGATCCGATTCGACTGGGGGGCGTGGGTCGAGTGCTGCAACTCGGCCTGGAGCAGAGCATCAAGAGCGAGGTTCGTACCACTATTCTGGGGCACGTTCAGCGGGGTGGGACGCCCACGGCCTACGATCGAAATCTCGCGTCCGTGTTCGGGTCCTATGCCGCCAAACTTGTCGAGGACGGTGCGTTCGGTCAGATGGTCGCGTTGGACGAGGGCCGTATCACGACCGTCCCACTCGAATCTGTCGCCAACAAGACGCGACGGGTCCCCACCGATTCACCCGTCCTGCAGGCCGCGCTCGCAGTCGGAACTTCATTCGGAAACCCCAACTTGACCTTTACGCTGGACAACGCGGCCTTGATGGCCTAGCCGAGCCCCTGTCTGGCTGAGCCCGCGCCTGCTACCGGCCCCGCCGTGCTCCAGCCGCCTAGCTGACACGTCGTCGCTGCCGCGCCCTGGCCACTCTGCGTGCCGGTCCCCGGTCCTCGCGAGCGGGCTTTTCGTCGTAGCTCGGTGGCGGGATGTTGTAGAACTGCTGGTCCTCGGTGTCCTCAATCAGACCGAACTCGATGAGACGCGCGATTTCCTCGACGCCCTGCGGGACGGTTCTGGTTATACGAAAGCCCATCAGATCCCTGATTTTATCGAAGTTGACCCTGTAATCTCGGGGATCCTCGTTCTTGGGGACGTAGGACACCGAGGCGCCGGGGAAGCGATCCAGAATCGCCTCCACAATCATCTTCTTCGTGTAGTTCTCTGACGTGTCCCCGACGTTGAAGACGTCGGCAGTCAGCGATCCGAGATCGTAGGTGAGGCCCGCATGCACCGCACGTGCGAGATCCCGCACATGGCAATAGGGGCGCCAGAACTGCTCGCCGAATATCTCCAGGGTCCGGCCCATCGCGATGTCCTTGGTGAACTCGTTCACCGTCAGGTCGAAACGCGTCCTCGGCGAGTGTCCGTAGACGGTCGAAAACCGAAGGACGACTGCCGTGGTCTCCGTGGTGGAGTGGGCGAACAGATACTTCTCGAAGGCCACCTTGGTCTCGGCATACAGGGAGACCGGACGGAGCGGCGAGTCCTCGTTGACGAACCCATCGCCCTCCATCTTGCCATAATTGGAGCAGGTCGAGGCGAAAATGAAGCGCTGAATCCCCGCCTCGACGGCCCAGGCGTGAAGGTTGACCGACGCGTCGTAATTGACCGCCCGCGTGTGGTCCGGGTCCATTCGGCAGGCCGGGTCACCGACAATCGCTGCCAGATGTACAACGGCGTCTGCACCCTGGAGCCACGGCCGCACCGCATCTGCATCGCGGACGTCGGCCTTGACGAAGTGAAGGCGCTCATGGTCGGCAAGGTGGATCAGACTCTGACCGCCATGCATCAGTGAGTCGATGCCGATGACCTGGTGGCCATCGCCAAGGAGGAGTTCTACGGTGGAGGCGCCTATGTATCCCGCGGCTCCCGTTACGACGACTTTCATGCTTCCTGTGTGCTGGTGGTCGACCCATCCGTGCGCGATGGGCGACGGATGCTTGGGCGGTCTGGTCCGAGTTCCTTTCGAATGAGGCCGCAAACCCGGTCGACCTGATCGACGGTCATCTTCGGGTGCAGCGGCAGTGTGATCACGCGCCGTGCGTAGGACTCGGTCCGGGCCAGAGACCCGGAAGCGGCCGCCGCTTCGCGATAGATGGAGAAGAGATGCGATGGCGGGTAATGCCGACTGGTTTGTACATCGGCCGCTCGGAGTTTCGTATTCAGACGATCCCGCTCCTCCGGGGTCCGCGTTGTGACCGTGAAGACGTGGGCCGAGGTTTCCGAGGCCATCCGATCCGGAAACGGGACGGTGACCGGCACATCCCGCAGGCGCTCGCGGTACCAGCCCACCACCTCTCGGCGACGCGCATTGGCGTCCGGGAGTTTGGCCAGCTGCACGCGTCCGATGGCCGACCTGATCTCGTCGATCCGGTAGTTGTACCCGCGGCGCACCACGTCGTACTCATAGGCATGCCCCTTGTCGCGATCCCAACTTGAAGAGGTCATTCCGTGTGACCGGAGCAGCCGGAGAGCCGCTTCAAGCTCGTCGGAATTGGTGGTGACCATCCCCCCCTCCCCAACCGTCATGTTCTTGTTGGCGAAGAACGAGAAACAGCCGATGGCGCCGAGATTCCCTGCGCTTCCGTGCGCTCCACTCGCTCCCACGGCGTGGCAGGCATCCTCGACCACGTGGGCTCCCGCCTGGGCAGCCAGGGCATTGAGGACCGCGGTGTCGGCCAGCCATCCGGCATAGTGTACAGGTACGATGGCCTTCGTTCGCGGCGTGACCGCGGCAGATACCGAAGCGGGATCCAGCGTGGGGTCCTCGTCCGAAACGATGTCCGCAAACCGAATCGTCGCGCCCGTATAGGCGAATCCGTTCGCCGAGGCCACGAAGGTCAACGAGGGCACGATGACCTCGTCGCCCGGTCCCAGATCCAGTGCCATCGCGGCCAGATGAAGCGCTGCCGTTCCGTTGGTCACGGCAACGGCATGCCGGGTCCCGTGAAGAGCGGCAAATTCGCTCTCGAATTCCTTGGTCTCCGGGCCCATTGAGACCCAGCCCGAGTCGATGACACGCGCAACGGCGGCTTTCTCTTCTTCGCCGAGACTGACGTCCGAAAGGGTGATCTTGGTGCTCATGCCGGTTTCTTTATTGTGACCTTGTGGGTGCCGGCGCGCGGCGCCGCAGGACGATCAGTGGCCCGTACCGGGGCTTCGTTCAAGATGGAGCCCAGTCGATCCAGATCCTCGTTGGCGGCTTCGTAGTCCTCGCGCCTGCCGAGATCCTGCCAGTAGCCCTCAAACTTGTGCAGCCGCACGTATTGCTCCTTCTCCAGAAGCTGGAGAATCAAGTCCGGGAAGTCCAGATACTGGCCCTCTGGAATGGAGTCGAGCACATCGCGCCGGAACATGTAGATACCCATGCTCACCAGGAAGTCGTAAGTAGGCTTCTCGATGTAACCCGTCAGGCGGTCTCCATCTTCTCCCCCGTCGTGCTCGAGAACGCCCAGATCAATCTTGACCTTCTTGCGAAAGGACGCGATGGACGCCGCGGCTCCGCTGGCACGATGCTGGGTAAACAGATCGGAGAAGTCGAAGTCCGTCAGGACGTCGCCGTTGGTCACCAGGACGTGGTCTTCCTTGATCCCGTCGCGTACGGCCGCGAGTGGCCCCGCTGTGCCAAGTGGTTCGTCCTCGTAGCTGTAGGTGATGTTCACGCCAAAGCCCGAACCATCTCCAAAATACGTCCGGATGAGACTGGCCATGTGCCCCACCGTCAGGATGACATCGGTTACCCCTGCCCGTCGAAACTGCCGGATGAGCACCTCCAGAATCGGGACATCCCCGATCGGCATCAGCGGCTTGGGGAGAATGCGGGTGTAGGGGGCCAGGCGCGTGCCTTTGCCCCCGGCGAGTACTACAGCGGTCATGCCATTTGCCTGAATTTGGACATCCAACACTCGGATGATCGGCCAGGCCTCCGACTGCTTAAGGTGCAGCCTGCCCCTGACCTTGCCCCGCGGAGCGCGTAGCTTGAGGTTCAATGGCCGGTCGCTCACTTGAGAGCGGCCTTGACTGTGGCCCTGGCTGCGGCCCTGACTGTGGCCGTGCCGATGCGCGCCCGGCCGTGCCCGGAATGACGCGGCCATAGGCTGCCGTGGCGATGCGCGCCGACGCCAT
Organism: Bacteroidota bacterium; assembly: GCA_029262855.1. Classification (GTDB taxonomy): domain Bacteria; phylum Bacteroidota; class Rhodothermia; order Rhodothermales; family UBA10348; genus JABDJZ01. Next base: position 84,657 of record JAJCYP010000030.1, on the reverse strand, counting down.
GGGCGAGTACCGCCGAATTACGTAATCGCGTCCCGCCCTGCCCATCGCCTCGAACTCGAGTCTGCGGGCGCAGAGGGTCTTCAGACCTCTCACCACATCACCGACCGTCGGCGAAACCAACTCACCGCAACCGGACTGCTCGATGGTCTCGGTCAGACCACTCACATTCGTGAACAGCAGAGGCCGACCGGCCTGCATGGCCTCCAGAGCCGCCATGGGGAATCCCTCGATACGGGAAGGCATGCAAAACACGTCGTATTCAGCGATCAGCTCCGACGCCCCCTTCTGGAACTCCGGGGGAAGAATCGTCATGACCTGATCCGCGCCGGTCTGGCGGGCGATGCTCTTCAAGGTCTCCAGGTCACCTGCGTCCGGCCCTTGAATGGTCAGGTGGATGTCGAATTCCTTCCGGACTTGCGCGACGGCCTTTACCAGGATATCGAGCGCCTTCTGATGGAAATTGATTCGTCCCAGATAGTAGAGTCGTATCGGCCCGGTGGTGGACCAGGTCAACCCGGCCTCCGGAGGGGTGTCAGCCGGATCGATGGCATTGGGGACGACCGCTGCCGGGGTGTTGACCCCGCGGCGTCGCAAGGGCTGCGCCTGGTCGCGTTCAAGAATCTGAATCAGCGATGCCTTCTTGAGCATTGGCCTCTCCAGGAGGTGCCAATAGATGAATTTGACGATCCGGTTCTTGGCGAAAACCGCATCGCTGTACAGCGTGTGGGGCATGACCACGTAAGGCCGCCCCATCGAACGAAGTGCCGCGGCGACTCTGGTCATGCGGGGACTGAACTGCCCGTGCACCACGAACAGCGTTCGCTCCGGCAGAGAATCGATATGAGCTTTCATTTCGGCCGGCAACATGAGCCCAGGGACGGGGCCTCGCTCCCGGAACGCATGGACGTCCACGCCATCGGGTGTAATCCAGCTGCACCGCACGCCGCCGTCGGTGAGGATCTCGGTAGGGGTCCCCAGTTGGTGAAGCCCACCAGCCAGTCCACGAACAGCCTTGTGCACGCCGTTCGCGGTGCGCTGGTCATTCGTGGGGAATCTGGTCACGTAGTGACAAATCATGGATGGGCCCGAAGGCCGATGGCCCACGGGATTGGTAGCAAAAACGCGACGTGAATTGAAACTCCACAGGAGGCGGCCAACGTGACCGTACCAGGCTTGACGTTCTGCCGAGCCGGAGCTCGAGCAGACGGCATATACCTGGCGCGTGGCCTCTGCGATGTCTGTCAACGACTCTCCATCTCTGAGCGCCCGCGCGAGCACGGCCCGGCACAGACGAACAATGCGGATGTTTGCGAGCGGCCGGAACCAGCGGGTGGGACGCGACAGCTCATAGAGAGCGGGACCCAGGAAGCCGCCGAGTGTCAGCGCTGCCATGGAGGCCGAAGTGACGTTCACACGCCTTTCTCCGGTGATGAAATCGACGAACGTGACCCGGTTGGCGTCCCTGTCGAAGAGAATATTGTCCGGCCACAGCCCATATGTCGGCTCAGCCGTTGCGGTGGGAATCGTGCGAATACCGAACCAGATTCTCTCCGCCAGGGCCTCAAGGTTGGTCGCTCCCAGCGAGTGAGACCGGATATAGGCTGCCAGTGACATCCCTTCGCAGGCTTCCATCTGAATAAGCGGAATGTCGGGCTCGAACTCGATGGGGATGGGCGTCGAAACCAGATCCTGTTCCACATGATCAAACGCCGCGAGGAGACCGATGTAGTAGCGCCACGCCTCGTCCACCGCGTCGTCGTCGTAGTAGACCTTGGTGGCAATCCCCGCATGGACGTCTTTGAAAACCCGTCCCTCGGAACCCTCGCCGACGGTCTTCCAGACGGTTGGCTGGCGGGCCTCGAAATCGGCGTCGGCCATGGCCTCGAACGTGCGCCGGTTATAGGACAAGGTCGTGATCGCGACAATGAGCGTAGCGGCGGGCGCTCCCAGGATGCCCAAGCCCAGGATGGCAGGGATCCCGACCACGTATTTGATACCCACAGTCAGCATGCTGTCGAGCAGCGACGTACTGGGACGGTCGCAGGCAAGCAGGGCGTTGTGATACAGGTCCCGGCCGAAGTGAATCAGACGACCGACGGCGGCCAGGGCAACAATCCAGTGGAATCCAGTTCCTGTGTACTTCCCGGGGTAGGCCAGTTCGACGATCTGCTGCGAGAACAGCAGGAACAGCAGTGCCCCCAGGCCCGTCGGTGCGAGCAGCATCGGAATGACCTTGCGGAACCACGCCTTGACCGACGAGGAGCCTCCGGCGGCATAGCGACGACTTGCCTCTGACGGCAGCCAGAGCGAGATCACCATCTCGATGGGGTTGAGCACGTTCACCAGGTGAACCAGCGCCCTGTAAGCACCCAGAGCAGCTGGCCCCAGGGCCAGGGTGATAATCCAGGTGTGCCCCGTACCGCCCAGTTGGCGCCAGGCCTGTGCGCCGGCCAGCCATTTTCCATAGGTCCAGATTTCTCGCGCGACTACCCGGGCACGGTCGCGTTCTTTCAGAAGTCGTGGCACCAGAATGTCGCGCAGTTGGACGAACCCGACCAGCGAGGCTACGGCCGATCCCGCACCGTACACGGCGATTGCTTCCCAGGCCGCCGGGGGCTCGCGTCTGAGCACCAGCCAGGCGACGCCCGCAATCTGGAGTCCGTAGGAGATCCCATCATTGATGAGCGCGCTCCTGGTTCGCCCCTGGGTGTAGAAGACCTTACGAGCCAGATCCTGGGTCATCCATGGCGCCGCGGCAAGGCCCAAGACCACCGCGAGAAAACCCAGGGCCGGAAGGCCACCCAACATGGCCGCGCCACCCAAAAGGCCGAAGAGCAATGCCATTCCGGCGCCCAACATCAACTGCAGTGCGAACAATACTGTTGTAAATCGGCGCAGTCCTTCACCTTCCTTCCGAGCGCCCTTGACCTGAAATACGCTGGTCAGGAGCGACTGTTGAAAAGCAGTCAGAACCAGAAGCAGGGTGTAGGCGATGGCGAAGTGCCCCAGGGAGATCTCCTCCATTTCCCGGGCGAGCAGGAAGAAAGAGGAAAAATTGACCAGGCTGACCAGGGCCTGGTCTGCAAGCGGAACCGCGGCAGTGCGCGATTTCGCCCTCAGGATTGCCATTAAGCGTCGGGCGGCCTTCAAGGGTACGGGTGGGTGCTGGTCACTCCCGTGCCGATGCACAGGTTGTGCCAAACGGCCACCCTCCGCGTTAACCTGGTTGGCCGCCCGCCGATACCCGTAAGGTGCCGGCTGCCGAACCATACTTCCCCGACTCTTTTTCAGAGTGGAATCATCCCCCGCTACGGACACTTCCCCGTCGCGCGGGACGACGCGCGGCGATCGCAGCCCTCCACGCCGCAGCCCGCCTTTCTGGAGATATCGAACGCGGCCTGAGAATTCCCAGGGTTCAGTTCTATTGCCTGCATCATCTGTTCAGGGATGAGGAAACCGGATTCCGGGAACTCCTGAAGCATCTTTCCAGGTACTACCGCTTTGCGTCGTGGTCAGAGGGGGTCCGGATGGTACTTGAAGGACGACGTCCTGACCGACCCGTGGCCTGCTTCAGTTCGGACGACGGGTTCGAATCGAACCTCCGATTGGCTGCGGTCCTCAAGGAGTTCGGGACAACCGGATGCTTCTTTGTGAACCCGGCCAGCGTTGCCAACCGCGATGACGCGTGGGTGGCCGAGTTCTGTCGAGTACGCTTGCAGGCCCGGCCGAGCCGATTCCTCGACCAGAGACAACTGGAGGGTCTGGTGAGAGACGGCCACGAGATTGGCAATCATACCACCACCCATGTCGTGTGCTCGGAGACCCCGGTCAACCGACTGGCCCGAGAGATTGAATCTGCGAGAGAGTGGCTGGAACGCCGGTTCGGTCCGGTTCTTCATTTTGCCTGGCCCTACGGCCAGGTCGATCACTGTTCGAGGGCGGCCAAGCGGTTGATCTTCGAGGCCGGGCATGTTTCGGCCTCCTCCGTGGTCCGTGGAGCGCACCTCCTTTCCGACAGTCCCGAGGCTCCAAAGGACGTCGTCCTGTGCCGAGACCAGATCTGGGCTGCAGACCCGATCAAGCACACTCTCTATTTCTCGGCGAGAAACGCGCTCTCCCCGGGCGGCGTGCCGGTGGGCTTCCCGACGTACACGCAGGAGCCCAGCTCCCAGCTCTCCCATTGGAGCGCCGTTCCGTGGCCTGAATACTCTGAGCCGGCCAGTCGCCATCGCGATCGATTCGCACGTCCTCCAGCCGGAGGCTCAGTACGCTCCTTCGCCCTTGACCGCCGCGCGGAACGTCCGGAATAGGACAGCGAGGTCGAGCCAGACCGACCAGTTACGCACGTAGTAGGCGTCCAGCCACGCGATTCCATCGTCTCCCGTGTCGCTCCGCCCCGAGACCTGCCACAATCCTGTCACACCGGGCCTGACCCGGCGACGCATGGCGCGGGCGTCGGAACTGAGTCGCTTCTCATGGTAGTCAGGCAAGGGTCGCGGACCGATCAACGCCATGTCGCCCGTCAACACGTTGACGAGTTGAGGCAACTCGTCGATGGACAGGCGCCTCAGGATGTTTCCCGCGCGCGTTATTCTTGGGTCCTTCTGAAGCTTTGAGGTGGACTCCCACTCGATTCGAAGTGATTCGTCTGCCCCCATGGCCCTGGCGAGCACCAACTCCGCATCAGGCACCATAGTCCTGATCTTGTGCACGCGGATCGACGTTCCATTGCGGCCTACGCGCACCTGCCCGTAGAAGGGATTCTGTCTGTCCTCCAGCCAGATCACCAGGGCCCCCAGCGCTGCGATAGACCCCCATATTGGGAGCGTGATGGCGGTTGCTGCAAGTTCGACCGTTCTCTTGAGGAAACGCGCACTTCGCGACGCCAGATTTACTTCCACCTGAAGTCCCAGGAGGCCCCCAAAGTCAATCGGCTGCATGATGGTTGCGGACTGATCCAGAAGGTCCGGAATGACCACGACGCGACGATAGTATCGGAGCAGGGCATCCATGCGATTGGCGTGCGTCCCTCCGAGGTCCGCGACGATGGCAACAGCTGCGTCTGGATGAACAAGCGCCGTGTCCCCGAGGACCGGAACGCCCGCGAGTTCCCTTCCCCAAATTCTGGGATCGTCCTCGAAAATGCCTACGGGCCGAAAGCCAACCTGCGGTTGGGTCTGAACCACCTGGACAATCCGCCTGACGCTCTCGGTGGTGCCGTAGAAAACGGTGGCAACTCCCCAGCGTCCGCGCCTGTGGAGGTAGGACTGAACCAGACTTCTGGAAAGCAGGGTCGAACCCATTCCAAGACCGCAAGCCACGGCGGTTACCCGCAGGGCCTCCATCGCAGGATCGCCGGCGGCGTAGGCTCCCATGAGAGCCGCGGCGGCGGCCGCGAAGACTGCTTGAAATCTGCTCCGAACTTGCTCAATCGGGCCCGTTCCCCAGCCGGGATAGCAGCGACCCATCGCCAGTCTCGCCAACCAGACGCCCGCCAGGAGAATGCTCCACGCCGGAATGGCGATGGTTCCGCGGACCGCCAAGTTGGCCAGGGCGATAGACGTAAACAACGCCACGGCATCGGCGGCAAACAAACCCAAACCAGCTATGCGAGCGCCATCGGTCGGCCAGTGCGAACGGTCGCGTGCCGCAGCCCGGGCGCTCGCCTCGCTGATATCGTCCGAGACCTCAAAGAAGCTCTCGAGGGGGCGCTCGAGTCGCGGCGCCTCTGCTTCGGCGTATGTGGTTTGCTTAATCACGTCGACCGTGGGTGTAATGACTGAGCCGAAGCAGTCAAATACCCTGCCAAGAGGGGTGGGACGCTGCGTCTCCGGTCGGTCACTTCAGCCCCAGGGCCCGGGCAAACTCAGTCTCGGAGCCGAATTCCTGGACGGGCGATTCGCGGTCCATTCGCATTCCGGCCACGTGCCCGATGGGCTCCGCTGACAGGCGATTTCCGGTCCACTCCAGAGGCGGAAACGGTGCACCGGGAGCAATGTCCAGATCCACGCGAACCTGAAAATCCTTGTCACCGGGACGTGCCGCGTTGTCGTGAAACCAGTTGTTCGTCGCGCTGACGCCACCCGTGGGCTGCCTGGCATCGACTCGGACCCACAGTCCGCTGCCCTCATTGCCGAAGATCTCGTTCCCGAAGAGCACGGTGCCCTGGGTCGCCATGATCAGTATCCCGGCTGCCGCCCAGCCATCGCGGCGTGTCCCGGAAATGCGGGAGTCTTCGACCCGGTTTCGATCTGAGCCCAGCTCCAGTTGAAGTCCGGACACCAGATTGCCTGACAGGTTCGCCTCCCGGATTAGGTTGTCTGAACTGGCTCCGTCCAACCAGAGACCCGGCCCGTCGTTGTCCCGCGCCACAAATCGGCGGAAAACTGTTCTTTCGGTATAGACCCATTTTCCACCGCCGGCTTCCCAGAAAGGGTCGTGGCCTCGCCAGTTGTTGCCGTCCGCGGTGACGTCCTCGACCAGGCATTCCTTACATCCCCCGCCAATGCCGAGATGTCCGTGGCTCGACGCCTGGACCCGCCGGATGACGTGCCGATGGCCCCAGACCTCGACGCCGCGTCCGTTGGTGTCTTCGACCCGGACGTCTTCAAGAAGCCCGCCTTCGCCCCAGACGCAGACGGCTCCGGTCTGGGCCGGGTTGGCGGCGTGACGGAAAATGAGATTGCGAACCTGGTGCCCCGGTTCTGTCGGGTTCGTGTCGCGACACGGCGTGCCGTCTGAGGGACCGAAAAGGACGTCGTGTACGGCCACCTCAATGCGCGAGGAGTCGGGACGGTGGTCATCCCGCAGGCGGAGCAGCATGCGCGGACTCCCGTAGCGATCCTCCTGGACCAGGAAGGTCTGCGGCGTCATCGATTCCCGAGTCTCGGCGGGTCGAAGGAATGCTCCGTCGGCAACCACGAAGTTCTCGTCATAGGTGTCACCGAAGCCATACCGCGGCCGGTAGCGTTCGGCCTGCCAGGCCTCGCCCGCCGGAGTCCAATCTGTTTGGAGGACACGGGCACCCGAGATGATCACTTCCTCGCCCCGACAGCCCTCAATGGTCAGTCCGGGGCTCCGGGGACGTAGCGCCCCGCGATAGAGGCCTTCGCGAATGCGGATGGTATCGCCACGCCGCAGGTCGCGCCGGGACACGGCCGCGAGCGTTTTCCAGGGTGCGGCAGGGGTGCCCGCCCCATCGTCCCGCGCGGCCGGGTGAGCGTCGTCGATCCAGAATACGCGGCCGTTCGCCGGGTCTGTGGTGCAATCGCCCCGGTATTTGACGCCGGGGTCTGTCGCAGCTGGCTGGAACGTCAGCCATAAGCCCACGAGGATAAGGGCCGTTCGCATGTCAGGCATCGGCCGCGGCCGCGTGTGCGCTGGCCACACGGTAGGCGTGCATGAGTGCCGCGTGATTCGCAGCGCCCGAGAAGCGTTGCATGGCATTCTCCCGGGTCTGAGTGCGGAGGCCGGCGGCGATTCCAAGCAGGCTACGCGCCTTGGCCACCAGGTCGGTCGGATCACCGGCATCGAAATGTTCGCCGTTTTCTCCCGGCCGAATGAGGCCTTCCAGCGCTCCGGAGCGAGTCGAGAGCACGGGGGTCCCGGTTCCCATGGCCTCGAGCGCGACTCTCCCGAAGGGCTCACGGGATTCGGACGGGACCACCTGAATAGCGGCTGAGCCCATCAGGGTACTCACCTCATTTGGTGAGACCCGTCCGAGGAACTCGATGTGGCTTGCCTCGCCGGCCAGGCTCTTCACCTGATTCAGGAGAGGGCCATCCCCAACCACCTTCAATCCCGGCAGAGATGGGTCGTTGGCCCACGCACGCACCAGCGTCTCAACGCCTTTGCCTGGCGCCACCCGACCCGCGAACAAGGCGTAGTTGCCCTCTCCGGAGCCTTGAGCGGGAAATGGGTCGAGGAAATTGGGTTTGACGAGGACCCGATCGGCGGGAAGCCCACCCTTGATGAACAGCTCCCGTCCGCCTTCATCGAGCGCGAGAAACGCCCCAATTCGCCGGGTCCACGTTCCCAGTGCACGGTGCAGACCATAGGCTCCCGCAATGGCACCGCTCATCACCCGGTGATCCCGGAAGCACTTGTGGGCCACGGCTGGCCAGGCAATCCGCTTTCCCAGACAGTCTTCACAATGGTGACCGTCGCGGAACAGCATGCCGTTCGCACACAGCAGTCTGTAGTTGCAGAGTTTTTGGACGATGGGAACGCCGGCCTCATTGGCCGCTGCGTACACGGACGGCGACAGGCCGGGGAATGTGTTCTGGACGTGCATCACGTCGGGCGCGAAGGACCGGATGAGATCGCGGACACGGGACCGCGCGTCCCGATTCCAAAAGAGCGATGCCGCTTTCTTGGCCGAAGACCACGACTCGATTTCGTGATTGTCGAACGTGAAGCGCTCCACGGTGTGACCGTGCGACTCCAGCAGAGCGCCCTCGGCATCGAAGACCATGTCCTCGCCTCCGAACTGCTGGTAGTACCCATGGACCATCAGAACCCGCATCACCCTACTCGCCTTGAGCCTGGGCGTCGCGGGAGTCTGGCGAGGCAGAAGCGAGTCCGTAGAACCCGCTGATTGCCTCCGCGCGGCGACTCCAGAGGAATTGCTCGCGCACACGGGCACGTCCTGAATCACTGAGATGTCGTCTCAGTGGACGATCATCGGCAAGCGAAGAGATCGCCCGGGTGATGCCTCGCACGGCGGCCGGCCTCGTCGGCGCCGCCACAGGAAGTCCAGCCGCGCCTGTCAGCACCGCGGGTCCGTTGCCCGCGAGTGTAATGACTGGTTTCCCGGCGGCCATGGCTTCCAGGCATACCATTCCGCCCGAATCGTGGTAGCTGGGGTGAATCAGGAGGTGGGAATCGCCCATTGCGTTCAGGACCTCCTCGCGGTCCATCCATCCCGCGAAATGCACGCGCTCAGACACGCCCTTCTGGTGCGCGAGAGCCTCAAGAGAGGCGCGCTCCGGGCCATCGCCAATGATGGTATAGCGGACCGACTCGGGGAGGTCAGCCATCGCTTCGACGGCGAGGTCATAGCCCTTCCAGTCCACCAGTCGGCCGACGCTCAGAAGCTCCAAGGGCCCGTCGTCGGGCGTTGCTATCCTCGCCAGTCGCTCGTACTCCGGCAGACTCAGGCCGACGGTAGGACAGACTGGAACGGCATGGCCGGTCAATCGCTCCATGCGCCCGGCCGTTTCCGGGGTCGTGGCGAGAGCGACAGAAGCCAGGTTGGCTGTCCTGCGAACGGCTGGATCCAGCTCCCAGGTGGCGCGAACCGCGTTGCGGAATCGCTCGGAGCGCTGGATACGCGAAGGCAGGCTGGCTATGAACCGCTCGTCCATGCCCTCGCCACCGCCGACGGGCCCCCAAATGAAGGGACGGCCGGCCGTGTCCTGAGCCGAGGGCATCCAGTAGCGCACGTACGTGGTGTGCTGAACAAGGTCCGCCCCGGTCTGATCCAGAATGCGGGGCAGTTGTGCGCCGACACTTCGCGTCCAGGCGTAGTAATAAAGTTGGCCCAGATAGCTGCTGGGTTCAGGCTGGTAGCGCGAAGGCCACAGCTCGGCGTCGACGCGAATCACCCGGACCGGGTCATCCTCAGGAAGCTCAGGGCCGGTTCGCGTTATCACGGTCACCTGGTACCGCTCCGCGAGTGCGTGGGCCATGTTCCAGCCCACTCCGGGCTCTGAGCCACGGCCTGGTTCGTAGGCGAACGCAACCAGCAGGATGTGCTTCGGATGAGTCATGATGCCGTCTTCTGCACCTTTCGTGCCGAAGCCGTGCTGCGGGCACGTCTACGGATTAACTGCCACAGGGCCAGCAGCACGAAACGGGGGTTGTGAATCACGTACCGCTTCCAGAGACGGCGCGGCTCCATCACGAGGCGAAAGGCCCATTCGAGGCCCATTCGTTGCAGTATCGGCGGCGATTGCCGCACCCTGCCCGAGTGAAAATCGAAGGCCGCTCCCACCCCGAAAAGCATCGCGTTCGGTAGCCGGGACGTGTGCTCTGCCATCCAACGTTCCTGCCTTGGGCAACCGATTCCAACGAAGATCAACCGGGCGCCTGACTCCCTCAGTCTCGCAGTGTACTGCGCATCTTCTTCCGCCATCAGCGGACGAAATGGCGGCGAGATGGCACAGACCACATCCAGGTCCGGGTACCGTTCGCCAAGCACCGCCCGAAAGTCATCCAGCGACTGCTCAGTTCCTCCGAAGAGGCCAATCGGCAGGCCCTCACGAGCGGCCGAGGCACAGAGCTCCAACGTCAGGGACGGGCCATACACCCGCTCGGCCTCCTTCAGGCCTTGCGCCCGGAGCATCCACACCAGCGGCATCCCATCGGAAGTCGTAAACCGTGAGCCCTCGACCACCTCGGCAAAGGCGGGGTCGTCGTGGGCCTCCATGACCATGTGGACATTTGCCACGCAGACATACCCGCCGCGGCCAGCCTCTAGGTCTTCCATCACGGCCCCAACCGCGCGCTCGTAGTTCAGCGCCGCCACCGGAAAGGAGACAACCTGTGCGTTTCGGATCATGTGCCGGCCCACTGTCGGTGGTATACCAGGGTTGCTCCCAGACCGACGCCAAACAGGCTCCAGTACCAGATACCGCCCATCGGGCCCTCGATGAAGACATCGAAGGTGATGTTCACCATGAACGCCGACCAGTAGGCCAGCAGGAATAGAAACAGCCCATGCCAGCCGTCCTCTGCCCTGGCGCGGGCCAGTAGCAGACTTCGGAGGATGGATATGGCCCACGCGCCCTGAAGCAGGAGCCAGAGCAGAAATGCGGGAACGCCCATTCTGGCGAGCACCGTCAGATGGCCGTTGTGGGGACTGCGCAAGGACTCCTCCTCGTCCACCTGGTAGCCATCGTCGGTAGCCAGATTGAGTCCGAACCCCTTTCCGGCCAGGAAATAGGGCCCGGCAAAGGTGTACTCCACGATGTCTGACCACCACGAGAGGCGCCACTCCTTCGATCCCTCCAGCGCGGCTTCCCCGGACCTGCCGGTCAGACTCCGGAAGTTGTCCACGAGCTGCTCCAACGATACGGAGCGTTCACCGTAGAGCTCGATTTTGGGGTTTATCAGAACCAGTAGCAACACGCCAACTACGCTCAGATAAGACCATATTCCGATTCGGACCCGCCTGGATCGCAGCGTCAAGACCACAGCCATCGCCAGCAGGAAGGCAAGCATTCCCCCACGATTCTTAAGGGCGATCAGGCCGAAATCGGCAATGATCATCGGAAGCATCCACCAGGTCTTGCCGCGAAGCCCGATGAGAACAAACGCGGTGGCCCCGGCCAGATGCACCATCGTATCTCCGCCCTTCAGACCGGGAATGGTGGCATTGGACCCTGGCAGGGTCGGAAGCGATGCCGAGAGGGTAAAAGAGATCGCAAACAGAATCCCTCCCCCGGCAATGACCGCCGCCGACAGCGGTCTAAACCGGTCGATCAAGACCCTGAGGACGTCCCGGTTTCGCATGATGATGGCCGAGATCGCCAGCGCGTACACCGCATAGCCCCAGACCACGGCATCCCGCACGGCAGACGCTCCGTAGGTGGGCAGGTCTACTGCCAGACGCACGGCCCCGAGCAGCATGAAACAGGCCAGCGCCCCACCCGTCACAGACCGGAGCGGGGCCAGGGCATCGCGCCCGCCGAACCACGCCAGTACACCCAGCACCAGCGCGACTTCTCCAACGAACAGCGGGGCCACTCCCAGATAGGCAAAACCGCGGCCGAGCAAGGCGTAGCCGGCCAACACGAAGCACAGGGCCCAGAGGAACGTGCGCTCGGCCGTGCTGGTGGTTGCCTGCAGCGTAGGCGTGTACACGGGCCCGGCTTGCGAGTGGTCCGCGCGAGAGGGCACCACCAGCTGCGAACCTGGATAGGGAGCAGCGAACGGGCTCATTCCATCTGCGCTCCGCCGTAGTACGCCTGCGCCTGCTGGTAGGCTGATCGTACGGCCGTGGGCTCCGACATGTCCATCCTGTTGATGGCGATTTCTGTGGCTGCAGACCCCATCGACTGCAACTCCGCCAGCGACATTCTCACGAGGTCAGTGTGGGTCTTTCCGGCACCCACAACCAGGACCCTGGTATGGGCGTATCGCCCGATACCGGCGGCAATGGAGGAGGCCGCGGTAGGCGGCGCATCCACGAGTACGTAGTCGAAATGCTGACCGTAGAACCGGGCCAGATGAACGGCAGCCTGAGCCGCCTGAGCCTCACCGTCAGACGGAATCCGGGCCCTCAGCTTCAAGCCGAAGAGCAATTGAAGGATGCCCCCAAATTGTTCGACGCCACCGCCCTGTCCGAATGCGCCGGTCTCCACGTCCAGGGACGAACGGGGAGTGAGTCCGAGCGTCTCGGACTGTCCCGGACGGAATATGTCGGCGTCAATCACCAGGGTTCGATACCCCGCAAGGCTCAGGGCGGCCCCGACATTGGCCGTCAGCGTAGTCTTGCCCGCTCCCATGTCTGCGCTGGTGAAAAGAATGGTCCCCCCGCGCGGCGTGCGGGCCGCCAGTCCAATCGCATACTTGCGAATGATGGCCGACTCGGCCGCCTGCGGGGCATGCATGACAACCAGACGGCTGGACACCACCCGTCCGCCCACATCCACGGTCGAGGTGCGACCCACAAGTTTCTTAACCACGCGGGTCAGATCCGGAAGATTGCCGAAGACCGGCACGCCGAACTGGGCCAGATCCTCCTCGCCATACACGGACGAATCGATGGCTGACCAGCCAAAAGCGGCGCCCCCTCCGAGCAGGAGGCCAAGGAAGAGCCCTGCGAGAACGAAGAGCTTGACGTTCGGGAACGCCTGCTCGTCCGGCGCGAGGGCTGACTGGATCCGCTTGATGAACTCGGTCGGCTCATCAACCTGAAGTTGGCCCAGCCGGTCGATCTCGGTCTTCAGACGGGTGTTCGCCAAATCCCGGCCCCGCTGGATTTGAGTCAGAGAGACCGACTGGCTCGAGAACTGGGAACGCGACCGTTCGAAGGCCGCCAGCCTGCTGTTGATGGCGGCCACCCGCGCCTCGGAGGCCCGCTTGGCCACCCGCTGCTGGGCAATCTGCTGGCGGAGGTTGAGCACGTACGCGCGTCCGTCGGAGTCGCTGCCGAGATCGACCCCGCCGGTGGCCATTACCTCCCTGACGTACTGGGCAGACAACCCGTCCAGCCGGCTGCGCATGGCCTTGACATCATTGACCAGCTTCATCACTTGAGGACTGCCGGAGGGATCAGCCCGGAGTTCGGGGTACTTCGAGTAGTACTGCTCCAGGCTCAGTTCAGCGGTCGTCAGCTGCTCCTGCGTCGCGGTGATTTCGCTTTCCACGGACGAGCCGACGCGCTCGGCCAGACTCGCAAGGTCCAGGCCATCCAGCTCCGACTCCAGGGTCTCCAGCGTAGCGCTGTGTGTTGAGAAGGCGATGCGGGCGTCATCAAGCGCGGTCTGGAGATCGGAAATCCTTGTCGCGGCCCGGTTCGCATCCTCCTCTATGGAAATCGAGCCGTTGTTCTGGATGAAGGTGCGCAGTTGATCGTCGAGTGCCGTCAACTCGTCTCCAACCTCGGCAACGCGTCCCCGCTGGAGCGCCAGCGCCTGCTCGCGCGACCGGGCGACGGCCGCCCTCATCATGGACATGTAGGATTCGGCATAGGAAGTCGAGACCGCCGATGCCAACTCAGGGCCGCCAGCTTTCGCTGTAATGTGAATCAGATCGGCGTCGTCCTTCCCGGCCTCGGCCGTTATCAGGATGGCGCTCTCGCGCAGCCACTCCACCAGGCCGGCGACTTCGGTAGTTGGCAACAGCGCCAACTGATCCGCGGGGAGATCGGCTGTGAGTTTGGTCGCGGCCGCTTCGGCGATTGCCGGGACGGTCCGGAGAACAGCGGCCTGATTGGCCACCTTCGGCAACCCGAATGCCGATACCACATCCTCCACGCTGGTATATCGTGCGGCTGTCGCCTTCATCGCGGCCGTATCCACCAGCAGAATGGTCGAAGATTCGAATCGGGGCGGAATGAGGGTCACTACCGCAACTGTCGCCGCCCACACGGCTGAGCAGATGAGCATTCCCAGCCAGCGGTTGCGATGCAGGCGTTTGACTACATCTCGCGCACTGGTCGGCCTCACGACGGAAGGCTGTTGATACAGGGACTCTCCCCACGCGGCTCGGGTGGGGCCTGCCTGAAAACCGGGGGGCGACCCGTAGTGTGTCTGTGGTGGCCCGACGTTGGGAGAAACCTGGGACCCGTAGTGGGCAACTGGCGGCTGATTCGCCCCACGCACCCCGCTGAAGGAACCCGGGGAATGGGAACGCAGCAGCGCCGACCGCTCTGGTGGCGTTCGGCGCGGGTCAGGCGAACCGCCATCGGGCGCCCGCCAACCGTCGGTATGATTGCCGCTATCGGGCAACGCCTCCGTCCGGATTCCTTTTGCCTACGAAAGTTTTGGGACCTCTCTGGCGTTCCGCGGCCGGCCGATCTCTGCGTGCTGCAGGCGCCCTGGTGTGGACGCGTTTGGGAGCCGTCTGCGGGTCTCTTGCGCCTTCATATCCCAGCTCTTCGGCAAAGTACTGGATGGTCAGTTTCAGTCCTTCCTCTCGGTTGACCTTCGGCTCCCAGGCCAACAGATCCCGTGCTCGCGCGATATCCGGCTTCCGAACGGTGGGGTCGTCCTCCGGGCGAGGATGGAAGGTCAGCGTGCTCGCGCTACCCGTGAGGGCGATGACTTCGCGCGCAAAATCCGCGATCGACACCTCGGACGGATTGCCCAGATTGATGGGGCCGCAGGAGCGGGAGTTCGCGGCTGCGTAGAGTCCGCGGACCAGATCCGCCACATAGCAGAATGAACGAGTCTGTTTCCCGTCACCATGAATGGTCAACGGGTCGCCGGCCAGAGCCTGGGAAATGAAGGCGGGCAGGGCTCGACCATCGTCCGGACGCATTCGCGGGCCATAGGTATTGAAGATGCGGACCAGCACCACGTCAGTATTCCGCTCGCGCTGGTAGGCCATCGATACCGCCTCGGCGTAGCGCTTGGCTTCGTCATAGACCGACCGAGGGCCGATGGAATTGACGTGTCCCCAGTAGGTCTCGACCTGAGGATGCACCTCCGGATCGCCGTAGACCTCGGACGTGGATGCCAGCAGATACCTCGCCTCGAAGCGTCTGGCCGCGTCCAGCGCGTTTTGCGTGCCCTTCGAACCCGTCTCCAGGGTCAGGAATGGCATCTCCAAATAGTGCTTGGGCGATGCCGGACTTGCCAGGTGATAGATAAAATCCACCGGGCCCTCGAGGTCAATCGAGTCCCGAATGTCCTGGACACTGAAGTTGAAGTCGGGTCGACCCAGGAGGTGCCGGATGTTGACTTCCCGGCCGGTGGCCAGATTGTCAAGACAGGACACCTGATGGCCCTCAGACAGGAGCAGGTCACACAGGTGCGAACCCACGAAGCCGGCGCCACCAAGAACGACGGAATGCGGTTTGATATCTCTGGACATGGGTCAAGACGTTGGTTTGCTGACAGGTATCGTCAGTAGGGCCCGCAACTTGAGGGATCAGTCCGGCCCGATTTCGCGCAGGCACGCCCTGATCCAGAAATGCGCCAGGAGACGGCCGGCGGTCCAGTACCAGAGTCGGCGGGCAATCCCGCCGGAGTCGGCGGCATCATGAAACTGGGCCCACGCCGTCTTTCGCACGTGGGACCCGAAAACCTGAATTCCCAGGGCCCTCAGCTCTCGGCTGACAGCGCTGATCAATCGAATTTGACGGCGCGCCCCGCGGATTTGGGCGGCCGCGGCCGGTCGCGACGCCTCGTAGGCCACCGCACCCAGGTAGTAACCCAGGGAGTGCGAGATCCTCAAGGCTTCGTCTGTCGGCTCTTCCACGATATGCTCGGACGCCAGGTCGATGAACCAGGCCTCCTGCCGCACGCCATCCCAGATGACATTCACCGGAGCAAAATCATGGTACGCCTCCCCGACTACGTCCGAGTAGTGCACGAGTCCATTGGCGATGGCACGCGGTGCCCGATCGGGGACGTCCGCGTGGAGCAAGGACTTGGCCAGGGTCTCTCCTCGCGCGCGTTCCATTTCAATTTCACCGGCGTCGCGGCGATAGTCCTCAAGCCTCGGGAATCGCACCCCGGCGCAGAGGCCGGGCGACGTTCGATTCAGGAGGCGCAACGCCCGGGCCTCCCTGTCCGCGCGTCCCCGGTTCGCGACGGGATCGAAGAACCGCTTGACCACTCGAGCGGGATTGGACGCGACGACAATCTCTGCCTCGCACCCGGTGCCTATTACCCTCCCTGGCTCAAGATCGCCGGTGCCACGAGGGGCACTCGCCGCCTCACGAAACCGTGTTCGCGCGGCTCTGGCAACGTTTTCTGTCGATTCGCTCAACGAAGATTGCGGTCTGGAGGAGAGTGGTCTCCTGACCGCTGTGCAGAATGCGTGCCGCCGGGGGCCGGGGGGCCGCCCGGGGGTCGGAGCATCGGGCCCCCGCCCCCCGGCGTCGCGCTACTTGTCCAGAACTACCGCCGGAATATTCGCCGCACGAACAGCCGCATTGAATTGCTCAAGTCCCGATCCGAAGAGCACGCCCAGCTTGGCCAGCTCCGCATCAATCGCCGTCACCAATTCGTCGCGGACGGCCACCGACTGGTCGGTGGGGCGGTAGTCCCCCCCCGCGGCGGTACCTCCTACCGATGCCAGCTTGTTGTTGAGGCGAATGGGGAAGTTCAACGGATCCTGGCCGCTGCGATTCTTGGTCTGGTACAGCGTCTCCTCGATGGCCTTCATCGGATCGAGGAGCGACTCGGCTGCCTCCTTCAGGGCATCCAGTTCCGCATGGTCCTTCGGAACCCGATCCAGAACGCCATTGATCTGCTCCCGGGCTCCGCGAATTCGCTTGATGGCCTGATGGGTTTCGGTCAGCTTGTCGCGGACCGAGAGGAGGAAGTCGAACTGTGCCTGACGATCGGCATCGGTCGCCGTGCTTCGTGGATCCGGAAGAATCGTGAAGTCAGTGTCCGTCGAGTCCTCGCCCACGATCAGCCTGGCGGAGTACGTGCCGGGTACCGCCATGGGGCCGTTCATGCCGCCGCCAGACCAGAGTATCATGCCCGGGAATTCCTCGGCACGCGGATAGCGCATGTTCCACGAGTGCGAATTCAGACCGTGTTCCTTCGATACGGCGCTGTTCCCGTCGTCCTTCGACGACCAGGAGTCGATGATGTCTCCCATTCCGTCCAGCACCCGAATCTTGACCTCGGCGTCGTCATCGGGATTGTTCAGGAAATACCGCAGCGTCACCCCGTTGCCTCCGTCGATCATGCGATGGGTTGGGTAGGGACCGATCAGCGCAAACTTGGACTCCGCCATGGACGCAGACGCCTTGTGTAGCGGCATCAGATCCTCCATGATCCAGAACGAGCGTCCCTGCGTGGCGACGATGAGATCGTGATCGCGCCAGGCGAGGTCCGTGATCGGAACGATCGGGAGATTATTCTGGAAGGTGCTCCAGGAAGCCCCGTCGTTGAACGAGATGTACATCCCGAACTCGGTACCCGCATACACCAGTCCTGCGCGCTCTGGGTCGGGCTGAATGGCCCGCGTGAAGTGACTCCCGTCGATGCCCGTCACGATCTTCTTCCAGGTGGCCCCGTAGTCCTCGGTCTTGTAGAGGTAGGGCGCGAAGTCATCCAACTTGTAGCGCGTTCCTGCGACATACGCTCCGCCGGGATTGAAGGGATCCACGACGATGTCATTGACCATCATCCACTCCGGCCACATGCGTGAGGGCGGGGTGATCTCCGTCCAGTTCTCGCCTCCGTCCCGCGTGACGTGCATCAGTCCGTCGTCAGACCCGACCCAGATCACGCCTTCTTCCTCGCCCTGCGCGATGGCAAAGATGGTCGCGTAGTACTCCACGGCCGTGTTATCCTTGGTGATGGGACCACCCGATGCCCCCAGCGTCGAAGGATCGCCAACCGTGAGGTCAGGGCTGATGGTCTTCCAGGACTGTCCTTCGTCCGTCGACGCGTGCAGATGCTGTGACGCCGCGTACAGCGTACCCGAATCGTGGCGGGAAAACACGATGGGGAAGTTCCACTGGAAGCGAAAGCGGTAATCCTCGGCGCCGTGACCCATCGGATTGTCGGGCCAGACATTCACGTTGCGACGGGCGCCCGTCTGGTGGTCCACGCGGGTAAACGTCCCCCCGTATGATCCTCCGTAAACGATGTCGGGATTGTCCGGGTGCGGAGCCAGCCAGCCACTCTCACCCCCTGCGCTGGGCTCCCAGTCATCCTCGCTGCCACTGGAGGTGTGCAGGATTCGGACGGTCGAGTTGTCCTGCTGTGCTCCTAGAATGCGATAGGGGAAATTGTTGTCCGTCGTCACCCTGTAGAACTGCGCGGTCGGCTGGTTCATGTAGGTCGAAAACGTATCGCCGCCGTTGACCGTGACCTGGGCTCCGCCGTCATCGGCCACAATGAAACGGTTCGGATGATCCGGATTGATCCACATGTCGTGATGGTCGCCGTGTGGCGTGCGGATCCGCTCATAGGTGGCGCCGCCGTCCGTGGACTTGTGGAAGCCCACGTTCATCACGTACACCACGTTCTCGTCCTGCGTGTCCGCGTAGATGTGGGTGTAGTACCAGGCGCGCTGCCGCAAACTGCGATCGCTGTTGATCTGCCGCCAGCTCTCGCCGCCGTCCTCGGACCGGAATACACCACCGTCTTCGTGCTCAATGATGGCCCAGACCCGCTCTGGGTTGGCGTGCGACACGGCGACTCCAATCTTCCCGATCGTCCCTCCGGGCAGCCCGGTGTCGGTGTCGGTCAACTGGGTCCAGTTGTTGCCGCCGTCGGTGGATTTCCATAGGTGTGATCCTTCTCCGCCCGACTCCAGACTGTAGGGAGTCCGCGTTACTCGCCAGGTTGCCGCATACAGAACCCTCGGATTGGAGGGATCCATCCTGAGGTCGACTGCGCCGGACATGTCGTTGACGAACAGGACGCGCTTCCAGTTTTCGCCGCCGTCCCTGGAACGATAGACACCGCGAGTTTCGTGAGGCCCGTGCAGGTGGCCGAGCACAGCTGCGTAAACGAGATCAGGATTCCGGGGGTGGATTTCGATGTGCGTGATGCGCTCGGAGTCCACAAGACCCATGCTTGACCAGGTCTTTCCGGCATCAACAGACTTCCACATGCCGGTGCCGTAGGACACATTTCCGCGAACTGTCTCCTCTCCGCCGCCTACGTATATGACGTTCGGATCCCAGTCGCTGACTGCGATGGCTCCGATCGAGCTTCCAAAGAAGCCGTCAGAAATGTTCTCCCAGCTGTTGCCCGAGTCGGTGGTTCGCCAGACGCCACCACCGGTTGCTCCCATGTAGTACAGGTCAGGATGGCCGGGCGCGCCGGTAACGGCGGAGGCACGGCCGCCCCGGAATGGGCCTACTTCGCGATATTCGAGGCCCTCGTAAAGAATGGGGTCGATCTGGGCCGAGGCATCAACGGCGAGAAATGCGACCAGCAGGGTGGTCGCACCGGTCAGGAGAAAGCGTCTCATCGGTTGGGGGAGTCGTTGTGAGAGGGTGTTGCTGCAATATAGAAGAGAGCCGGACCGGTGACCATCACCGGGAGCGGCGGACGTGTGTCGGCCAGTGTCATTTCCATCAAGTGTCCCGGCAATGTAGGCCCCGTTCGCACCGTCGCGGGCCGGACAGCTAAAACACGGAAACCCCGGTCATCGTCGTGAAAAGCTCCAGCGCCATAGTACCTGCCAGCGAGTTTCCCTTTGGGTTCAGCCCCGGAGACCAGACGCAAACCGTAAACTGACCAGGCATGACGGCGAGTACACCCCCGCCTACCCCACTCTTGGCGGGTAGCCCTACCCGGTAGGCATAGTCGCCGGCCTCGTCGTAGACGCCGGAAGTCAGCATGATTGCGTTGATTCGCTTTGCCTGACGGGCCTCGGTCACACGGCTTCCCGCGGGCGTGAGGCCACCCGTAACGAGAAAGGCCCCGGCACGACACAGGTCCCGACAACTCAGCGTCACAGCGGACTCGCGGGTATGGGCGGCGATGACGTCCTCGGGGTCGTTATTAAGATTGCCGAATGACTTCAGTAGATGAGCTAGCGCACGATTCCGGTGTGTGGTGGCCAACTCGGCGTCGGCAACTCCGTCGTCGTAGGCTACCGGCTGACCATCAAGGCATCGCTGGATGAAGGCGATGCCGGGATCACGTTGACCGCCGGGCTGCAAGATCGCATCCATCGTCACCAGCGCACCCGCGCTGATCATCGGATTTCTCGGAATTCCCCGTTCCGTCTCCAATTGAACCAGTGAATTGAAGGCGGTGCCCGAAGCCTCACGACCTACGCGGCGCCAGATGCCGTCTCCGTGGATATCCATGGCCAGCGCCAGCCGAAACACTTTGGAGACGCTCTGGATAGAGAACGGGTGGTCGGCCTCTCCTGCGACGAACTCGGAACCGTCGAGCAGACGCACCGCCATACCAAACCGGTTGGGGTCTTCCGTGGCCAGCGGCGGGATATAGTCCGCGACCGCTCCCTGCCCCAGAAGCGGCTGGATTTCGTGGGCGATCTCCCTGAGTATTCCCTGGTAGTCCATGCGTGGAGGCCGGAGCCCTTCTCAGTTGATGGAGTTGGACATCCGCCACAAGAGCACGGCTCCCAACCACGACACCTCGCTTTCCAAGTGTCTTTGGCCAGCATAGAAGGAGTCCAGCAACTGCTCCGCCCTCGCGTGGTCCAGGGCGACCCACTCCCGCGAGTGCAGGGAATTCAGAGAGTCGTACAGCAATTGCCGGGTCGCGGCGCCACCGAACGCGGAGGGCGCACCGGGTGCGCCTGCGGCGAGTCGAAAGTGCAACGGATACAAGGGTGATGGAAGTCTAAACGGAAGGGCGTGGCGACCCTTGGCGAGTGGTAGCCTCGTCAGCTGTCGTGCCTCCGCCTTGAGAAGTCTCCGGAAGAGGCGGCCTCCTACTCGCTCGCGGCTGGGAATCTTGAGGACCGAGCGGACGAATGCCTCCTGCGCGAAGGGCATCAGCGACGGTCCCTGAGAGTCCATCCAGCCCTGGGTCAGTCCGAAGAAATTCTGTCGTCGAATCCTGGCAGCGACTGTGTCCTCCGGTCTCGAACTACGAGCCGCAACAAGCTGGTCACGAAACTCCGACGCTGCCGATTCGACGCCACGCGTCATCATCGCGAGTGCCTCAGTTCGGAAAACGTTGACACGCTTGAATGATACAGCGCTCATGACGGCCCCCAACGGGCCTCGGTGAAGCCTTCGCAGCTTCCTCAAGACCTCAACCCTCCGATAGAACTGCCCACGGCCGATTTCACCGAACCCGCCATCGATCAGAATGGCGCCAGGACTGGATTCGAATACCCTGTCGTAGGAAGTAAGGTGCCCGGCTGCCGAGAGAGGGGTGGCGCACCAGTTGTCGCGGGCATACCGCTCGAGATCTCCTCCCAAGACACAGTCGTCCAGCGAGCGCGAAGGGACATGAAGGCACTCCAGGCCACAGGCAGCGGCCGCCATTTGTGCAATCTGGACATCAGGGCTGCGCTCATCTCCGAACACAAACGGCCTTGGCCGAATACCTGCCGACTGAGCCAGACCGAGTAGGACGCGCGAATCGAGGCCTCCAGATAGAGAAAGGGCTATAGGGAGGTCGATATTGTTCAATAGCTCGCCAACCCAGGCCAAGGGTGAGTCCGGACAATCCCGACCAACGGGACGAGGTCGGCGAATGACTGAGGCGCCGCAAGGACTCGCCCGGAGCTCCATGGCATCGCCCGCACATATCCGGCCAACACCCCTTACAAGGCTGCCCTTGTTCATCTGGTTGTGACTGAACCAATGAGAGCCAAACTGACTGAGGTCCAAGTCGAGGACCCCGGTCAGAGAGGTGATGAGGTGGAGGTGGGTCGAGAAAATCGCTCCCGCGTCGGACTCATGAACGAAGAAACTCCTCAGGCCGTTCGGGTCGGTGTACAACTCGATTGTCGAGTCATTCAGGCAAGCAGCAGCAAACTGCCCGAGCTTGAGAGAGGACAGCCGGTGCTCCCACTGTCCGGCGAGATGATGCTCGTCCAGCAAGAACTGCCCACCGTTGGACCGACTCACGAAAACTGATCCGCTGAGAGCCGTCGCGCCATGAGCCCGAACCGAAAACAGAGACGTCGGGCCCGCAGGAGAGGCAACAAGAAGGGCGGTCCTGGATGTACGGCTGCGGCTTCCAGGGCAACGTTCAGCCAGAGCGCGACCCCTCGCAACAAGCGATTCAGATCCGACCACACCAAAAACCCAGGACTCCACCACTACCAACTGTCAGCCGTCGCCCCTCGCGGCAGTTCCATCGCGTTCCAGATCCGCCCGTTCACCATCACGTGGGTCACGTTCTCGGCGTCCTCGATTCGGGCCAGCGGGTCTCCATCGACAACGATCAAGTCGGCCAGCTTGCCCACCTCGAGCGAGCCGATGTCCGCGTCCATGCCGAGGTAGCGGGCTCCGTGGAGCGTCGCAGATCGGAGCGCCTCGTGCGGCGTGAATCCACCCTGGGTGAGCATGCGCATCTCCCAATGGAACGCCAGGCCCTGCATCTGTCCGTGGGCACCGATCTGGACCGTGTTGCCCTGGTCGACCAGTTTCTTGGCCTCCGCGGCCACGTCGTCGTGGTAGTACTCGTCGTCGGCTGACTTCCACCTGCGCCGGGACTGCGGATCCACGTTGTCCCGTGGCACGTAGCGAAGGAGTCGCTCGTTCTCCCACACGTTGTCCCGCTCGTAGAAGAAGCGTTCACCGCTGGGCCCGCCATAGACCACCACCAGGGTGGGTGTATAGCCGGTCTTCGAGTGCCGCCAGGTCTCCAGCACGTCCCGGTACAGCGGTGCGACAGGCACGCTATGCTCGATCCCCGTGTGACCATCGATGATCATGGTCATGTTGTGGTTGAAGGTCGAGCCGCCCTCGGGCACCACGTTCAGGCCCTGCTCCCGCGCGGCCTGCATGATCTGCTGGCGCTGCTCGCGTCGCGGCTGGTTGTAGCTCTTGACGCTGATCGCGCCGACTGCCTTCATCCGGCGGAGGTGACTCCGGGCATCGTCCAGCGAGTTGACCTCGGCCTTGAAGTCGCCGTCGGCCCCGTAGAGGATCGTACCGGTCGAGTAGATCCGCGGACCCATGATCCGGCCGGCCTTCACCATCTCCGAAAGCGTGAAGACCGTCTCCGTGTTTGCCGACGGGTCGTGGGTGGTTGTCACGCCGAAGCCCAGATTGGCCGAGTACACCCAGGATTCCTGCGGGATGGGGCCGGTAAAGAAGTGATTGAGATGCGCATGGGCATCCACAAACCCCGGCATGACCGTCTTCCCAGCCGCATCGATAACCGTTGCCCCTGCCGGGATTTCCACATCGACGCCAATCGCGGCAATTCGATTGCCGCTCACCAGGATCGTTCCGCGGGCGATGACCTCATCGCCATTCATGGTGACCAGTCGGGCGTTGGTGATGGCAGTCGTTCCCGAAGGAGCATCCGACTGAAGCGTCAACCCGACGCTCACGCCGGTGCTGTCAATCGCGGGCAGCTCTTCAGGCGCACCATCAACAAAGGCAAACGACTCCGCCAGCGAGCGCGAGTAGTACTCAGGCCCCACCATCCAGTGAAGCGTTTTCGAGTCCGCCGACCAATGCAGATCCGTCCCCAGGTCGCGCGTAACCTGCTTGACGGGCACCGCTTTCGAGTCCTTGTTGAGATCGATCGCTCCCCCGGTCATTGGAAACGGGACGACGTAGGCATTGAACAGTTCGTTGAATGCCACCCACTTGAAGTCGGGGCTGGGAACGGCCGTGTTGGCGTATTTGAGGTTCAGGTGGGTGCGCTCGTCGGCCCCGTTCACATCCACGGACCGGTATTCCTTCGAAAGCCCTCCGCCGCTCAGGAAGTAGACCCGCTTCCCGCGGGGACCAAAGCGGGCATCAGACCCTGATCGGCTCACACGTGTGGCGGGCCCTCCTGCGACGGGCATGCGATAAATCCCGGTCTCCATGCCATGCAGGCGACCGGTCAGCGAACTGCCTCCGCCCCGCCGGTAGACAATCTGGGCCCCATCGGGAGAGAATCGGGGCTCATAGTAGTGCCCTGGACGCGTTGACAGGACCTGACTGACGCCTCCGGTGACCGAAATCCGTCGGATCGCCGCATAGTCCCGGTCATTCCAGGTGGTGTACACCAGGGTTCTTCCGTCCGGGCTGAAGGAGGGGTCGTATTCCCAATGCTCGGTCTGGGACGTCAGCCGCCTCGGCACGCCGTTCGGCAGCGCCTTGGTGTAGAGGAAGCCCGCCGAATGGAACACCATCATGCTGCCATCGGGCGCGGTGGCCACATCCCGAATCATCCTGGACTCGAAGCTGGGCTCATGGACAGTGACGGGCACGCGCAGCGCCTCGTGGATGGTCCGATCGATCTGCACCTCGAAGGGAATGTCCGCCACCGCACGGGATGCCACGTCCAGGCGATTGATCTTGCCGCCCGCCCAGAACACAAGGCTGGATCCATCGGGCGTCCAGTCCATCCTCGGATAGACGCCGAAGATGGCCCAGGCTTCCTGCTGGTCCCGGTTCAGCCCGTCGAAAACGGGCCACTGCCGTCCCGTGGTTGTATCGAAGAGGAAGATGACGGACTTCTCCCTCACCCTGCGCACAAAGGCGATGGTCTTTCCGTCGGGCGATGGGGTAGCGCGCGCCGAACCTCCGGCGCCGGTGATGTAGTTCTCCAGTCGCCCCGTCTCCCGATCCAGCCGCCGGATGGCGTAGATCATGCCGTTGGGATCCTTGTTGTACTGGAACGTGGACCCACCCGACATATCCTCGGAAAAGTAGACATATCGGCCGTCAGGACTGAGTGTAATCTCATTGCCCTGATCCTGCTGGTTGTTCTTCTGCTTGGTGAGTTGAATCCCGCCTGAGGCTTCGCCCGACGCGTGATACATCCAGACCTCACCGGCCCCGAGAGAGCGCGAGGACGTGAAGTGCTTGCGAGCCAGGAGGTACGCGCCGTCCGGCGTCCAGGCAGGGCCGTTGAGCAACCGGAATTTTTCCTTCGTCACCTGACGGGCGTCGGATCCATCGGCGGCAATCGTCCAGATATTGTCGCCGCCGGCCCGATCGCTCGTGAAGGCGATGCGGGAGCCGTCCGGGCTGAATGTGGGCTGCACGTCCCAGGCCGGGCCCGTGGTGATGGAGGTGGCTGTTCCACCAGCGATGGGTATCGTGTAGAGGTCTCCCATCATGTCGAAGACAATCGTGCGCCCGTCTGGCGAAACGTCCAGGCTCATCCATGTGCCCTCGTCCGTTGTGAAGGAGACCTCCGACGTGGGGCCGAACGGGGCCGAGACATCCCAGGAGGCTTCTCCTGGGCGATGACGGGTGCGACAACGACAAGTGTGACGGCGAGGAATAGAAGGCGCATGGCAGGGCGGCGGGTTTCGGTCCGGAAGAATAGCATCAGTTGTTCAAGCGAACGGGCTCCATGGGGGTGAACAACGAAAGATTGGCGCCCTCGATGGTCTGGACATACTCTGCCCATCGGCCGCCAATGAAACCGTTCACCAACTCGACGAGCTCGGAGATCGCGGCGCGACTCTGGGCCATGGCCGCATCCTCGGTGGCTCCGGGCATGTCCGTGCTCCGGCTGATGTATCCGAGTGCGGTTCGCATCCTGGAAGAGACGGTAGTCGGATCACGCCTGATGCCCTGTGCTCCCTGCTCGCCAAAGATCACGGCCCTCACGGCGTCCAGGGAGTCCTTGACCGCACGGTGCTCTTCCATCAGATCTCCGCGGTCCTCCTCGTCCATCGCCGACAGCTTATCGCCAATCCAGTCGTGGGCCTCGCCGGCATCGGTCAGCTGCTTGAGGGCGTCAGTTGCGGCGGTGAACAGTCCCTCCATGCTCTGGTACAGCGCGACCCGGGCCTCAGCGCCGGCGCGGTTGTAGTCCTGCCTCGGGTCCGGATGCACGGTGATGCTGGTCGAGTCGCTCGCCTGACCCATCGTCAGCCTCACCTTGTAGGTGCCCGGCAGCACGTCGGGTCCGGCCGGTTCCTGGTCGGCGCCACCGCCACCACCGAATCGACCGCCGCCACGGAACCCGCCTCCGGGCTGACTGAACCCCTTCTGGCGAAGCCGCCAGAAGTAGCGATTCAGTCCGGGCTCGGCGGGTCCGTTCGCCGTCCGGATCACCTCGCCATCGCCGTTTACAATCTCGATCTTGACCCGATTCCGAGCGCCGCCTGCGCGTCCAGCCCGTCCTGGGCCTCCTGCCGCCGCTCGGCGCGCCCGCATGGCCGCCGGCCGTTCGGCATCTGCCTCGCCTCCTGCCCGCTCACCGTCACCCGACCGCTCGGGACGATTGACGATGTAGGAGATCATGCCTCCGCGATCACGGTTCTCCCCTTCAAACATGGCACTGGCCGAGAACCGGGTCCCCGCTGCCTGTCCCCATTGGGCGAGATAAGCATCCGGGGCCGCGATTGCCTTCAGGCGAGCATCCAGGATCTCCGCACCTTCCGTGGCGATCGCCCTCAGTGGCCGAATGTCATCGAGAACGTAAATCGCTCTACCAAACGTCCCGACCACGAGGTCATGTTCGCGGGGATGTATGACCATATCCATGGCGGACATGGTCGGCATGCCATTCGTCCACTGGGTCCAGTTCGCTCCAGCGTCCACGGAGACCCATACGCCGAACTCCGTTCCGAGGAACATGAGACGGGGTTGAACAGGGTCCTGTACGAACGAGAGGGCATAGCCCCAGGCGTCCTCCGCCATCCGGGACCACGTGGAACCGTAATCGCGGGTGTGGTAGAGGTACGTCTCCCAGTTGTTGCGGCGATGATCCTCAATCACCACGAACGCCTCGCCGGCATTGTAGGTGGACGCCTTGATCTGGGTGACCCAACCGCCCTTGGCGAGCCCGCGCATTCCGCCGACCGTATTGGTCCAAGTTGCTCCCCCATCACGCGTCACCTGGACGTTCCCGTCATCCGACCCGGCCCAGATCACGTTCCCGTCGAGTGGACTCGGGGCAATCGAGACGATGGTGGTGTAGTTCTCGGCACCGGTGACATCATAGTTGAGTCCTCCCGAGTCGATCTGTTTTTGCTTCTCCGGATCGTTCGTTGTCAGATCCGGCGAGATGATCGTCCAGTTGTTACCACGATCGGTGGACTTGTGTAGGTACTGGCTGCCATAGTAGATCGTAGCAGCATTCTGGGGACTTTGGGCAAAGGCCGCATTCCAATTAAACCGGAGGAACTCACCATCCGGATGGATCGGTCGGATGCTGACGCCGGTCCCGGTCTCCGAGTCAAATCGACGCAGACTGCCGCCCTGACTCATCGAGTACATGAATCGTTCGTTGTCCGGCATCACCGTGACATCGAAACCGTCTCCAAATCCTACCTCCTTCCAGTCCGAATTCCGGATTCCACCGGCTCTCCAGAGGTAGGCAGGGCCGATCCAGGAGCCGTTGTCCTGCAGCCCTCCCATCACGTTGTAGGGAATGCTGTTGTCCACGTTGATGTGGTAGAACTGGGCCAGCGGGAGGTTTTCCGCGAAGCGCCAGGTCTTGCCACGATCACGGGAGATGTTGAGGCCACCGTCGTTCCCTTCGATGAGGTAATCCGCATCATCCGGATGAACCCAGAATGCGTGGTGGTCCGGATGGATACCGCCACCCGGGGTACCCTGTGGCGGGATGGGCTCGAAGGTCCGTCCCCCGTCATTGGTGACTCGGACACTGGACGAGAGCCAGTAGACCCGATTCTCGTTTACTGGGTCGACGAAGATGTCGTTGTAGTAGAACGGGCGATTGGTGACCGGCTGTCCCTTGTTGACCTCTTCGAACGAAAAGCCACCGTCGGTGGACCGTAGCCACACATTTTCCTTCGCTTCGACAATGGCATAGACGATCGATGGATCGCTCGGCGCGATCGACAGGCCGATCCGACCGAGTTCGCCCTCTGGCAGCCCGTCTTCGCTGGTGCGCTGGGTCCAGTTTTCTCCACCATCATACGTGACCCAGATCCCGGATCCTTCGCCACCCGACTTCATGAAGTAGGGCCACCGGCGGAATTCCCACATTGCGGCGATGAGCTTGTCGGGATTCACGGGATCCATGACCAGATCAGCAATTCCGGTCTTCACGTTGGCATACAGAATCCGGACCCAGGTCTCGCCACCGTCGGTAGTCTTGTAGACGCCGCGTTCCTCTCCCTCGCCCCACGGGGGGCCCTGAACACCCGCGTAGGCCACGTCCGGATTGGTGGGATGCAGGATGAGCCTGTGAATCGTCCGGCTGTTCTCGAGGCCAAGGTGCCGCCAGCTTCGCCCGCCATCGATCGACTTGTAGATGCCGTTTCCAGCGTTGGCGCTGTTGCGAGGGTTGCCCTCTCCTGTTGCGACCCAGATCACGTCCGGATTGCTCTGGTTTACGGCCACGGCTCCAATGGAGTGCACCGGCTGGTCGTCGAAGACGGGCTCCCAGCTGATCCCTGCATTCGTGGATCGCCACAGTCCGCCCGAGGCGGTGCCGGCGTAGATCACCGCGGGGTCTCTCAGGACTACATCGATGGCCGTGACGCGGCCACTCATACCGGCCGGGCCAATCGCCCGCGCCTGCATGGCCTTCAGCTTGTCGAGATCCAGCTTTTGCGCGTCAGCAGTCGGGATCAAAACCAGTACGCTGCACAGGGCCAGGCCTGCCGCACGGAGGAGTGTGTGGGTCCTCATTGTCTTAAATGGGGTTTGTGCCAAGGGGGTAGCGCGGCCACCGACCGGTGCCGCATTCAGGAATGTACAGGTGCAATGGTCACAAATATGTCACAGGATCGCTGTAGGACTTTTCCTACAAACGAATACCGTCCCGCCTACGGCCTCGAGGTCCACCTTCTTACGCTCCATTGCGTCCTGTGCCGACTGCAGAACGGGCGATTGATTTCCATTTTCTCTGCTGTATTCCAGGACCCAGCCACCCTGCGCACAGTGAGCCTATCCGCCCGCCGGTTTTCCGTCCTCGCTGCACTGACAGTGGTCCTTCTGCCGATTGCCTCGCCGGCGTCGGCTCAGACGCTCGGACCTACCCTTCAAGAGGCGCTGGCATCCGCGGCGCCCCTGGAGCAGCTCGAGGTGGTGGTCACCTTCGAAGCCGAAGGACCCATCTCCAGTGGGCAGATAGCCGAATTGCAGGCGATCGGAGTCACCGGGTTCTGGTTTCGCAGTTTGCCCATCGCGGGCCTTCTGGCCACGCCCGGCCAGATTGAAGCGATCGCTGCGCTCTCTTCCGTCCGCTCGATTTGGCTGAACGATCGTCTGGTACTCGAAAACCGCGGGCCGACCGCGGCGACCGGTGTGGACCGACTGCGCGCCGATGCAGGCTTGAGGACTGCAGCTGGCCTTCCGTACTCGGGCCGGGGTATCGGCGTTCTGGTCAACGACTCCGGAATTGACGCGACACATCCCGACCTTAAAGACAACGTGGTGGAAAACGTAGCGGGTCAGACCAACCTCGCTGCGGTGAGCTCCCTTCTCCCGGTAACCTACGTTGGTGGCATCCCGAACACAGATCACGGCGGCGGGCACGGCACTCACGTCGCAGGCATTCTGGGGGGCACGGGCGCGGCGTCAGGCGGAAAATTCGAGGGTGTAGCCCCGGGAGCCGACATCATCGGCTACGGTTCCGGTGCCGTGGTACTCGTTCTGGATGCGCTGGGCGGATTCGATTATGCCCTCACCCATCAGTTCGAATACAATATTCGGGTGGTTTCCAACTCGTTTGGGGAATCCGATGACTCCGGTACTGATTTCCAGCCTGATCATCCGACAAACGTCGCGACGAAGAAGCTGGCCGATCGAGGGATCATCGTCGTCTTTTCGGCCGGCAACTCTGGACCCGTTTCCGGCACGATCACGGGCAACTACAAGAAGGCTCCCTGGGTGGTGACCGTTGCCGCAGGGGACAATCAGGGGCGATTGGGGAGTTTTTCTTCGCGAGGACGGATTGGTGAGAGCGGCACGTTCACCGGCCGGGACGGGACCGTGTACACCTGGGTCGATCGTCCGACAATCACGGCCCCGGGTACGGCGGTGATCTCCGCCAACGCCTCGACCGGATCGATGCACTGGTCGCTCCACCCTGAGTTCGTGCCCTACTATGCCGTGGCCACGGGCACCTCGATGGCATGCCCGCATGTTGCCGGCATCATCGCGATGATGCTTGAGGCCGATCCAACGTTGGACTGGCGGCGCGTCAAGGACATCCTTGAGAGCACGGCGACGAACATGAGCGGCGGCGCAGCATGGGAAGCCGGGGCAGGGTACGTCAACGCTCACGCGGCGGTTGTCCAAACCGTCCTGCATCGCGACGGACAGGCCGGACTCGCCGAAACGGTGAATCTCCGGCGGTCCTTCAACGCCAACGTCACGCTGGCTCCGTCGCAGCCCGCAATTCCGTTTGATCTCGCCTTCTCGCCCGCCGGTACATCGCAGCGCCTGGTATTTCCGGTCGCTGAGGATACCGACCTCGTCTCGGCCGCCGCCACGATCGGGGAAAACACGGCCGCTCTCGTCCTGACGAATCCGGTTGGCCAGCAATACGAGTCAGGCGTTTCGATCCCGGCATATCAGGCGGGTGTCACCGTCACAGCCCCGGCAGTCCCCGGAGAATGGACGCTGGAGGTGCGAGGAGTTGGAGCCTGGGCAGGCCTTCGCCTGGACGCCTTCGGCCTCACGAACGGGATTGGCGTTCCCGGACAGGTTCGAGGCCACGTTGCCCTCCTGGCCACTGACCTCGAGGGCCTTGGTGACATTTCCGGCCATCCCGATGAATCTGTCATTGCCTACGCCGTTTCGCGTCGCCTGGTGGATGGAGATCGTGCCCGACGCTTTCGCCCGGAGGATCGTCTCAGGCGCATTGAGATTGCCGAATACCTCGTTATGGGAGCGGGGATACGCAAGGCGCTGGACGAGGGTGGACCCGAGGACCTGAAGGAGTCCGAAGCGCCCTTTGCCGCTGCTGTGCTATCAACCGGGGCCGCTCTGATGGACACCGACGGGCTTCTGGACGGGGTGATGCGACTTCGGGAGGGTGCTTTCCAACCCAAGCGTAAGGTCACGCGGGAAAGGCTGGCCTACTCATTTGTGCAGAGCCTGGCCCTCCAGGAGGCGGCCCGGTCTCACGGAGAGCGCCCTGTCTACGACGGCAATCTGGAACTGGCCGACTGGTCGGCCATTGCGCCCGAGCTTCGCGGCTATGTTCAGCTGGCGCTTGACCTCGGCATTATGGAAGCAGCGGACTCGCCTCAGGGCCCGCTGTATGAGCCTGACGACAGAGTCACAAGGAGCGAGTACGCGGTATACGTTTCTCGCTTCTCGGACTCTTTCCTGTCCGCTCCGCTTCCGGACCTGGGCTTCACCGCCAAGGGCGGATTCGAAACCCGGAGCCCGCGCCGCTCGGTCGAGACGGTCCAGGACACGCCCGTCGATGGCGGACCCGAGTTGACGCAGAACTACCCGAACCCCTTCAATCCGGTCACGACGATCGCTTTCACCCTGGCATCGGAGACTCATGCACTTCTGGAAGTTTTCGACCTGACCGGTCGGCGTGTCGGGGTCCTGCACGACGGCGTTTTGCCTTCCGGAATCCACCGAGTGCGTTTCGACGGACGCGGACTGGCCACGGGACGATACCTGTATCGTCTGACGACGCCGCGAGGGGTTCTGACCCGCTCAATGCTCCTGGTCAAGTAGGCCCCAGGGACCTGGGCTTGGCACCCTGTAGGACATTTCCTGCAGGCCGGGACGAACGGTTCCTACGAAGCGCTGCCGGAAGTCCGACAGCCCCGGCGGCAAGTTCCTACCACGGCGAATCCCGAATTCCGACGAAAGGAAGGACGATCGACCGATATACCGAAGGATATGTGGTGGGGGATACTTGCACTGTCTCCAAACCGCACCCGCAAATCCCGGAGAAGCAAGGGGGCTTCTCGGTGACGAGCGGACCGCAAATACTCCTTCGTCATGTTATTTTCTACCAACTTGTTCTCGCCGTGGTTGCGCCCGGTTGCCATGGTGGCCCTCCTGCTGTTGGCAGGTTCCGGTGTCAGCCGGGCACAAAGTGCTGTCTTCGGACCCGGGCTGGATGCCACGCTGGCGTCTGCGGAGCCCACCGAACCAATGACTGTCGTCGTGACCTTCCATGGAGAAGGCGCGATTGACGCCTCACAGGTCCAGGCGCTGACCGATCTGGGCATCAGCCAGGGCGTCTTTTTTGAGAGCCTCCCCATCGCGGGCATCGTTGCCACGCCAGACCAGATCCTCCAAGTCGCCGGGATGAGCGGGGTTCGCTCGATCTGGGCCAACGAGCAGCAGACCTACTTCAACAAGGACGCTCGAGACCTGACCGGGGTCAACAAGCTCGTCTCGGACTCCGGCATGCGGAACGCCATGGGTCTTCCGTTCAGCGGCAAGAACGTAGGCGTCGTGGTTCACGACTCAGGAATCGATGCGTCACATCCCGATCTGAGGCATGTCGTGCAGAATGTGCAGGGAGCGACCAATCCTCACGGCGTCGATGATCTGGCGCCCATCGTATATCTCGAAGATCAGGAAAACACCGACCTCGGCTCGGGACACGGTACGCACGTCGCCGGAACGGTCGGCGGGACCGGTCAGCAGTCGGGTGGTCAGCACGCCGGTGTCGCGCCGGGCGCTGACATGATCGGCTACGGATCCGGCGCAGTCCTGCTCATCCTGGACACGATAGGCGGCTTCGATTGGACCATCACCAATCAGTTCCGCTATGGCATCCGGGTCATTACCAATTCATGGGGCTCAGGCGGCACCTTCAATCCTGACCACCCGATCAACGTCGCGTCCTATGCCGCCTACAAGCGCGGTATCACCGTGCTGTTTGCTGCGGGCAACTCTGGCCCGGATGAGGATACCCACAACCCGTATGCCGTGGCTCCCTGGGTGATCTCGGTGGGTGCCGGCACGAAGGCAGCCACGCTGGTTGA
Organism: Bacteroidota bacterium; assembly: GCA_029262855.1. GTDB lineage: Bacteria > Bacteroidota > Rhodothermia > Rhodothermales > UBA10348 > JABDJZ01. The sequence continues at coordinate 51,501 of JAJCYP010000030.1, read as the reverse complement.
CTTCTCATCACGCGGAGTGGAAGGGGACTCCGGCAATTTCACGACCCCAGACAACCGCTCCTGGACCTACTTCAACGAGCCTACCATCGTCGCCCCAGGAGTCGACATCATCTCGACCCGGGCCACCACCGGCTCCCTGCCACTGCTGGCAGCCGAGGCGGATGTGGATGTACTGGGTGCGAATGCTGCCTTCTACACCCACATGAGCGGCACCTCGATGGCCACGCCACATGCGGCCGGCATCGTTGCCCTCATACTGGAAGCGAATCCATCATTGAGCCCCGATGAGGTCAAGGACATTCTGCAGCGGTCGGCCACAAACATGCCCGGCCGCGAAAGCTGGGAGGTCGGATCGGGATACGTCAACGCGTACGCCGCCGTTCAGATGGCCCTCGGCCTCCGGGACTATGGGACGACCCGCACGAGCACCCGGGACTTCAACGCTTTTGTCGACTCGGACCGCATCGACACCGCGTTTTCGATCGACTTCAACCCTCGGCCGGAACTGTCGGCCGATGGAAACCGGATGGCCTTCCAGGTCCCGGCTGGACTGACGACCCTGGCTGCCCGCTTCTCCGCGGGCGGCGTTGCCGGGGAGACCGGAAATCCCATCTATCCGGTACTGATCGCGCCCGATGGCACCGAGTACCTGAGTGGCACCACGCTCCTCTTCACGCTGGAATATGCGCGTGCCCAGATCGTCACGAGCCCGATGCCCGGCACCTGGACACTCGAGATTCGTGGCATCCAGAACGGGACAGGAAACAACACGGTGTCCCTGCCTGAGCAGGTGGACGGCAAGATTTCCTTTGAGACCGTTAACGGCTTCACGGGCCTGAATGACATCGACGGTCATCCGGCGTCCGCGGCCATCCAATCGGCCGTCGCCGAGCAACTCATCGACGGACTTCCCGGAGGCAACTACGCTCCGGACCAGCGGCTGACACGTATCGAGTTGGCCGAGTACCTGGTTCTCGGGGCCGGCATCCGTCAGGGAGACGGTTCCACCACCTTCGGTGACGTGTCTGCTGACAAGGCGCCCTTCGCCGAAGCCGTCGCCACCCGCGGATCCGCCTTGCGGGACCGTGCTCAGATCGCCGACGGCGTCCTCGAAACGAGCGGCTCCTTCAACCCGAGCGGATCGGTCAGCCGGGCCGACCTGGCCTACTCGCTGGTCCAGAGCCTCGGACTGTCGTCCGCCGCGGCCGGTTTTGAAGGCTCGGTAACCGCCAATTACAACGGGACCAGGGTCCCCGTCACCGATGCAGACGGGCTGGGCCCAAAGGCCGGCTACGTGCAAATCGCTATCGACCTGGGCCTGCTCAACGTCTTCTTCGACCTCAGTCAGGGGGCATTCGACGCCGAGCCCACCGTGACCGCCCGTTTTGAGCCCACTGCGAACGCGACCCGCGCCGACTACGCCGTCGCCGCGGTCCGCTACTTCGCACAATACTAGAAGCCTTTACCCATGAAGAACACGCTCCACACACTCGCCAGAGGACTCCGGTTCACGGCCCTCGTCGTTGCCCTGCTCCTCTCCGCTCCCTCGAACCTCACGGCCCAGACCATGGGCGGTTCGCTGCAGAGCGCCCTGAACTCATCGTCTGCCCTGGACCAGCTTCAGGTTGTTGTCACCTTCCACGGTGAGGGTCAACTCAACGCCGGTCAGGTGGCTGCCCTGCAGACCGTCGGCGTCAGCGGCTTCTACTTCCAGAGCCTGCCCATCGCAGGCGTACTCGCGACTCCCGCCCAGATTGAGCGGATCGCCGGCATTTCCGGTGTCCGCTCCATCTGGCTCAACGAGCAGCTGGAATGGGAAAACGAAGGTTCGACCGCCATCACCGGTGTCGACCGGCTGCGCAATGACCCCAATTTCCGTACGGCCATGGGACTGCCCTACTCGGGACAGGGCGTCGGCGTTCTGATCAACGACTCCGGTGTCGACGGGACCCATCCTGACCTCAAGGACAACGTGGTCCAGAATGTGGCCGGACAGACCAACCTCGCCTCCTGGAGCAGTCTGCTCCCGGTAACCTATACGGAGAACGTGCCCAACACCGACCACGGCGGAGGCCACGGAACCCACGTCTCGGGTATCGTGGCGGGCACGGGCGCGGCATCCGGTGGCAAGTTTGAAGGCGTGGCCCCGGGGGCCGACATCATCGGATATGGTTCAGGCGCCGTCATCTTCATCCTGGACACCATCGGCGGATTCGATTACGCCCTCACGCACCAGTTCCAGTACAACATCCGCGTTGTCTCCAACTCGTTTGGCTCAAGCAGCGACAGCGGCACTGACTTCCAGCCGGATCACCCGACGAATGTTGCCACCAAGCGCGTCGCCGACCGGGGCATCATGGTGGTCTTCTCTGCCGGAAACTCGGGTCCTGGCTTTGCGTCCATCACCGGCAACTACAAGAAGGCGCCTTGGGTAACCCTCGTGGCGGCAGGCGACAAGGACGGAAACCTGGCGAGCTTTTCCAGTCGCGGACGCATCGGCCAGGGAGGCACGTACGTCGATCCGTACGACGGCAAGACCTACACCTGGGTGGATCGCCCAACCGTGACGGCTCCAGGCGTGGACGTGGTATCGGCGAACGCCTCAACCGGCTCGATGCAGGACGGCATGCACGACGAATTCCAGCCGTACTACACGGTGGCCAGCGGCACCTCGATGTCGTGCCCGCACGTGTCCGGCATCATCGCCCTGATGCTTGAGGCCGATCCGACCCTGAACTGGACGGATGTCAAGGACATCCTGGAGAAGACCGCCACCAACATGCCACAGAAAGCCGGTTGGGAAAGCGGTGCCGGCTACGCCAATGCGTATGCCGCCGTTCAGGAGGTTCTGGCGCGCAAGGCGGGATCCAGTGCGGGCTTTGGTGCCACGGTCAACATTTTCCGCGACTTCAACTCCTCCGCTTCGGTCACCGCGGCCGGCGGCGAGAACTTCTCCATCTTCAACAACCCGGTCGGCGAGCCGGAATACCACGAGTTTGAGGTTGGCGAAGGCATCGGCATCGTTGCTGCGAACGCCAACGTTGGCGACAACACGGTCGCGCTCGTCCTCTATTCGCCAACAGGAAAGCGCTACGGATCGTCCATTTCGCTTCCGGTTATCGGTCAGACCATAGGCGTCTCGGCACCCGGCGAACCCGGCACCTGGAAGCTTACAACCCGCGGCATCGGCTCCATCTCCGGCAATGCCGTTGACCCGCTGGGCCTCACGAACGGCTACGCCGCGCCCGGCTACATCGACGGGTCAATCTCCCTGCTGCAATCCAACTTTGAGGGGCTGGACGACATTGCAGGACACGAGGCCGAGGAGATGATCAAGTTTGCGGTGGCCCGCTTCCTGGTCGACGGTGACAGCGAGCGCCGTTTCCGCCCGAACGACAAGCTCAACCGGGGCGAACTGTCCGAGTACCTCGTCATGGGAACCGGCGTCCGTCAGTGGCAGAATCTTGATGGGTCCAATCCTTCCGGCGTCAACGACCGGTATGCTCCATTCGCCGAAGCGGCCACGGCCCGCGGTGCATCTCTGAAGGATGCCGACGGTATCTGGGACGGCGTGATGTTCTCGGACGGCAACAACTTCGACTGGCGAGGAAAAGTCAGGCGTGCGAGCCTGGCCTACTCCCTCGTCCAGAGCCTGGGCATTCAGGCGGCTGCCGAAGCCATCGGAGACGGACCGGTCAGCGTCGAATACATGGGCGCCCGGATCGAGCTTTCGGACTGGGCAGACATCCCGGCGGAGCTCCGAGGCCACGTCCAACTGGCTCTTGACCTCCAGATGATGCAGGCCCACTTCAGCCTGACCCAGGGGCCCTATGATCTGCAGCCGACGGTACACGCCGCCTTCAGGCCGAACACCCGTGTGACCCGTGCGGCCTATGTCTGGCACGCCACTCGCTTCGCGGACAGCTACCTCGGTGGATTTACGCTGCCGGGCAATGGCGAGTCCGCAGCCAAGGGTATCGTCGCAAAGCCCTATAGCCCGGTCCAGGAGAAGCCGGTGTTCGAAACGGCCGCCGCGGGCGAGTTGTCGCTCGATCAGAACTACCCGAACCCCTTCAACCCATCCACGCAGATCAGCTTCAACCTGCCTGAAAGCGGTCAGGTACGCCTCTCGGTCTATGACCTGACGGGCCGCCTGGTTCAGATTCTGATGGATGGAGATATGTCGGCCGGTCAGCATTCTGCAAGGTTTGACGCGACACGTCTCGCCTCCGGCCGCTACCTCTATCGTCTCGAGACGCCCACCACAAGCGTCACCAAATCGATGCTCCTCATCAAGTAGCATCTCCGGGGTGTCCCTGTCAGGCTGCGGCCGACGCGGACGCCGTTCGAGACGAGCGGGAGATCGTCACCGGTCGCGTGGCGGTCTCCCGTTTCTCTTGTGCCGTCAGATGGATGGCGCTATTATCTCAGTAGCCAACTCCCCTCATTTCCATGGCTACAACCACCCGACCCATCCGGCGGGGACCCTATCCGGAGCTGACGATCCCGGCCATTCTGGTTGGGTATCTCCTCGGCGCCGTCATCGCCGTGTCGATCGGATACGCCTCCCTGATCCTCGGCTTTTCGATCGAAGGCTCCGAACTGGCCGCCATTCTGGGCTTCGGAATTCTGCGCGGCATCATGCGGCGCAACTCCATTGTCGAGAACAACATCAACCAGACCATCGCCTCGGGCGTCAACGGCGCCTCGGCAGGAATGATGTTCTCAGTTCCGGCGCTGTTCATCCTTGGGGAAACAGATTTCAGCTACCCGCTGATGGTTTTCGGTTGTATTGCGGGTGCTGTGATGGGCATCGCGTTCATCATTCCCCTCCGCAAGCAGATGATCGACTTCGAGCGGCTGACTTTTCCGGGCGGTGTGGCCGTGGCCACGATCCTGAAGAGCCCGGGAGCCGGAATGCAGAAGGCGGTCTATCTGCTGGCCGGCGTGGCGCTCAGCGGGGTTGTCCACGCATTCGTCAGCGGCTCTCCTTTCGAGAACTACGACCTCGGCGCCGTCATCGGGCTTCCCGCCTACATGAACGGGGTCTGGTACGTCTCGCTGCTGACTTTCGGAGTCGCGTACATAGCCGGGCGAGGCGGGTTCTTCTTCATCGTGGGGGGCTACGTCTGCTACTGGATCCTCGCACCGTTGATGTCGGCCCAGGGTGTTCTTCCCTCCACCGATCCCGGCGAACTGCGCGTTCTCATTTTCCGCCCCGTGGGCATCGGGATGCTCATCGGCGGAGCCATTGCGGGAATCTTCCTGTCCTTCCCGCTGATTGTCGGCGCCGTTCGATCCATGCAGCAGGCAGCGAAGACGGAGTCAACCCTCTCGAAGGACGAGCTGCCGATCAAGCTCCTGTACTTCGCGATCGGCGGCGCCGCGATTCTCCTCTTCGTCATCGCAACGCTGTCGACGCAGGAGATGGGCATTGGCCGCGGACTGCTGATGGCCGTCCTCGGGACGCTCTGGATCTGGATGTCTGGCGTGATTCTCTCCGAGTGCATCGGGCGGACGAACTGGTCTCCCCTGTCCGGGATGACACTGATTGCCATCACCATTCTGATTTTCATTTCGAGTGGACTCGGGACGAAGGCGGCGATCGTGTCCTCGGTCATGGTGGGCGCAGCAGCCAGTGTCGCGATGGCACAGGCGACGGACCTGATGCTGGATCTGAAGACGGGCTATCTGGTCGGAGCATCACCGAGAAAACAGCAAATCGGACAGTTCCTGGGGAGTTGGCTCGGGCCGATCATCGTGATGGCGCTGATCGTGCTGCTGCACGAGTCAGACGGTATTGGCAGCGATGCGCTCCCGGCTCCGCAGGGGACCGCGCTGGCCAGCGTCATTCAGGGCATTCTGGGCGAGGGGGTCCCGGTCGCGAAATACGCAGCTGGCGCCGGGCTGGGAGCGCTGCTCTCTGCCACCGGAATTGGCGGCCTGGGAATTCTGGTCGGGCTCGGCTTCTACCTCCCCTTCTCCATCGTATTGACGTACAGTCTCGGCACGCTGACACGGCTGGTGGTTGATAACCGTCGCGGCGAGTCCTTCAGCGAGGAAGTTGGCATTCCTGTGGCCGCCGGACTCATCGTGGGCGAAGCGCTTGTGGGTGTAGCGATGGCCATGATTCAGGTCTTCGGGTAGGAGGATATCATGAAACGAATTGGACTCGCCTTGATTTCCGCCGCCTTCCTCGCCGGAGCCTACCTGGCCGTTCTGGATGCCGTGGAGGTAGCCTGGTTGCCTTTCCTGATGGTGCTCGTCACAGGCTTTGTGGGCGTCGTCATCCTTCGCCGTGCACAGGGAGTGGATGCCAACGCCACCGAGCGGATCGCCTCGGATACCCAGACCATGCAATCGAGCCTGGCCCGGATCGTGGAAGAGGTTGGTACGCTAAGCGCCGGCTTGCCGAACATGAGCGTGTACGATCTCCCGCCGGCCATCGACAAGAATGTGGTCCCACACCTGAACCTATTCGTCGCAAGCCGGGAGACGCTGAAGCATGCGTACGGCCTTCAGGCCTTTGCCGAAATCATGACGTGCTACGCGGGCGGCGAGCGGTACCTGAACCGGGTCTGGTCCTGCTCGGTCGATGGGTACGTCGACGAGGCGGCCGCCTACCTGCCCCGTTCCCTGGAGCAGTTTGAATTGGCCAAGGCTCAACTGGACGGCCTGGCGTCTGCCTGATGCCCGTCGACCCGGCAGAGCCGGACGTCTCACCGGTCGGCGCCAGGGACTACGGTTTCCAGGTCCCCTGAGCCACCTGGGGGATGTAGGTCTCCAACCCTTCCGGCTTCCAGGCGATTGTCCGCTCCTGCTCAGCAGACATGTAGGCCGTCATCAAGAGTTCCACGACCTCCAATCCGGCCTTGAAGTCCAGTTCCGGCTGCACGCCGTCCAGAAAGCAGCGCGCGAAGTGCCGGTTTTCATCCTCGTATCCGTACTCGGCAGCCTCGTTGCCCACGAACGGCATCACGCCCTGCTCGGCATTCTGTTTTTCGACCAGATCCTCGCCCTCGGCCCCGGACACCCGGCGACTGAAGAAGAGGCGTCCGCCAGCATCGAGTGAGTTGAGTTGCATGGAATACTCCGGGCCCAGCAACTCGCTGCTCAGGCGAAGGCCCGCCCCGACGAAACTCCAGGATGTGGTGGTTTCCGCTATCAGGGTGTGGCCGGCGTCGTCTTCGTATTCAATCGTTGCGCGCGCGAAGTCCTCCGAGGGCGTCTTGAGGTAGTCCACCTCGCTGCCGAATCGGCGCGCCAGGTCCGCCGCGTACTCGGGACGCGACCATTTGAGACTGGCGATCTGCGCCGTGACCTTCTTGATTCTGATGCTCGACCGATCTGCGCCGGGTTTGGTCAACAGGAATCGAGCGACCTCGACGCTGTGACACATCATGTCGTTCAACACGCCACCGCCCTGCAGTTCGCCCTTCCAAAACCACGGCGCATGGGGACCACTGTGCTCCTCGGCGGCGCGGGCCAGATACGGCCGACCGGCAATCGCGGCTCCACGGGCCCACGCAAGCGTTCTGCCACGCATCAGACCGGGCGAGAACAGTTGATCCTCGAGGTATCCGTGAAGAACTCCCGCCTCCTCGGCCAACTCCAGGACGCGGCGGGCCTCGGCCACATTGCGGGCCAGCGGTTTCTCACACGCTATTCCGATGAGGTCAGCGCCGCGCTGCCGAGCATGAAGAATGGCCTCCATGTTCTCGATGCGGCGGTGATTCGGGCCGCAGATCCAGATCACGTCGATCGCCGGGTCGGCCACCATGTCCTCAATGGACGCGTAGGCTTTCGCCTCACCGACCCTCAATTCCCGGGCCAGCGCTGCGGCCGACTCCGCATTCTCGCGGTTCGGACTCCACACGCCCAGCACGTCTGCATCGCGGACGGCCTGCCAGGACTGAATGTGGAAGCGTGAAATGAATCCACTTCCAATGAAGCCTACCCCGAGTCTGGTGCCCATCGCCCTGTCATTTGGTTGAAGGCGAAAATAGGGCGCGCCGTCGGTCCCTAGTTGCCGAATCGCGGATTTACGACGTTGTTGTAGATCGATCCAAACCGGTAGCTGAAGCCCGCACTGATCTCGAACCCGTAGCCGGTCGGGAGACTGCGCGTACCGAGCAGAATATCCTCGTCGGAGATGTCGCTGAGCGGCAAGAAGAGCTGGTCCCGGATGAGTTCGTAGCCTGCCCCGAACCGGACGGACAGACCGGGGGCGATGCGGATGTCGGCCCCACCATCCAGTTCCAACCGATAGGACGCGGTCAGCGACCGATCGAAGTTGGTCAGGAAGTGCGAGAACTCCGAGTCGAAACTGACCTCTCCCCAGGGCTGCTGGATGTCCAACTCCGTTTGGATGGAGTGGCGCAGCAGACTCTCGGACGTCACGTTGAAAATGGTGACCTCCTCGTAGTCACGAAAGTCGTAGCGGAATCCGTACTGCACCGTGAATTGGCGACGGGTCGACTCGCTGTACGGGAAGAAGTTGTATTCGACGGCCGGACCCAGGGTCACGGAGGCATCGGTATTGTCCTGGGAGGACGAATTGAAAAATACCGTTCCACCCAGGCTCAATTGGGGTCCCAGGCTCTTGACCGCCAGAAGCCAGACGCTGCCGCTTCGAGTGAGGGACGTAATCGTCTCGCCATCCCCCACGTCGAAGTTGCGCTCGTTGTAGCGGCCGAATGCTGCCAGACGAATCTTCCAGTCCTCGGTCGTCCGATTCGCAGAGAAATTTATTCTGACCGAACCCCTGTTTGCGGATTCCTCTCCGTTGAAGTCGCCACTGCCGCTCATTGAGTAGACCCAGTAGTTCCAGGGGTCTACCTCAGAACTGGAGGTTGGCTGATCCTTCGCCTCACGCCTGATGAGCGATATCTGCATGTCCGACGCGAGCGGAGTTCGGGCGAGATAGCGCACCAGACCACTCTCAATGGCCGCGGTCAGGCCGCGCCGCCTGTCGTCATCCGAATTCGTCCCGATGCTGGTGTAGACGAGTGTATCTGAAAGGGCTGCAAAAGAACGCTGACCCAGAAACGCCAGGGTGTAGACCTGTCCACCGGACCCCGTTCGCTGGCTGGTTATAAGGAGGTGGATGTCGGAGGCCGTCCGCTCATTCACGAAATCGACCAGGGAAATTTCAGTCCGAATGAAGGAGCGGTCACAGGCCCGTTCGCAGTCCAGGAACAGTCGAACCGAAGAGGGTCCCTGCTGCGCCGACGCCGGTACCGACACCGAAGCCACGAAGAGCAGGAGCAGGAGCGCGACGGGGACGAGTTGTCGAGACAAGGGAAATGCCTGAATAGATTGGGGATGGCCGACGCGGCGTGGGGACTCCGGGGCCGGAGATTCCAGCCCGCTACGCCTACCCGATTGCCGCGTTGCGCACGATGCCCATTTGCCAAACTTTTGTGACAGTTCTGTGACAGGTCGCGATTGGTCGGATCCAAGCCTACCGTTTGAGCGTCTTGCGTCGCGAGTGGCACGACCGTTGCAGAGTCGTCCACACCAAACTCCTCATTTATGCCGCGAACCCTGCCGGATGCCGTTAATTCGGCGCTCCTTGAAGCGCTGCCGTCAAATCAGCCCGTCTCCCGGGAGGATCTGAGGCGGTACGATATTCCGCAGCCCGTCGCTCATTTCCTTGAGCACGCCCTTTCTCGGCGTCTGGAACTGGAGACCGCCCGGATTCAGGATCTTGCTGCCGATTGGGTAGACCACGACCGTCCGGAGATTGTCGATGCCCGGGCGGACTATATCGATATACTCTCGCTGCACGCGCATTACCCGGAGCCCGAATGGCCTCGCGCCCTGCGGCAAGCCGTTCAATTGGTGTGTGCGTACCTGATCCGTCCGGTGCCAACGCTCATCCATTTTGTCTTCGGTGAGCGTACGGCTGGTCTTTCTCCCGAAGATGTCCAGAGGAGAGTGGCCTACTTCCGCGGCTACTCCCATCTGCGGACCGCAGTGACCGCCGTTATCGAAAGGCGCGCCGGAGCCGTTGTCGAGCGGCACTCGCTTTCGGAGGCTCTCGAAGCCGTCGATGCGCGCATCTGCGAAGATTTTTCAGGCGATGACTGGAAGTCGCTGGTCGCACCCCTGACGGACTTGGGGTCGTACACGCCAACGGGCACGCTGCCTGTGGACCTGCTCGCGCGGTTCTTCGAAACACGCTCCGGTCATGCCATTGCCTCAGGTGTCCGCGGCTATGCGCGGGCTCGTGAGCTCGATGAGCTGACGCCCGAGCAAGTGGATGCTGCCATATCACTCGCCGCCGGTGAAGGCGATGGCGTAGGCGAAGATCATGAAGCGGCCGTGCTGTCGCTGCTACGGCCCCTGGAAGAGGTGGAAGCGTCCGGCGCCGAGGCTGATCGTGAGCCTGAGCCCGAGCCTGAACCTGAGCCAGAGCCTGAGCCCGAACCCGAGCCAGAACCCGAGCCCGAGCCCGAGCCTGAGCCTGAGCCCGAGCCCGAGCCCGAGCCCAAGCCAGAACCCGAGCCCGAGCCCGAGCCCGAACCCGAGCCCGAGCCAGAACCCGAGCCCGGGCCCGAGCCGGAGCCGAGCCCTCCTCGTCCGCTTTCCATGGTCAGCGCCCCCGTGGTCTCAGGGCCCATCGCCGATCCAGAGACTCCCGATGAAGCGGACCCTGACCCGGAGCTCGATCCAGACGCGGAATCAGAACCTCTCTGGGCTCGCTTCCGGGCAGAGGCCCCGCATCCGGCACCCGGCGACGCGGAAGCGGAGGATGAGCAGCCGCTCTGGAAGAAATTCCAGGATGGGTCCGGCGGATCGGGCCTGACCCCGATCCCCGCTCCTGAGGACCCCTCCCCCAAGATCCAGCTTCACCCCACCCCCGGTCCGACGCCTGAGTCGGAGCTTGACTCCGCCACGCTTGAGTTTGCAGTTCTTGGCCCCTCAGCCTGGCAACGCGACACCTTCATTGACCGCCTGTTCGGTGGTTCCTCCGAGGGTTATTTCGACGCCCTCAACCGGATCCTGCAAGCCTCCGATTGGAGATCCGCTTCAGACATTATCACGATCGACGTTTTCCGGGCCAACCGGGTCAACATTTACGACGAAGCGGCCATCGACTTCACCAATGCGGTAGAAGCACAGTTCAGGAAGCGCTGAGCTTCCTCGCGGCCTCGGTCTGATTCCGAAGAAAGCGGAGCGTTGGGCGTCGGAAGCCCGTGATGCCTCGTACCTTCCTCGTGACGAATCACGACTGGAGCGAATGGCAGAACACGACAAGATCGCAGACCTGGAATCCCGGCGGGAGGAAGTCCTCCTGGGCGGCGGCAAGGCCCGAATAGAACGCCAGCACGCGAGGGGCAAGTTGACCGCCCGCGAGCGAATCGACCTTCTCCTGGACCAAGGGTCCTTCCAGGAATTGGGCACCTTCGTCAGGCACCAGTCCCGTGACTTCGGGATGGAGAAGACCAGACCCTATGGCGACGGCGTTGTCACTGGCTTTGGCCACATCAACGGCCGCCTGGTCTACGTCTTCAGCCAGGACTTCACGGTCTTTGGCGGCTCTCTGGGGCAGTCCCACGCGCAGAAGATCTGCAAGGTGATGGACCTCGCCATGGAGAATGGCGCTCCGGTCATCGGCCTGAACGACTCCGGAGGCGCCCGGATACAGGAGGGCGTCGTCTCGCTGGGCGGCTATGCTGACATCTTCCTCCGCAACACGCTGGCGTCAGGCGTCGTGCCGCAGATCTCCGCCGTGATGGGGCCGTGCGCGGGTGGGGCGGTCTACAGCCCGGCCATAACAGACTTCGTGTTCATGGTGAAGGACACCAGCTACATGTTCATCACCGGCCCCAACGTGGTGAAGACCGTCACGCAGGAGGACGTGACCTTCGAGGAGCTGGGAGGGACGTCCGCCCACGCCGTAAAGAGCGGCGTCGCCCATCTGGCCTGCGCCAATGACGCCGATTGCCTGCAGCGCATTCGGGACCTGTTCGCCTACATCCCGCAGAACTGCGAAGACCCGGCGCCGACCAGAGAGACATCGGACCCGGCGGATCGCGGTGACGACGCGCTGAACTCGCTGGTGCCGCAGAATCCGAACAAGCCCTATCAGATGACCGATGTCATCCGGGCGATTGTGGATGATGGTCAGTTCATGGAACTGCATCCCGACTTCGCTGGCAACATCGTGGTAGGATTTGCCCATCTGGGAGGACGATCGGTGGGCATTGTCGCGAACAATCCCGCCATACTGGCCGGCGTACTGGACATCGACGCTTCCATCAAGGGTGCTCGATTCGTCAGGTTCTGTGACGCGTTCAATATCCCGCTGGTTGTGTTTGAGGACGTCCCGGGGTTCTTGCCGGGCACGGATCAGGAGTGGGGAGGCATCATCCGGCATGGAGCGAAGCTGCTCTACGCGTTCTGCGAGGCCACCGTCCCGAAGATCACGGTGATTACCCGCAAGGCCTACGGGGGCGCCTACGACGTGATGAACTCCAAACATGTCAGGGGAGATCTGAACTTCGCCTGGCCGACGGCCGAGATTGCGGTGATGGGTCCGAAGGGGGCCGTCGAGATTATCTATCGGCGTCAACTGGAAGCGGCGGATGATCCGGAGGCGGCAAGCCAGGAGTTCATTGATGACTACAGGGACAAGTTGGCCAACCCGTACGTGGCGGCAGAGCATGGCTACATCGACGACGTCATCGCTCCGTCCGAGACGCGCTACCGACTGATCAGAGGCCTGTCGATGCTGGAAAACAAAGTCGTGAACAATCCCCGCCGAAAGCACGGTAATATCCCGCTCTAAGTGCAGCCTTCACTTTTTACTTGAAGGCATTCCGAGTATATCGATGTCGATCTTTTGTTATCCCAACTCTATCACTTAAATTGATATAGCCCCCTCACCTCATCCGATACCTTAAGGCAACCTCCAGTCTCGTGACCGTATCGAATCGAACCTGGGCTAGCGGGTCTCCTCTGACCTTGACTCTGGCCGCCCTTGTGTTTCTCATCCTTGCTCCCGGGACCTCGTCGGCCCAGGATTTTCGGGCCCTCCAGCTGCGCCCGGCGGAAACTCTGCCCGCCCCGCCTCTTGTCGTGCCAGCCTCGCTTGCGGATCAGCGCCTGGACCCTGAGCCCCTGCCCACGGTCGCCGAGCTCTACCGCCGCCATGCGGCGGTCCTGGAGGCGCAGGCCAACGAGGACTTTATCCTGGCAGAGTCTCGTCTTGCGTCGATGGTCGAGGACATTCAGCCTTTGCTCGCGAGATTCGAGTACCTGCAGGACGAACGATTTGCGGAGCTCTATCAGACCATTCTGACCGAGCACGAACGATTCTTCGGACCGGGCGGGTTGGCGAGCGCCGACGAGGTGTTTGCAGCACGCGAACAGACGTTCGCGGCCCTCAATAATCTGGAGAACCCGACGGACTCTCCAGGGGGCGACGCGTTTCTTCCCGAGCCGGCGGCCATTGCGAACACGCAGGTCCCCATGACGGTGAACAAGGCGGTCACCACGGCCATGCAGGTCTTGCTGGAGAAGCGGCCCAAGACGCTGGCTTCCTGGGCGGATCGTGCACACACGTGGTTTCCGCTCATTGAAACGGTCTTTGAGGAAGAAGGAGTGCCGGACGAGCTCAAGTACCTCGCCATGATAGAAAGCGGCCTGAGGCCGGCTGTGCGCAGTCGGGCATCTGCCGTGGGGATGTGGCAGTTCATGGCCGCTACCGGCCGGGCCTATGACCTGGTTGTCGACGGCTGGGTAGACGAGCGCATGGATCCCGAGAAAGCGACCCGCGCCGCCGCCAAACACCTCAAGGATCTCTTCGAGAGAGAAGGCGATTGGCATGTCGCCATGGCCGGCTACAATTGCAGTCCAAGGTGCCTGAACCGGGCCAAGCGACGGGCACGAGAGAAGGGCGTCGAGAATCCGACGTTCTGGGACATGTACCCCTACCTCCCCAGGGAGACGCGCGGCTACATACCGCAGTACATCGCCACGTCGATCATGCTGTCGAATCCCGATGCCTACGGAATTCAGCCGGAGACTATCGGGAGTCCGTTCGCCTATGAGCTGGTCCCGGTGCGCGGCAGCCTCGCCCTTCGCGACGTGGCCCGAATGGCGGGAGCCTCACTGGATGACATAAAGGCCCTGAATCCTGCCCTTCGTCGCGGGTACCTGCCGCCTTCAGCCAAGCCCTATCCGCTGCGGCTCCCCATCGGGACCTCGGACCAGTTCCTGGCTTCATATGCCGAGCTTCCGCCGGGGGCCCTTCGCCCGCCCGGCGAGCACATTGTCCGCCGCGGAGACACGCTGTCCGAGATTGCCTCCACGTATGGAGTTTCTGTCTCCCAACTCCGCTCCGACAACCAATTGAGAGGGAGTCTGATCAAGCCGGGACAACGTTTGATTGTCCCGACCTCCGACTACAGCTTCCCGGTTGCACAGGCGGCTGCAGAAGCCGAGCCGATGTCAATCGCGTACCGGGCGATGACGCTGACACCGATCCTGTCCCGGGACCCGATCGAATTCAGAAACCGGGCCGTGATCCCGGACATGCAGACTACAGAACCTCGCGGCCCTGTTGCCATTGCGGCCGTCGCACCTCAAACACCAGGAAAACGTGTGACCTACAGGGTGCGCCGCGGCGACACCATCTCGGAGATCGCGGAAGCCCATGGTGTAGGCCTGAGCCGGGTTCGCTCCTGGAATAACCTGAGAGGGTCTCGCATCCGTACTGGCCAGAGGCTCGTGATCTATGTCGCAGACGGCTGGAATGGCCTGGCACAGGGGGCTTCCGGGCCAGAACCTTCCCGCGAAACCGTCTACCGGGTCAAGTCGGGCGATACGCTTTCGGGCATCGCCTCCCGCCACGGCGTCTCGGTCGCCGACATCAGAGCATGGAATGGACTCTCTGGCAGTCGTATTCGGACGGGCCAGACCTTGAAGCTCGTCCCCGCGGAGCGGCCAGCGAAGAGTCAGGCCACCCACGTAGTGGCCAGCGGGGACAACCTGACCGACATCGCCCGCAAGTACGGTGTGACTATCCAGGACATCCGCCGGTGGAATGACCTGAAGTCGGATCGTATCTACCCAGGCAAGAAACTGCTGGTGTCCGGCCAGTAGGGAATTGCGCAAGCACGCAGTTGGACCTTTTCGAACGAGCCGCGTGCAATAATCCTGCACGCGGCTTCGTTGTATTGACGGAAGTCGCCGGGGATCACCCGATCTCCGGACCGGATCCAACCAATCCTCCAGCTCGGCCTTGTCCGTACAGGTTCTGTCCTCATCAACCGACGAACAGCTCATTGTCGCTTACGCGCAGCGGGGTGACGAACGCGCTATTCGAACGTTGGTCGAGCGGCATCAGGATCGCGTATATGGGTTCCTGCTGGGAATGGTCAAGGATCCGAGTACCGCCGACGACCTCTTCCAGGAGACGTTTCTTCGTGTCCTGAAGGCGCTTCAGGGGCAGCGGGCCTCGTACACACAACAGGGCCGCTTCTTGGGTTGGGTGCTTCGCATCGCCAGAAACGCAGCCCTGGATCACCTCCGAACCCGGAAACGGTGGCAGGATGTGGAAGCGCATTCAGACCAGGACGGAATCGGCTACTGGGATCAACTCACGGATGACGCACCACTGGTTGATCAGGAAATGGATCAGGAAGATCAGCGAACCTGGCTTAGGGGGGCCATCGACAAACTGCCCCCCGAGCAGCGGGAAGTTCTCCTCCTCCGACATGAGGCGGAGCTCACCTTCCGGGAAATCGCTGCCCTTACTGACGTGTCCATCAACACTGCCCTGGGTCGAATGCGATACGCCCTGCTGAATCTCAAGAAACTGATGCCCGCCGATGCGGCGGGGCTTCGCGCCTAGGAACCGAAACAGAATCTCATGGACAAGGAGCTACAACTGATTGAACATCTCTATGACGAGCCGTCCGGTGACGTGCGGCCGCTCAGGGAGCTGCTCGAGGATCCCGAATTGGCCGCCGAATATCAGGCGCTGAGTGGGGCGAAGTTCGCGCTTGACCATCGGGTCAGAGCACGGCCTCCGGCCCGCGTGGTAAACGCCATTGTTCGCGAGGCCGCATCCCTGGCGCAGACGGCGCCCGGCCGGCGTTCTGACCGCGCACCGATGCGCCTGATGACCTTCAAGAAACGAGGACTCGGTGTAGGTCTTGCACTGGCCGCCGCGCTGGCTCTGACCGTGATGGTCAATCCGTGGAATCTTCTGACGCCGAGCTTGTCACCGGCGTCCATGGCCGATGCGGCAGACGGTGCGGCCCCGGCAGAATCGTTGCTCCAGGCGCTGCCTCCAGCCGCGCCGATCGCGCGCCACGCCGCCACCGGAATGCCCGAGTGGGATTCAGGAGATGACCTCCGCCGCCTTTCGCGTCGAATACAGTCCCTCCAAGCGGCAGGCGTCGACCAATGGGACGAACCGGCGGTGCCACTTGAAATGCTTCCGACGGGATCGGTCCGGGGTGTGACCCCGGCAGGATCCCGACGGTAAACAGGATTACACGATGAAGAGATTCAATGCATGCCTGCTGGGAGTCGCGCTCATTTGCGGTGCGAGTTTCTCGGCCTCCGCCCAGAGCCACACCATCCGCATCGAAAACGGGTTGGTGTATGTGGACGGAACACTTCAAAAACAGGAATCCCTCCCCGGGTCTCTTGACCTGGAGGGCCTGACAGCAAGCCTCAGCTTCTCGGGTCCTACCCAATTCCGTCTGGGTGACCAGGCCTTCCTTATCGAGGAGGGGCGGCTTGTTGAGGCCGAGCCAAAGGACGATGACTTCGTCGTTTTCATCGGCCGCCAGGGCCCGCCGGCCTTCGCGTACACCAGCGGACAGGGCAACACGTTTGACCTGCTGGGCACGCGCGTCGGGCGGGGAAAGGACAA
The DNA here is from genome assembly GCA_029262855.1 of Bacteroidota bacterium. Taxonomy (GTDB): domain Bacteria; phylum Bacteroidota; class Rhodothermia; order Rhodothermales; family UBA10348; genus JABDJZ01. Next base: position 34,604 of record JAJCYP010000030.1, on the reverse strand, counting down.
TCCGGTCGGGATCTACTACGAGATTCTGGATGGCCAACTCCGCGAGATGGATCAGTTGCATACCGAGTTTGACCGCACCCGTTCGGTGACCCTGGCCGAGCGCTTGCTTGAGGAATCAGGCCAGGCCGCCGAAATGGTCCGGGCCTTTCCCCGCATCGAGCTGCAGTCCTATCTGGAAGACCTTCAGGACCGAAACGGCGGTCTGTACGATGGTATTCTGCGGGAGCACCTGATGGAAATCGAAACCCGCCGTCTGGCCTCGCAGATTCTGGCGACAGCTGACGCCAGCCGTCGAGCGGAGTTGCGAACCCACCTTGCGGAGAGACTCGAGGAGATCTTCGAACTCAAGCAGGAGAACCGCAGAGCCGAAATCGAGCAACTGGACGGACGACTCCGTGAGCTGCGGAGTCTCATGGACACGCGCCAGGGCCGGAAAAAAGAACTCATCGAAAGTCGCATTCAGGACCTGCTCGACGCCGCGCGCTAGCGCCGGCCGGCAGGAGCACACCCAACTACCCAGAACCATGAAACGACTGACAATCACCCTCTTGGCGGCCCTGATCGGGTTCGCCGCCCTCCCGCCTGCCCAAGCACAGGACCGAAAGCCAGTTCACATCGAACTCCGGGACGGCAAGGCATATGTGAACGGAAAACTGATCGAAGCCGAAGGGCGCGACCGCGTTTCTGTCGAGACAGAGGGCGGCAACCCGGTTACCGTGCACTTTGCCGAGGACGGACGAGCCGTATGGGCCGGAAATGCCGAGGAGTCCGAGCGGCACGGCAGCTACGCCTTCTCTTTCGGAGACAACGAATTCAAGTTTGACGGCGACATGCCTGCGCGTCTTCGGGAACTCATGGTTCATCGAGACGGACCCGGTTCGACATTCTTCTTCGATGGAGATGCCCTCGACTCTGACATGGCCCTTCTCCGGGAACGCGGCCCGCAATTTTTTGGATCACGCTTGGCCGATCCGAAGACCCTGGCGATGGAGCGCGAAATCCAGCAGAAGGTCCGCGAACTCCGACGCGCGGACGGTGCGGACGAAAAGGCCCGGCTGGAAACGGAGCTGGACGCTCTCCTGGAAGACGCTTTTGAAGCGAAACTGCAGGTGCAGCGTGAGGAGGCCGAGCGGCTTGAAGAGCGGCTTGCCGAACTCCGAGAGAAGCTGGACGATCGTGCGGAAGCACGCCGCGAAATCATTGCACGCCGAAAGAGCGAATTGCTGGGAAGACGCGACGTGCTGGACTGGTAGCCGGCCCCGGATCTCCGGCGGCCTCTGCCTGATCCACGGAAAGCCTTACCTCTCCTTATGAGGATGGAGGCCCCGGCCTGTCGGTTCGGGGCCTCCTTTTTTTCTCGGATCGGCCTGATTGCACCCACATGCTCCTTGAAGCGTGCCGACAACTGACGATACACGAGGGACGGGATTCCCGGCACTCAATTTGAATCGGATCTGTCCCACATGAAGATCGCTTCCTTTTTCCTGCTGCTCTTCCTGCCGCTGACCAGTTTGGCCAGCGACACGGAGGAGGCGCACCTTCCTGCCCCCGGCGGCGAGAAGCTCCGTTCGGACGCTGCGCCGACCCCTGCGCCGCGGCTCGAGGCTGTTTCGTTCGCTTCCCTCCAGAATGGGCACACCCGGCTGGTCCGACTTCATCTCTCGGGCCGAGTCACGGCGTTTTCAAACCCCGAAGAGGCCTCCGGCGGGACGCTCGAGGTTACCCTCTACAACGTGCGCCCCGCACGTGACATCCAGCGCGACCGCCCCGAGCTTCCTGTCACTGACTACTCCCTGAACACGGACCGCGGCCACATTACCGTTCGGTTTGCTCTGGACGGCCGGGTGCTTGGCGATGTGTTTCGGGATTCGGAGTCCAACGATCTGCTGGTCACGCTCTCTCCGACCGGGAGAGACGCTCCTTCGCGTGTGACACGGCTGAGCCGGGAAGAAACCCCGGACATCGACTCGGCACAGCCACGGAGAATCGCTCCGGCGCCTCCCAGCCTCGAAGCCTCGGCCGAAGTCAAAGAGGCGGCGGCCCGCTGGCGCCTCGATCGCATCGTCATAGATGCAGGGCACGGTGGCAAGGATTCCGGCGCACATCTGCGTGGTGTGAAGGAGAAAGACCTCGTCCTCCCTATTGCTCTCAAGCTGGGCGGCTATCTGGAGGATCTTCTGGGTGTCGAAGTGATCTATACCCGAAGGAACGACCGCTTTATTGAACTCCGGGAGCGAGGCCGCGTGGCCAATCGGAATCAAGGGCAGCTGTTCATTTCGATTCATGCCAATGCCGCTCCCAATCGCTCGGCGTACGGAACGGAAACCTTCTTCCTGGGCATGAACAAGGAGGGCTCCGCCAAGACGGTCATCGAGCGGGAAAACTCGGTAATCCAACTGGAGACTGATCAGGCGCATTACGAGGCCTTTGACCAGGCCGCTCTGGTCCGGTATCAGTTGGCCCAGAGTGCGTTCCTCAGCCAGAGCGAGGAGTTGGCAGGGCGTATCGAACACCAGTTTTCGACCCGTGTCGAACGAAAATCGCGGGGGGTTAAGGAGGGCAATCTTCAGGTTTTGTGGGCCGCCGCCATGCCGGCCGTCCTGGTGGAAGTTGGCTTTCTTACGAATGCTCAGGAAGCCCAATTTCTTCGCTCTACACGGGGCGTGGATTACATGGCATCGGCCATTTTTCGGGCTGTCCGGGACTTCAAGGCGTCCTACGAGGCGAGCCTGCACCTGAGGGCATCGGATTGACCTGAATCCGGGGACGGCGCGAGACGTTAGGGCCATAGCCTTCACCTTTGGTCTGCCATGCGTCTTCGACTACCACTCGTTTCCTTCTGCCTACTCCTGCTGATTTCCGGGTGCGATTCCGGCCTGAGCGGAGTGGATTCCGTATTCCTCACGGCCGAGCTTTCGACCGACACTCAGGCCTCTCCCATCCGGTTCACGTTTGAGGGCGGCGCCGTGGAGACTGGACGCCTCACCGATGTCAGCTGTGGCTGCCAACTGGATGTAGCCGCCTATCTGGCGGACCGCGGGTTCAGCAAAGCCGACATTCTTTCGGCGACGATTTCGTCCGCCAGGCTGGTCATGCTGTTCCCGATCTCAGAGCGGCTCGACTTCCTGGAGACGGCCATCCTGAAGTTGACGGCCCCGGGAAATTCTGTCACCGAGGTGGCGCAACAGAGCACGTTTCCGCAGGCTCGCGAGGTGGAATTGACGCCGCTGGCAGGACGTGACGTGGCGGGCTTCCTGGATGATTCCACGTTCGCCCCCATTCTGCAGATTGACGCTTCGCGCCTTCAGGCAGCAGCCGACTACGAGATTGGCCTGGTCTTGGAGATCCGCCTGGAACTGGCCGGAATCTAGCCCCGATCTATTGGACTGCGGTGCAGGAGATCTCGACCCGCGCGCCGCGCGGAAGGGCAGCAGCCTGGATGGTCTCGCGCGTCGGCGCGTTGTCTGAGAAGTATCGTGCGTATACCTCGTTGACCTGGGCGTAGTCGTTGATGTCTGCCAGATAGACCGTGCAGCGAACCACGTGGTGATAGTCCATGCCTGCTGCTCTGAGAACGGCCCCCAGATTCTCCAGGACCTGTTCGGCCTGGATCTCGACGCCCTCCGTACTCAACTGACCCGTCGGCGGATCAATGGCAATCTGCCCGGAGCAGTACAAGGTATCGCCCACCATCATGGCCTGGCAGTACGGGCCAATGGCGGCCGGCGCCAAAGGCGTCTTGATACGCTGACGGGGAACGGTGACCTTCTTTCTTCGCATGGATCCTCAAGTGGAGACCCAACTACCCTACCTTGCTGCGGTTGGTCCGGCACCAGAACGAATTTCGATTAAAGAAGATGGACTTGGGTCTCAGTGGTTGTGGAGCCTTCGTGGCAGGGGCCAGCAGCGGCCTGGGCAAGGCGTGCGCGGCGGCGCTTCTCGAGGCAGGGGCCCACGTGGCAATCTGCTCCCGAACTCAGGAGCGGGTCGATCAGGCAGCCCAGGACCTGAGGTCCCGCATTCCCGGCGCCAGGGTGCTGCCTCTTGCGTGCGATGTGACCGATGAAGCGCAAATCATTGCGGCCCTCAATACCGCTGTGAGGCAATTTGGAGGCCTGCACATCCTGATCACCAACTCGGGTGGGCCGCCCACCGGCGACCTCGGCGATTTCGATGCCTCCCAGTGGGAGGACGCGCTGCGCCTGAACCTGATGAGTACGATCAACCTGTGCCGGCACGCGGTGCCTCACATGAAAAAGACCGCAGCTCGGGACGGCTGGGGGCGCATTATCATGATTTCCTCGCTGAGTGCCAAGCAGCCCATCCCGAAGCTCTACCTCTCCAACGTTTCCCGCGCCGGTGTGCAGGGCTTCGCGAAGAGCCTGTCCGAAGAACTTGGACCCAGGGCCATCACGGTCAATACTGTCCTGCCCGGATACACCCGGACGGACCGCCTGCGTCATCTATCGGACGCTCTCAGTGCCAGATCAGGCGAGGCCGTCGCCGACATCGAGGCCGGCTGGGCGAAGGACTCGGCTTTGAAGAGAATCGGCAGAGAGGAAGAGTTCGCGGCCGCGGTGGCCTTCCTGGCCAGCCGACCTGCAGGCTTCATCACCGGTGTAGCCCTGCCTATTGACGGCGGCGCGATCAAGAGCCTGTTGTAGCTGTGCGTTGGCTTGCGATTCTGATGGGCCTGGCGCTGCTGGGCTGCGGACCGACCGGCGAGGCTCCTGCCGACGATTCAACCCGGCCCGCAACGGACTGGGAAGCCATTGACGAAGCAACGGCCCCGCGGCTCGTTGTGTTGGGTGTGGGCCAGGATGGCGGAGTCCCCCAAACCGGCGATTGGCTCAACCCCGGATGGCGCGATCCAGATCGGAGGGTCCTCGTCTCAGCTTTGGGGATTGTCGAACCTGTGACGGGTGGATCGCTCCTTTTCGACGCTACCCCGGACCTTCCAGAACAGCTCTTCCGGCTGCACGAAGCCGGGGCCGACGGGCTCCCCGAAATTTTCCTGACGCATGCTCACATGGGGCACTACACAGGACTCCTGTGGCTGGGACACGAGTCGATGGGAGCTCAGGAAGTCTCTGTCCACGCCATGCCCCGCATGAGCGACTATCTTCGCTCAAACGGACCGTGGTCTCAGCTTGTGGCCTATCAAAACATCACGCTGAGGCCGTTGAAGGCCGACTCGTCTATTGTTGTGGTGGCGACCATGGGCGTTCGTGTAACCCCCCTGGAGGTCCCCCACCGCCAGGAGTTTTCCGAAGTAGTCGGCTACCGCATTGAGGGACCGAATCGCTCCGTCCTGTTCATTCCCGACATCGATTCCTGGGAGGACTGGGATGCCGCGGGCCGGCGAATCGAGGACGAAATCGCGCGTGTGGATTTCGCCTTTCTGGATGCGACTTTCTTTGCGAACGGCGAAATCCCAGGTCGAGACATGAGCGGATTCCCGCACCCGTTCATTACCCACACCATGGATCGCCTGGCCTCGCTGCCCGCCGGCGAACGCGCCAAAGTCCGATTCATCCATCTGAACCACACGAACCCTGCCCTTTGGCCCGGGCCGGAGCGCGACCGGATCGTGGCTGCAGGATTCGCGGTGGCCGAGGAGGGAGAGGTGTTCACCCTTTAGGTCGCAGCCTCCGGGACGGGGCCGTTCAGGCGCCAACCACCAGACCGTCATACGCCAGTCGGACCCCCTCGGGCATGGCCTGATCCTCTTCGGCGTGACCTACCGTGTGCGTCATATGCACAAACCAGGTCTCCCGGGCCTTCACCCGACGCGAAACCTCGATGGCCTCATCGAATGAAAAGTGTGTGGGGTGGTGTCTGCGCCGAAGGGCGTCCAGAATCAGCACGTCCACGCCTTTCAGGAGCGCCATGCTGGAATCCGGAATCCGGTTGGTATCAGTCAGGTAGGCCACCTTCCCGAACCGGTATCCGTAGACCGGCGTCTCGCCATGCCAGGCGGGGATTGGAATCACCCGGGCTACATTGCCGGATTCCCGCGAAGCCACTTCGAATGGCGTCCCATCCAGCGCGTGCAGGGTCAGGTTGGCCACTCCAGGATAGGAGCCGTCGTCAAAGATATAGGAGAACATCTGCCGCACGACCCGCTCCGTTTCGGGCGGAGCATAGCATGGAATCGGGGCGCGATTGCGAAACAGGAAGGGCCTGAGGTCATCGAGTCCCACGACATGATCGAAGTGGTGATGCGTGAACAGCACCGCATCAATGCGTTCGATGTTTTCCCGCAGCGCCTGGGCCCTGAAATCCGGACCCGCGTCGATAAGGATGGATACCCCATCCACCTGAACCAGGGCTGAACATCTTGATCGGGTGTCCCGCGGATCGGAGGACCGGCAGACGGGGCACGAGCAACCAATGACCGGAATCCCTGTGGATGTACCTGTTCCGAGCAGGGTGACCCTGACCCGATCAGCCATCCGATTCCTCGGCCAGTTCTATCTGGACCGAGGCTGCCCACGCATCCTCGAGGGCCTTTCGCACGACAGGTCGCAGATAGACGGTATCCACAGGCAAGGCTTTCAGACCGCGGGCCAGAACCGCCAGATGCGCCTCAGGCGGATGATTCTTGTTGAGCATCATGAGCGTTTCGTCATGGCGCACACACAGGCCTCCTCGAAAGGCGCCCCGCTCACGACGTACCGGAACGCCGAGCTCGCGAACCGCCTGTTCCAATTCCTTGACCACCTGATGGATCTTCATGACCCCAAGGTACAATTACCAGCTGAGTCCAACCCGCAGAGCATGGTTGATTCCATCGTAGGTCACTTTTCCGGCGCCGGCTGCGTCGAAGGCATCCGGGCCTCCCACCCGCCAGCTCTGCCAGCGGAATCCGTACCCGAGGATGACTCCAAACCGTCCAAAGACCCGGTCCAGTGCGACCTGGACGTCGCCATCCAGCAGAGTCGTTCGGCCTCCGGACGTCCCGAAGGACCGGGTGGCCAGACCAATTCCAGGTATGGCATGGGCAGTTGCGTGAATGCGCCCTTGCTGGCGGCGCAGACCGATTCCCGCCCCCAGTCCAATGCCCGTGTACTCAAAGGCCGCGAACTCGGAGTTGGCCTCGATTCGCCGGACCCGACGATAGGTGGAGTGCAGCATGATCGGGACAAAGACCGGACTGCCCTCCAACTGATCCTTGAGAAGCTCCCCGAGGATGCTGAGGTTGACGTCAAACAGGTCCAACTCCCTCGACGAACTTGTACTCGATCCCCGATACACGGAGGCATTGAGTCCGGCCCGTGTGAATACGATTCCGTAGACGGCGTCGTCGAACGTGAACGCCACGCTCGGATCCGGGTGATCAAACTCGAAGTTGACCGGCACCAGGGCCACCGACAGGCCGATGCCGCCCTCGCTCAACTGAGCGCTCGATTCCGCGACTCCGATCAGGATCAGGGTCAAGATTGCGAGAGCCCTGGCGAGGCGGCAGGATGTCATGCCTGGTCCGGTGGTGTGACCTGAGATTCCGAGGTGTGGCTCGACGAGTATCGGAGCCGGAACGGCTGCGGTGTCGGAGTTTTCGGGCGAACGGGCGCTTCCTCTGCTTGCGGTGCACTGCGGCGAGGCTGTTCGGATGATTCTTCCTTCTCCGGGGAGGCCGCTGACTCCGCCTTGACCGCGGCCAGAACGGGTTGCTCTTCGGCGAACAGGCTCGGCGCATCATCGGTCGAAACCTCCGCCGCCTTTGCGGCTGCCGTCTTGCGGGGCGCCCGCTTCTTTACGGGCGCCTTGGGCGATTCGGCCGAGGCCTCGTTTGCTTCGTCGACGACGTCCGTGGTTTTTGCACGACCGCGCGAGCTTGCGGCGCGTTTGGGTTTGGTTTCGGCCCGTTCCTCGGCTGATTCCTCTGCGCGTCCCGAATCGGAGCGGCGACCGCGTCCCCGGGCCCGGGATGGCTCGGACCTGCTGCGTCCGCCCTCGTCGGCGTTTTCCTCTGCGCGTCCCGAATCGGAGCGACGACCGCGACCGGATCGTTCGCTCCGGCCTTCTCCGTCTGTGGATGCAGATCGACGTCCGCGGCGGCCGCGACCTTCGCCCTCATCCGACGAGGACCGGCGGCTGCGACCTCCAGAACCTGACTCGGAGCGACGCCCGCGACCTTCCGATCGGCTGGACCTGGAGCGGCGTCCACCGTCGTCTTCCGAACTCTCGGCGGACTCCGGCGCGGCCTCGGCAGCGGCAGCCGTTTCCGCAACAGCCTTGGGAGCATCGGCCTTGCGGTCGGCGGTCTTCTTGCGACCGCGACGAGGCGGACGCCGGATTTCCTTCCCGTTCGTCTCGTCAAAGAACCGGAATCTGGCGGGGTCCATACCGGCGGATTCCTCGAGCACGAGGCGGATCCTATACCGGAACAGACAGCGAAGTGCGAAGGAGAACCAGCCCCTGGACAGGTAGGCCGCCGTAAAGGGATGGACCTTCAGGCGGACTGCACCCTTCCATCGAGCGGCGCCAAATGCCTCCAGCCAATCGGTGATGCGGGTAACGACGGTGTCCGGATCCAGGTCGCGGGGACGCTCGCGGGGGACACGATCGCGCTCTACAATCTGCCCATCCCCCGGCGTACTGCCCGTATCAAAGGCATCGTCCTCATGCATGTCCGAGAACGTGTCGGTGATGCTTGGTCTCAGGCGCTGTCTGGTTATCTGCATCAGACCAAAGTCACTCATCGGGAGCACCTTGGTGACGGCACGGTCATTCCGGAATTCCTTCCGGATCTGCTCGTAGACCTTTCGCCGGCTGCGCTCGCTGCGCATGTCGATGAAATCGATAACCAGGATTCCTCCCAGGTCTCTCAGTCTGATCTGTCGTGCGATGACCGTGGCGGCCTCGACGTTGACCTTCAGCGAGTTGTCTTCCTGGGACAATCCACGACCTGCGCGGCCTGAATTGACATCCACCACGTGCATGGCTTCGGTCTGCTCAATGAACAGGTACCCGCCTGACGGTAGATTTACTCGGCTCTCGAATGCTTCACTCACGGATCTCTCAATGCCCACCGACCGGAAGACAGGCGCCTTCTTGTCGTGTAGAATGACTCTTGCTCCCATTTCGGGGGCGATGGCCTGTACGTATCCCTTGATGTTGCGATAGGTCCGCTGATCATCAATCACGATGCGGTCAAAGTCCTCCGAGAATAGATCGCGCATGATCGAGGACACCATATTGACGTCCTCGTGGATGGGTGCCGGTGGCCTAGGCCGCTCGGCCAGGCGCGACTCGATTTCCTGCCACTTCTCCCTCAGGAGACGCAGGTCCGTGTCGAGGGCCTTTGCGTTCTGTCCCTCGGCCACGGTCCGGACGATGACGCCGAAACCGTCCGGCAGCAACATCTTGGCGAGCGCACGGAGGCGCCGGCGCTCCTTGAAGGAGCTGATTTTCTTGGAGACGGCCACATAGTTGGCCATGGGCACCAGGACCAGAAAGCGCCCGGCCAGGGAAACATCCGTGGTTACACGGCTTCCCTTTGCGGCGATCGGCTCCTTGGAGATCTTGACCAGAATGGGTTGATCGCGCCTGAGGAACGTCTCCGGAGGCACGCCGCCATCGCCGTCCCGTCCGTCTCTCCGCGAGGAGCGGCCACCGTGATGAGATCTTGAGGCCTGACCCGCCTTGCGACGGCCGCGGCCGCGCCGCCCAACCAATCGGTTCTGTCCTCCATCATCCTGCTCTTCGCCATCCGCCTGCTCCTCTGCCAGTTCGGCCTCGGGATCTTCGGCACCGTCCTCGAGACGTTTTCGCCGACGTGCGCTGACCGGTCTCCGGCGCCTGCCGCCGTGCTGCTTCTGGACGTGACCCCGAGCAAATTTGGCAATTTCAGGCTTTTCCAGCTGGATGTATTCCAGCCAGTCAGCGATCCCCTCAGTCAGGTCCGAGAAGTGGAGGAACGCGTCCTGTTTCTGACCGATATCGACGAAAGCCGCCTGGATGCTCGGCATGACCCTACGGATCCGGCCGACGAACAGGTTGCCAAGCGTTCGCTCATGTTCTTCGGTCTCAATAAACAATTCGGCCAGTTCGCCATCCTCGACAATGGCGATTCGGGTATTCTGGCCGTCACTGTTAATGACAAGCTCTTTGGACATGGAATTGACACAGTCGCACACCTGCCCCTTGACGATCGCCCGACTCCGCGGGCCAGTTGCTGGCCCGACAGATCGGGCTCGCAGTCAACCTGGACGGGTGCCCTACAGGAAGCTGGGGCACCACCGCCTTGTCCCGAACGGATCAAAGGCGAGATTGGGGTGAGGATAGATCGCTCCGTGGCCGACCAATGTGGTTCTAGGCCAGGGCGGGTGTGAAGACTGAATGGAAGATGAGCCCGCGATACGCCATATCTCCGGACGGGTAGGGCCGAAGCCTGTCCGCTCTGGGCATATCGGGGAAAGTGCCAGCTGGATGAACCTGAAACAGGTTGCCTGCCGGAAAGAAGTGCGATATTTCGCAAGATCTGCCGCAGTCCGGTGACCGTCAGAATGAGGGCCAGACACGCGTGAACACGGACCGCGCTGATGCGCAAAGTGCCTGTATTCACCATTGACGTGTCCATTCTGGAAACTGCAGAACTGAATTTCGAATCTGGGCGCCCTGTGAGGGCGAACTTTCAGACTTCGTATAATCCACCATCGTGCCGAAATGATCCCCGCCAATCGACTCGCATCTCCAACCATTGAGCCTTGTCCATGAGCATTTCGCCGGGTAGCACCACGGACCGCGGTCTGGAGGGCGTCGTCGCACTGGAGTCCCGTATTTGTGATATCGATGGCTCGGTCGGCCATCTGGTTTATGCCGGGTACGAAATCGATGACCTGGCGCGAAACAGCACCTTTGAGGACGTGGTGTACCTGCTCTGGCACGGAGAACTCCCGTCGCGGGACGCCAGACAGGACCTGTCCGGACAGCTCAGACGGACACGCACCGTTCCCCCGTCGATCGTTGACCTCATTGACTCCGCGCCGTCAACGGCCTCCCCGATGGCTGTTCTCCGCACGGCCGTCAGCGCCCTGGGCCATGAGGATGCCGAGGTCGACGACCCTTCTCCCGAAGCCAACCGCCGGAAGGCCATCAGACTGGCGGCCAGGATGCCCACCATCGTGGCGGCCATCTCGCGGGCCCAGGCCGGAAAAAGCCCATTGGCCCCACACCCCGACCTTTCCATGGCGGCCAACTTCCTGTATATGCTGGACGGCCGGGTACCGGGACCCAAGGCCGAACGGATATTCGACGCCTGCCTGATTCTGCACGCCGAGCACGGCCTGAATGCGTCCACCTTCGCAGGCCGTGTGATTGCGGCGACCATGGCCGACATGTACGGCGCCATTACGGGGGCCATCGCCGCACTGAAGGGACCCCTCCACGGAGGAGCGAACCTGAAAGTGAAGGAAATGCTGGACGAAATTCGCGCGTCCGGCCAGGACGTGGAAGCCTACGTTATGGGTAAATTGGCCCGAAAGGAGCGAATCATGGGATTCGGCCATCGCGTCTACAAGACGATTGATCCACGGGCGACCTTTCTGCGGGAGATGCTGTCGGAGCTGAGTGCCGAGCAGGGGGACATGAGTTGGCTGGACATGTCCTCCACCCTCATGACCGTGATGGGCAGGGAGAAAAACCTCCATCCAAACGTCGACTTCTTTTCCGCCTCGGTCTATGCCCTTCTGGGGATTTCCGGAGGTCTCTTCACACCGATATTCGCCATGAGTCGAGTCGCGGGCTGGAGCGCCCATCTGTTGGAGCAGTGGGACGGAAACCGGCTGATCAGGCCCAGGGCGGCCTACGTCGGACCGGCCAACCGAAAGATTTCGGGGTAGCCCGCCTCCGGTTATCCGCATCAGGGCTCGCCTCGTCGATATCCTGAATGAAATCCGTGTTTGAAACCGTCTGCGGGCCGTCATCCGGAGAAAAGAGACCTACGCAAGGCGTACGTTTTCAGGCACTGAATAATGGCTATCCCGGCGCTCGTGACCGGAGGCACATCGCATCAACCGCATGCTGAAAAAGCTGTTTGGGTCACCCGTCGGCAAGAAGCTGGTGACCGGCATCACCGGGCTCGGCCTAGTGGGCTTCGTTCTGCTCCACATGGTGGGAAACCTGGCGCTCTTCTCGGGTGACCAGGCCTACAACGAGTACTCGGAGTTCCTCACGGGAATGGGTCCGCTCTTCTACCTTGTGGAGGCCGGATTGCTGGCGTTCTTCGTGTTTCACATCGTCACCGGGATCAAGATCGCGATCGGCAAGCGGCGGGCTCGCCCGGTCGGCTACGACCGCTACCAGAGCGCCGGTGCCCCCAGCCGACAGACGGCAGCGTCCCGGTCCATGATTGTCACCGGGATGATCCTGTTGGTATTCACCGTCTTCCATTTGATCTCGTTCAAGTTTGGACCGGGCGGCCCCGGGAATGACGATGTGGCCTATCTGGTGGCCTATGACGGCGGAGAGCCCATCAGAAACATGGCCCTGCTGGTCCGCGAGAGATTCGCCAGCCCACTGTATGCCTTCGGCTACACGGCGGTGATGCTCCTGCTGATTCTCCACCTCCGTCACGGAGTCTGGAGCGCACTTCAGTCGCTCGGTGCCATGAAGCCCTCGATCTCCGGCCTGGTCTACACCGTCGGCGGTCTTCTTGGAGCCGGCACCGGAATCGGGTTCCTCTTCGTCCCGATGGCACTCTACTTCAACCTAATCTGACGCCCATGGCAGCCCTACCCGATTCAAAGGTCCCCGCCGGCCGGCTTCAGGAGAAGTGGGATTCGTACAAGAACTCCATCAAGCTGGTCAATCCGGCCAACAAGCGGAAGCACGACATCATCGTGGTCGGCACGGGCCTGGCAGGCGGCGCGGCCGCAGCCTCGCTTGCTGAGCTCGGCTACAGGGTCAAGAGTTTCTGCATTCAGGACTCTCCCCGGCGCGCGCACTCGATTGCCGCCCAGGGCGGGATCAACGCCGCCAAGAACTACCCGAATGACGGCGATACCGTCTGGCGGCTGTTCTACGACACGATCAAGGGAGGCGACTATCGCTCCCGTGAGGCCAATGTTCACCGGCTGGCCCAAATCTCGAACAGCATCATCGACCAGTGTGTCGCGCAGGGCGTTCCATTTGCCCGCGAGTACGGCGGAATGCTGGATAACCGCTCCTTCGGCGGGGCCCAGGTTTCGCGGACGTTCTATGCGCGAGGCCAGACTGGCCAGCAGCTGCTCCTGGGGGCCTACCAGGCGATGAGTCGCCAGATCGCGGCCGGCAACATCGAGATGTTTGCACGCCGTGAAATGCTGGACCTGGTGAACATTGATGGTCGCGCCCGCGGGATCATCACGCGAAACCTGGTGACCGGCGAACTGGAGCGGCACATTGCCGACGCGGTGCTGCTTTGCACCGGCGGCTATGGCAACGTCTACTACCTCTCGACCAACGCCAAGAACTCAAACGTTACGGCAGCGTGGCGATGCCACCGGCGCGGGGCGCACTTCGCGAACCCCTGCTATACGCAGATCCACCCCACGTGCATTCCGGTCTCGGGCGAGTACCAGTCCAAGCTTACGCTGATGAGCGAAAGCCTGCGGAATGACGGCCGGGTCTGGGTTCCCAAGAAGCCGGGCGACCCCCGTGCCCCGGAGACCATTCCGGAAGACGAGCGGGACTACTATCTGGAACGACGCTATCCGAGCTTCGGAAACCTCGTTCCGCGGGACGTGGCCAGCCGAAACGCCAAGTACGTCTGTGACGAGGGTCGCGGGGTGGGCGAGACCAGACTGGCCGTCTATCTGGACTTTACCGACGCCATCAAACGCCTCGGAGAGCAGGCCATCCGCGAGCGCTACGGCAACCTGTTCGAGATGTACCAGCGGATTACGGGAGAGAATCCGTATAAGGTGCCCATGCGCATCTACCCCGCAGTCCACTACACGATGGGCGGTCTCTGGGTGGACTACGGATTGCAGAGCTCGGTCCCCGGCCTTTTTGTGCTGGGCGAGGCGAACTTCAGTGACCATGGGGCGAACCGGCTCGGCGCCTCGGCGCTCATGCAGGGGCTGGCCGATGGCTACTTCGTCATCCCGTACACATTGGGCGACTACATCGCCAGCAGCCGTTTGGAAGCAGCCTCGACCAAGCACGATGCGTTCGACGAGGCCGAGAACGCGGCCCGGACCCGGATCGAGAGACTGCTCTCCATCCAGGGTGGCAAGACCGTCACGGAGTTCCACCGCGAGTTGGGCCACATCATGTGGGATCACGTCGGGATGTCGCGAACCCGAGAGGGGCTGACCACGGCCATCGGCAAAATTTCCACCCTGCGGGATGAGTTCTGGCAGAACGTCCGGGTCCCGGGCGATAACGCGATGCACAACAAGAACCTGGAATTCGCTGGTCGCGTGGCCGATTTCCTCGAGCTCGGCGAGGTGATGGCACTCGACGCCCTCACGCGCGAGGAATCAGCCGGTGGGCATTTCCGCGAAGAGTTCCAATCGGCCGAAGGCGAGGCCAAGCGAAACGACGCGGAGTTCTCCCACGTGGCTGCCTGGGAATACAGCGGCGACCCGTCGAAGCCGGTCCTTCACAGGGAAGAACTGGACTTCGAGAACGTGAAACTGACCACCCGTAGCTACAAGTAGCCGTCAACGAGCAATAGAGATGCAGATCAAACTGAAAGTCTGGCGCCAGAAGGGACCCAGGGACACGGGTCGATTCGAGGAGTATGTGGTTCCGGATGCCAATCCGCACATGTCCTTTCTGGAGCTGCTGGATGTGCTCAATGAGCAGTTGATCATGGAGGGGAAAGACCCCGTCGAGTTCGATCATGACTGCCGCGAGGGAATCTGTGGTTCGTGCGGCGTGGTCGTGGATGGCGTGGCCCACGGGCCTCAGCAACGAACCGCCTGCTGCCAGCTTCACATGCGGCACTACAAGGACGGCGATTCCATCGTCGTCGAACCCTGGCGTGCGTCTGCTTTCCCGATCATCCGTGATCTGGTCGTCGACCGCTCCGCATTCGATCGCATCATCGGGGCCGGTGGCTACGTGTCTGTCAGTACGGGTGCTGCGCCCGACGCCAACGCCATTCCGATTCCCAAGGTTGTTGTCGACGAAGCGTTCGACTATGCCGCCTGCATTGGTTGTGGCGCGTGCGTTGCCGCTTGTCCCAATGCCTCAGCCTCCCTCTTCACGGCGGCCAAGATTTCGCACCTGGCATTGTTGCCTCAGGGGCAGGCCGAGCGCGCCCAGCGCGTTGTGAACATGGTGGATCAGATGGAGGCCGAGGGCTTCGGTGACTGTTCCAACCACGCCGAGTGCGAAGCGGTGTGCCCGAAGGGTATTTCCATCAAGGGCATCGCGACCATGCGACGGGAATACATCAAGGCAACGCTGAGTCAATAGTGCCGCTTTCCGCCCACCGCGTCCTCAAAGTGGGGCGCTGGATTCTGACTGGCCTGGTAGTCCTGACGCTGTTCAGCGTCGCGAGGAGTCTGGCCGGGACCGAGATGGCCTTGCCGGTCCTGCGGGCCGAGGCCGTCCAGGGATTGCGTCAGGATGCATCGGCCGACGAGCTGTACGCCGACGGACTGGATTCTCTCGGCGTCAGGTTGACTCGACGACAGAGCCTCTCGACCGAGGCAGACTCGACCCGGATCAAGGCGTTGAGTGCGGAAATCGACGTGTGGCAGTCCCGGATGGGCCACATCATCCGCTACCGGGCGCTGGCCGGGAGCATTTCAATGTTCCGCCTGTACAGTTGGGTGGCGATCGTACTGCTGAGCTTGATGCTGGCAGCGCTTGTTCTCGTGCCCCGATGGCGAAGACGATCCCGGAGAGGCTAGGCCAGCTGGCCCATCACGCTCTCGAAAATCCTGATCCCGTCCGAGTGACCCAGCAGGCTCTCTACGTGGCGCTCCGGATGTGGCATCATCCCGACGACGTTTCCCGCCGCGTTCCGAACGCCGGCGATGTTGTTGGCTGAGCCGTTTGGATTGGCTTCCGGAGTCGCCTCGCCCTCCGGCGTTACGTACCGGAAGACTACCTGACCCTCGGCCTCCAGCCGACCCAGGGCGTCCTGCGAGGCATAGTAGTTGCCCTCACCGTGCGCGACTGGAATCGTCAGGATTTCCCCCGCCTCCAGCCCCTGCGTGAAGGGCGTCGAAGTCGACTCCACACGAATATCCACGGGCCGGCAGACAAAACGCAGCGACGCGTTCCGCATCAGGGCTCCGGGAAGCAGGCCGGCCTCACAGAGGATCTGAAACCCATTGCAGACACCCAGCACTGGTCCCCCTGCGTTGGCGAAGCGGACAATATCCTGCATGATCGGACTGAAGCGGGCGATGGCACCTGAGCGCAGGTAGTCACCGTACGAAAACCCGCCGGGGACGATGACCATGTCTACCTCACCAAGCGAGGTCTCCTTGTGCCAGATGAAACGCGCGTCCTGCCCCATGATGTGCTTGGAGGCGTGGTAGGCGTCGTGATCGCAGTTGGATCCGGGAAATACGACTATTCCGATGCTGGCGGCCATGATGATCAGGCTGATGGACTCGAACGAAAATACAACGGGCACAGTCGGCGCCGAGACACGATGTCGTGAAAAACGTCCCCGCACACAAGAACACGGCGCAGCCGTCCGAAGACTGCTGCGCCGCGCAGGCCAGATCCGCCCTCCCTCCTGGCGGACCTGGATTCAATACCATTCTCGCAACGAGGAGGATTCATTGCCGGGTCTACTGGGCGGCCGCTTCAAGTTCGAGCATGAGCCGTACTTCTTCGCCCACCATCAGTCCACCTGCCTCGGTGAGTGCATCCCACTTGAGTCCATAGTCAAAGCGGTTGATGCGGGCCTCCGCCTCGAAAGCCACGACGGTCTTGCCGCGCATGGTAGCCTGGCCAAGAAACTCTCCCTCGAGAATGATTTCCCTGGTGGTCTCCCGGATGGTGAGATCGCCCACCAGTTCGAACTCGGAACCGTCGATGTTGCGGACTTCCTTCGAGACGAAGGTAATGGTGGGGTGAGCCTCGGCGTTGAAGAAGTCGTCCGAGCGAAGGTGGTTGTCGCGCCGCTCAATGCCGGTGTCGACGGAGGCCACCTGAATGACGGCCTCGGCCTTGAGGGTGCTCAGATCTTCGGGATCGACGGTGGCCGTGGCCACGTAGTCGGTGAAACTGCCGTTCACGTTGCTGATCCCAAGGTGGCGAACCTTGAATCCGATGTTGGAGTGGACCGGATCGACGTCAAACGTGGTCAGTGTGCCGACAAAACCGACGCTGAGAGCAGCCGCCAGGAGAATGGATTTTTTCATGGTATGCGAGAATGTGAGGTATGCTTTTTCGTAGGCTTGGTGGCTGTGTCCAGCGCCCAAGGATCCGTCCCCGTGTATCGGATGAGACATTGTTTGTTCCAACAAGTAATTAGGCTCGACTACTTCCCTTTTCGACACAACATGTGGTCCCCTGTCCGCGTTGTACCGGACTCTCCCCGGCAGGCGCTACCTCAATGATTCCGAAGGAACTGTTCAAGACCATCAGAAAGCTCGAAATCCGCACGCGCGGATTGGTCTCGAATATTTTTGGCGGTGAGTACCATTCGGCCTTCAAGGGGCAGGGTATCGAGTTCGCCGAGGTGAGACCCTACCAGTTCGGGGACGACATCCGCAGTATTGACTGGAACGTATCGGCTCGCTACGAGGACACCTTTGTCAAGGTTTTCGAAGAGGAGCGCGAGCAGACGGTGATGCTGATTGTGGACGTCTCGGGGTCGGGCGACTATGCCACGCAGGGCAAGTTCAAGCGCGAGATGGCCGCCGAAATCTGCGCCGTAGTCGCCTTCAGTGCCATCCAGAACAACGACAAGGTCGGGCTACTCCTCTTCTCCGACCAGGTCGAGGAATTCGTCCCACCCAAGAAGGGCCGCAGGCACGTCCTGCGCCTGATCCGGGACCTGTTCGCGCACGAGAGCAAGTCCAGGGGGACCGACCTCTCCGTGGCGCTCAACCACGCGCTTCAAGTGCTGAACCGGCGCTCCATCGTTCTCGTACTGAGCGATTTCCAGACCACGGGATATGAGACGGCTCTGCGGGCGGTGTCCCGGCGTCACGACACCGTCGCCATCCAGATGATCGACCCGACCGAGGTGGCACTGCCGAACGTGGGGCTCCTCGAAATCACCGACCCCGAAACGGGGCAGACCCGCGTTGTGGACACCGGCGCACGCCAGCAGCGAAGCGACTACGCCGACGCTGCCGACCGTGCCAGCCGCGAAACCGAGGCACTCCTGCGCCGCGTTCGGGTGGATCGTGTGGCGATACACACGGACGAAGGCTACGTGGAGCCGCTGGTGCAGTTCTTCCGGAGACGAAACCGCAGGCGTTCAGGATGAGGCGGATCCTTCTCCTTCTCGCCGCGCTCTCGATCGCGCCCGTGGCCGGAGCCCAGACCGTTCGGGCGCTCGTCGACACAGACACGCTTTCCATCGGAGCGCGCCAACGACTCACCGTGCGCATTCGCCACGACGGCTCGCGGTACGCCGTATTCCCGGATGATGTCCCAGCCGACGGACTGGCCGGGCTTGTCGGGACGGCGGGCGATCTGGAGCTGCTGCGCCGGCTGTCGGCCGGGAGCCGGCTGCTGCCGGACGCGAGTCAGGTTGATTCGGCCGTGTACGAGATGACCTCCTTCGCCATCGACACGGCACGGGTCGCTGCGCGCATCGGTCTTGGGACCGAGCAGGACACCACCTGGTTTGCTTCAATCCCGGGTGTCCTTCCGGTGAGGTCGGTCGTCCCCGAAGATGCCGAAGACATTCAGGACCTGGCACCGCTCGTTGAGTTTCCCCGGGCCATCTGGCCCTGGATCCTGGGCGTTCTGGTGGCCGGACTCCTCTTCTGGTACTTCTTCCTTCGCAGAGTCCCCGAAGATGAGGAGGAAGGCGAACCGGAATACGTGGAGCCCACCGAGCCCCCGTTCGATGAGGCCATGCGCAGAATCCAGGCGCTGGGTTCGGTCAGCCCGGACTCGGAGGGCATCAAGCCCTATTTCGTTGAGTTGTCGGACATCGTCCGCACCTACATCGCCCGACGCACGCGCGTCCCCGCTCGTGAGCTTACCACAGGCGAACTGCTCTCGGAATTGGGCCGCAGACCCATTCTCCAATCCGAACGAGTTGGAGAGGTCCGTCGGCTCCTGACCGAGGCCGACCTCGTCAAGTTCGCCGACCAGCACCCTGCCCCCGATCGCGCCGTCCGTACGCTGGAGGACGCACGCGCGTCGATCGAGCGAGCCGAGCGCGAATTGGCACCACCGCCCGCCGCACCCACCTCTGACGCCACCGGGGAGGAAGGCGCATGAACTTTCCCTATCCGTTTGCCCAGCCAGCCTGGCTTGGGCTGCTTCTGCTGATCCCCGTATTCCTGGGCTGGCGCCTGTGGAAGTCCCGATCAGAGAGTGGACTCCAGTTTTCCACGGTCTCCCTCGCGGCAGGCCTTCGGCCGACCCTCAGGGTATACCTGCGCCACACTCCGATGGTGCTCAGGAGTGTCGCCATGGGCCTGGCCATCATCGCGCTCGCCCGGCCGCAGGAGCGCAATGTGACCCGCGAGCGGTTTGCCGAGGGCGTGGACATCATGATGGTGCTGGATACCTCGACCTCGATGAGGGCCGAGGATTTTCGTCCGAATCGATTCGAGGCGGCGCGTCAGGTTGGCGCCGAGTTCATCGACGGACGCACCTCAGACCGGGTTGGCCTCGTTGTCTTTGCCGCCAAGGCCTACACCCAGGCTCCCCTGACGCTCGACTACAACTTCCTGCTCAGCATGCTGAGCGAGGTCGAGGTGGGTGTGATCGAGGACGGCACGGCGATTGGAACGGCGCTGGCGATGGCCGTCAATCGGCTCAAGGATACCTCGGCCACCAGCAAGGTGATCATCCTGCTGACCGATGGGCAGAACAACCGCGGCGAGCTGAGCCCGGAGACGGCAGCCGAAGTCGCCAAGACCATCGGTGTCCGGGTCTATGCGATTGGAGTAGGTGCCCGCGGCGAGGCCCCGTTCGTCATCGACCATCCCTTTGCCGGGCGTCAGCGCCGGATGGTGCCCGTCGAGATCGACGAACAGATGCTGACCCAGGTGGCCGAAAGCACTGGGGGCCAGTACTTCAGAGCCACCAACAACGCTGCGCTTCGGGAGATCTATGACGAGATCGGTGAACTCGAAAAGACCAAGATCGAAGAGCGGGTGTACACCGATTACGAGGAGCGCTATCCGTACTTCCTGATTCCGGCGTTCGCCCTGCTCCTGCTCGAACTGTTGCTCTCCACTACCCTCTTCCGACGCTTCCCGTGAACTGGCTGCATCCCATATGGCTCTGGGCCCTGGCGTCCGTTCCCGCGGCCGTCGGCCTGCTGCTCCTGGCGGCGTACCGGAGACGAAAGGCCATCGACCGGTTTGGTGACCGGAGCCTGGTTTCACGGCTCAGTTCGGCGGTCAGTGTCCGGCGGCGGCGTTGGAAAGGGGCCTTTGCCGTGGCCGGAATCGGACTGATCAGCCTGGCGCTCGCCGGACCCCGGTTCGGCACCAAACTCAAAGAGGTGCAGCGCGAGGGCATTGACCTGGTGATTGCACTGGATGTCTCCCTCTCGATGATGGCGGAAGATGTCGCCCCGAACCGCCTGGAGCGAGCGCGGAACGAGATCAAGAAGCTGCTCGACAACCTCCGGGGGGACCGCGTGGGCCTTGTCCTGTTCGCCGGCGACGCGTTCATCCAGACGCCCTTGACCACCGATTATGGTGCCGTCCGGCTTTTCCTGGATGTTGCGGATCCGTCGCTCATTCCGACCCCCGGGACAGACTTCGGCGAGGCTCTCAAGATTTCGATGCGTGCCTTTCGAGCTCCGCATGCCGGCGGCGAGGATGAGCCACGGACCAGAGCCCTGCTGTTCGTCTCCGATGGCGAAAACCACGTGGCAGACATTGACGAGATCCTGACCGAAGCCCGCAGTGAGTCCATCGTCATGTTCGCCGCCGGTGTCGGCGAGACCGAGGGCGTTCCGATTCCGGTTTACCGCGGCAACCGCCAGGTCGACTTCAAGAAGGATCAGGCCGGTCGCGTGGTCACCACGCGTCTGGAGGAAGCCGCGCTTCAACAGTTGGCCTCGGACGGGACGTACTTTCGCATCGCCCGCACTTCGAGCTCCCTTTCCAGTCTCACGACCGCCTTGGAGCGGCTGGACCGAACCACGTTCGGAGCCGAGGAGTTCGAGGAATACCAGGAGCAGTACCAGTGGCCGCTGGCTCTGGGACTCCTCCTCCTGCTGATTGAGGTCGTCCTGTCTGACCGGGTCAAGCCGGCCGGCAATCGTTTTGCCAATTTTAGCCCGTCATCAACATGATCCGATTCGTATTCATGATCGCGCTGCTGTTCGGCATCGGCCCCGGCGACAAGACAAAGGGCCGGCAGGGAAACGCACTCATGCGTCAAGAGCGTTTTGAGGAGGCTGCGGCGGCGTACCGCGAGGCCCTGGCGGACTTTGACACCGCCGAGCCCGATGCGACCCACAGTGGCCTGCTGAATAATCTCGGTGCCGCCCTCTACCGTCAGGGTGATTTCGAGGGCGCTCAAAGCGCGTTCGAAGCCGCCCTCGCGCTGGCCCCAGGTGATGCCTCCGGATCCGCCGCGGCGTACAACAGTGGCGGTGCGGCTTATCGGGCCGAGGACATGGAAGGCGCGCTGGCCCGGTATCGGCAGGCTCTGCTTCAGGATCCGTCCAACGAGGCGGCGCGATTCAACTACGAGTTCGTGCGTCGCCAGATGGAACAGCAGGAGAATCAGGAACAGGATCAGGAGCAGGACGACCAAAACCAGGATCAGGAACAGAACGAGGACGGCGAGCAGAATCAGGACCAACAGAACCAGGACCAGGAGCAAGACCAGGAGCAGCAGGACCAGCAGCAAGACCAACAGGAGCAGCAGCAGGATCAGCAGCCCCAGGAACAGCAGGACCAGTTGAGTCAGGAAGAAGCCGAGCGGATTCTTGAGGCCCTGGAGAATGAAGAGGAGCAGCTTCTCCGGCAGGTACAGAAAATGAAGACCAGGCCCCGTCGCGTGGAAAAGGACTGGTAGTCGATGGTCGCGCGTGGTTCATATCCGGTCCGGGAGGAGGGCTTCAGGCGATTCGTCCTGATCTTCGGCCTGTTGCTGGCTGGCATTTCGCCGGTTCTTGCCCAGGATATCCGTGTCAGAGCGAGTGTTTCGGACGCCACCATAGGCACCGAGGAGACCGTCGGCTTCACGCTGGAGATTCAGGGCTTGCGCAGCCTGGAGAACCCCACAGCGCCGGAAACCGAGGGACTCGTGCTCGTCTCGACCTACCCGAGTCGGCAGACCAGCATGTCCATCGTCAATGGGGCGGTCACCCAGAGTGTCGGCTTCACATGGACCTACCGTCCGGTTCGAGAGGGACAGGCCCGGATTGGCCCCGTATCTGTGACCATCCAGGGGAGGACGTACACTACGGAGTCCATCGCCGTCAACGTGATTCCACAGGCCCAGCGTCCGGCCCGCCGTGCGCCAGCCCGCTCCAATCCGTTTGCGCCGTTTCAGCGACAGGCCCCGAATACCCCGGCCGAGGAGATCGACCCCGATGCGCGGGACATCTTCATCGATGTCGTTCCGAGCGCTTCGTCGGCCGTCCAGAACCAGCAGGTCACGGTCAACTATCTGCTGTACTTCAGGGAGGGCATCCAACTGCGGCAAAGCCGCCTCACCGATTCCTGGGATGCCGAGGGTTTCTGGCGGGAGGAACTCGAGGTCGAGCCGCGCCCCATCCCTCAGGTGGTGGTCCGTGACGGCCTTCGATACAACCGCATCACGCTCAAACGCGCAGCCGTCTTCCCCACCCGGTCCGGTGAACTCGCAATTGACCCCCTCAAGATTGAATCGGAAGCGATCCTCCCGTCCAGATCGTCGGATCCGATGGCCCGGTTCTTCTCGCTCCAGAGCAGGTTCACGCCTGTCGAGTTGAGTTCCGCAGCCTTGACCCTTGAATCGCGGCCCCTGCCGCCGGGCGCCCCCGACACGTTCCAGGGCGCCGTCGGCTCGCTCCGATTCTCCGCCTCGTTTGACCGGACGGAGCTCGAGGTTGGTGAATCTCTTCAACTGACCGTTCGGATCACCGGCAATGGCAATCTGGCCACGCTCGCGCCACCGGACTTCCAGGCACCCGGCGCCTTCGAGCAGTACGATCCTCAGGTGAGCACCTCCATTGATCGGTCCGGGCCCCAGCTCCGGGGATCGAAGACATTCACCTACGTCCTCGTGCCCAGGTCCAATGGGACATTCGAGATGCCTGAGGTGGTCTATACCTGGTTCGATCCCTCCGCCCAACGCTACATAACGGAAGCGTCAGCCGCTGCCTCCATCACCGTGACCGGCACGGGCACGCCGGCCGCCACGGTGTTGGCGCTCTCGGGCGGCTTGCCCGTGGACGACATCGCCGGGCCGGTCCCCGCTACCACGCGGTGGATTCCGGTTGACCGCGAGCCCCTCCACCGTCAGACGTGGCCCTACCTGGCGCTGCTGCTCCCGGGTTTGCTGCTTGGCGCCACCCTGCTGCTCGGGCGACATGCTCAACATCTGGCGGCCAATCCGGCCGTCGCCAGGCTGCGCCGAGCGGGTCCGTTGGCTCGCAAACACCTCAAGGCGGCGGACCAGCGGCTTCGGGATGACGACGTGGCTGGATACTACGAGGCCCTGGAGCGCGCCCTACTTGGATTTGTCGGCAATCGTCTCAACGTCGCCGAACAGGGCCTGACCCGAGAGGGGCTCGACCGCGCCTTGAATGCCAACGACGTCCCGCAGGACGTTCGGGTCCAGCTTATGGCGTTCCTGGACTCCTGTGACGGCGCCCGTTTCTCGCCGGTCAGGCCCACGCCGGAGGCCATGGCAACTGACCGGGATCGGGCCGCTGACCTGCTGCTGACGCTGGACGATAGAATGAAGGCATGAGAATCCTTCGGGTACTGATTCTCTCGGCCTTCGTGGCCGGCGCGGGTTGTCCGGCGGCTGCCAACCCGCAGGAGGCCTCCGCAGGCGTTCCGGAGGCCGTGCGGCTCTTCGACGAAGGCACTGCACTGATCGAGGCCGGTCGATACACGCAGGCCATTGCCGCGTTTGAATCGGCGCTGACAGCAGGCTTCGAGAACCCCGCACTCCACTACAATCTCGGAGTCGCCCACTACAGGCTCGATCAACTCGGAGAGGCGGTCGCCAGCTTTGAACGTGCCCGTCGGCTGACCCCGGACGACCGTATGGTGCTGCACAATCTTTCCATCGCTCAGGCCAGGACGCGCGATCAGTTTTCGCGCCTGCCCGACAGCTTCGGCCAGTCGGTATGGCGCGTGCTGGATCGACACCTGGGTGCCGGCCTTCTGTTTGGACTGGGGCTTCTGGCATACCTGGTCTGGTGCGGACTGATGGCCGTCGGGGCCAGGCGCTCTATGGACTCCCAGTGGATTCGTCGCGGGCTCTGGACGTCGGCTCTGGTGGGCCTGGTGGGAATCGGCCTTGGTCTGGGAGTCTCGAAGAACCCGCCCGATCCGCCGGCAGCTGTCGTCGGCGCCGCCGAGACGCCGCTATTCGCCTCTCCTGCGGCCACCGATTCTCCCGAATTGGAAATCCATGAGGGCCTCCTGGTAACGGTGACAGGTACCGCGGCCGATTGGACTGGCGTCACGTTGCCCAATGGGGTGACTGGCTGGGTCCGAACAGAGGATCTTATTCGCATCTGAGGCGCTATCTTTCAGACTGGTTCTCGGCCACGCGTGCCCGAACCGGAGCGTCCATTCCTCTCAAAGTCCCTATCTGTTCATGGAGCCTACGATTCTGCATACCTCGTCCAAGGCCGGTTGGATTGAGGTGATTTGCGGGTCCATGTTCAGTGGCAAGACGGAGGAGTTGATTCGGCGCATGCGGAGGGCGCGCATCGCCAAGCAGCGGGTTGAAATCTTCAAGCCGGCCATCGACACCCGGTTCGACGAGGATGCAGTCGTCTCGCATGATGAGTCCGTCATCCCCTCAACTCCGGTATCCTCGCCGTCGCAGATTCTTCTGCTCACCAGTGATGCCACGGTAATCGGGATTGACGAGGGCCAGTTCTTCGACGAGACCCTTGTGGAAGTCTGCACCCAGCTTGCCCGCGATGGGCGCCGGGTCATCGTTGCCGGTCTGGACCAGGACTATCTGGCGCGCCCCTTTGAGCCCATGCCTCAGTTGATGGCCGTCGCCGAGTACGTCACCAAGCTGCACGCCATTTGCGTGGTCTGCGGCGCGCCGGCCAACCACTCCCAGCGCCTGACGCCCGCGGACTCCCGCCTGCTGCTTGGAGCGACCGAATCCTACGAGCCTCGTTGCAGGCGATGCTTCAAGATGCATCCTGAAATGGACGTTCCGCACGAAGCCGTCGCGAACGAGCGGACCCAGACACCGGACTCCGGGATGTGACTCTGCCGGGCCCTCGGTCGGACCACCTTCGGGGGCCACGCCGCTCGGGACCTACTCGGCCGCAGTGACCGCCCGCTTCTTTCCTGCCCGATACAGCGTCTCGTCCAATGCGTAGAGAATCAGTACGATGGTACCGAGGATCCCCAGCGACAGGAGCGGTTCCCAGATGACGAAGCCGCCAATCGTCCCCAGCACGCCGCCCAGGTACTTGATGTAGTTGAGCTGTTCGTTGGTGCTCTTCTTGAGGAGGTCTTCCAGTTGCCGCTCGTCGTAGCGGGCGATGTTGCTCATGATCATGGAGTACACGTCGAGCTTCTCGACGAACCCGAGAACCATGCGGGTGGACCAGATCTCGATGTCTTCGGACCGGGCCTCGATACGACCGGGGATTTCGTCGAGTAGATGATCCATGCCGTCCAGTACGACGTCCAGATTGCCGGGGATGGCATGTACCGCCTTGTCCAGCCGACGCTTGAAGTCATCCTCGTTGAGGTATCGGTACGCCTTCAGGGCCAGACCGCCTACGCCCTCTCCCAGTGCCTTCTCGAGCTTCTCGGCCGTGAACTCCACAATCCGTTTGCGCACCTCATCGGACGTGAGCACCGTCTCGACGTAATCGGCCGCGATGACCTTGAGTTCGGTTCTGAAATCGGGATCCTCAAGGATGCCTCGCGTGACCGACATGGCCATTTCCCGATAGCGGGGAATTATCTGGGCCTCCTCAATCTTCTGCTTGATGATCTCCTCGTTGATGAGTTCATCAGAGACGGCCCTGGCCAGCCGGTAGATAACCCGTTCGCGTTGCGACGGAATGAGGCCCTGACCGAAGATGGGCCTCTTCTCACGCGGATTGAACAGCATGGTGATGGCCAGCCAGTTCGTAAAGAACCCGATCAGACCACTCACCGAGAGCACCAGAATCAACCCTTCCAGATTCAGCGCGTAGCCGAATGGATAGAGGACGATGCCGTCGAAATCCCACGCGAAGGAGAGCGCCATCGTGGCCGCCAGGACCCACGGAATGATCCTCAGCATCAGAATCAGATTCCCGTACACGCCTTCCTGGCGTGGAGGGGCCGGTGTAGCCTTGCTCTTGGGCTCCGGATTCGGAAGGTGGCGCCGCATGTACTTCGCCAGGAGATCCCGAAAATCACGGGCCTTCGCTCGCGTGACGGCCTTCGCCTCCTCGACGTTCTCAACGGGCAGATGCGGTTCGATGTCCTCCATCCCTAGAACCCCAACCGGTCCGCGTCCGCCTGCATCCCCTCAATGACCCGGGCGATGTGCGCATCGAGTTCCACTCCCAATTCCTCCACACCCTGCCGAATGTCCTCACGGCTGACGGCGGCCGCAAAGGCCTTGTCCTTGAGCTTCTTCTTGACCGACTTCGGTGTGAGACCCTCGAGATTCGTTGGTCGCACGTAGCCACAGGCCGTGATGAACCCGGCCAGTTCGTCACACGCGAAGAGGGCCTTCGCCAACAGGGTCTCCCGTGGCGTTCCGCTGTAGGTGGCGTGTCCCAGAATCGCGTCCGTCACCAGGGCGGGATATCCCAGTTCTTTCAGCACGGCGACCCCGACAAACGGATGTTCTTCGGGCGTCGGGTGCTTCTCGTAGTCCATGTCATGGAGGAGCCCGGTGATCCGCCAGAGCTCCTCATCCTCCTCCAGGTGGCGGGCGTAGGCCGCCAGAGCGGCCTCAACGGCATACGCGTGGCGGCGCAGGCTGTCGGTTTCGGTCCATTCGTGGAAGAGCGTGAGGGATTCCTGGTAGTCGGGCATGGACACGTATTCGAACGTTTGTCAGAATAGATCCACCAGACGCATCTCCTTGAGGTATTTCCCTGGATTGACCTGGAAATCGTCGATGAGCGCCTGCAGGCTGGTCAGCAGTGAGTCCGTGCGATGGTACATGGTCTCATCATTCAGGAGGAGGCCCAGCGTACCCTCACCTCGGTTCAGTTTTCCGAGGAGCTCGTCGATGGCAGCGGTGGTTCCATCCAGGCCGTCGAGCGTGCTCTCCAGTTGGGCCATGGTTGCATTGAGGCCTGAGACCGCGGCCGCGAGGGAATCGGCGTTGCCTTCCATGAACGTGTTGAAACTGCCAGAGGCGCCATTCACGTTCTCGATGGCCGAGGCGATGTTGGCCTGCTGGGTCCGCAGCAGATTGTCCATGGTTGTCATTGAGCGTCGGGCCGAGAGGAGCGCGCCTTGGAGATCCGAATCACTGCCGAGAAGCACACGCGAATCGCCGAGTACGGCGTTCACGTTACCGACGATCTCATCCACCTGGTCGAAGAGAAGCGGAGCCCGATCCGTCAACTCGGCCACGAGGTCTGTGGTCACCCGGCCCTCGACGAACCCGCCCTCGGGGATGCGTGGATTGTCAGCCGGACCCAGAGCGATATCGAGCCGCACCACGCCGAGCGCATCGAAACCAGACACCATGGTCCGCGAGCCCTCGGGGATGGGAAGGCCGCTGTCCACGTGAAAGCCCACGCGGACTCCATTGGTTTGCGGGTTGATGCGGACGGCGTCGACCGAGCCGACTACGACCCCGTTCACGCGTACCACATTGCCTGGAATGAGGCCGGCGGCGTTGCTCAGCTCGGTCTCCAGTTGATGGGTACCGCGAAAGAGCGGAAGGTCTTCGAAGTACCGAACCCCCAGAATGAAAATGACCGTCGCGATGATAATCGTGGCACCGACCTTAATCTCGTTGGAGTACTTCACTTCACTGGTGTGCTGCTAGGATCGTGGACCGATCTGATATTCGTTGGCCTTCACAAAGTCGCATAGCGTCTTGTCCGTGGAGGCATGCAATTCGTCAATCGTCCCCACCCAGTGCATGCGGCCATTGTAAATGAAGGCCGCACGGTCTGCGATGGACAGTACCGAATGCATGTCGTGGGTGATGACAATACTGGTTACGTTGAGCTGTTCGGCCAGGCTCTTGATCAGATCGTCGATGGTGTTGGAGGTCTCCGGATCGAGACCCGAGGTGGGCTCGTCATAGAGGATGTACCTGGGGCGCAGGGCAATCGCCCGGGCCAGTGCAACGCGCTTCTGCATGCCGCCCGAAAGCTCTGATGGCATCTTCTTGCCGACGTCGGGTAGTTCCACCATCGTCAGGCACTGATGCACCTCGTAGGCGATCTCTGAATCGGATTTGGAGGTGAAGGTCCGCAGCGGGAATGCCACATTCTCAAACGCACTCATCGAGTCGAAGAGGGCCCCGCCCTGAAAGAGAACTCCGAACTGCTGGCGGACCTTACGCAGCTCCGCATACGAGATGTCATCAATGTTAACACCATCGACGAACACGCGACCTTCGTCAGGGATCAGAAGACCGATGATGTGCTTCATCAGCACCGACTTCCCCGAACCGGAGCGGCCAATGACCGCCGTCGTCTCGCCCTCGCGAATCTCCAGCGAAACGTTGAAGAGGACCTGCTTGTCCCCGAAGCTCTTCGAAATATTGTCGACCTTTATCATCGCCTTACAATAGCGTTACGGCCAGGAAGAGGTCCGCAACCAGGAGATAGACGCAGCTCATGACCGCGGCTTCGGTGGTTGCCCGGCCTACGCCTTCGGCCCCACCCTTCGTGAAATACCCCTTGTAGCAGGAAATGGACGTAATGGTGAATCCGAAGACGAGCGACTTGATCAGACCAAATACCGGATCGAACGGCTGAAAGAACTCCCGCGCGCCCGCCACGAACTCGCCGAGCGGGACGAAGCCCCCAAAGACACCAACGGCCATTCCACCGGTGATGCCAACGAAGCTCGCCACCACATAGAGCACGGGAAACATGAATACGCCGGCCAGCACCCGCGGGACAATCAGATAGCCCACTGAGTTCAGCCCCATGGCCTCCAGCGCGTCGATCTGCTCGGTGACCCGCATTGTGCCCAACTCCGCCGCGATCCGCGCGCCAACCCGACCGGCCAGTATGAACCCGGTCAACACTGCGCCTAACTCCAGGATCATGGACGGCACCACGATGGAGCCGATGATACTCGTTGGAATGAGCGGCGAGACCAACTGATAGGCCGCCTGCACCGTGGTGACGGCTCCCGAGAACGCTGCGGCCAAGGCTACGATGGGCATGGACTCTAGGCCCACATGCACCATCTGGTCGAAGATGTTCTTGCGGTACGACTTCATGTCCCCCAGCGTGGCGAACGCCTTCCACAGCAGGAGCGCGTAGCGCCCCACGGAACCGGCCGGCTCTACAAGGAGGGTTCGTACCAGGGGCATGGGAGGAGAGCCAGATAGCAGAGAATTCGAACGTACGCGTCTTCACGGAACTTGTTGTAGAAGCACAGGAGAAGTCGAGAGTTGTGACATTCACATGACACTCCCCCTCTTCTATGTTGAAGACATGCCAAAGATAAAGACTTGTTTCGTCTGTCAGGAATGCGGACACGAAGCGCCGAGGTGGACGGGCCAGTGCACAATCTGCGGGTCCTGGAACACCATGGTGGAAGAGCTGGGAGTCCAGAAGCGGACGTCCCATCGAAGTGCCGTAAAACCCGTGCGTCTCGGCGATGTCCGGTCCGAGGACCAGGAACGGCTGAGCACTGGGGTCCGCGAGTTTGACCGCGTGATGGGGGGCGGGATCGTCCCCGGTTCTGTCACGCTGGTAGCGGGTGATCCCGGCATCGGAAAAAGCACCCTGCTGACCGAAATCGCAGCGCTCCTGGCCGATCGCAAGGTGCTCTATGTCTGTGGTGAGGAATCCCCCGCACAGGTGCGGTTGCGGGCCAACCGGCTTGACGTGCAGGCCGACTCGGTTCACCTTCTTCCGGAAACAAACGTGGAGGGCGCCATCCAGACGGCCGCGGATCTTGATCCGGCCATCATGATCGTCGACTCCATTCAGACCCTTCACCTCCCGTCGCTTTCCAGTGCTCCGGGCTCCGTCGGCCAGGTGCGCGAGTGTGCAGCCCGCATCATCCGACAGGCCAAAGACACAGGAATGGCTGTCTTTCTGGTGGGACATGTGACCAAGGAGGGGACCATTGCGGGTCCCCGAGTGCTTGAGCACATGGTGGATACGGTTCTCCAGTTGGAAGGCGATCGCCATCATGCCTTCCGGATCCTGCGGGCCGCCAAGAACCGATTCGGCTCGACCAACGAGATCGGTGTGTTCGAAATGCACGGGAACGGCCTTCGACCCGTCGACAATCCAAGCCGAATCTTTTTGCCTGAGAACGGAAAGGCGGCGTCCGGGACTGCGGTCGTAAGCACCCTGGAGGGAACGCGCCCGGTTCTCGCGGAGCTGCAGGCGCTCGTGACGCCGACTTCCTACTCGACGCCGCAGCGTTCCGCCACCGGGTTTGATGCCCGGCGCCTTCAGATGCTGCTGGCCGTGTTGGAAAAGCGGGAAGGAATGAAGCTCTCGACCCACGACGTCTTCGTCAACGTCACCGGCGGACTGCGCCTGGTTGAGCCGTCAGTCGATCTCGGAATCACGATGGCCGTGGCGAGTTCGCTCTTTGACCGGGCGCTTCCACAACGAACACTCTTCGTTGGCGAGGTCGGCCTGGGCGGCGAGGTTCGAGGCGTCTCGCAACTCGCCAAGCGCCTGAAGGAAGCAGAAAAGCTCGGCTTCAAGGCGGCCGTGATCCCGTCAGCCAATGCCGGCGAGGCGCAGTCGAGAGAACTCGAACTGATTCAGGTGTCGCGATTGAATGAGGCCGTGGACCGGGTGCTTTAGGCCGGCGTCCGCGCGCTCCTACCCGGCGCGCCGATGCTCCACACTCCCGTCTGGCAGCCCAATCAGGACGTCGGTGGCAAGGCCCAGAAACAGCCCGTGGTCCACCACACCCGGCATGAGCGAGATATTCCGGGCCAGTGCCTCGGGATCATCAATCCCGTCAAAGCGCGCATCGACGATCCACATGCCCTGATCGGACACTACCGGACCGTCCTTCTTCTCCCCCATCCGGATTTTGCACGTGGCGCCCAGATCCGTCAGTCGGCGAAGGATCGGGGTGACTCCCATCGGCACGACCTCGACGGGTACGGGCATCTTCGTGCCGAGGCGCGCGACCAGCTTGCTGTCGTCCACCAGCACCACGAATCGCCGGGCTGCGGCGGCGACCACTTTCTCGCGAGTATGGGCCGCGCCGCGTCCCTTGATCAGGTTCAGCGCAGGATCCACCTCGTCGGCTCCGTCGAATGCCAGATCGAGCTCGGGAGACGAGTCCAGCGTGGTGAGCGGGATTCCGCACTCCCGGGCCAGTTGCTCGGAAAAGAAAGACGTCGGCACTCCCTGCACCTGCAGGTTCTCTCGCGCAATGCGTTCACCCAAGGCCCGTATCGCCATGGCGGCGGTTGAGCCGGTGCCCATTCCCACCACGGTTCCGTTCTCAACCCAGCCGGCCACTTCCTGGCCGACGCGTCTCTTAGCTTCCGCAGACATGTCCGATCCGTTTACTCGTAGCGAAGTGCGTCGATGGGACGGAGTCGCGCTGCTTTCAGGGCCGGGTAGCCACCAAAGACAAGCGAAATGATCGTCACCATCACCACGGCAAAGATGGCCCAATCAACGGGAAAGGCCGCGGAGATCTCAAAGTAAACCGCGGTGAGGTTGCCGACCAGCGCGCCGAGCAGGATCCCGATAATGCCGCCGATCTGACAGAGCACGAACGCCTCGATCAGGAACTGTCGCATGATGTCCTTCCGCCTGGCGCCGACCGACTTTCGGATTCCGATTTCCCGGGTGCGCTCGGTCACGGAAACCAGCATGATGTTCATGATCCCGATCCCGGCCGCAAGGAGCGCGATCAATCCGATTCCGGCCCCGGCCGTGGTCAGCGTCCCGGTGAAGGCGTCGAAGACCCGGCTGATGCTGTCGTTTGTCGAGACCTCAAAGTTGTTGTCGTCCCCGGGTCCCACGCGGCGAATGACCCGCATTCGTCCGGTCGCCTCTTCCATCGCCACGGCCATCATCGTAGCCTGGGGCACTCGGACGGAGATGCTTGCGATGTTTCGATTCGGGTTCCCGTACAGCGTGAAACCGCGTGTCACCGGAATGAAGAACCGGGTGTTCTGATTGAAGCCCAGGAAACTCCCCTGATTCTCCAAGACGCCGATGACCTCGAACTTGTGACCACGGAAGCGGACCGTCTTTCCCAGAGGCGATTCGTTCGGAAACAACAGATCGGCAGCGTCTTCCAGCAGGACGGCCACAGACCGGGCGTATTGGATGTCCTGCTCGGTGATGTACCGGCCCGACTTCAGATCGTAGGAGTAGTTCGCAAGCAAGTGCTGATCCGCACCGATCAGAACCATGTTGGGTTCAGTCTCGCGGTCTCCGTACCGAACGGCTCCCACACTGAAGTCTTCGATGACACCCACGGCCACCGGCGTGCGCATGGCCCTGCTCAGCCGCTCAACCTGCTCGTAGGTGATGGGAGGCCTGTTTCGCGACCCCCGCCCCTCGTTGATCTGGATAACGGGGTACTGCGAGATCGTGAAGGTGGAGACGCCCAGAAAATTGAGCTTCTCGTTGAAGTACACGTCGATCACCTTGACGGCAGTGACCGAAACGATGATGGCAAAGACACCGATCACCATGCCCAGCAGAGTCAGCGACGATCGTGTCTTGTTTCCCCGGAGTGCCTCCAAGGCCATGCGAATTGCTTCCAGAAAGGCCATGGCTTATTCGTACCTGAGGGCGTCGATGGGCTCGGCGTTGGCGGCGGACCAGGCCGGCGCCAGACCGAAAATGATACCGATGGCCATACAGATGCCGAACGCCAGCATGACCACGCCGACTCCGAGTTCGGCCGGAAGGAATGTTCGAACTCCGAGGAAGACGGGAATGGAGAGCAGTACTCCGACCACACCCCCAATCAGGCTCACGGCCACGGCCTCAATCAGGAACTGGAGCAGGATCGTTCTTCGTTTGGCGCCGACCGCCTTCCGGATCCCGATCTCGCGAGTGCGCTCCTTGACCGACACGAACATGATGTTCATGACGCCTATGCCGCCGACCAGAAGGGACAGCCCGGTAAGAAATATGCCGATGCCATAGATGGCTGCCTTGACCGGTTCGACCGCGGCAAGGATGGCGCCGGAGTCGTTGATCTCAAAGTTGTCCGCTTCGGCTGCGTCCAGTTTTCTGGCTACCCGGACAATTCCGGTCAGTTCATCCTTGGCATCGTCCACCGAAAAACCATCGGCGACCTTGACCTGGACGGATACATCCCGGTACCGTGTGCCGTACTCGGCCTTGAAGGCGCCAAACGGGATGCGGACCTGCCAGTCAAAACCAGTGGCTCCCTGCGCCCCTTCACCCTCTCGCAGCCCCACACCCACAACACGATATCGGGTGCCGCCGAGCCTGATTTCCTTGCCGATCGGGTCCTCGACGGGAAACAGCTGCAACGCGATTTCGGCGCCAATCACGGCCACCCGCCGCGCGGCGCGATCATCCAGTTCGGAAAAGAAGAAACCGTCCTGAAGTTGGACATCGTGGACGTTGGGATACGAAGCCGAAACGCCGTTCACCACGACACCGCGGGGTAGCACGCGCCCCTGATACTTGGCGCCGCGAAAGGTCCTGACCTGAGTGGTGATGGCCGCCGCCGCTCGCGACCGCTTTGCCACCACGTCGCCTACGTCCTCCGTCATCCTCGGCCGATTGATAAACTCCCACCACTTGGTGTTCGGCCCCTGAATCCAGGGCATGCGCTCGATATAGACCACGTCGGTGCCGAGTTCGGCCATGTCCGCGTCAAACTCGCCCTCGATCCCGGAAACCACCGTGGCCATGGCGGTCACCGAGACAATGCCGATGATGATGCCGAGCGTAGTCAACAGCGAACGCAGCTTGTTGACCCGGATGGCGCGGAGGGCTATTCGCAGGCCCTCGACCAGTTCAAAAAGGAATCCAGACACGGGGAGGGGTTGGATCTGTGATCGAAAATTTCCCGTCTGTACGCGGCGTTCCCATCACAGTTGCGGCGGGCTCAGGAACCTGCCCGGTGTCGACGCATCCCAACGGGAAACACACGGCTTCCCATGGGCAAACTCCACATCATGCGCGAATTCTGGTCCTTCCTGAGGGTCCGGAAGAA
>JAJCYP010000029.1 GCA_029262855.1 Bacteroidota bacterium | reverse complement strand
CCGGGGCGACTCCGTATATTCTTGTGAAGCTGGACCTGTCCAGCCTGATCTTGCACGCAGAGATACATCGTGCTCGTGTGCAGGTCGACGCCGCCGAAGTAGTTGTGCTGCTTCTGGGGCTGGTAATACCGCATGGCTTTCCTCCTGGAGTTTGTGGCATGGAGGTCACCTCCTACGTCACAGGCTTCAGGGGGTGGCCATAAACAGTATCAAGCCGTTATCCGCGACGGAACCGTATTGCCAGGGGTGGTGTTGAGAGTACCGTTGGTAGTACACCAGGTGATAGCATGAGCGCCGTTCCTCGAATCATTCCCATCTCAGATCTGCGTCAGGATGCCGCTGGCATCATAAAGGGTATCGGCGACTCGCGGGAGCCTGTCGTAATTACGCAGCGGGGACGAGCCACCGCCGTCCTTGTAAGCGCGCAGAGTTACCAACAGACGCAGCACGAACTGGAGATCCTCAAAATACTTGCTCGCAGTGAGCGGGAAATAGAAGAGGGCGCCACGCACGACATGGAAAGCGTGTTCGCCGAGGCGGACGAAATACTCCAGCGGTCGTGAGTCGGCGCGTCGAGTTTACTGAGTCGACTCGATCTCAGTTTATATCGGCGCTGATACATCCAGGGCGTTTTGCGGACTCGCACTGGCGTCGCTGGCGTCGATTCAGTACCGTAATTCGAGTCGGTCGGGAAGGCCGGAGTCTAACGATCAAGGGCACTAGCGATGCAGCTAGGCCCGAGGGCCCGCAATCACCTCCCCCCGCCCCGACAACGCCTCCACAAAAGCCTCCGCGAAACGCTCGGCCTCAGACCGCCGCACCGCAAGCTTCAGCTCGGTGCGATCGCCATACGTGGAATCCTCTACGGTCACGTCGAACTGACCAATCGTGTGCATCGCCGGCGAGGTGTCCGCATAGTCGAAACGCACCCGAAGGGACCGCCGTACAATGCGCGTACGGACCTTCACACCGGCCAGTGCCGCCGCGGCCGCATCGCCGTAGGCCCGGGCCAGA
Source organism: Bacteroidota bacterium (assembly GCA_029262855.1). Taxonomy (GTDB): domain Bacteria; phylum Bacteroidota; class Rhodothermia; order Rhodothermales; family UBA10348; genus JABDJZ01. Next base: position 18,862 of record JAJCYP010000029.1, on the reverse strand, counting down.
CCGCCGGTTCCAAGCTTGGTCCCGCCGTAGTAGCGCGTGACCACGGCAACCACATTGGTCAGGTCCGCCCCCTCGAGCTGGCGGAGGATGGGCATCCCGGCCGTTCCGTTTGGCTCGCCATCGTCATTGAACCGTGTATCCGGCTCTCCGGCACCAATCCGCCAGGCCGTACAGTTGTGCGTCGCGTTGTAGTGCTCCTTCGCCACGACGCGGATTGCCTCCTTGGCCGAGTCCTGTGACAGAACGGGGACAATTCGGGCGATGAACCGCGATCCTTTCACCTTGATTTCGGCCGATACTTCCGTTGCCGGCTCCCGGTATTCGTCTTTCATCCCTTATTGATGCCGCCAGCGCATCCGAGGGGGCATTCGGCGCGTCTTCTGGAATGCTGTTTGCCGCGGGCGGCTGAACGCCGCGATTCGGCGGTCAATCCTTCCCCAGCCCCAATTATACAAAGGTCGACTCGGCCTTTTCGTACATGCGCCTGCTACTTACGGTCCTCACCATCCTTCTGGTTTCCCCGGCAGCGGCCGCAGATCCGGACCTGAATGAAGACCGGATCATCCCGGCCTATTTGGTCTCGACCGGCATCCGTGTTGACGGTCTCCTGGATGAGGACGATTGGCTGCAGGCCATAGCCGCGCGGGACTTCGTCCAGTTCGAGCCGAATGAGGGCGAGGCTCCGAGTCAGGCTACCGAGGTCCGAGTCCTGTATACGGCCGATGCGGTCTACATCGGGGCACGCATGTTCGACTCGAATCCGGACCAAATCTCCGCGACGCTCGGGCGCCGGGACGACATCAACCAGGCCGACTGGATCTTCACGTCCATCGATTCCTATTTCGATAGGAAGACCGCCTACACGTTCGGGGTCAACGCGGCCGGCGTCCAGATGGACGGGATCACCACGCGCGAAACGGACGAGAGCTGGGACGCGGTCTGGCTCTCGGCCGTCCATCGCGACGAACATGGGTGGACGGCCGAGATGCGGATCCCCCTCACCATGCTTCGTTTCGTGTCCGGCGCCGATACCTGGGGCATCAACTTTCGCCGAATGATCCCGAGAACCAGCGAGGTCCTCGAATGGGCGATGGTCCCGCGCACCGAACGCCGCAGCGGCTATGTGGCGCGGTTCGGTCGCCTGCAGGGCATCGCCGATGTGTCGCCGGCCCGCAATATTCAGATCCTGCCGTACTCCGTATCGCGCCTCGATACGTTCGAGGGCGAGACCGCCGGACAGCGTGATACGAGCAGCGACATCGATGTGGGCGTCGATCTCAAGGTGGGCATCACGTCGAATATCACGCTGGACGCCACGATCAATCCAGATTTTGGCCAGGTAGAGGCGGACCCCGCGGAGCTCAACCTGACGGCCTTCGAGACCTTCTTCGATGAAAAACGCCCCTTCTTTGTCGAAGGCGCCCAGATCCTGAATTTTCGGACGGACTTCGACGGAAGTTTGCTGTATACCCGGCGCATCGGCGCCAGCAATCCCATCATTGGGGCGACGAAGATCACCGGGCGTACGGATGGAGGACTCTCCTTCGGCGTCCTCGGCGCCTCCACCGGTGCCGAGTTCGATCCCACCAACCTCTACGCGCTGGTTCGCGGGCGGCAGGAGATCGGGCGCTTTTCCTCGGTCGGGGGAATTGTGACGGCCACGGACAGGAGTCAGGACGACATCCGCGCCTACACCACGGGCCTGGACTGGGATGTGCGGATGGGCGGCAACCGCTACCAACTCGACGGATTCGTCTCGGTGACTGATCGGAGCGGCGCCGGCCTGGAGGCCGACCAGCGCGGACTGGCGGGCTCGCTGGGCTTCGATCGCATATCCGGGAGCGTCACCTGGGGCAACAGCTTCCGCTTCTTCTCGGACGAATTCAATCCGAATGACCTCGGACGCCTCCGGCGAAATGACTTCATGCGCTGGTCCACCAGCACCGGATACCAGATCAACGATGGGCAGCCCTTCCGGGGATTCGTGCGCGGAAGCGTGCGCGGGTTTTTCTGGCAGAGCTGGTCGTGGGCCGAGCGTGTGAACCAGGGCTTCGGGGTGAACCTGGGGGGCAATTTTGTCACGGCTGGTTTCCAGCGATTGGACTTCCGCTACCAGGCCGAGAACCTGTTTGGCGGCTATGACCTGTACGAGACACGGGGAATGCTTCCGTACGCCCGGCCGCTGACTCACTCCCTGAATGTCAGCTTCAAGACGGACTCCCGCCAGGAATGGAGCGTAGGGCCTTCTATCAATCTGGAGTCCGACGCCGATGGCGGCCTGGATGTCCGCACGTCGCTCGAGGGCTCCTGGAACGCCAGTTCGCGCATCGATCTGTCCGCGAAAGTCGGCATTTCCAAGTCCAACGATCGGACGGCATGGGTCTCGAATGAGTCCTTTCGCCGCGTGGTCTCGGGCTATGGAATTGGGGTCACGGCCGACGATCCGGAGGATCTTGGGGACGAGGATTGGACGCGCATCGTGAATCCGGCTGGACTGGATGTCTTGAATCTGGCCCTTGGTGAGGCTGCCCGCTATTCCGTATTCGGCCAGCGCGACACGCGATCCATGGACATCACGCTCCGGAGCAACGTGACGTTTACACCGAAGCTCAGCGTCCAGCTCTACGGCCAGCTCTTTGGCGCGCGCGGGCAGTACGACGACTTCAGCATCCAGCCCGACCGCGATACGCTCTCGGACCTGGACGGCTACCCGAAGGGACACGACTTCTCGCTGTCCCGTTTCCAGACCAACGTGGTCCTCCGCTGGGAGTATCGCCCGGGCTCTTCGCTCTTCCTGGTCTGGAGCCAGTCCCGCGGCGAGAGCCTGCGATTGGATCCGCTCGATAACCTGTCGAACTCGCCCTACGATGTCGGCAGCTTCTCTCAGCTGACTGACACGTTTGACCTCTTCCCGGCGAACGCTTTTCTGTTGAAGCTGAACTACATCTTTCTGCCTTAGCGGCGCGGCCCCACACACAAAAAGGACACCCCGCCGTCGCGAAGTGTCCTTTGCAAAGGGGGGAAACCCTTTTCTATGTATACAGCCTCTGTATGAGGCTCTTGTACCCGAGATCTTCCAGGTCCCACTGTGCACGCAGGGCCTCGTTTCGATCACGAAAGCGCTTGTAGTTGACGCGATACATCCGCTTGCCCTGGTTGGATATCTCCTGTACCCAGGCGTTCGGGATCTTCGACGTCATGTCTGCCGCGGCGGCCTTCGAGTTGTACGTGGCCACCTGGAGGGTGAACTCACCCTGCCCCACAGAATCCGCGAGGGGTGCGGAGACTGCGGTGTGACCTCCAAAGGAGGCCAGGGCCAAGGACGTAATGAACAGGAAGTGTCGCACGGTATTGAGGGGGGTTCACTTGAAGGGATCAGCCTGAAAACCGATTCCTTAAGTGACCCATCGAACCTTTATTGCAGATTCCGGAGAAAGCTGTCCACGCCGAGCGCGCTGAGACTCTGCTGGGCGGTGCGAGCCGTCGACTCGCCGTCGAAGCTCTTGAAGTAGACGCGGTAAACGCTCTTGCCAGCGAAGTCGGTCATCGTCTGAATCCACGCACCATCGTGCTGTGCGGCCAGAGTCTGTGCCGACTCCCGTACAGAGAAGACGCCGAGCTGAAGTGTGTAGGATGCTGTTGCCGTGGCCGTTGACGGGGCGTATTCGGTCGAGGCTGGCGTAATGGACGGGGAGACAGGCGTGGGATTCGACACCACGGCCTCACCTTCTCCAATGCGGACACGGGCCACGCCGGTCTCCATCAGTCCCAATTGGCGGGCGGCGCCGCCGGACAGGTCAAGGACATGTCCCGGGCCGGACTGCATCCGATCATTGACGCGGACCTGGATGCTTCGGCCATCGTCGGTCCGGGTGACCCGAATCATGGTGCCGAAAGGGAGCGTGGGATGGGCGGCCGTCAGGGCCTCGTGGTCATAGGCTTCGCCACTGGCGGTCGTGAGACCGTGGAAGCCTTTGTTGTACCAACTGGCATAACCGACTTCGACTTCCTGGGCCGTTGCGGGCGCAACGAGGATGGCGATGAAAGCGAGAACTGTGAGAATGCGGGACATGACGAGAGGGATTTTGTCTGTTCGTTCGCCGTCCCGATTGCCAGATTCGTGCCGGGACACCTGCGAACGGGATTCGGCCGCCGCCCTGGACGGCAATTGCTCCTTTTTCGCCCGCATTCTGCGTTTTGGCGCCTGGCCGGAAGTCGGGAACGGTGTTTGAACCATGTTCGGTGTGCCCGAATACAGGCCATTTCACCTGAACATTTTTCCGCTGGCAACCACGCTTTTCCGCCTTCATACCATGACTCTCAGCACGCGCACCCCTCTGCTCGCTCTGGTCGGATTCGTCTTCCTTCTTTCCGGATGCATGTCTACCGGCTTCGTCGCTTCCTGGAACGACGGCGCCAACACAAGCACGTCCAGCGCGGCCTCTGGTGGCTGGGGCGAGCCCATCGACCGAGCGGATCGACCTCAAGCGGCCCCTCCTTCAGAAGAGACCGTAGCGGAATCCTCCCCTGCCGGCGCCTGCTACGTCAAGGCCCCACACCTCCCGGGCCCTCCGGAGGAGATTCAGGTCCTCAAGCGTCCCGAACGCCAGGTTGCCGGAACGGACGTCATCATTCCCGCCGAATACGTTACCGTAGCGGCCTTCAATGACAACGCCGAGGGCTTTGCCTGGCTTCCCTCGGTATGCGACGAAGACGTAGACAATCGCCTGGTGATGAAAATCCAGGAGGCCCTGATTGAGAAGGGCTATGACGTTGGCGCAGTCGACGGCATTGCCGGACCCTCCACCCTGGCCGGATTGGAATACTTCAAGCGGGACCAGGCCCTGTACGGAGAGGGCTACACCTACGAGGCCCTACGCGCCCTGGGCGTGGATCCTCAGACCAGCGGCAGCGGTTTCGCGTCGCTGTAGGTCCGCGCGCAGCGCAGGACTGAAACGACGCAGCCGCGTCTAGCCAGCGTCCAGCCCAATCGTCTAGCCCCGCAACTCCGTCTGGAGTCCGATCTCGCTGAGGACCGCCTGCACCCGCACGCAGTCGCCGATGTCGCCCGAGTGGACGCCTGCCTGGCCGCTGTGGTGGGCCTCCAGGGTCACCTCGGCCGCGCGTCGCATCGTGCACCCTGTGGCCTTCATCACCTGCAGGACCACTTCGTCGAAGGCGTGGATCTCGTCGTTGAAAAGAATCACGTGCCACGGTGCACCCACGGCCACGCCTTCCTCTACCGCGACGTCAACCAGCACATCAATCTGTTCTTCAGGCCTCATCATACCACAGCCGCTTCGGTAATCCGGATGGCGAAGTCCTCCATGACCTCGTTGGCCAGCAGCTTCTGGCAGGCCGAGCGAGTCAGCGCCTCCGCCGCCTCCGCAGAGTCGGCCTCCAGGCGCAGCTCCACGAACTTGCCAATTCGCACGTCCTCAATTCCCTCGAACCCGAGCTGATCCAGGGCGTGGGAGGTGGCTTTGCCCTGCGGATCCAGAATGGACGAGCGCAGGGTGATTTCTATAGCAGCGTGGTAGAGCATTCGGGCAGCCGGGTACGTAAGTCCCTAAATATACTCACTCAGACGCGCTTTCGTCCCCGGTCCGCGGACCCTTCGCGTCTTCTTTGCGCTCGTCTTCGTCGATTGCCCCCCGCGCCTCGGCGACGGTTTTCCAGATGGACATGGCCACGTAGCTGACCAGTATCAACAGGACGCCCTGCCGCGGCACAATCAACATCACGACCATGGCGGCCACGTACCTCAGCGCCCGCCGGGGTTCACTCCTCAGGAGCTCCTTGGTGGGCTTCGGCGGAGCCTCGAAGGTGATGGGGGACAACATCAATATGCACAGGGAGATGATCACCGGCGCCAAAAATCCGATTTGGGTGGTGTCAATACCAGGGAGGCCGTCCAGCCACTCTGCATTCAGGATCAGTGCCACAATGATCATGGCCTGACCGGGAATGGGCAGGCCCTCGAAGTCCTTCTTCTCCGCGCCGGCAAAATTGACGTTGAACCGGGCCAACCTGACGGCGCCGCATATCGCGGGAAGCGCGGAGACCACCAGCCCGACAATTCCGAACTCGCGCAGGGCGTAGAAATACGCGATGAACGACGGCGCCACACCGAAGGAGACGATATCCGAGAGCGAATCCAGTTCGACGCCGAACAGGCTACTCCCGTTGGTGAGACGCGCCATCATGCCGTCCAGCAAATCGAAGAAGGCTGCCAGCACGATCAGCCACGCCGCATTTTCAAAACGTCCCTCGGCCGCCTGAATCAGCGCCAGGAAACCGCTGAAGAGATTCATCAGCGTGAAGAAGCTCGGCACGGTCGCGGGCGGGATCCGACCCCTGACCCGAAGGCCGGCCCGTTCGCCATGTCCCTTCAGGCGCCTTCGGATGCGACTCTGCTTTGTTCCAGGCATGGGTCTAAGCCTCCCCGTCGCTGGAAATCAGGTGACCCATTATGGTCTCGCCGCCCACTACACGGTCCCCCACCTGAGCGAAGATTGGAATGTGTGGCGGGACCAGGATGTCCATCCGTGAGCCAAATTTTACGATCCCAAATCGCTCCCCCGCCTTCAGCGTGTCACCCACCGTGACGTGATAAACAATGCGCCGAGCCACGGCCCCTGCGATCTGCTTGAACAGGACCGGCGTTCCGGTCGGATGCATCAAACCAAGCTGGGACCGCTCGTTCTTCTCGCTGGCCTTGGGGTGCCACGCCACCAGATACTCGCCCGGCACGTACTGGTCGAACTCAATGACACCGCTGGCCGGCGACCTGTTCACGTGGACATTGAGCGGCGAGAGAAAAATCGAGATCCGGCGCGCGGGGCCTTTGAGGTACAGCGGGTCATGCTCCAGGATGATCTCCACCACTTTCCCGTCCGCGGGTGCCAGCAGCAACCCGTCGGCCCTGGGGGGCGGCGTGCGCCTGGGGTCGCGAAAGAACCAGAGGGTGAATCCGAAAACCATCAGACCCAGCGCGGTGAAGATCAGATGGTCGGCCATCCCGAACTGCAGACCAAGGGCGAACAGCGCGCCGCCGATTATGGCGGAGGCGGCGATGAGTGCGTATCCCTCGCGAGCGAACATGCGGGCTGAGCAGGGTTAGGTTGGCGGGCAGATCCGGTGAACAGGAAAGTAGATGTTGAGTTGCAGGCGTGCCTCCATCCTCACCGCATGCGCGTCTCGCTACATACCCTGGGCTGCAAGCTCAACTTCGCCGACACGGGCAGCATTGGCCGTGCCTTCCAGGAGCGCGGGTTTGAAACGGTCTCCTTTGGTGACGAGGCCGAGGTGGCCATCATCAACACGTGCACCGTGACGGAGGAGGCCGAACGAAAGTGTCGGCAGGCGATTCGCCGTGCGCTGCGGGCCAACCCCGAGACGTTCGTCATTGTCACGGGCTGCTACGCCCAACTCAGGCCCGACGAAATCGCAGCCATCGACGGCGTGGATCTGGTGCTGGGCACGGCCGAGAAGAACAGCGTGTTCTCCTACGTGGAGGAGTTCACCAAGGCCGAACGGACCCAGATCCATGTTTCCTGTCTGGACGAGGCCGTGGACTTCGGCCCCTCCTATGCGGCCGGCGAACGGACCCGCGCGTTCCTGAAGGTGCAGGACGGATGCGACTATTCCTGCGCTTTTTGCACCATCCCGGCGGCGCGTGGGCCGAGTCGGAGTCACACCATTGGCGGCGCCGTGGCAGAGGCGCGGGCGATAGGCCGGGCGGGCTTCTCGGAGATCGTCCTCAGCGGCGTGAACATCGGACTCTTCGGGCAGGACACCCAGGAGACGTTGCCCGATCTGTTTCTGGCGCTCGATGAGGTGGAGTCCATCTCTCGCTATCGCCTCTCCTCCATCGAGCCCAACCTGCTGACGGATGAGATCATCCGCTTGGTGGCAGACTCCCGGGCCTTCCAGCCGCATTTTCACGTCCCGCTACAGAGCGGAGATGACGACATCCTGGGCGCGATGCGCCGGCGCTATCGTCGCGAGCTGTATGTGGACCGGGTAGCACAGATACGGCGACTCCTCCCCCACGCCTGCATTGGAGTGGACGTCATCGTAGGGTTTCCCGGCGAGACGGACGTGCACTTCCAGAACACCGTGGATTTTCTGGAAGACCTGGACGTGTCCTATCTCCACGCGTTCACCTACTCGGAGAGACCGGACACCGTGGCGGTGGACCAGTTGGCCGGACAGATGGTGGACCGCGCCGTTCGGAGCCGACGCAATCGCGTGCTCAGGCTCCTGTCCGCGCGGAAGCGGACCGCGTTCTACCAGCAACATCTGGGTACAGTCCGCCCGGTCATCTGGGAGATGGCCGGCGATCGCTGGGTCTACGGCTTCACCGACAACTACATCAAAGTGCGGACCGAGGCGGACCCGGGCCTCCGGGGGACTCTGGCCAACGTGAGACTCGATTCGGTGAACACCGAGGGATCAGTCGAGATTGCTGATCCCGATCTGGTGATTCTGTGAGACCGTCCGCTGGTGGAAGCGGCGGAACGTCTGGCCCCGGGAGAGTTTTTCTCGACGCCGCTGGAATGAACCCGCGGCATCGGTTGTCTAACCACGCGAACATGGCTGAAGAACCTGGGATGTCAGACGCGTCCGGAGAGAATCTGGACGGGGTGAGAAGCGGTGACCCTGACGCGTGGCGCGCATTCGTAGCGCGCTACGAGGATGTGGTAGCCGCCACGGTGATCGGAATGATCGGCCGTGGCCCCGAAGCAGAAGACATCGGCCAGGAAGTCTTCATCCGGTTCTTTCGAAACGTCCACTCATTCCGCGGCGACGCCAGCGTGTCCACCTACCTCACCCGATCGGCGATCAACCTCAGCCTGAACGCCATCAAGCGGCGCCAGCGGATGAGGCGATGGTTTTCCGGGCCGGTGGAAGACGTCCATCCGGCCTCGGAGCCGGACCCGTCGGCACTGGCCGAACAGGCAGACCTCTCGAAGGCGGTCTCATTTGCGATTCGCAAACTGAAGCCTGATTACCGGGCGGTGGTGGTCCTGCGTTTGGTCCGTGGCCTCAGCACAGCCCATACGGCTGCCGCGCTCGGCATTCCCGCCGGCACGGTGATGTCCCGGCTCTCGCGGGCCCAGGAAACGCTGCGGAAGCATCTGGGCGGGGTGGCAGATCATGTCTGAGCAGACTCCCCAGCCAACTCCGGAGAACTCGGGCCTGACCGGGCTGGATCTCCTCATCGCCCGGGCCGCCCGCGAGGGAGCCGCGGACAGCTTCGGACCTTACTTCGTGGAGCGGACGGTTGAGCGGATGTCGGCGGCGCGGTCAGCGGCGCGGGGCGCTCGTGGGTCAGCGGCGCGGGTCTGGCGTGGGTCCTGGTCCTCGCCGCAGGCCGTACTCCGTGGCCTGCTGCGTCCGGCGATTGCGCTGGCCGCGATCGCCCTTCTGCTCACAGTCGGCGACCGCTTCCGGACCCGCACCGTGGACGTGCCCCCAGGAGCCACGCAACTGGTCACCCTCCCCGACGGAAGCGAGGCAACCCTGACCGGCGGGAGTTCCATCGCCTGGCGACCCTTCTCCGATGTTCGCGCCGTGGACCTGGAGGGCGAGGCCTTCTTTGCCGTGGTGTCCGACTCCATCCCGTTCGAGGTCTCCACGTTCAATGCCAGGGTGGTGGTGACGGGGACGCGCTTCAACGTACGGGCCTGGCCCGGGGCACTCCAGGCCGAGACCTGGGTGGCCCTCGAGGAAGGCGGTGTCCGGCTGGAGCAGCTTGATGCGCCTCGTCAGGCTGCCCGATCCTCCGCCCTCACGTTGACTCCGGGCCAGTCTGCGGTGGCGCGAAACAGCGGCCTCGAACTGGCCGCGGCGAGACGGATTGAGGATGACCTGGCGTGGCGATCCGGAGGACTTGCGCTCCTGGATATCCCCCTGGCCGACGCCCTGGATGCGCTGGAACGGCGGTTCGACGTCACGCTCACCGCCGACGCCGCGCTCCGTCACCGCCCCACTTCCTTTGTTACTCCGCACGCGATGGACCTGGAGGAAATCCTGGACGCCATCTGCTTTGCCCTGGACTTGCAGTACCGACCCATCCTGGGCGGCTTTCACATCGAATCGAACCAATGAATACCCGAATCTTTCCCGTGATGGCTCTCCTCATGATGGGCCTCACAGCGTGCACACTTACGGGCCCTGGCCTCCAAAAATCGGGGGATGACCTTCGTGAAGCTCGTCGTGCGTGGCGGCAGCTCGGGGTCTCGGACTACGACATGAGCATGAATCGCGGCTGCTTCTGCATCGGTGCCGGCAGCATGGAGGTCTATGTCCGGGGCGATTCGGTGGCCGCCGTCCTTCAGGAGCAGGACTTCTGGAACGGCAACGAGGACTGGTGGCAGTACATCCCCACGGTGGAGGGTCTGTTTGACCTGGTGGATGAGGCCTCCGAGGACGCCTTCACGCTGGAGGTGGAATATCACTCCCAGCACGGCTACCCCACCTCAGTCTCCATCGACTGGATTGAAAACGCGGTGGATGATGAGATCTCGTACTCCATCACCGCCCTCAGTCTTGCCCCGGAAGGGGATCTCATTCAGCTTTCGGTTGGCGAGGAGGTCCTGCTTCCCAGCGGACATTCGGTGCGCCTGGACCGCATCGCCGAAGACAGCCGCTGTGCCCTGAATGTGCAGTGCGTCTGGGCAGGCAGGGTTCAGGCGGTGCTGGCCGTATCGCAGAATGGGCCAGCCACCGAGACGGTCCTCACCCACGGATCCACCATCGAAGGCGATTCGGACACGGCCACGGTACTCGGCCTGATCATCCGCGTGGTCAGCGTCACTCCGTACCCCGCAGACGCCGACACGCCCATCGACCCGTCCGCCTACCGCGTTCACCTCATTACCAGCGCCAACTGATATGCGTAGCCGCCAAATTTCTGCCAGGGTGAGCAGCCCCATCGGCCTGCTTCTGATTGTCCTGACGTTCACCGCCACGCCCGCCGCCGCCCAGTACTTCGACCAGTCCGTGCTGCAGAAGGACTTCGAGAGCGCTGACTTCTTCTTCCGGTCCAGCTACCTGAACCCGTACGGTCTGGATGGATTTGGACCGGGTGCCGCCGGAATCATCTCGCAGCGGCTTCTGGACCTCCATCTTTCTCCTTCGCTCGTCCCGGCGGACAGTGCCCGGCGCACTTACATCTATATGGACTTCCGTAGTGACCGGGACCGAACCTCTGGGGATGAGTTTTACATCGCCTACGGCGCCGCCGAGTCGCTGGACCAGTCGATCTATCCGCCCTACCGCTACCAGAACACCTACCAGGAGGCCGAGCCCCTGCTCGCCCTTGCGCTGTTCACGCGGCCCGTGGCCTCGTTGCCGAAACTGACGGCCGGCGTGACCTATCGGCTGATTGCGAACGATCAGTCCTACTATGACGTCCCGACCGGTCAGTACCGCGGCCTCGATCTGGCCGCCGAGGCGGCGGCTTCCTCGGGGGTCGTGGTGGACGTGTACTCAGGATCAGACCAGATGCGGACCACGGGTCATTTCACCTCACTGTTCGCGGCGTACGAAGTCAGTCCCAGCTGGCGACTCGGCGTGCGGGCGGATCTCACTGCGTTCAACCGCGATGGCGAGATCGGGAATACCTTCAATCCCGTGTCATTCGGTCGTTCCAACGACGTCCAGATTTCCTCGCAGTTCGACGCCAGATCGCAGTCCTATAACCACGTGGACCTTTCGGTAGGCGTGGACGGTGCGCTCTCGGCCGACACCCGGGTGGGCGGATCCCTCGGACTCCTGACGGGCACGGCGGACCAACTGCAGGAGGGCGACTCGCGGTATCAATACACGTCGGGGAGCCTGCTTCCCGGAGAGGACGGCAACCACTACACTGCCGGCTCGCTGCGTTTCACCGAATTGACGCGCGAGGGCCGCAGTGCCTACTCCACGCTCTTTGTGCGCCGGGCACTGGGCCGGGGGCGTACCCTGACGGCCTCCTGGCGGGGCGATTGGCAGTCCCTGGACCTGGCGGGTGAGTCATCGCTGGCCGACTCCTCCATCTCCCGCAGTCAGAACTTCGGGACTACCTCCACGAATCTATCCGCCTACGACTACTTCCGCCATGACGAACGATCAGGCACTGGCAGCCTCGACGGGCAGAGCCACCGGATTTCCCTGGGGCTTGAGTGGAAATTGTCCGACAAGTCCACGCTCGTCTTCGGAGCGGTCGCACGGCATCGCACAGAGACCACCGCCACCCAGGAATCGGTAGCACTGGACTACGAGACGCACCGGTACTCCGAGTGGAACGATGGTGACAACGAGAACCGCTACCTCTACGACGAGTCGCTGGTTGAGGACAAGGACATGGAGTGGACACTCGATTCACGGCGTGCCTCCGTCCAGATCCCGATCCTCCTGACGCACGCGCTCTCGGAGCACTTCGAGTTCGAGGTAGGCTTCACACAGCGGATGGAGGACATCCGCCTGAAGGACGTGGTCCTGGCCGACATCCACGCGCGCGAATCCGTTCTGAATGGGACCACGTCCAACGACAGCAATCTGCGCGAACGCTACCGTCAACCCACGGTCTATCGGTCAAGCGTGACCACCAGCGCCCTGCTGGCGGTGACCGCCAGGCCCTCGCCGGATTTCGACATCAGGCTGTCGGTGTCCCCACGCAATTCCACGGGCTACTTCGCCCAACGGACCACACAGTGGTGGCTGGGCTTCCAGTTCAGACCCTGACGCGCAGCAGAGGCATAGCGACCTCGCCGCGCCTGGCCCTGGCTCTGCTGCTGAGTCTGGTCGCGCTGCCCACGGCCCGCGGCCAGCAACGGGCCGAGATCCACGTGGACGTCACGGCCACGGCGCTGGACGAGGCGCTGCGGGCCTTCGCCACAGCGACCGGTACGGCGCTGGCCTTCGATCCCGAACTCGTCCGCGGGATCCGGGTCACATGCTCCATCAGGACGCGAGATGCGGAAGCCTATCTGGGCTGCCTCCTGGCGGACACCGGACTCGAATTCTTCCGTCGATCCAGCGGCACGTACGTGATCGCGTCCACGCTGGCGCTGCCTCCCCGGTACGGAATCATTTCCGGGCGCGTGATGGAGGCCGACTCGGAGCTGCCACTGCCGCGGGCCCACGTGACCATTCAGGGGAGGCGTCGAGGTGGTCAAAAGGGCACCGTCTCTTCCACCTTTGGCAACTTCGCGTTGGCTGACCTGCTGCCCGGACGATACCGACTCGCCATCAGTCACGTGGGCTATCACACGTGGGCCGACTCCATTGACGTCCTGGCAGGGCTACCCACCGTCGTCGGGCCGCGCCTGGTGCCCCGGGTCTTCAGCACCGCGCCCGTGGTGGTAGAGCAGACTGCTACGAGTCTCTTCCCGCTGGACCGCCCACAAGACCTGTCACCCGGGCGGAGTGTCGCCACGGGCGTGCCAACCGGTTCCTTCGCCGACCTGACGGCCGGGTTCCACATCCAGGGGGCCGATGAAGGGCACCTTCAGGTCCGATTGGACGGCCACCCGGTCTACCTCCCCCGTCAGCTTCTGGGGGTGATCGGACCATTCAGTGGGGGCGCCATCCAGAGCGTGGTCGAGGAGCGGGCAGGTTTCGGTGCCGCCGGCGGAAGCCTGCTGGGCGGCGCCCTGGATTTCCGGCAAGAACTGTCGCGAGAGAACGGAGCGGCAATCCAGGCCAACCGGTATGCGCTGGAGACCACGCTGGATGCATTCCTTCCGGGCGCCCGCCACAATGACACGCGAGGCCGATTCGCGGCCCGCACCTCCCTCACGGGACGCTCGGCTCCGGCTACGCTCCAGAAGACGCTGGACTCGTGGGCCCGAACAGACCCGTTCTTGTTGGTCGCACCGGTGGGGCAATACGAATCGGCCACCGAAGGCCACCTGGCGAGCCTGCTGGATTTGGTCGACGCCTCTCCGTCCATCGACTTTTCGGACATTCATGTGGTGGCCGAGCACGATCGCCCGGATGGGTCCACGGTGGGGGCATCCCTGTTCTGGGCCTCACGCGGAATCTCTGGAGACCGGCGGCGCTCCCTGGCCGAACGCAATCTCCAGGCCAGCAGTCCCCTGCTCTCTTCGGCAGCCTCGCACGACTGGAAGACGCTCACCTCCAGTCTTTCCTGGCGGAAAGTGATCGGCTTCAGGACGTTTGTCCGGGCGGACGCGCGGGCCAGCCGGTACCGGTACCGGCACGACTATTCGCTGGCCGAAATCAGTACCTCGGACACCGCCCTCGCCCCACAGGGCCCTGACAGTATTATCTTTCTGGATCAGGGACCGGGAGATGGCAACCGCCTCACCGAGGGCCAGTTCACCATTCAGGTGGATCACGCACGCTCGAACCACACCCTTTCCGGGGGCGTCGAGCTGATTCGAACGGCCAGTGATTTCAACCTGCGTTTGGCCAGCGTGGACAGCGGTGGGGTAGCTGTGGTGACCACTACCCCCGATCCGGTCTCGATATTTCTTGCGCGCCATGGGACCGTGCAAACATCGAGTGCGTCTTTTCGCCCCGTCATTTGGGCGGCAGATCGGGTGGAATGGGACCAGGTGGCCCTGGACGGCAGCATGAGACTGACCTTTTTGCCTGGACGACGCACCGTGTACGCGGAGCCCCGCCTCCGGGCAGCGTGGAAGCCGCATCCGTCTCTGGTGGTCGCGGCCTCTTCCGGGGTGTATCGCCAGTTCGTCAACCAGTTCGACTATTCTACGTTGAACGCCGGCGAGTTGGTACCATCCACCCGCTTCTGGCTTCCCTCAGATGAGTCCATTCGCCCAGCCCGGGCCCTCCACGCCGCCCTCGACGCCGAGTGGCGACCCGCTCCCGACTGGAGGGCAACGCTGAGCCTGTACGGGAAGCGCGTGTCAGACAGTCCAGCCCTCCAGTACGCCCTGGATCCGCTCCTGCTGTTCGGAACAGAGGCCCTCTCTGAGGCGCAGTTGCTGATCCGGCAGGACCTTCGCCACATCGGGTTCAGGCTGGCCGTTGAACGGGCCGGACCCCGTCACCGAACTCGTCTGCGGTATGACCGCGCCAGAGACCGGCAGCAGTCCAGCGAGCAGTTCGGCGGCCGATGGCTCCCGACTCCATGGAACGTCCCGCACCGTGTGGTGGCCGAACAGGAATTTGCCGCCTCGGGCTGGGCCCTGCGCGGGAGCTTGACCCTTGAGAAAGGGATGCGATGGGCCCTTCGTCAGGCGTACTACGACTATTTCGGGTCGCGGACTTCGGGTTTCCAGCACCTGGGCTGGGACCTGTCGAATCCCGAGGCGCATCGACTGCCCGCACGATTCACACTTGATCTGGGCGGACGCTGGCAACCCGTACCAGAGGTGGTGCTCCTAGCCGAGGCGCTCAACGTCCTCGACCGACGGAATCAATTGGACCAGCGTCTGCTCTGGGACGGGGCGGCGCTGTCGCCGGATGCCCGCTACTTGCCGGGGCGGTCGGTGGTGCTGAGCGCGACCCTGACGCTGTAGGAGGCCGGCGGGGCCGGACGCGCCATCGCCCGGCCCCTCGACCATCAGTTTCAGTTGGTCCCGCCGGACTGGGGACGCCCTTCACTGTCAACGACGACAATGTCGGTAAAGCCAAGTTCTTCCATGCGCGGCTGAATCGCTGCGCGGTCGCCGACCACGATCCAGACCAGATTCGATGGGCTCACCAGCTTGGGCGCGGCGCCCTGCACATCGTCCAGCGACAGTGCGTTGATGCGATCCGTGAAGCCCTGGAAGTGATCATCCGGGAATCCGTAGCGGACAATCTCGGTGACCGATCTCCCGACGGCGCCAATCGTCTCCCACTGCCCGGCCAGGGTCAGCGTTTGCGTGTCCTTCGACCACGCCATCTCCTCGGCCTGAATCGGCCGGTCGCCCACTACGCCTTCGAGTTCGGAGACGATCTCAGCCATGGACTCGGCCGTCTTGTCAGTCTGGACGGGTGCGTAGACCAGGAAGGGTCGCTGACCGACGGCGTCGATGACGAGGGTGGAAGCCCCATAGGCCCAGCCCTTGTCCTCCCGCAGATTCATGTTCACCCGGCTGATGAAGGCACCGCCGAGCACGTTGTTCATGGTCTGTATGGCGAGCTCGTCTGGATTGCCCTTGGGCGGTGCCACGTGGCCCGCCAGAATCACCGACTGCATGGAGCCGGGGCGGTCCATCAGGTAGACCTTGCCGCCGTTCTGGAAGCCCACCGCGGCGACGTTCTTGGTCGGTGTGTCGCCGCTCGACCAGTCGTTGAACTTGCTCTCCAGGAGCGGCACGAGTTCGTCCATCGTGATGTCTCCCGCCACGACCATGGTCGCGTTGTTGGGACGGAACCAGCGGCCGTGAAAGTCTGAGAGATCGGCCCGGGTGATGGTCGAAACGCTCTCGGTGAAGCCGGACCCCGTGAACGGAAGGCCGTAGGCGTGGTCCTCGCCGTAAAGCAGGCCCGGGAAAACGCGGAGTGCCATCTGGATCGGCGTCGTCTGCTCGCGCTGAATGCCCACGAGCTGTTGCTGCTTGAGTCGTTCATAATCGACCTCCGGGAAGGATGGATTGAGAACGATGTCAGCATAGAGGTCCAGGGACTCCGTCAGATTTCGTTTCAATGCGGAGAGCGAAACGCTGGAGAGATCCAGATTCGATCCCGCTCCGATGGAAGCGCCCAGAATTGCCGCTTCATCTGCGATCTCGAGTGCTGTTCTGGTGGCCGTCCCCTCGTCCAGCATGTTCATGGCCAGCTGCGCGGTACCCGGCTTGCCAAACTGGTCAGCCGCAAATCCCGCGTCGACGAGCAGGTTGAAGTTGACGATCGGCGCCGTGTGGCGCTCGGCCAAGACGATCTTCAGGCCGTTCGACAGGGTCGTTCGCTGCAGCTGCGGGAAGCTGGCCGAGGGCGGTGATCCGGCCGACGGCATCTCGGAGCGGTCGATGCCCTCGCCCGCCGCGAAGGTCGGGAAGGGCTGCACTTCGAGCACGAACACACCGTCGGAAAGCCATTCGCGCGCTACGGACAACAAGTCATCGGCCGTGGCGGCCTGGACCAGCCGAAGCCGATCGGCCCAGGCATCGGGCGCGCCGCCATAGACATGCGATTCGGCCAGGATGTCGGACTTGCCTCCAAATCCGCCGATGGTCTCGGCCCGGCGAATGAACCCGTTAATGATCTGCGCCTTGACGCGCTCCAATTCCCCCGCCGTGGGGCCCTCTTCAAGGAATCGATGCAGTTCCTCGCGAACCGCCATTTCGACGTCAGCCAGGTCCACGCCCGGACGGGCCGAAGCCTGAATGCCAAACTGGCTTCCGATCTCAAACGGATTCAGGAACGCCGACGCGTCCGTGGCTATCTGGTCCTCGTAGACCAAACGCTTGTAGAAGCGGGAGGTCTTGCCGCGGGCCAGCACATCGGAAACCATATCCAGATACCAGGCCTCATCGTTGCCCCACTCGGGGACATTCCAGCGCATATACAGACGCGCCTGGGGGACGCGATCCTCGAGAATCATCCGATGCTCGCCCGTCATCTTGGCGACCCACACATCCTGCTTGGCTACCGGAGGACCGGGAGGCGTGTCACCGAAGTATTGCTGCGCCTTTTCGCGGGCCGTGGCCACGTCAATGTCGCCGACCAGAACCAGGACGGCGTTTGCCGCGCCGTAGTACGTCGAGAACCACTCCTTCACGTCATCTACAGAGGCCGCATTGAGGTCGTCCATCGACCCGATCGTGGACCAGCTGTACGGGTGTCCCTCCGGATAGGTGTTCTCTGAAATGAGTCCACTCACGAGGCCATAGGGCTCATTTTCTCCCTGGCGCTTCTCGTTTTGAACCACCCCGCGCTGTTCGTCGAGCTTTTCCTGGGTGATAGCGCCCAGCAGGTGACCCATTCGGTCCGATTCCATCCACATTCCGAGATCGAATGCGGAGGTCGGGACATTCTGGAAGTAATTCGTCCGGTCAAACCATGTGGTGCCGTTCAGCTCCGTGGCACCCACCTTCTCCAACACCTGAAAATAGTCGTCGTCGAAGTTCTCACTCCCGTTGAACATCAGGTGTTCAAACAGGTGGGCGAAGCCGGTGATGCCCGGCCGCTCGTTCTTGGAGCCCACGTGGTACCACAGATTGATGGCGACAATGGGGGCCTTACGATCCTCGTGGACGATGACGGTCAGGCCGTTGTCCAGCGTGAAGGTCTCGAACGGAATGTCGATGGGGAGTTCGTCCTGCGCGGACGTGCTTGGGACAATGAGGGCGAGGACCAGAACGGTCCCGGGGAGACTTCGCAACATCAGATAGGCGGTTTTGCGATGGGTGTGGCCGCGCCAACCGGGGCGGCCTTCGGACTGCGGATTACGGTTGGACTCTGGCCGGGTTTCGGTCAGAATGCGTGCCTGACTCAGACCACCCATCCGCTCGTTTTTTTATGAAATCGGCAGATCGGCCTTAAGTCCAGCGGCTTTCGGTCGATAACTCCCAGGCGGCCCTACATCCCTGAACTACAAGCGGGCCATCCAACAGGACCTATGAAAGCTCTCACTCGCCTCCTCACTGCCTTCCTGGTCGCCTTCTTCGCGACCGGATGTGCCGACAACATCGTGGCGCCTGACGCTCCGGTCAGTCACGGCACGGTCACCAAGGCCCCCGGTACTCCCGGCTCCAAGGCCCGGCATGTGGGGATGATGGACGATGCTCTGCAGGGTGGCCGCGACGCCGCTGGCAAGGGCAACGGAACGCTCGGCCTCATCGTCAAGATCGGCAAGCAGAGTGTGGTGGAGCGCTACAGGGTCATCGAGCGGTACAAGATTCTGGAGCGCTACCGCGTGGTGGAGCGCTACGAATACAACGATGTGATT
>JAJCYP010000028.1 GCA_029262855.1 Bacteroidota bacterium | reverse complement strand
CACCCCTTGGAAGCTTCGGCGCCCGAGCATATGCTCGGCAGTTCGGCCCAAGATGGTGTCCTTCGGATCTTCCGCGATGAACTCTACTATTTGAGTGTCCGCTATCCGGTCTTAAGGGTCTACGGACTCGATGGGACACTGCGGAGGGAATTTGATTTCGCCTCGGTCGAAGACTATCTCCGTCGATCGGAGTCGAATCGCAACTACAAACAGCTGACGGCCACGCCAAGAATGATTCCATGGCGCTACCTCTTCCGGTCCCTCGCTATCACGTCACGGGCGGTCTACGTCGGGGTCTATGAAAAGGATGTCCTGGTCATTGACGAATGGAATCATTCCGGCGAGTTCGTCCAACGGCATGTCGACGGATCGCGCCTGGAGGAGCGCGCCGAGTATATTTGGGATATGCGGGCGGAAGACAACGGCGACGCCCCGGGAGAGGAGACAATTTGGGTTCTTCTGACTAGGCCGAGGCCTGTCGTCAGAGCTTTCTCCATCCCGAAATCCTAAGTCCTCCCCAAGCGCTCGACCACGCTCGGGTGCTGACCTTCGTGCAAGCCGACCGCTCTCTCTGATGCCTCACTCGGTCTTGATGACTCTCCGCGGCGCGGCGCTATTGCTCCTGAGCCGAAAGGTGATTGGTAGACTCATCTTGAATGCGATGGGCACACCGTCGCTCTCGGCCGGTTCGAAACGGGCCTTCGCCATCGCTCTGGCCGCCTCAGCGTCAAGATCTGGGCCCTGACTCTCAAGGATGTGAATTTCCTTGGGCACGCCGTCGGCCCCGATCAACACGGTGAGCAGCACGCGCCCCTCCCTTCCCTCGACTCTCGCCTGCGGCGGATATCGCAAGGATGCCTGCAGCTCTTCGATTCCCCCGATCAGGCTCGGCATTTTGGTTATCCGAACCCCGTCCATGTCGAAGGGCGGGGTGAGCACCAGTCGGTCGGAGGACGCGCATCCGGTGCAGACCATAAGGAGCAGAAAGACGAGGCGCTTCATCAGTTGTCTTTTCGAACTAAACGGAGGATTGGCGAGAATCACGACACGCCAAGAGAAAAGGCCGGCAGGGTCTCCCCCACCGGCCTTACTGAATCTCGATGCCGTCCCCCGGACTAATCGTCCGACGAAGGCGTGTAGATGTCCTTCAGCAGCGCCTGGAGCTTGGTCCGGCCGCGGTTGATGCGGCTCTTGACGGTACCCATGGGCAGGCCGGTGATATCGGCGATTTCCTCGTAGGCCAGCTGCTGCACATCGCGCAGCACCACGACCTCGCGGAACTCCTCCGGGATCTGGGCGAGTGCCTCCTGGATGAAGTGATCCTGGATGGTGCTCTCGGCGTGCTTGTCGGGCGAGAACGTCTCATCCGGAATCTCCACCTCGTACTCCTCGTCGTCGCGGTTGACGGACTGGAGGGAGTACAGACGGCGACGCTTCCGCTTCCGATACTCGGAACGCGCAAGGTTACCGGCAATGGTGTACAGCCAGGTGCTGTATTTCGCAATCCGGCGGTATGAGTGGCGATTGCGATAGACCCGCAGGAAGGTCTCCTGCAGGAGGTCTTCGCACTCCTTCATATCGCCGAGGAAGCGATAGATATAGTTGGTCAGAGGATCCTTGTACCGGCTGACGAGAATGTCGAATGCCTCGACGGTTCCCATCTGGAACTGGGACATGAGGTCCTCATCGCTCATTGCCTGGAGCGCCTCGTAATGACGATTGTTGGGATTCACATTAGGCTGAATCCCAAGCTTACTCGCCTTCACGCGTAGCGTCCGCTTCTTGAGCGGGCTGACCTTGGTTGTCGTCTCAGTCATGCTTTTCTGTTTTTCGAACCGAAGTTCGATTGACGGTTACCCGCCGTGGATCTATGCGGCTAATGCTGCGTTGCTCCCTTCCCCGGTAATTCGGCGAAGCGCCAGCATCATGATCAGGCGCTCATTACGGCTACTTCCGCCTTTCAGCTCGAAGTCAGCCGCAGCAAGCGTTCTGAACGCTGTTGCCAACGCGGGCGCATCAAATCGCCTAAGCGTGTTAAGATAGTCTTTTATGTAGAAGGGTGGGATCCCTATGCGGCTCGCCATCTCTTTTTCGCTAAAGCTTTGTCTCTGACAACTTGTCAGAACCCAGAGCTTTGAGAAGTAAGATGTCAGTAATCCGACCATCATAAGGGCCTCTCCACGGCTGTTTGATGCTCGTTGCAACAACCGCTCCGCAATGCCCAGGGCGTCGGCAAACTGCCTGTTTCCCACCGCTTTCTGCAGTTCGAAAATGTTGACGTCGGCCGAGTGACCACTCGCCTGGACAACATCGTCTGCTGTAATGTGCTGCCGGTCTCCGGCGAACGTGAGCACCTTGTCGATCTCCCGCGAGGCGCGCTGCAGATCCGTCCCGACGAACTCGGTCAGCATCTGAACCGCCTTGGCGTCGATCTGGACGTTCCGGCTCTTTACCTCGGCTCCGATCCAGCGCGGCATGTCGCGCTCGTAGAGTTTCTTGAGCTCCACGGCCACGCCGAGCTGCTTGATGGCCCGGTAGGGATGGTGGCCTGTATTGACCTTGCCTGAACACACCAGAACCACGACGGCCGTCGGATTCGGCTGCTCGGCGTACGCCTTGAAGCGCTTGTTCTCGGCCAGTTTGTCGAAGTCCCGGACCACGACCAGGCGTCGCTGCGCCATCACGGGATAGCTCGCACAAAGCGCCAGTACTCGCTGGATATCGGTCTCGTGCCCATACACGATATCCATGTTGAAGTCCTTTTCGTGAGGCTCCAGCGCGTTGTCGATGACCAGGCGCTGGAGTTTGTCCACGAAATACTGCTCCTCGCCGTACAGCAGGTACAGGGGCGAGAAGTTGCCATGGCGAAAAGCCGTGGCCAGTTCTTCGTAGGACGCGCTACGGGCCATCAGGAAGCGATTGGGTGGTGAAGCTAGGCTGGAAGTATGACACCCCAGTGTCAGCGACGTTGCCGCCGGCACAGGTTGAGAGTCATTTGTTCCCGTTCCGTTACCCAATAGTAACGGCTGAAAGGGTCATTCTAGTGCCCACTCACCCCCTGATTTCGCCTCTTGCCCGAAACTTGACCGGGCAGGTTCCGGGTTCGGAACCTAGCCTTCTTGCTTGACCCGCGGCGGCCCGAGTGAGGTCTCGTTCAATCGAACACCCACATCCCGGAGCGTGTCGGCGTCCTGCTGGGTAATCGCGTAGCCCGCCCGCTCAAAGTCCTCGGGCAGGCCACCGGTTCGCAGCGATTCGACCGTGGCTGCCCGCTTCTCAGCGATCGCCGCCAGCAATTCGTGGTGCGTGTCCCACGCGGGAAGCGTCACCGAGGGGAGGCCGAGCGCAACGCGATTCTCGGTGCATTCGCGTTCCAGCATTCCACGGTACATCTCACCCAGCGTCTGGGGATCGGACGGCGGACGCGCATCCCAAACGGGAGCGGGAATCAACGAAAGCACGGCCTGCTGCGCCTCCAGTTCGTCAACCAGATAGGCCATCTGGTCCAGAATCTCCTCAGCGGCAGTCACGGTCCTATCGTCCCTTTCCAGCAGCCAGCGCCTTCAGGAAGGGTCTGTTCTGCAGCGAGTGCCGGTTGTTCTCAGGCGGATGCTCCCAGGTGTCGTCGCCAAACTGCGGATTGCGCTGCTTGGCGAGCCACTCCAGGCGATCCTTCAGGCGCTCCTTGGGCACCAGCAGACGGTCCATGCCGAAGATGGCCTCGTCCCGATCCTGGAACGTCATGTCATATTCCTTCGACATGACAATCGCTTCTTCGGGGCAGACCTCCTCGCAGAAACCGCAGTAGATGCAGCGCAGCA
The DNA here is from genome assembly GCA_029262855.1 of Bacteroidota bacterium. Taxonomy (GTDB): domain Bacteria; phylum Bacteroidota; class Rhodothermia; order Rhodothermales; family UBA10348; genus JABDJZ01. Next base: position 2,199 of record JAJCYP010000028.1, on the reverse strand, counting down.
TGTTGATTTCGAACCACTCTGGCTCGCGCTCCTTGGGACCCTCAATCTCGTGCGACTGCATCGAGATGGCCATCGGAGGACACGCACGCGCACACAGGTTGCAGGAGACGCAGCGCGGCTTGCCGGCTTCTTCCACGAGCACCGGGCGTCCGCGATAGGCATCCGGCGGATACCACTGCTCTTCCGGGTACTGGAAGGTGTACACGGGGTCACTCATTCGCTTGAACGAGTAGCCGAGTCCCTTCAGCACCTCCGGGAGGTACATCCGTTCCCAGATGTTGAGCTTGCGCTCGTTCTTCGTGGCCGTTACTTGAGGGATCCCGGGCATAGCTGACTGTTCCGCCTTCGCATTTGACAGGACGAAAGTACGCGGTCCACCACAAAGGTTCTCACGCCGATTCGCGTCCTGCCTTTTTTCTACTCGCCTTAACGCAAGCGGGCTACTTCTGGCGGAACGAGATGGCCATGGGCACACCCTCGAAGTCGAATGCTTCCCGGATCTGGTTCTCCAGATAGCGACGGTACGACTCCGCGATGCCCTTGGGGGCATTGCAGAAGAACACAAACACGGGCGGGTTCGACTTGGTCTGCGTGACGTATTTGATCTTGACACGCCGATTCCGGTACATCGGCGGACTGTGTCGCTCGATGGCCGGAAGCATCACGTCGTTGAGCTCGCTGGTCGACACACGGAAGTGCCTCTTCTCCGCTACCTCCAGGGTCTTTTCGAGCAGCTTGCCGGTCCGCTGGCCTGTCAACGCCGAGAACGTGACAATCGGAATGAAGTCCAGCGTCTTCAGGCGGTCGCGGATCTTCTGCTCGTAGTCGCGAACCGTGTTGGTCTCCTTCTCGATCAGGTCCCACTTGTTCAGACCGATTACGAGCCCCTTGCGGAGTTCTTCGGCACGCTTGAGCACCTTGATGTCCTGGGACTCGAGGCCATCGACCGAATCGAGCAGGAGAATGGCGACATCGCAGGACTCGATGGCCCGTTCGGTACGGAGCATCGAATAGAACTCTACGTTCTCGGTGATCTTGGTCCGCTTCCGGAGACCGGCCGTATCCACGAGCACCAACTCGCGTCCGTGGTACTTCAAGGTGGCATCCACCGCGTCGCGCGTTGTGCCACTGATCTCGGTCACGATGGAACGCTCCTCGCCCAACCAGGCGTTGGTCAACGAGGACTTGCCCACGTTGGGGCGACCGATGACGGCGATGCGGAGGCGGTCATCCGGCTCCTCTTCGCCAGCGGGCAGATGCTGGACAATGGCGTCCAATAGATCACCGGTACCCATGCCATTGATGGAGCTGGCGCCGTAGACCTCGCCGAGTCCCAGCTCGTAGAAATCAGCCGCCCCCCAGCCGCGCTCCTCGTTGTCGGCCTTGTTGGCCAGAAGCACCACCGGCACGTCCGCCTTGCGCAGGAGCGTGCCCACGTCCTGGTCCAGATCCGTGACTCCGACGGTGACATCCACCACGAAGAGGATCACGTCCGCTTCCTGGATGGCGATGGCCACCTGCTCGCGTATGGCGGCTTCGAACCGGTCCTCCGAGTTGGCGACGAATCCGCCGGTATCCACCACGGAGAATCGCCGCCCGGCCCACTCAGCGTGACCGTAAATACGGTCACGCGTGATACCAGGCTGGTCATCCACAATAGAATCACGGGACTCCGTGATTCTATTGAAGAACGTTGACTTGCCGACGTTCGGTCGGCCTACGATCGCGAGAATGGGCATCCTCGTTCCACCTGCAGGCCGAATGCGCGTTCCGCGGATGGAGGCGAATTCGCGGGGAAACTAGCGTACGAGGACCTACGCCCGCTCCTTCCGCTCGAGATAGAGCGCCCGCATCAGCATATATGCGGTCTCCGCGGTTTCGGTCGTAAACCAGTAGTTGATGCCCGCTCCGACGGCCGCACCGGCGATCGGTATCGCCTGCGCCAGTTTCCGGCCGAGGATGTTCTTGGCGATCTCCCGAGGCAGGTGCCGATTCTGCTCCCGGAAAGACCCACTGACCCGTCCCCGGTATTCCTGGTCTCGGGCCAGCGCGGCTCCGGCCACCGAGGCCTCACGCATGGCATCGTTCTTGGCCTCCTTGCTGCTGGACGACGCAACGTTGAAGATGGACAGCACCAGGGGCCGGTAGTCAGGGCCGGTCATGGCGAATCCAAAGCTGGCGCCGATCTGCTGGATGAGT
>JAJCYP010000027.1 GCA_029262855.1 Bacteroidota bacterium | reverse complement strand
GGCTCCATGTGGCCTTCGACCGGCTTGCCGTCCGGGGTGAGCGGCTGGGCTTCGTCCACTTGATAGACGTGGCAGACGTTCGGGTGGTTGAGCTGGGCGGCAGCCTGGGCCTCGCGGCGGAAGCGCGCCCTGTCGTCGTCGGAGGCGAGGGCGCCGGCCGGAAGCACCTTCAGCGCGACGGTCCGGTTGAGCTTGGTGTCCTTCGCACGAAAGACGATGCCCATGCCGCCGCGGCCGAGCTCGGATTCGATGGCGTAGTGGGAGAGGTGTAGGCCGGTCATAGGGGAGCGCCGTCCGGATACGTGGCCAATTGGCAGAAGTCTAGATTTAAGGACGGCGAGGTATACAGGCAACCTGCGCGAACGTCCCTCCCGACAAGCACGAAACGACGAAACCGGTTTCGAACATCCGCCGTAGGCTCAGGCAGGCAAATTCACAGGATCATGAAACGTAGCCCCCTCGCGATTGCTGGCACCGCTCTCCTATGGATCGTCACGATCCTCATTGGCCTGTCCATGGTCGACGCCGGTTACGGCAAGTTCGAGAGCGCGGAAGGGTGGAAGCATTGGTTTGAGACGTGGGGCTATGGTGCCCGGTTTGCGACGGTCATCGGAGTCCTGGAAATTGGCGGAGGGTTGTTCCTGTTGATTCCGCGCACAGCGCCCTACGCCGCCGCCATGTTAATCACTATCATGGCAGGAGCGCTGTACACCGTGACAACGAAAGAAGCGGACTTGTCGTGGTTCGACCCGCTTTTCAATATGGTACTGCTTGGTGTCGTGCTGGCCGGCCGTTGGCCGCGCGGCCGCGGGAATGCCGGGGACTGCGATCAGGCGACAGGCTAAGGAGGCGCAGGAGGAGGATGATCCAAGAGCCAGGCCACATCGGCCACGTCCTGCGGCCTTCCGAGCGCTGTCTTGTTCTTGATCAGAGTCTCCCGACCAATGACAGGGACCGTCGACCCGCCGATTTGCACGGTGATGCGAGACATCCATGCTTCGTCGAAATCGGCAATCCCCTCCAACGATGTCAACAGGTCAATCCGACGCGGGGGAAGTCCGATCTGAAACACCGTCTCCGCTGTGCAAAAATCCTCGAATTCGATGCCTGTTGTTGGCGCCCCAAAGAATTTGAGGGCCTCCATTAGCCGCGACGCGTTCTCGCGGCTGGGACGGACCAGAAGATCAATGTCACCCGTCGCCCTTGGATTCCCGTGGGCCGCCAGGGCGAAGGCCCCGACTACAATGAAGTCGACCCCGGCCTCGGATAAGGCGGACAACATGTCTTGGAAGTCTGGATTCAGCATCAAACTCTCCGGTCATGGACCAGGCATCAATTGTGATCGGCCAAACCATCTCAATTCGCTGAGCGGCGGTGAGTCCGCCCAGCCCATAGTCCTCTGCATTGCCCCGCCTGAGCAGCTTTACGGGTATCTGAGAGTTCCTCCGTCGCGACATGGTGCGCTTACGGTTTTGAACCTGGGAGGGTCCGATTGGCTGTCGGCCTATCCGCCAGACGGCTCCCCAGGCTCGGCCGATCAGGAGGTGCTTGTTGCCTCTTCGGACGCGGCCTCCTCGGCCTCAGCCTCTTCCTCCAAGCTCTCCAGCACCATGGACCAGTCGAATTTCTCCCCGATGCCGCGCACGTAGTAGTCCATCCAGGCCATTTCGCTGACCGACTTCACGAGACGGTTGCGCGCATCCGGGATTCCATGGCTACGACCGGGATACATAAACAACTCCGTAGGCACGTTGAGCTTCTTGAGCGCCATGTGCAACTCGACGGACTGAGGACTCGGCACGCGCGGGTCGCCGGCGACCACGTGCACCATGGTTGGCGTCTTCGCATTGGCGATGTACTTCAGCGGGCTCTGATTCCAGTAGGGCTCAAAGTTCTCGTACAGGAAATCGTCACCGATGTAGAACTGCCGGTTTCGCTGGACGTCGCTCTGGGCGTACATCGATATCCAGTTCATGGTACCGGCGCCGGAGGAAATCGCCTTGAACCTGTCGGTCTGCGTCAGAATCCAGTTGGACCAATGGCCGCCCGCGCTCCATCCGAAGACGCCCATGCGATCTCCGTCAACGATGCCCTCGCTGATCAGGTGATCCACGCCCGTCATGATGTCTTCGTATCCGAGCGTGAAGTAGTCACCCACAATGTCCGTGCGATGGGCATTTCCGTAGCCCGTCGATCCGCGGTAGTTCGGCTGGAAGTGCGCGTATCCCGCACCGGCATAGACCGTGGCATTGTTGTCAAAGCGACGGACGTCAGCCGATGCCGGGCCGCCGTGAATGTCCACCACCAGCGGATAGCGACGGCCCTCCTGGTACCCGACCGGATAGGTCAGGATGCCTCCGACACGTTTTCCGTCCGATGAGGTCCACTCGACCTCGACCGTGTTTGGCAGATCAAAACCCGAGATCTGAGGGTTTGGTTCAACCAGCTGGGTCCAGGCCGCGGGGTTATTCACGTCCGCGAGTGAAGGCACAAGAAACACCGTGGCGGGAGTTGTGGGGTCCGAATAGCTCGCCAGCAGCACGCCTGAGTCTTCGTCCCGGGAGAGTGAGAGCGATGCGGGCTGGTCGGTGAGCTGTGTCACGCCGCCAGACTGCATGTTGAGGGCGTGTATCTGCCGCGTTGTACGGACACCTGCGCTGAAGTAGTAGGTGTCTCCATCTTCAGAGAAGAAGCCGCCGCCGACGGAGTTGTCGAACTGCGAGCCGAGCATCCTGAATGCACCCCCGTCGTCTGCCGTGGCGCGGATGTACAACCGACGCTCGGTCATGGTGTACCCGCTCATGTCGGCGGCCGCAGAGAAGGCGATCTGGCTACCGTCCGGAGTGAACATCGGACCCGATTCGGAGACCTCGTAGTTGTTCGTGAGCCTTTCGATATCGCCGGAGGCCACGTTCATCAGATAGAGGTCCCGGTAGAGGCCCGAGGCAGTGATGTTGCGCTCATACCTCTTCACTGAGCCCCCTCTGAAGCCCAGCCAGCGGCCGTCGTCAGAGAGTTCGAAACCATCCACGCTGACCTCTGGGTCGTGTGTCAGCTTCTCCGAGGCGCCCATCGAGAGATCCAGTCTCCAGAGGTTGGAGAGGGGCGTTTCCTGGTTCTTGATGTCCACGGAAAACCCCTTCTTGAGCCGCTCCTTGTTCACGGAGTCGAAGCTGTCATCGCGGAGAAAAAAGATCGATCCGCCCCCGACAGAAAACTCCCACTGCCCGACTCCTGCCTCCTCATCGGTCAACTGTTCCGGCTCGGCGTCTGTCAGGTCAGCGGTCGGCAATGCATAGAGCTGCGCTTGTCCCGACTCGCCGGCGAGATAGACCAGACGAGACCCGTCGGGACTGAAATCAAAGTTCGATACTCCGCCCTCCACGTCCGTAAATCGCTGGCCTTCGCCGCCGAACGGACTCATGCGGAAGAGCTGTCGATCGCTGCCGTCATCCTCCCGGCTGGAGAGGAAGAAGAACGTTGCACCATCGGGACTCCACGCAGGGTTGGACTCGCTGTCCTCCTCGGTAAAGGTCAGCCTTCGGTTTGACTGGAAGCCATCTACCATGGAGACAAGATGAATGTCAGACTGGCTCTCGTCTGCCTTCCAGTCAGGCGTTGTCAGCGTGTAGAGCATCCACTGGCCATCGGGACTGGGGGTCCACGAAGATGCCCGGCTCATTTCCTGGACGTCCAGGAACGTCATGGGGCGGGTTGTTTGGGCGAATGCCGGAAACGCGAAAAGGAGGGCGATCAGGCCGATCGCAGAGAGTCTTTGGAGAGCAACCATGACAGTAGGGGGCTTCTGATTTGGTCAAAATAGCGCATCAGGCGCGTTCGGTACACACGCAGTCCGCCTTGACCGCCGAACAACTACCAGCCGCAGACCTTGCCCCGATTCTGCTCACCCAGCCGAACTGCCAGGGGCGCGTAGTACTCGAGCATGGGAGTGGCGTCCATCTCCCGCTGCCCGGTCAGGACTTCGAGCGCGTCCGGCCACGGACGACTCCTCCCCATTTCCATCATGGCCTGCAAACGCTCGCCGGCCGCTCTGCTACCGTAGATAGAGCATAGGTGGAGCGGGCCCTCTTCACCCGCCAGCTCACAGAGTGCCTTGTGGAACTGGAACTGAGCGATCTGTGACACGAAGTAGCGGGTGTAGGGCACGTTGGTCGGTATGTGATGCCGAGTGCCTGGGTCGAAGAGGTTTTCCGGGCGCTCCACCGGCGGCACGATCCCCTGGTACTCTTCCCGGAGGTCCCACCACCCTTTGTTGTAGTCCTCGGGGCCGATCTCACCACTGAATACCTTCCAGCGCCACCGGTCGATCATGAGGCCGTTCGGTATCGAGGTCACCTTGCCGAGGGCGCTCCGCAGGAGCTCTCCGATCTGGCTGCCGTCTCGCGGCTCTTCCTCCAGCAGTCCGACGCGGACCAGATAACGCGGCGTCAGCGACAACGCGAGGGTGCTGCCAAGAGCCTCGTGAAAGCCGTAGTTGGCGCTCGCCCGGAAGAGGAGCGGCTGGTCCTGGTAGGCGCGCTGATAGATGTTATGACCAATCTCATGGTGGACGGTCCCAAGGGCACGCCCCGTGATCTCGATGCACATCTTTATGCGCACGTCGTCCTTGTCATCCAGGTCCCAGGCGCTAGCACTGCACACGACATCTCGGTCGGCGGGCTTCTTGAACATCGATCGTTGCCAGAACGTCTCGGGCAGAGGATCAAACCCCAACGAGGTGTAGAACTGCTCGCCCTGCCGCGCCATTCCCAGTTCGTCGAACTCGTTCTCGCGCAGGATCGCCGTCAGGTCATAGCCTGGATCCGAGTCCTCCGGAGCAATCCCCTCGAAGAGACTGGCCCAACCCGATCCGGACATGCTGCCGAGCAAGTGGGCCGGGATCGGCGCTCCATCTTTCACGGCCTCCGCGCCATACCGGGTTTGCAGCTCGCCGCGCACATAGCAGTGCAGCGATTCGTAGAGCGGCTTCAGTTGACCCCACAGACGATCGAGTTCCGAGATGAACGCATCCGAATCCATGTCGTAGGTCGAACGCCACATTTCGCCCAGATCGGCGAACCCGATCTCCTGCGCTCCCTGGTTCATGAGCTCGGAAAAACGTCGGTACTTCTCCCGCATCGGGGGCGTTGCGAGGCGCCCGGCCTCCCATGCCATGCGAAGACTGTCGGGATCCCGACTGGTGGCCATGACCCGGTTGAGTTCGCCGACGTCATAACAGGTGCCATCGGCCTCGCAGTACTCGGGTCTCCCCGCCAGGGTGGTCAGTTCCGTATAGAGACGGGACACTTCTCCGCTCAGCGCGGGATCGCTCGGAGCAGGGGTCACCTGAAGAGACATGAGAATGTCGAACTTGCGACGAAGCTCGTAGGGGAGATCCAGCCCGTCGTACCGGGTAGCTTCCTGGACGAAACGACCGGCGGCAGCGGAATAGGCAGCCCCCGCATCAGCAACCATTTGCTCGGTGTCGTAGGTGATGTAGGTCCATTGGACCCACTTGGCCCGCAGGAGCTTCAGGCCCAGATCCTCAAGGTCATGTTCGACCCGACCGATGAAGGCTTCCGCTTCTGCCTCGGTGGGTTCTAACTGTGCGGAAGAGGGGGCTGCCGCAACGCCCATCACGAGGGCGAATACGGCAAGGCGTGTGGCTGATGTGCTCATGGTTTCGCTGTTCGGTTCTTTATCACCGTGCCGGTCTTCTGCTCTACTCAGTAGAGATATCACCGAGCAGATGTTTCATCTGATCGACGTAGTGCTTGAATGCTCGTCTTCCGGCTGTCGTCAGGCTTAGCAAGGTTCGAGGCTGTTTGTCGACGAATTTTTTGCACATCAACGTATCCCGCGGTCTCCAGCTTGCTCATGTGCGAGGATAGATTGCCCCGGGTCAATCCCGTTTGATTCTGGACGGACAAAGTCAGCAGACTCGACGACATAAAGGTTGCTGACGATCAGCAGCCGCGCCGGCTCGTGAATCACCCGATCAATTTCATCCAGCGGGCTTTCTGGTTGGGGAGTAGAGTCAGGCATCAGTGCGCTTCGGGTCTGAACGGACAGGATGCTTTTGCAGAAAAGCCATGAGCACGAAGAAGCCAATGACCAGAACACCGCCGCCGGCAACAAGCCACCCGACGCCAAAGTGGGCTCCCGTTGCAAACTCCAGGATGGTAGCCAGCGTAAGAATAGCGGCATATAGAAGCCAGCGCCTGACTTGAAACATGAACGCGGCGATCGCCAGCGGCAAGCCAACAGTCAGGCTGGCCAGCACCGTACGCATATCGTGAAGCTGCTCTGACCAAACAGCAAACTCGTTTGTGGCGCCAACATGTTTGGAACATACAAGTCCTCGGCGAAAACGCCGCTCCGTCAGGCATGCAGGGCAGGAGCGGACTGTAGGGATTTCGCTGTCAACCCCGACCGCTCCAGTTCAGTAGGCTGGGCTGTTGGGAATTTCCACATTTGGTTGAGGCCAGTCATGCGATCGATTCCGTTTCTCATTCTACTGGTTGCGTTGCCGACACGGGCTCAAACCTTTACAGAGGTCTCAGAGCGATTCCTCGAGGGACCCGAAGCGACAAGAATCGTCTACGGAGCCAGTCTGATCGACGTCAATCGGGACGGGCGAGTGGACCTCTATCAGCCCTCGCGACTTTTCTTGCAGCGCGAATCGGGTGACTTCGGAGACGTCATGCTGGCAGGACGTTTTTCCGAACAGGACGGAGAGGAGGTGTTTGGTGCCATCTTCGCCGACGTTTCAGGCGATGGATTCCCCGAGATGTATGTCGAGGACCTTGGAAACGGCTCTCGGTTTTTCCTCAATCGATTCGGAATCCGGTGGGACGTGGCGCTCGACAACGGGGGCATCGATATGTCTGAACTCGAAGCCCAGGGTGCCTCCTGGGGTGATTTTGACGGCGACGGTGATCTTGATCTCTTCGCCTCCGAGGAACACGGGGGAAATCGGTATTTCGAGAACCTGGGGGTGAACGGTTTTCAGGATTCTGGACAGGCCATCATCCAAACGCACCAGCACTCCTACGGGTTGGCATCTTACGATTATGATCTCGACGGTGACCTCGATGTTTTCGTCTCGGCCTGCAACTCCGACGCAGACCACTCGATCAATGCCCTCTTCCGCAACGAAGGTGACGGCACGTTCGCGGACGTGTCGGCTGAGGCGGGCATCGATGACGATCTGCCGGCCTGGGCGGTAGTGTGGCTGGACTACGACCGGGATTCCTGGCCGGACGTCTACGTGGTCAACATGCCGGTCAGTGGGCCGAGTGCCAGGCCCGGTATCAACAAGCTGTACCGCAATCTTGGTGACGGGACGTTCGAGGATGTTTCCGACGTGTCCGGAACGGCCGGCGGTTCCTTTGACTTCGGCTTCGGAGGCTCTGCCGCCGATTTCGACAACGACGGCTGGGAAGACCTTTACGTGGCCAATGACAATATCTCCAATTCCGATCACCGGCTCCTGCACAACAACGGGGACGGGACGTTCACCGACATCATGGGCGACCTTGATCTCCCACCATCCCAGGCGACAATCGCCGTAGCAGTTGCTGACGTAAACGGGGACGGGTGGATTGACATCGTGACGGCCGCCCGCACCGGCAACCGCATCTTTCTGAATGACGGCGGGACGAATCACTCTCTGACAGTTCGCCTTCAGGGTGCTCCGGGGAATCGGGACGGTGTTGGCGCGAAAGTCTGGGTTTATACAGACGGCGTGTCCCAGCAGCGCGAAATCACGGCGGGGGACGGGATGACCTCGCAAAACCACGACCTGTCCGCCCACTTCGGACTGGGGTCCGTCACATCCGTCGACTCGGTGGTCGTGGTCTGGCCGGGAGGTGCAGTATCCCGCGCCGAGTCGGTTTCAGTAGATCGCACCCTGCACCTTGTTCGGGACGTGGGCCCGAACGATCCGCCGTCGTCCCCTCTGCTTCTCGGCCCGGCGTCCGATGTCTCCCTAGACAATGAGGTCACGTTCAGCTGGGCGGCGTCAACCGATCCAGAGGCAGACCCGATCTCCTATACCGTCGCGATCCTGTCGATCGACGATCGGACCTCTGGAGGCGAGTTGGTGGTGGCCGTCGGTCAGTCTACCGAGTACACCGCCGATCTTTCGGGGCTCTCGGAAGGACGCTATGTATGGACTGTCGTGGCTGATGACGGCTACTGGGTCAGGGGCGCAACTCAGGAGGGGACGTTCGTGAACGGGATGGCCACAGCGGTTTCGCCACCCTCTCTCACGCCGCACTTGGCGATTTATCCCAACCCCTCCCAGACGGCACTGACCGTGTTGGTCCGGGAGCCGGGCCTGCTGATCGTCTCCGACCTGCTCGGCCGCGAAGTGGCCCGTGAGCGTGTGTTCGGGCCCCGGGAGGTTATCGACGTATCGGGATTCTCGCCCGGAGTCTATTTCGTCAGGCTCTCCGCCGGATCCGGTCCTGGAGTTCCGATGCTGGTTGCACGGTGACCCCCCGCGAGCGGTCGTATCCTACTCGTACCGTAGCGACCGCACCGGATTGCGCGTCGCGGCCCTTATCGACTGGTACGACACAGTCAGCCACGCGATACCCATCGCCGCCAGCCCCGAGCCAACGAATACCGTCCACGTCAGGGTGGTCGCATAGGCAAAGTCCGAAAGCCACCGGGACATCAACAGATAGGCCACGGGGAACGCCAGGAAACAGGATATCAGGACCAGTAGCGTGAAGTGGCGCGACAGCATCACGACAATCCCCGGCACCGTGGCACCGAGCACCTTTCGAACCCCGATCTCTTTGGTCCGCTCTGCCGTAACGAAAGCGGAAAGGCCAAACAGGCCGAGGCAGGCAATAAGGATGGCGAGGATCGAGAAGGACGTGTAGATCGTCCCCAGACGTTGCTCCTGCTCGTAGAACGCAGCATAGTCCTCGTCCACGAAGTAATACGAAAACGGGTGGCCGGGCTCCCAACTCGCGTAAAGCCGCTCGAGGCTGGCGAGCGAACCCGCCATATCGGCCGGGCTGACACGGACGGCGGCATACCTCACACCCGACAGATCCAGTCGATGGCCAAACACCATGGGCTGAACGCCCCAGTGGAGGGAGCGGAAATGTGCATCCCGAACCACTCCAATCACCGTTCCCCAGCGGTGGCTATCCGGTCCCTCGTCAGAAAGCCGGGCGATTCGTTTCCCGATGGACTCCTGGGCCGACCAGTTCAGTTGACGCGCAGTGGCCTCGTTGATCACCCAGTCATCCCGATCGGAGGGGTAGGCGGGATCGAAGTCACGCCCCGCTACGACCTTCAGACCGAGGGTCTCAACGTAGGTGTCACTGACTTCCCCAAGAGCCGCGATGAGCATGTCGTCCGAGCTCATGCCTTCCGCCCTGAAACCGGTCGTGTTGTGGATATGGTCTGGCCCCGGGAGGATCCCGGAAGCCGTCGCATCGACTACGTCCGGAAGCTCAAGCAGACGCTGCCTGAAGTCTGCAAACGAGTCGCGGGCCGCCCGGGTCTCTATTGGAAGTACCACGACGTTCGACCGATTGAAGCCAACATCCTGCTGTTGGATGAACCGCAGCTGTTGGAAAACAACGGTCGTGCCGATGAGCAACACGACCGAGACCGCGAACTGGAACACAACGAGTCCGGAACGGAGCTTGGCGTCGTTCCCGGTGCCCCGGAGGCGCCCGCGCAGCACCCGCGCCGGCGTGAAGCCAGACAGGAAGAGCGCAGGATAGAGTCCCGCAAGAAGCCCCGTGCCGACGGCTACCCCGATCAGCGTCAGAAAGAGATCGCGTCCCAGATGCAGGTCGGCCCCGGCCAGTTGGTTAAAGAATGGCAACACCGCAGCGAGCAGTCCCAGCGCGCCAGTCATGGCGATCAGGCTCAGCGTGACAGACTCCGCCAGGAACTGGACGATGAGCGGTCGTCGGTCAGAACCCAGTGCCTTCCGCACCCCGACCTCTCGCGCCCGGCCGGCAGCCCGCGCCGTTGCCAGATTCATGAAGTTGACGCAGGCGATGGCCAGAATGAACAGCGCGATGATCCCGAGGAGGCGAACATATCGGATGTCGCTTGCCTGCCCTATCTGGTCGTCTGCCTTGTTGTGCAGATACAGCGTCGGCATCGAGGCCAACCGCCAGTCGTAGCGGAAACCGGCCTCCAGAGCCTCATCGAACGCCATCCCGAGAAACTGCTGGACCTGAGGCCCCACGAATTGGCGGACAGCAGCCGGCATCTTGGCCTGAAGGTCGGGGATGGCGTCGGCGCTACTAAGGAGCAGGTAGGTGAAATAAGAATTGTTCAACCAAATCGGGTCGTCGGCGTCCGACTTCGTGTGGAACGAGGCGATGAGGTCCGGCTGGAAGTGTGCAGCCTGAGCGCTTGCTTCAAACACTCCGGTGACCTCGAGTTCGATTCGCTGGTCCGCGAGAATCGATTGGCCGATGGGGTCCGATTCGCCGAAATAGCGGCGAGCCGTTTCCTCCGAAATCACGACGGTCGCCGGTCGCGTCAGCGCAGTTTCAGCCCGACCCTGCGTCAGGGGAAGCGCGAACAGGTCGAAGACCGTTGAGTCGGCATAGAAGAAGTTGGATTCGTAGAAGCGACGATTGTCCAGCTCGATAAGAACCCGCGTCTGATCATCGATCCGGGTCGCACTGATTACTTCCGGATACGCGTCCCGAAACGCGGCCGCCATTGGAGCAGGCGAACTGGCCGTCAGGATTTCCTGTCCCGAGAGGGCGGCGTCCAGCTGAACCTGGACCACCCGGTTGCCCGCAGGGTGGTGCTGGTCGAAGGACAGTTCACCGCCGATGAACAGGCTGATCACCACAAAGGCGGTCATGCCTATCGCGAGGCCGGCAATGTTGATGAACGAATAGCCCGGCTGCCGGCGAATGGTCCGGAGGGCGACGACGAGGTAGTTCTTGAGCATGGCGTCGGGGGAGTGATAGAGAGAAGACGAGCCAAGCCGGTGGGATGTTACGGTGCTGATTTCGACTCATCGGACCGCCCTCCGGCCGCAGTCTTCACGGCGAGAGAACGAACAGGCAATTGCCTCCGAGTTATTTTGAAAGACGGGTCTTTCAATCAATTCAGTCGCGAATAGTCATGGATGGAAAAGCTGTAGAAAACGGAAGCAAGTGCCCGGTAATGCACGGCTCCCTCGCACGCGCGAATGCTGGCCGTACTTCGAACCGGGACTGGTGGCCCAATCAGCTCAACCTTGGGATTCTGCACCAGAACTCTCCCAAAGCTGACCCGATGGGTGATGAGTTCGACTATGCCGAGGAGTTCAAGAAGCTGGACTTCGAGGCGCTCAAGCAGGATCTATATGCCCTGATGACCGACTCTCAGCCTTGGTGGCCGGCCGACTACGGCCACTACGGCGGCCTCTTCATTCGCATGGCGTGGCACAGTGCGGGCACGTATCGGACCGGTGATGGTCGCGGGGGTTCGGGCTCCGGGACTCAGCGTTTCGCGCCGCTCAACAGCTGGCCGGACAACGGCAATCTGGACAAGGCGCGGCGGCTGCTCTGGCCTGTCAAACAGAAGTACGGCGCCGGCATATCCTGGGCGGATCTCATGATCCTGGCGGGCAATTGCGCCCTGGAGTCGATGGGCTTCAAGACCTTCGGCTTCGCCGGAGGCCGCGAAGATGTCTGGGAGCCCGAGCAGGACATTTTCTGGGGTAAGGAAACCGAATGGCTGGGAGAGCGGCGCTATAGCGGCGACCGCGATCTCGAAAAGCCGCTCGCAGCCGTCCAGATGGGACTGATCTACGTCAATCCCGAGGGACCCGACGGAAAGCCTGATCCCGTGGCATCAGGCCGCGACATTCGTGAGACGTTCGCACGGATGGCCATGAACGACTACGAGACCGTGGCGCTCGTGGCCGGTGGTCACACCTTCGGAAAGGCCCACGGGGCGGGCGATGATGCCTTGGTCGGCCGCGAGCCCGAAGGGGCGGCCATCGAGGCCCAGGGCTTCGGTTGGCTCAGCACCTACGGTAGCGGATTGGGTCGCGATGCCATCACCAGTGGACTGGAAGGTGCGTGGACGCCGACTCCCACCGCCTGGGACATGACCTATTTCGACGTTCTCTTCGGCTACGAGTGGGAGCTCAGCAAGAGCCCTGCCGGGGCCTGGCAGTGGGCGGCCAAGGGTCTGAAAGAGGAAGACATGGCGCCAGACGCAGAGGATTCGTCCACGAAGGTGCCCATCATGATGTCCACTGCGGACATGGCTCTGCGCATGGACCCTGCGTATGAGAAGATCTCCAGGCACTTCCATCAGAACCCTGGCGAGTTCGCGGATGCGTTTGCCCGCGCCTGGTACAAGCTGACCCATCGGGATATGGGCCCTCCGTCGCGTTACCTCGGGCCTGAAGTGCCCAGCGAAGAGCTGATCTGGCAGGATCCGGTTCCGACGGCAGATCATGACCTGATCGACGCGGATGACATCGCCGGGCTCAGGACCAGCCTGTTGGCATCGGGTCTCTCGGTCTCTCAATTGGTCTCCACGGCTTGGGCCTCAGCGGCCACGTTCCGAGGTTCAGACAAGCGGGGTGGGGCAAACGGAGCACGCGTTCGTCTGGCGCCCCAGAAAGACTGGGAAGTCAACCAGCCGGAAGAGTTGGCTGCAGCACTTGCGGTCCTCGAAGGCGTCCAGAAGGCGTTCAACGACGCCCAGGCTGGAAACAAGAGGGTTTCGCTCGCCGATATCATCGTTCTGGGTGGCTGCGCAGCTGTCGAGAAGGCAGCCGGAGACGCGGGCCACGAGCTGGTGGTCCCCTTCACGCCCGGACGCACGGACGCTTCCCAGGAGCAGACGGATGTCGAGTCCTTTGCGGTCCTGGAGCCCATCGCCGATGGATTCCGCAACTATCTGAAAGCAGACTACACCGTCTCGGCGGAGGAACTCCTGGTCGACCGCGCCCAACTCATGACGCTGACGGCTCCCGAAATGGCCGTGCTCGTCGGTGGCATGCGCGTCCTCGACGCCAACGTGGGCAACGCGCGGCTTGGGGTCTTCACCGACCGCCCCGGAACGCTCTCGAATGACTTCTTCGTCAACCTCCTCGACATGAGGACAGCGTGGACGGCTTCGTCGGACAACGGAGAGGTGTTCGAAGGGCGAGACCGTTCGACGGGTGCGCGCAAGTGGACCGGCACGCGGGTGGATCTGGTCTTCGGGTCGAACTCCCAATTGCGGGCCATCGCGGAAGTCTATGCGTGCGACGATGCACGCGAAACCTTCGCGCGCGACTTTGTGGCGGCATGGGACAAGGTGATGAATCTTGATCGCTTCGACTTGGCTTGAATCATCATCTGACGCCCCATGGCCCTACTGATTTTCTACGTGTCGTTGGCACTCGGGATCTCGTTCCTGTGCTCCGTGATGGAGGCGGTGCTGCTCACGGTATCACCCTCCTACGTGGCCCGCATGGCAGAAACGCGGCCGGGGCTCGGCAAGCGTCTTGAGGTGATGAAGAGGGACGTGGACCGTCCGCTTGCCGCCATTCTGAGCCTAAATACCATTGCACACACGGTCGGGGCCGCGGGAGCAGGGGCGCAGGCGGCGGTGGTTTTCGGCAGTGCGTATCTGGGGGTTGCCTCCGGTGTTCTGACCTTCCTCATCCTCGTCATCTCGGAGATCATCCCCAAAACACTCGGAGCGCTCTACTGGAGAGGCCTGGCTCCGATCGTCGTCCGGATGCTGACGCCAACCATCTGGCTCATGTGGCCGCTGGTCAAAATGGCCGAGGGTCTGACCTACCTGATGTCGAGGGGCCGCGATCGCCAGACATTGCACAGGGATGAGTTTCCTGCTCTCGCCGATGTAGGAGTCCGGGAAGGCGTGCTTCACGCCGACGAGTCCCGCATGATGAGGAGCATGCTTCGGTTCGGAGAACTGACTGTATCAGATGTAATGACGCCACGGACGGTACTCTTTGCCCTTCCGGCCGACCAGAGCGTCGAGGAGGCCGCGGCGGCCCATTCCGACACTCCATTTTCGCGCGTCCCGGTGTTCGGCGCCAGTGTTGATGAGGTGGTCGGGCTCCTGATGAGGCACGATCTCCTCTTGGCTGCGGCGCGTGGTGAACTAACCCGGAAGCTGGACGAGTTGAAGCGCCCCGTGCAGACGGTTTCCGAAGCCATGGGCCTCCGGGAGGTACTGGAATTGCTGACGCGCGAGCGTTCGCACATGGCGATCGTCGTAGGCGAGTATGGCGGCACGCTGGGAGTGGTCACCATGGAGGATGTCATTGAGACTCTGATCGGCCTTGAGATCATGGATGAGGCCGACACCGTCGAAGACATGCGGGCATTGGCCCGGCAGAAGTGGGAGGATCGAGCCCGGCGAATGGGCATTGATCCGAAGGTCGTCCCGTGAGGGGGGCTTGCGCGACCTTCCCCTACACGAAACGTTGGGGTTTCCGGTCTGACGGGATGAGGCTTTTGGTGGACCTTGAGTTGAATCATCCCGAGGTCCGTCATGCGCATCTGGTTAAGCCGATTCGTTCTGATTCTGGTCTGGATCCTCGCAACTCACGGAGCGCTGGATCTCGTGGATCGCCTGGGCTCTGAGTCGGGCGCGCTGGGTACTCTGGCGTTCCTCGCGGTCACGCTGGTGCTCGTTTGGGTTGGTGCACACCTGGGTGACGTGCCGTTCTGGCGATCCGGAGACACCCAGGATGCCTGACGGCCCGAGTCGTCGAACTAATCGTCCGCAAGCGCCTGCTGCACGAGCGTCTCGAAATCCGCCAGAGGCTGATTGCCACTGATGAATCGGCCATTGATGAAGAAGGCCGGCGTGCCATTCGCACCCAGACTCTGGGCAGTCCGCATGGAGAACTGAATCCGCGCCTGCACCTCAAGGTATCCCTGGGAATCGGGGTCAGCGGCGCAGGACTCCCACTCCTCCATATTGATGCCTGAATCCACGATGGCGAGTCGGGATTGATCGATCACGTTTTCCGGCGTGATGTCGGCCTGATTGTCGAAGTAGTGATCGTGCAGGCTCCAGAACGCGTCGTCAGACTGCCCGGCCGCACAGCCCGCGGCAATCGCCGCGGGCTCGGCCCACGGGTGAATGCTCAGGGGAAGATCCATGAAGACGAGCCGCACCTCGTCCGGATAGTTGGCCAGCAACTGTTTGACGGTCGGTAGCACCCGTGCGCAGAACGGGCACTGGAAGTCCGAGAACTCAATGATGGTAACGGATGCATCATCTGGGCCGAGGCTGGGCGCGCTCTGGGACATGGCCAGGAGTTGGGTGTGTCTCTGCCGTGCCTGGATGGTCTGCTGACTTTCGAGTCGCGCGTTCTCGGCGGCCAGTTCTTCGGCGCTCATGCTGACATCCACTGCCTCTGCGGCCAGCAGAAATAACCGGGTATCGTCGTCCGTGACCAGAAAGCGCATCTGGTTCTGGCCGTTGATGACCAGCGTGCCGATGTTCATTCCCACAACGCCGGATTCGCCGAGTTCGACAACCACCACGGTCGCCTCCCGAAGCTGCTCGAAGCGAAGCTTGAGATTCTCGGCGATGCGGACCCGGCGCTCAGGCGAATCCTGGGCGTCCGCAGTCGCGGGAAAGACCAGAGTGGTCAGAAGGGC
>JAJCYP010000026.1 GCA_029262855.1 Bacteroidota bacterium | reverse complement strand
TCCACACTGCTGCTTGAGCTTCTTGCCCAGCTCTTTAAGCGCGTCTCCCCGCAAGGGAACGCCCGTGACCACCGTGACGCCCTTGCCGCGACGTCCCTTGGTCTCGCGCCCAACGCGGACGCGAGCGTCCGAGGCCGGAGCATGCGTGGAATAGACTTGCCGGCTGTTTGACTTCATTCGGAAGGCGTGTGGTAGGCGATGGCCATACAGCGGGCTCCCTGGGGGTCCTGGAAGACCACCATCTTTCCCACCTCTGGAATATCGAAGGGTTCGCCCATCACCGTGCCGCCGTTCGCGGCAATGGCCGCGACGGTTTCGTCCACGTCCGCGACGGTGAGGTATCCTGACCAGTGCGCGGGGACCTCACCCATCGGCGGAGCGGCACCGCCGAATGCCACATCACCGATTTTAAGCATGGTGTAGGGACCGGCACCCATCATGTTGACTTCGGTTTTCCAACCGAAGAGGGCCGTATAGAACGCCACGGCACCATCAATATCCGGGGTCTGCAGCTGAAACCAGGAAAACTGTCCCGGAGTCTGAAACGCGTCCGCGAATTTCACTTCCGGCCCGTCGTTGGGCTCCCACTCCATGGCGAAAATCATGGCGCCCTGAGGGTCCGCGATGCCGCAAAATGTCCCAACGGTAGGTACTGTCATGACCGGCATGAAAACCTGGCCGCCCAGCTCAGCGGCGCGGGCGGCCACATCATCGGCCGAGTCCACGGTGACGTAGAAAATCCAGCAGGGTGGCATCTCCTCTGAGACCCGCTGTATTACGCCCGCATGGGGAATGCCATCAGTCTTGCCAACATGGTAGGTGCCCATCCCGCCCGCCATTTCCATACTCTCTCCCTCCCAGCCGAACACGGTCTGGTAAAAGGCCAGGGCGGAAGACGGATCGCTGGTCTGCAGTTCGGGCCAGGAAATGGCTCCGTGGGTCAAGAAGGGGTTCATGTCATTGGGGGTCGCGTTTCCTGGCCAAGATGGCTCTGCGCCCAGGGACGTTGCAAGTCAGAGGTAGCGCTCTTCGAGTACGGTGATGTGGTGTGCGGCGTGCCCCGCCATGATGTGGAGGAGGGCCCGAACCGACGCGGTGGCGCCCGAGGCAACCCCGCTGCGTCCGAAAATCTCGGCGTCGAAGGCCTGATACTGCTCGACGTTCGCTGCCCGAAGCCACGAAAACTCATCGGCGATGGACGCAAGCGATCGCCGGTGGTAGGGAGCGGTCGCGGCGAACTCGTCCTGATCCATCCCAGGGATGGCGCCGGTGGCGCCGCGTGCGAAATGGAGAGCTCGGTATCCGAACACCCGCTCCGTGTCCACCACGTGCCCAAGGACCTCGGCCACGCTCCATTTGCCCTCGGCATAGCGATATCCCGCCAACTCCTCGGGCAGACCCACAATGAAGCCCCGGATGGAGGTCTGCTGAGCGCGAAGCACGTCCACGATCTTCCCTGTGGGTGCTTCGCTGACATAGCCGGCGTAAAACGGCGCGTACTCGCTGGGCTCCGGGAGGCGGTCAGGCATGATCTGGGCTGTTTCGTTGAAAACCGGTGGCATCAGCCAGAAAGGTCGACAATTCCATCATTTGATCGCGACCCAATCGTCTGCCTGTCCTCGCCGCCAGATAGACCGCCCCCGTGAGAACGATCGCGACGGGACCGGCAAGAAGCGCAGTCGGGGTCACGCCGAGCGTCCATTGGGACGTCCCGAATATCACTCCGACAATACCGCTGAATGCGATGGCCAGATAGAGCGCCAGAAAGCCGGACCAAACCGTTGGGTGCGGGCTGAAACGGCCGTGGATAAGGGTTTGGTCTTCGCCATCATCCAGCGCAAGATGCAGTTGAGGAGACCAGAAGTGCCGATCCTGCTCGGCCACCTT
Source organism: Bacteroidota bacterium (assembly GCA_029262855.1). Taxonomy (GTDB): domain Bacteria; phylum Bacteroidota; class Rhodothermia; order Rhodothermales; family UBA10348; genus JABDJZ01. Next base: position 57,993 of record JAJCYP010000026.1, on the reverse strand, counting down.
GAGCACCGCGGAAAACTCAAACGTCGTGCCTCGAACACCAGAAGACGTGTCGAGGGCGTTCTGCAGGAGGACCTGAAAGCGTGCCCGGCCGTGGGGCGCGTGCCCGGTGAACCGGGGCCGCATCCGGAGGTCGCGCGCGGCGGCTTGTCGTTGCGTTGCCTGCGTCATGTGGTTTCGGTCCGGTGGAGGCGCTTCATGAGCTGGATCTGTCCGACGTGATACGTGTCATGCAGTACGGCGCCAGAAAGTAGATCCATGAAGGTCCACTGGCCTGTGCCGCCGGACGGTTCATCCAGGCGATGGGGCGGAAATCCGGATACCAGCGCGACCAAGTGTTCGTGCTCGGACTTGAGAAGCGCCCGATCTGCGCGCCAGTTCGCCTCATCCGGCGTGCCCGGCTGGCTGGGCCAGTCCGAGGGGCGACGCGGAAAACCACCCCGCTCACCGTCCTCGATGCGTCGGCGGATCGCGTACTTCCAGTAGGCGATGTGAAGCATCAGCTCCCAAATGGTGTGCCGATCCGGGTGGGGTCGCCAGGCGGCCGCCTCGGCCGTCACGCCTCTCAAAACAGAAACTACGCTTGGGCCTCCATGCCAGAGTCCTCCCTTGGGCGGCGAAAGCCACCGTTCGAGGTCCGATATTCTGAGCTTGTTCTCGCCGTCCATGATGCCGCTCCAGTATCCTTGGCGTTCAACGTACAATCTATTCTCGGCGCTCCATGCCCGCCAGTTTTCCGACGCTATCTCTTGATCGACCCGATGACATCGTGGCCCATCTCCACGCCTTGGGCTGGCTGACCGCAACCGAGGAGGTGGTCCGGATGGAAAAGGCGGGAGAGGGCAACATGAACCTTGTTGTGCGCGCAGTTACAACCAGGCGTTCGTTCATACTGAAGCAATCCCGCCCCTGGGTGGAAAAATACCCCAGCATTGAGGCACCCGGAGATCGGATGCTGGTCGAGGTGGCGTTCTATCAGGCCGTCTCGGACCACCCTGCCGTCGCGGACCGAATGCCGGCCATCTTTGCCGTGGATGAGGGTAGTCGGAGTGCCATCCTCGAGGACCTTGGCACTGCCTCCGATTGCACAGACCTCTATGCCACCGGTAGGCTCGACCCTCAGCCGCTGGCAACGTGGCTCTCAGAACTCCACGATGTCCAAGTCCCCGACCCGCTGCGGGAGGGACTTCGGAATCGGGAAATGCGGAAACTGAATCACGCCCACATTTTCGATCTGCCGATGACGGGCGCGCACGGCATGGACCTGGATGAGGTGACCCCCGGTCTCCAGGCGTTGGCGGATGAGTTTCGGGTCCGCGCCGGACTTCGTGACATCACGTCCGTCCTTGGGAATCTGTATCTCAGCGATGGAGAAACGCTGCTGCACGGTGACTTCTATCCGGGCAGTTGGCTGCGGACCGGCGACGGTGTCAAAGTGATCGACCCGGAGTTTGGCTTCCTGGGTGCGCGCGAGTTCGACCTGGGGGTCTTCGTGGCTCACCTGCACATGTCCGGCCACAGTTCAGACGAATGCTCCCGTGCACTCAAGGCATACACTCGGCCCTTTGATCGGGAATTGGTCGACCGGTTCGCGGGGGTAGAAATCATGCGCCGGCTGATCGGCGTAGCCCAACTACCGCTTGTTCGGACGCTTGCCGAGAAGAAAGAACTGTTGTCGCGAGCGGAGCGCCTGATGAGGGCCTGACGCAATCCGACTAGTCGGCGACGACGAAGTTCGAGTACTCCTCGGTGACGACCATCTCGCCGCCCGGGAACGCAACAACCTGGCGTCGCAGCACCGGGAGTCCGTCGACCATGGCGAGTACGGCGCCCGAAGTGCGCTCACCCTGGACAAAAACGTCAAAGGAGACCCCGGAATAATCACCGATTTCGCCCGCCTCAAAATTATCCACCGTAACCCACTCCTGGATTCCGCCCTCACCATGTTCGGGTGGAGATACCGTAGTCAAGGCGGCCAGGTTATGCAGGAATCCCATCCGGGTCAGTCCGATCACGACAGCGTTGAACGTGTCGTCCTGACGCGGGACGACATCGGACATCTCCGTGGTGACCATGCGGACAGAGTCTGCATCCGTGACCAGTTCCATCACCAGGTCGCGTTCGATGAACCGTCCCTCGGCGCTGATGGTCAGGGCTCCATCCGAGGAAACCGACGCGTTGCCTGAAAAAACGCCATCGATCACGCCTTCGGCCGTAACCCGGAAATCGAAAGAAACCCGGCTGGCAGCCAGCAGCCTCTGTTCCATGTTCGTGTACGCGAACTCGGGGTCCTCAACCGGAGTGGATGTGCAGCCAATCAATATGGTCGCGAAAAAGAGGTACAGGAACTGCCGCATCGAGGTGCTCTTTGAGAGGTGAGTCGCTCCAATCCACTTCGTCACCCTCAGGATCCCGAACAGAATGGCTCTGGTTGAAAGCTGCTGTGAATCGATTTCTGACGTCCTGTTATCACAGCGCGCGGGGGCCGGGCGCATTGAGCTTTGCGCAGATCTGGCATCCGGTGGACTGACCCCAACGACGGATCTGATCCGTGAGGCGTGTCACGTCTGTTCGGGTGGCGTGATGGTGCTTGTGCGTCCCCGCAGCGGGAGTTTCGTATACACGGCGAAGGAAATAGAGATCACGGTCGGCCAGATTCGAGACTGCGTGGAGGCAGGAGCCGCCGGCGTAGTCGTAGGGTGTCTGGACAACAGTGGGCGGCTTGACCGAGACCAGTTGAGGGTCCTCGTTCGCGCCGCGGGAGGCGTGCCGGTAACCTTCCACAAAGCGTTCGATGACGCTGTCGATTCGGTGCAGGCCTACCGCGATTGTGCGGACATGGGCGTGGCCCGGATCCTCACTTCAGGTGGGGGAGGGTCGGCGCTGGAGGGCATCGACGCGCTGGCCCGGCTCGTGGCCATGTCCGGCCCCACGATAGTGGTCGGCGGAGGGGTCCGGGCCGACCACGTCAAGGAGCTGGTTCAGCGGACGGGAGCCCGGGAGGTGCATGCACGGGCCAGCGCCATTCCTGCGATTATGGCAGTGCTCGCCTAGTTGCGATGGCTGTCGGAGCCTGCTTCCCGCGCCAGACGCAACCACCTGTCGACCGAATCGCCGTAGTCCGCTTCCAAGCTCACGGCCACCTGCTCTCGCAGTTCTGTCGGAAAGACCTGCACTCCGTGCAAGGCGCCCAGGAAAGCCCCCGCCAGCTGCAGATAGGAATCGGTGTCATGACCGAATTCCTGGATCACCTGGAGGGTGGCCAGTGGGTTGCCGCCGGTGATCCGTGCGGTGCTGAACGTCACCAGCAGGGGAACCCAGGACTCCCACCAGGTGACGGCCTCGGAGCGGAGCTCGAGCAGTTCGTAGAGCCTGGACGGGCTTCCTTCAGCTTCTTCCGCAGTCCGGGCGGCCGTGTCGAGCCAGAGGTCCAGACGCCGGGGTACCCAGGGCACCTCCCCAAATCCGAAGGGGTCCGTGTCCCGCATGACGCGCTCCACCGATTCCCAGGTGGCTCCGGGTTCGAGCGCGTGATTCAGGCCGGCGACCAGTCCAGCCGTCAGATCCTTCCCGAATCCATTGTCGAGAAAATTGATTGCCCATGTCAAGCGGTATGCTTCCTCGGGCGACTCGGCCAGGAGTGCGATAGGCAGAAACGGCATCTGACCGGCCATGGTGGCAATTCCACCCCAGGCGCGTTCGGGCGGGCGGCCTGCAGTCGAATCGCCCAGGACCCACCGGGCTGCCAGGCCGAACTGCTCCAGCCAGGCTGAGGCGAGTTCGGACGACCGCTCCCAGCGGATTATCTCCTCAGCGAAACCCAATCGGGAAACAGCCCCGGAACGCTCGAGGTGATCGAAGAAAATGATCTTGAACCGGGAGTCGTCGGTCAGTGTTGCGGCACGGTCACTCCACGGACCATAGGGCTCGGCGTCTCGTCCGGACCTGGGGATGACGAACATGGACGCCAAGGCGGCGAGGTCGCCCTCAGAAAGTGCGTGGGCCTGCGTCGTGTGCTGGCCTCGGTCAGGCTCAGCGAACTCTGTGGGAGCACCCGCGGCGTCGCCGATCAGGGAACCAATCAGCAGGCCTCGGGCGCGGTCTGAGCGGGTCTGCCCCATTGTCGGGAGTACCGAAAAGGCGCAACTCAGCCCCAGCAGGAGGCAAGCGACGATCGGCGCGGCGCGGAAGGGCCGGCTTCGAAATGCGGCGCGAGTGGGCCAACTCAGCGGAACGTGGGTCAGGGGGGCTTTCAGCGACATGCCCTGAAACTACACTTCGTTCCTTTCTGCAACTGACTGCGCCCCTCTCTCCAGGCCCGAGGATCCCCAGGCCTGGAGAGTGTCGGGAACGCAACAGTCATTTGAGGCCTAGGCCTCATCAAGCGCGAACGCTTGGGTGTCCGGGCAAGCCCGGACGGAGTGGGCTACCAGCGATTACCGCCGCCGCCACCACCACCACCACCGCCTTGCGGGCGACGGGGGCGATCGTTTGCCTCGTTGACACGAAGTGGGCGTCCGCCCATATCGTGTCCGTCAAGAGCGTCCATGGCAGCCGTAGCGCCATCGTCTTCCATTTCCACGAATCCGAATCCGCGTGAGCGGCCGGTTTCGCGATCGGTGATTACAACCGCGGACTCGACAGAGCCATGGCTTGCGAAGAGGTCCTCGAGATCGGCGTCAGTTGTACGCCAGGGCAGGTTGCCCACGTAGAGCTTTTTCATTGAGTAGCATGGGCGACCGCTATAGTTGTGGTCGCCGAAATCCCCAAGGCATTTCACCCGATGTGACGGAGCCCGGGCGGGGATCGAGATTAACAGAACGGGGCGGGAATCCTCTCGAACAGCCATTGTTCCGCAATTGCCCTCGCAAGACTCCGTATTATTCAAGCCTCCCCAACGCTGTTTATGGAAATCCAACACGATTATTGGATTGAAACAACGCCCCAACGGGCGTTCGAAGTGCTGATCTCGGCAGAAGGCCTGAATGCCTGGTGGACCCTGGAACGACTGGAAGCATGATGGACCCATCACGGATCAGCGTGATCATTCCGGCGGCGGGTTTCTCCGAGCGATTCGGAGAGGATGACAAGCTGTCCATGCCGTGGGGGCAGCACACGGTTCTGTGGACCGTGGTCAATGAGGCTATCGCACTGGCTCCACTGGAGATTGTAGTTGTGACGCGCCAGGCTTCGCAGGCCGGGTGCTGGGACGAAGCAGCAAATGGCTCGCAGATTCATCGAGTGGTGGTTTCCGGGCATGAGGGGATGGGAGGTTCGGTGGCCGCCGGAGTTCGCGCCTGCTCTCCCCAGTCCGAGGGCTTCCTGGTGTGGCCTGGAGACATGCCACTGCTGACGGCGGCTCATGCCCGGGCGGTGCTTGACTCAGTAAGGGCAGGCTCTGTCGTGAGGCCCGTACACCACGGCATAGCCGGGCACCCGGTCTTCTTTCCGAGGGCACTCAGGAATCAACTGGAATGCCTGCACCACCAGCCACCCCGAGACATAATCGATCCCCACAAGCTTGTCCTTGTGGGGATTGATGATCCCGCGATCCATCAGGACGTGGACACGCGCGAGGCCCTCGAGGCGTTGCGTCCGCCTCCCAGACCATCGTCGTCCGGCGTGGCCCATGCGTGATGTACTGCCAACGATGCTTCGCTGGGCCGCGACGCCGAAGGGATTTGCGCTTGCCCGCGTGGTTTCCACGTGGGGCTCGGCTCCCCGGCGGCCGGGAGCCAGCATGGTGATTTCGGAGGATGCCGAGGTGGCCGGCTCCGTCTCCGGAGGTTGTATCGAAGGCGAGGTGATCCGTGACGCGCTCCTGACTCTTCGCGACGGGCAGCGGCGCTTTCGACCCTTCGGGGTCGACTCGGAAACTGCCTGGTCGGTGGGATTGAGTTGCGGAGGGCAGGTCTCGGTACTCGTCCAGCCTTTCGATCCGAGCGGCGAGGTTGAATCCGTGTGGCTCCATGGCCTCGGAGGTCGCCGGCCCATACAGGTGGCCACCTCGCTCACCGGGAGCGCACAGGGCATTCGGGTAGGCGATCGGGCCGTGGGAGCGCTTGAAGTGGCAGAGGGGGAAACGGGTGTGAGAGAGAACGAGGTCTTCGTTCATCGAATTACTCCCCCGGACCGATTGCTAATTGTCGGCGGTGCCGACATCGCGGTGCACCTGACGGCGATGGCGAGTCGCGTGGATTTTGAAGTCACCGTCCTGGACCCCCGGGCCGTGTTTACCGATCCGTCCAGATTCGACGTTCGTCCTTCGGCGTTGATTACCGGTTGGCCCCAGGAGGTTCTGCCAGATTTCGAGCCGGACGAATCGACCTATGCCGTGCTGCTGACACATGATCCGCGAATTGACGATCCTGCTCTTCACGCCCTCCTGCTTGCGCGGGTGCCCCACATAGGCGCTCTGGGCGGACGAAAGACCCAGTCGGGACGGCGAGAGCGTATGGAATTGGCCGGGTTCAGCAGTCAGGACATCGCTCGAATCCGGGGACCGGTGGGCCTGTCCATCGGGGCAGCCGCTCCCGCCGAGATCGCCGCCTCCATTCTGGCCGAGGTGATAGCGGTCCGCAACGGCCGGGTCCCCCATGGCGTGGCCCGCCCAAGGCGTGAGGCTCCAGCCGCGTCAGGAACGGCAGAAAGACGCTAGCCGTTTCCCCTTACCCCCACAATCAGCACTCAAATGGATTCCTTCCTGCAGTTCCTTGAGACCATGCCCGACTGGCAGAAGCTGGCATGGGTGATGGGTGTACTCGCCTTTACGTGGATCCTGGAAGGCAGTATCCCCCTGACCCGCCTGAACTACCGGAAATGGCGGCACGCAAGGGTCAACTTCGTTTTTCTCGCCACCACGCTGATCATCAATGCTCTGTTCGGCCTCGCCACCGTGGGAATCTTCGCCTGGATCCAGACCAACCAGTTCGGTCTTCTGAATCTGGTATCGATGCCGGTCTGGCTCGAACTCCTTCTGGCTGTGATGGCTTTTGACCTCGTGGCTCAATACTTCGTGCACTGGCTGCTGCATCGGTACAAATGGATGTGGCGATTCCACATGATCCACCACAGCGATACGCACGTGGATGCCACCACGGGCACGCGTCACCATCCCGGTGATTACCTCCTGCGTGAGCTGTTCGCGCTCGTGGCCATCGTGCTGATCGGAGCGCCCCTTGCGCTGTATCTGCTCTACCGGCTCCTGACGGTGTTCTTCACCTATCTGACCCACGCCAATATCGCCATGCCGGCGTGGCTGGACCGCGGCATGAGCTTGGTGTTTGTCTCGCCCAACATGCACAAGTTCCACCATCACTTCGAGCGGCCCTGGACCGACTCGAACTTCGGTAACATCTTCAGCCTATGGGACCGGATGTTTGGGACGCTGGTGTACGATGACCCGCATCAGATCCGCTACGGACTGGATGTGCTGGATGACGAGACCGATGAGAAGGTGCTCTATCAGTTCGGCCTTCCGTTCGACAGGTCCATCAGGACGGACTACTAACGTTTTCCGGGGTCGCCGACAAGCGCCCGTCTCAAGATGAGACTGGCGCGAGTTGTGCAGGAGGATGTCTGGGCAGGCCGCCGGTCTGCACCGAGACCTCTGACCGAGATGGCCATGAAAGCACTCCTGAAGTTTACCGCAACAGTCGCCCTGACCGTGCTCTGCTTCGCTGCATTTACGGCCTACATCCTCTCGTCAAGCGTTGACTTCGGCGATGTCTGTGGGTTGCCCATCGTCTGCGGATAGGCGGCCACTCACTCGCCGGTTGGCTGCCTTACGGCCTTCTGCGCTTCGACCATGTCGGCCACGTCCTGAAGTAGCTGCTTGGCGTCGAAGACCATCCCGTCCTTGATGGTCCACTTGATGCCACCGCGCCGCTCCACGTTCCCGTCTTCGCTGAGTCGGATAGCGCCGGTGCCGTAGAGCACCTTGAAATCGGCCAGTGGATTCTCCTCCACAATGAGCATGTCGGCCCTGAGTCCGGGGCGCACTACGCCGTACTCGATGGGCTTCCCAGAGGCCTCGAAGTTTTCCTCTGCACCGTGCATGGTGGCCGCACGCACTACCTCCAGCGGATGAAAGCCCGCCTCCTGCAGCATCTCGAGCTCCAGAATGGTTCCGAATCCGAAGAGCTGATAAATGAATCCCGAGTCGGAGCCCACCGTGACGCGGCCGCCGCGATTCTTGTACTCGTTGAGGAACTGCATCCATACCTGGTAGAATTTCTTCCAAGCGATCTCGTCGGCGGTCGTCCAGTTGAACCAGTACGAGCCGTGGTTCTCACGGCTCGGATCGAAGAAAGCCTGCAGGGACGGCAGGGTGTAGACGGCATGCCAGTCCGCATTCTTGGCACGCATTACGTCGCGGCCGGCCGAGTAGATGGTCATCGTCGGGTTGATGATGAAATCCAGCTCGAGGAACTCATCCATCAGGGCGTTCCACTTCTCGCCGCCCGGAGTGACCATACTCCACTGCCGGGCTACCTGGCCGAATCGGTCGTATTCGTCGGAGTAGTTCATGTCCACCGGCCACGTCTGGATGTCGGCGTTGTCATACATGGACTCAAACAGCCCGTAGTAGTGCGTCATGGAGGTCATGCCAAGCCGCGCGGCGTCGATCGCATTCATTTCGGCAACACCCGTCTGCGCGAGATGCGCAGTCTGTCCCATGCCTAGGCTGTTGGCCTCCTCGATCAGGGCCTGCATGATTTCCGGGCGATAGGCGCCCAGTTTCAGCCCGTCAACTCCCTTCGAGTGGGCGTACCGGACCCACGCGCGGGCCCCTTCCGGCGTGTCCACATCGCCCTCCCAATCCTCGCCCTGGCCCGGCCGCGCGTACACCACCATCCGGGGCGCGGCAATCTCACCACGCTCGCTACGCGCCTTCTCGGAAAGCGACCATTCCATTCCGCCAAAGCCGACGCCCCGGCCCGTGGTAATGCCATGGGCCAGCCAAAGCTTGTAGACGTACTCGGCTTCCGGCGCCTTCGGGGCGCCCCCGGTGTGGAGGTGATTATCGACGATGCCGGGCATGATGTACATGCCGTGCGCGTCAATCTCGCGGGTGGCGTCGCCGGGTCGACGATCCGGGTCGATGGGTGTGCCGGGTGACCCCACGCCGACGATGCGGGTGATGGTGTTGCCCTCGACAACGATATCCACCGGACCGCGAGGCGGGCCCCCGGACCCATCGATCAGGATTCCGCCCCGGATGATAAGTCGTTCGTGCGGGCCGTCGGCCTGGTCTCCCAGGTCGGGAGCCGGCTTGACTTGGGCGAGGGAGGGGAGGGAGAAGGACAGCGCAACAATCAGTGCGAGCAGAGAACGGATCATCGGAGTGACTCAGTTGGGAGACCTGAAGTATCCGTCTTGGAGACCGCACCGGGCAAGTCCAATGAGGCTAATCGTCGAAACCGCCGGGGCGAGTGGAGTGGAATCCGCATCGACGTTGTAGGGGAAACCCTGAAAGATCAGCGAACGCCTCGTGGCGGTTCGGTAGCGCTTGATAATATCAGCATTACATGTTATTACAACTGCCATCGTCGGCCTATCAGGACGGCGAACAAAACAGAATTCCCTTGAGGAAGGACACAATGCTACGCTTCACAAAGACCCCTCGAATCTCTCAATCGGTCCGACGCGCTACGGCCATGATCTGCGTCCTCGGACTCGCCCTCACAGCCCAGGCCCAGGTGGGACATACCCTGAGCGGTGTGGGTCCAGTAGATCAGGCATTGTCGGGAGCCGGCACCGCAAACCCCCAGGACATTCTGGGCGCCCTGCACTGGAATCCGGCCAGCATCACGCGGTTTGGGACCAGCGAACTCAGCCTTGGGGTCCAGCTGCTGTTTCCCACAAGCGACCTCAACTCGTCGGTAAGCGCCGGTGCCTTTGGACCGATGTTTGGTCCTCCCATGGATCTGGGCGGCACCACCGCAAGCGAGGCCGGCCCCTTTGTGATGCCCGCCCTGGGTTACGTGAAGGGGCTCGGCGAGTCCCGCTGGAATTACGGTGTCGCCGCCGTCGTGTCCGGAGGATTCGGGACGGACTATCCGATGGCCACCAGCCTGGCGGGCAATCCCATCAACACCCCGCAGCCGCCGAATGGACTGGGCTTCGGCGCCATCTATTCCAGCTTTGCGCTGATGCAGTTGGCTCCGACCGCGGCCTACCAGATCACGGACAATGTCTCCTTCGGAATTGCGCCCACCCTCAACTACGCCATGCTGGAGGTGAAACCCTTCCCGGCAGCCGCGCCGGATGACGCGAACGGCGACGGATTCCCGAGCTATGCCGACGCACCGAACGCAGGGGCTACCGGATTCGGCTTCCAGGCTGGACTGTTGGCAACGATGGAGTCAGGATTCAGCGTCGGAGTCTCGTTCAAGAGCCCGCAGAACTTTCAGGACTTCGAGTTTGATGGCGTGGACGAGAGCGGGGCAGCCAAAGCCATGACCTTCAACCTGGATTATCCCATGATCCTGTCGGCCGGGATTGGGTACTCCATGGACAAACTGGAACTGGCTGCGGACTACCGCTACATCGACTACGCGAATACGGACGGTTTCGATACCGCCGGATTCGACAACACCGGAGCCGTGACAGGCTTCGGTTGGAATTCCATCTCCGTGGTGGCCGTTGGCGTCCAGTATCAGTTGACGGATCGCCTGCCCGTTCGCCTGGGCTATTCGTTCAACGAGAACCCCGTGCCGGACGAGTACACGTTCTTCAACACACCGGCCAACGCAATCATTCAGAGTCGCGTCAGCGGTGGATTTTCCTTCGACGTCTCCGAGAAGATTGGTCTGTCCACTGGCTTCCAGTACGGCTTTGAGAACGCAATCGAAGGAGCCTGGCAGCATCCACAGTTTGGATCGGTGCCCGGAACGCGTGTCGAAAGCACGCTCTCGACCCTGTTCCTGATGTTTGGACTGGACGTTGCCCTGTAGCAATTGACAAGGAGGGGTCTGCAGGGCTGGCACCTGAGTCGCGGACGACCTACTGTTCCGGGACACAAACGCCGTGAGCCATGCGGACCCTCGTCCTTGTTCTCCTTCTGGCTACCTCGATCGAGGCGGCCGCCCAGACACCCGACCCCGAGTTCTTTCAGGCGCTCGCCTGGCGGAATATCGGACCCTTCCGCGCCAGCCGTACGGTAGGCGGAGTGGGGATTCCGGATCAGCCGAATACGTTCTATATCGGTGTGAATGGGGGCGGCGTGTGGCAAACGGACGACTACGGGCGAACCTGGAGCCCCATCTTCGACGATGCGCCCACCGGGTCCATTGGGGATATCGCCGTTTCGCCGTCACATCCGGAAGTGATCTATGTGGGCACCGGTGAAGGCCTTCACCGCCCCGACCTGGGTACTGGCGATGGGGTGTTCAAGTCGACGGACGGCGGTGCCACGTGGGATCACGTGGGACTGCCGGACGTGCAGCAGATCGCGCGCCTGATTGTCCACCCAACGGACCCCGATGTGGCGTTCGCTGCCGGTCTCGGTCACCCCTACGGCCCCAACGAAGAGCGGGGTGTCTTCCGGACCATCAATGGCGGCGAGACGTGGGAAAAGGTGCTGTACATCGACCACAATACAGGTGCGATTCAGGTAGAGTTCGATCCGACCAACCCCGACATCCTGTTCGCCGACATGTGGGAGCACCGGGAAGGACCGTGGGAAAACGCTCGCTTTTCGGGACCGAACAGCGGGCTCTACAAGTCGGAGGATGGGGGAGACACCTGGCGCCGGCTGACGGAAGGCCTTCCGGGGGCAGAGGACGGACTGGGCCGCATCGGCATCGGTATCGCTCCGAGCGATCCCAGCCGGATGTACGCCACGGTCGATGCATCAGAGGGCGGTGGTATCTACCGCTCCTTCGACGCGGGCGAGAGTTGGGAGCGGACGTCTACCGACCGGCGACTCTGGGGCCGGGGTGGGGACTTTGGCGAGATCCGGGTGCGCCCCGATAACCCGGACGTGGTGTATGTCGGCAACATTGCGTCCTACAGATCCGATGACGGTGGCCTCAGCTGGACGTCGCTGAAGGGTGCCCCGGGTGGAGACGACTACCACAGGATCTGGATCAATCCACTGTATCCGGACATCATGCTCTTCGCCACCGATCAGGGAGCCACCATCACAGTCAATGGCGGCCGCACATGGAGTTCTTGGTACAACCAGCCGACGGCTCAACTTTACCATGTCACCACCGACAATCAATTTCCCTACTGGGTGTACGGTGGCCAGCAGGAGAGTGGGGCCATCGGCACGGCGAGCCGTGGAAACGGAGGTCAGATTTCCTTTCGCGACTGGGTGGGCATCGGTGCCGACGAATACGCCTACGTGGCACCCGATCCGCTGAATCCCGACATCATATACGGTGGTCGGGTCATGCGGCACAACAGGCGTACGGGGCAGTCACAAAACGTGGCGCCCGAGGCCGTCCGATCGGGCGAGTATCGGATCAAGCGGACCATGCCTCTGATATTCCACAAGGCAGATCAGACGATGCTGCTGTTCGCCACCAACGTGCTCTGGAAGACCACGACGGGGGGAGACGGATGGGAGATCATCAGTCCGGATCTCAGTCGCGAGAGTCCTGCGATTCCTGAATCGGTCGGGGACTTCGAGACTCCGGAGATGACCGAACTTCCGCGCATGGGCGTGATCTACGCCGTCGGGCCATCTCCCCTGAACCGCAATCTGATCTGGGCGGGCACCGACGATGGATTGATCCATGTTACGCGCGATGGCGGAAACTCATGGTCTAACGTGACGCCGCCAGCGCTTCGGCCCTGGGACAAAATATCCCAGATTGATGCCGGACACTTTTCGGAAGGCACGGCCTACGTGGCGGTCAACGCGATCCGGCTCGATGATCAGCGCCCCCACGTCTACCGGACGCACGACTTTGGGGCTACCTGGGAACGTGTGGTCTCGGGGCTGCCGCTGTCGGGTCCCGTGAATGTCGTTCGGGAAGATCCCAAAGCGCCAGGTCTCCTGTTTGCCGGAACCGAACGCTCCGTCTACGCGAGCGTGGACGACGGAGACAGCTGGTTCTCGCTTCGCCTCAATCTGCCGCCCTCTTCCATGCGCGATCTGGTGATACAGGAGGACGATATTGTCCTGGGTACGCACGGCCGCAGTATCTGGATTCTGGACGGCATCGGCTCACTGAGGGGCTTGGCGGCGGCGGATTTGGATTGGGTCCACCTGTTTGAGCCCGGGCTGGCCACCCGCGTCCGGCACAACATGTTCAGCGACACGCCCCTGCCGCCGGAAGAGCCGGCGGGCCAGAATCCTCCGGACGGCATCGAGCTGGACTACTATCTCCCCGAAGACGCTGACTGGGTTTCCCTGGAGATCCTCGATGCCGATGGACACATCGTGCGTCACTTCTCCAGCATGTCAGAGGTCTTTGAGGCAGATTCGACCGCACTTCCGCACCCGACGTACTGGATCAGGCCGGAGCCCTCCCTCCAGACGTCGAAGGGCTTGCACCGGTGGGTGTGGGACCTGCGTTACGATCCGCCGCGGGACGTAAACCGGGGCTACTCCATTTCGGCAGTCCAGCACGACACGCCCAGTGGTCCTAATGGGCCGTTTGTGATGCCCGGGCAGTACACCGTGCAGATCTCGGCGGACGGCGAGATGAGCGACCGGCCCTTGACCGTCCGAATGGACCCGCGAGTCGCCATCTCGGGGGAGGACCTCCAGCTTCAGCATGACCTCAGCTACCGCGCCTGGCTTGCCCAGTCAACGCTCGCCGACCTCAGAGCCGAAATCGACTCGCAGGAGTCGCGGCCGCAGAAACTGGCGCTGCGCGGATCGGGACGGCCGTCCTCTCCGGATGTGCTCTATGGCAGCTTCACGGCCGAGCCGGAAGGACGGGAGACCGTCGTGGGCACCGAACGAGGGCTTCTGTACATGCTCGCTGTCCTTCAGGGAGCCGATGCCAGGCCCACCCAACAGGTGCAGGCCGGACTGGAACGACTCGAACGAATTGTCGGGCAGATCCAGGCGCGCTGGGAGAGAATTGATTGATGCTGGCCGGCTGTTCGCCGACCGCGCTTACTTCGATTTCGGAGCCCGTCGCACCAGACACACCCCGGGTTCGCACACGATTTCCCACGCGGGATCCAATTCCAGTTGATACCCCTCTGTGACCATCTCGCCGCCCACCGGATAGGGAGCAGGCACCGCCACGCCACTCCAATCTGACTTGATGAGCGCACCACCCGTGACCGTGAGCTTGCCCCACGCGTCGGTGAGGGTCATCGACTGATAGATGCTGCCGTGCCCGGGCAGAATCTCCACCTGCCCGGGGTCAAAGCTGACGTTCATGTTGTCGAACTTCAGGAAGAGCACGGTACCGGTGACGTATCGCTCCATGACGGCGTCCAGTCGGGCGAGACGGGTGGCTTCACGTGAGTCCTCGGACGCGGCAAGCGCCTCACCCCCATACCGGGTTGGATCCGGGGCGGCCCGCGGCGGCAGATCAAACAGATCGCGTAGATCCCGCTCGGGCGTGGCAATTCGGGTCCAACCCGGCCTGTGTATGTCCAGCAAAAGCCCGTAGGCCGGCCCAAGGGCATAGGCGAAAGATCGAACGAACGAGGGATCTGCCTCACTCTCGCCAAGCGCCTTCGAGGCGTGCTGGCGGGCATCCGCCGCCGAGACTCCTGCGAGACTGGCACCGGTGTACTGGGCCAGGCCTTCGTGCATCAGAAGGGATCGTTCTTCCTCTTGTGCCGTGTCGAATTGTGCGTAGCGAAGGGCTCGAAATCCGAGCGCGTCCTGCAGGGGCAGCGGATTATCCGGGTCTTGGAGGGCCACCGCGAGCGCTCTCATTTCCAGCTGAAGCAGGTACCGGCCGTCCCGCGTGCCGAGATGCTCGTTTGTCGGACCGCTCATCGGAAAACCGATGTCCTGCTGAACGCGGTGCCACAGTTCGTGGGCCACGAGTCGCCGAAGGTCGGATTCGTCGTCGGGCGCCGGCCAGAGGAGCATGGTCCGGTAGGAAGAGCCGAATCTGAATGCCGTGTTCGCCAGTCCGATTGAGTCAGGAAGCATCCCGGTCCAGAGGCCCCCAATGTATTCGAAGCCGGGCGCCGGCGTGTCCGACACGGCCCGGCGCGTTTCGGGATCGACCAGCACGATGGGACCCGCAAGCGAGACGCCCCAAAGGTCGCTGTTGTCCTGCCGGGCAATCTGATCGGCTGTCTCAAATACACGGCGGGCGTCTTCCGGAGTTGGCTGCGCATGAGCCGCCGAGCAGAGGAAGGTCAGTAGGAGGAGAGGCCTCACGGATTCTCAGGAATGAGGCGGCCAGAGCCGCCTGGTTCGAGGTTGGACACGATGGCTTAACAACGGCCAGTCCCGGGGCATTCGTATGCCGGGGCGATTCCTGTCTAGAGCACTTCCACCCTGTTTCGTCCAGCAAGTGCCGCCTCCAGCGCCCGCCAGGGCAGCAGGGCGCACTTGGCCCGGGTGGGATACTCGCGGACCCCCAGGAGGTGGGCGAGGTCGCCCAGGTCAACCGCCGACCGGCCCCTCAACGCACCTTCCAGCAGTGCCAGCCGGTTCAAGGCCGCCTCAACGGTCCCGCCCTTGATCTGCTCCGTCATTATGGAAGCCGACGATTTCGAGACGGCGCACCCGAATCCATGAAATCGCACCTCCCGAACTACGTTGCTCTGCAGACGCAGCGACACCGAGTAGCGATCCCCACACAAGGGACTGTAGCCCTCGGCCTGGTGCGTGGCGTCCTCGACGGTGCCGAAATTGCGGGGCCGCCCGTCGTGATCCAAGATCACGGCCTCGGCCAGCTCGCGGACCTCGTCGGGAAAAACGATCACGTCAGTCGGATTGGAAGGGAACGTACAGGCTGACCGGTGGCCTGAAGAATGGCGCCCGCCAGGGCGGGGGCCAGCGGTGGTACGCCTGGCTCTCCGACACCGCCCGAGGGCAAGTCTGAATCCATGATGTGGACGTGTGTCTCGGGCGTCTCCGCCATGGTCAGCAGACGGTAGGTATCGAAGTTGCCCGTCGTCACCGCACCATCGGTGGCTTCGATGCCGTCCTTCAGGGCGATGGTAAGTCCGAAGACCGTTGCGCCTTCCATCTGGCTGCGGATGCGGTCGAGGTTCACGGCCGTGCCGCAATCCACGGCACAGTCCACCCGGTGAACCCGGACTTGTCCATTCTCCACCGAGGCGTGGACCGCGTGCGCCACGTAGCTGGAGAAACTGAAATGGCCGGCGATGCCCATTCCGTGGCCCGTCGGAAGCTCCCGGCCCCATCCGGCCTCATCAGCCGCGCGCCGGATGACGCCCTTCAGACGGGCGGTGTCGAGGACAGGGGGGCGCGGGAAGAGATCGGTCATCTCCCGGTCCGGCCCGATGAGTTCGAGGAGGTAGTCCTTCGCATCTCGGCCCGCGGCATGCGCCAGTTCCGCGACGAAGGCATTGACCGAGAATCCGTGGTGGATGTTGTAGACCGACCTCAGCCATCCAATGCGCTGATGGGCGATGGCCCGGCAGGCTTCGAATCGCACGTTGGAGATCACGTACGGCATGTTCGAGACCCCGGAAAGGAGATCGCGGGCCCCGGGGCCGGTAACGCCATTGGAAAAGGTGCTGCCGATGGGGGGGAATGAGGACCGGTGCAGCCAGGAGACTGGTGCGCCGTCTGCACCGAGTCCGGCCCGCATGTATTGGGCGGAAGGCGGATGGTAGTAATCGTGCCTGAGGTCGTCCTCTCTGCTCCAGGTCACCTTGACCGGGGCACCGGCGGCCTGGGAGAGGAGTGCGGCTTCGACGCAATAGTCCGGCTTGGACTTTCGGCCGAACCCCCCGCCGAGAAATGTGACGTGGACGGTGACGGCCTCGGGGTCGACTCCAAGGGCACCTGCAACCGAACCACGGGCGGTCTGGGGAGCCTGCGTAGGTGCCCAGACCTCGCACGTACCGTCTGCCTTGACCCAGGCTGTGGCGTTGGGCGGCTCCATGGGCGCGTGCGGAAGCATCGCTATGTGGTAGGTAGCCTCCACAACTTGGGTGGCGCCAACCGTGGCGGCGTCCGTGTCCCCCGCTTCACGGACGGTGGTGCCGGGCGCGCGCACCGATTCGTCCATGGCTGCGCGCTGTGCGCCGGTGGACCAGCCATCGTGGTCTGAGGCCTCCCAGGTCACCTGCAGCGCATCCCGGCCTTTGAATGCCGCCCACGTGTTGTCGGCGATGACCGCGACGCCGCCGAGCGCCTGGAACGCGGGCGGGAAGGTGTGCTCGTTCAATCGGACGATATCACGGACGCCGGATACGGCCCGGGCTGCGGAATCATCAACGGATGCGACACGGCCGCCCAGGACCGGGCTCCGCTTGATGGCCGCGTAGAGCATGCCCTCAACCTGAACATCAACCCCGTAGGTCGCCGATCCCGTGACGAATGCCTTGTTGTCCCGACCTTGAATCTCGGTCCCTATGTAGCGCCATTCGTTTCGGGGCCGGAAGGCAGGCGATGCGGGTACGGCCATGGTGGCTGCCGTCGCGGCCAGTTCGCCGAATCCAAGGGTCCGGCCGTCGGCGTGCCTGACTTCGTGTACGGCCATTGAGCAGTCGCCCGGTGTGACGCTCCAGGTCTGGGCGGCCGCTGCCAAAAGCATCTCCCGGGCCGTGGCTCCGGCCTTCCGCCAATCGTCAAAATGATTTCGGATAGACCGCGAACCGTCCGTGTTCTGGTTACCGAATCGCGGATGGCCAGTGGCCTGCAGGATGTGGCATCGATCCCAGTCCGCACCCATCTCGTCGGCAATGATGGCCGGGACGCTGCTGCGGATGCCCTGGCCCATCTCGGATCGCGAGCAGACCAGGAAGACATCACCGGCCTCGTTGATGCCGACGAAGACGTTCGGCTTGAACCCGGCCTCCTCGAGGCTGCCAATGGGCTCGGCTCGATCCGGCCAGTCGGCGAGGTTGTCCTGGCTACATCCCGAAAAGACGCCCAGCACGAACACGGATCCTGCGCCCAGCGCCGTGGTCTTCAGGAACCGGCGCCGGGACACGTTGAGAACGGTCAGCTGTCCGGGAAGGTTGGTGCGCGGTTCGATGACACCCGCTAGTTCGAGTCCATACATGTCAGGCCCCCTTTTCGGCTGCGAGGAGAATGGCCTCCTTGATGCGTTGGTAGGTACCGCAGCGACAGAGGTTGGAGGACTGGTTGGCATCCACGTCCGCGGCTGTCGGGTTCGGTGTATCCTTCATCCAGCCCGCGGCTCGCATGATCTGGCCCGATTGGCAATACCCGCACTGCGGCACATTGACCTCGTTCCAGGCCAGCTGCAGGGGATGCGTCCCGTCCTCGGAGAGGCCCTCGATGGTGGTCACAACCGACCCCGAAACGCCAGAGACAGGCGCCACGCAGCTTCGCTGAACGGCCCCGTCCACGTGGACTTCGCACGCGCCGCAGAATGCGCTGCCGCACCCGAATTTGGTCCCGGTGAGGCCCAGGATGTCCCGGAGGACCCAGAGCAGAGGCATGTCAGGCTCCGCTTCGACAGCGTGCTCCTGACCGTTTACGGTGAGTGTGTAGGTAGGCATGGGGATTCCGGCAGTTCGTGGCCAACCTATTGCGCGCGGTGGCGCTAAGGCAAGGCAGACTTAAACCAACCGCTTCTGCTGCCGATAACGTAGCCAACCAGCCACAGAGAAAATGAAGCGCACAGCCCTGGCCTTGATCGCAATCGTAGGACTAGCCTATTTGGCGGCCGATCCGACGCCGGTGGCGAAAGCGATGCATCGGGTGACGCACCCCGGCATGGCCTACGACATGCCGGCGATGTATGAAGAGGCGCTGGAAGGTCACGAAAAGGGTGAGGTCCACTGGACCATGCAACTCGGACTGTTCCATTACTTCAGCGACCTGAAGGTGAATGGTGTCGAGCTCGACCCCGACTACGGGGCGGAGCTCATCGAATCCGCTATGGACGCCGGCTACGCGAGAGCAGGCGTGTGGTGGTACTGGTTCATCGACAAGTCTGATGAAGGACTCGAGCGCGCGGCGCGAGCGGGGGCTACCATGGCTATTTCTCACCGAGCCATTCAGACAGCCGGCACGTATTGCAGCACGGGGCAGTTGCCTCCGGGCACCATGGAGGCCTTCGTGGAGGAATACGCCGACGCCTTCGGCCGATGGCACCTGGAGGACTTCACACCGGAAGGGATGGACTCAGAGTGGACGGAGTTTGAGGAATCTGCCGATGAGACCCGCACGCAGATTCTCGAGGGCATCCCAGCCAAGTTCGACGAACTGTGTTCTGAGATTGCAGCGGGAAGCTTAACCCGCTCGTTCCCCACCCTGCACTAAACGGCCTGACGCAGCGCTGCAGCTTCCAGGCTGCGGAGAGCCCTCCTCATCAAGCGCCTGGCCCCTATGCGGAACAGGAAGCCTGCGACTTTGCCGCCGCGCCGAAGCGGTTCGAAGTGGACCTCCACCCGAACCCGGCTCCCGCTTTCGGCCTCTTGCACGATCCAGAATGCTGCAAATGATTCGACGAGCGGAACGGAATCGACGCGCTCGCCCATCACCAGCACGCCTTCGCCCATATCGGCCTTAACGGTTTCGAAGCTGATAAGGTCTCCCTTCACCACACACTGATGCTGCAGTCCCGCCCGATTGACGCGGTTCTCGGGAAACTGGATCTCGTCCGCGTCATCGTTCCAGAGATGTCGGAAACGGAGGTTGGAAACCAACTGGAACACCGCATCTCGCGGCCGGTCAATCAACGCCTCGATCAGGACTGGGTTGTCCATCAGCGGATAGTCCTCAAGCTTTGGCGGCTCGGGCACCCTCGCTCTCAAGGGGGTCATGAGAACGTGACAATGGTCGACAGGACCAACGTCATCATAGTTGGTCCTTCCCATTTCCCAGGCGCCCCAGGAAGCCGCAGAACGCGTTTCTCCGATCAACGCATCTGTGGCGAGGAGGTACTCGCTGGACGGTACTGAATTCTTGAGGAGGCGATGGGCCAGAATTACGTCCGGGCCGTGCGGCTTCCGGTGCCCGCGGATGGCGGTGAACCCTACGTCGGCGCGGTGGGCGACAAACTTGAGGCTCAGGCGATGAGCCGTGACGCAGGCTCCACAGTCACAGATGCGCCGGTTTTCATAGAGCTTCAGGTGCTCGTGGAAACGCAGGAACGTCCGCTCTGCCTGTTGCAGGACGGCCTCCACGGGAGGCACGTCGGCCTCGGAGTAGAAGAACACCGCATCGCCCTCGACCTCCGCCACCTCGAGCCCGAGATCGTCTTCAGCGATCACGAGCTCCAGAAGCTCAGAGATGATGTGGCGGCTGTGTTCGATTTCGGTCGCGTTGACGAACTCGGTGAAGCCGCTGATGTCGGGGATGAAAAGGAGGGTCTCCACGGACGTATGTGCGTCGGGGCCAGGATTTGTTGCAGAAAGCGCTAACGGCCCAACGGGCGCGGAGTTACGCCGGTGTTGCAGGTTATGTAACTAATGGGTAACATAAATACGTAACCAATCTCTTACACACCAATGATTGCAGAAAAAGCAGCCTTCGACATCGACATCGAGCAGCGTGTCGTAGTCCAGGCATCCATCGAAACCGTCTTCGAAGGCCTGATCTTCCGCATGGGAGAGGGCAACAAGGGAGCCGAGAATGCGCCGATGCCCATGGTGCTCGAGCGCAAGCCCGGTGGCCGATGGTTCCGCGATCTCGGCGATGGCGCCGGCCATCTCTGGGGCCACGTTCAGTCGTACCGCCCGCCTGATCTGCTCGAAGTCTACGGACCGCTGGCCATGTCGCTACCCGTCACGAACAACGTCATCATCCGCCTCTCCGAGACCGAGGAGGGAATCGAGGTCGTCCTGAAGCACACCGCAGCAGGCCCCGTTCCCGAGGGTTGGGATGAAGGATACCAAGAAGGCTGGGGCGATTGGCTCTCTGATGTCAAGAACGACTGCGAGGCTTGAGCGCACCGCTCCCCGATCTCGATCCGGTCTGGAAGGCGCTGTCCGATCCCACACGCAGGGACATTCTGGACCTGCTGCGCGATCGGCCGCGCCTGACCGGCGAGATTGTCGAGCACTTCCCGCACCTGTCACGGGTGGGCGTGGTGAAGCACATCGAGGTGCTTCGGCAGGCCAATCTTGTGCTGGTGCGGGAAGACGGCCGAAAGCGGATCAATCGTCTGAATCCTGTACCCATCCAGCAGATTTACGAGCGATGGGTTCGCGGCTTCGAGGGACACTGGGCCGGTGTGCTCTCGGATCTTCAGACCTTGAAGTAGATCCGTCGTCGATCCATCCAGTGCGCAATGGCGGCCCACAGGGTCACGAAAGCCAAGGCGAACAGGAAGGAGGCGAGCTCAGGCGAGGGCGCAATCGAGGCAAGGCCTTCGAACGCCGCCGCCTTCAGCGATCGGGATCCAATCCGGAATCCTCCCAGCATGGTGGCCATCATCCCCGAGGCGACGAACGCGAAGATGGCATTGCGGCCGTAGGCCCGGAAGGGCTGCGCCCACCGGCGGAAGCCGCGCAGGTCGATGAGGTGGTAGAGCGTCGCAAATGTCAGGAATGCCAGGCCAGCCGTGAATACCGTATACGAACTGGTCCAGATGCGCTTGTTGATGGGCATCCAGATGCTCATCACGAGGCCCGCAAGCATGAGCCACACGGCGGCGACAAAGAGTCCGTTCAGTTTCGTGGACGGCTCCTGCTCCGTTCGCCTCATCCACAACCCGGCCAGGATGCCGAACAGCACTGAGCCAACGGCTGGAATGGTGCTGATGAGTCCCTCGGGGTCGAAGGACCAAATGAGGGCGCCGCTTGCGTCGTACAACTGTCGGGCGCTCCAAGTATGAGTCCCCAGGACGTGGTAGTCGATGTAGAACGCCCAGTTGGAAAAGAGCTCGCTGACCGGGGTCTCGTTCGTAGGAAATCCGCGGGAGAGCTCGGGCAGTCCGAAGCCGGGAATCGGGATGAGAAGCATCCAGACCGCGTATACGCCGAGGAGCCCAACGATCCACCAGGCAATGGCCTTGGCCGAGGGCGCCAAGAACCAGATGGCGCTCGCGGCCAGGTAGCAAACGCCGATGCGGACCAGCACCCCTGGAACGCGCATTCCTGCGATTCGGGTCAGGAGTGGGTCAGCGCCGCTGGTGAGAAATGCGCCCAGCGCGAATAATACCAGGCCAGCGGCCCCGGCCGTCAGCCAGCGACGACTGTGCGTGGTCCCGGCCAGCAGGACTACCGCCCCCAGTACGGCCGTCGGATAGCCCACCCGCAGCAGCAGTCCGCCAAGACCGCCGAACCCCGAATCGCCCGGAAACAGAACCGGTGACCAGGTGCCGCCCCACCAACCCAGCAGGATCAGGGCCGCGGCGCGCCGGGCCACGTGCAGCATCAGTTCCCTGCGCGAGGCACCCGCCGCCTGACGTTTCGGAAACGAAAACATCATCGACGTTCCCACCATGAAGAGGAAGAACGGGAAGACGAGATCGGTCGGTGTCCATCCGTTCCAGGCGGCGTGCTCCAGCGGATCGTAGATGTGGCTCCACGAGCCGGGGTTGTTGACCATCAGCATGCCGGCGATGGTGACGCCGCGCAGGACGTCGAGCGAGTCCAGTCGTTGGGTGGATGCGAGTGTGTTCACGGTCGGTCGGTTGCTATCGGCTTCGGGGCAGCCAGCTGCGGTTGTCCATGTCAAATCGCTCCCCCGGCGAGAGCACGAAATAGGGCTTCTCCCAGGGGTGGTACCCGCGCGTGTTGTCGTGGACTGCCACCATCCAGTTTCCGGCCACCTCAAGCGTGTCGCCTCGGACGATAACAGCGGTCCCTTCGGAAAGACCAAGCCCCAGCAGGTGGGGCTTCTGCTCGATCACCGGAATGATGTGATCCCACCTGTTCCGCGTGTTGATGTGCTGATCAATGGCCGTCTTTCGCAGGAACTCGAAACCGGTTTGATGATGCTCCTCGTCGGTCATCACGATCTCGGAGCCTCGTGTGTCGCCCCGAACCAGGTACTCGCCCTGGATGGTGGCGCCTGCCGAACTGCCGCCGATGACGCCGCCTCGCGCGAGCACCGCGTGGAAGGCGTCGTAGGTCCGGGTGCCGGCGTACGAGTCGACGATATTCCATTGCCTGCCGCCATTGAACCAGACGGCCGTAGCCTGGTCAAGGTCCGCTACGAAGTCGGGCGAGTCCGCGACGGTTCTGTCATGAGTGTGAAGCATGGTGACATTCGCCACGCACCGGGCCCGCCATCCGCTGAGAACTTGCTCCTCATCGAAGGCTCGGACGTTGCCCGCTCGGTCATAGTTGCCACCTGCTGTGGGGACTATGACGAAGCGACCGCTCTCGGCGCCGCCGCCGAGCTCGATGAAGCGCTCGATGATTCCGGTGCCCTCCATGGAGCCGCCGCCGGCGATGACCAGGGTGCCGGCCGGCGGACCGTAGTTTTGGGCCGCTGCGGTGCCGCAGAGAAGCAGGACGACAATAAGACAGGCAACGTGCTTCATAGTGGTCTAACGGCCCTCTCGGGTTTTGGCTGTCACGAGGGCCTCCATTCTGGACCGTGCAGCCTCGACTCTGGGCTGCAGCTCAGCGTCGGCATTCGCCCAGATCTTCGTGACCAGGCCGTAGTAGCGGATGGCCTCGTCCGTGTTGCCCAGGCGCTCGTACAACGCCGCGGTTCGCTCCCATCCCGGCACCACAAAAGGACCTGCGATTGTGTTGAAGTAGTCGATCGCCCCCTCAAGGTCACCGAGGTCCTCGCGGATCTCGGCCAAGAACCATCCGGGTTGCGGTCTACCCGCAAAGCTCACAAAGTCGAGGAAGTAAACATTGTCCTGAAGTGCCGACTCCATAATGGCCTCGGCCCGGATGAGATCACCCGATTGCCAGGCCAGTAGCCCCTGGAGTTCGAGCGCCATCGAGGCCACAATCGGACTGGAAGATGTGTCGGGCAGAAGCAAGCGGAAGGCTGCCTCATCTTGCTGGAGCAACTCGGCGTCATCCATTCGCCACGCGAGCAGGGTCCCGAGGTACTGCTTGAAGAACACCCCGGAGGTTGAGTCGATGTCACTCGGGCTCCTCGCATCGAGTCTGCGACGCAGAATTTGGAGGGAGTCGCGGGGTACTTCGTGCGTGGGGAGCGTCACCGAGAGGATGGTGAATTCGATGGAGCCGGAGCCCTGAATTGCCTTCGCCTCAGCCCAACGGCCAGAACTGAGATTCGCCCACCAGGCCAGACCGCTTGCACTTGGAGCGGCGAGGTCGGAGGATTCTTGCCTGATCCTCTGGTGACTGGCCAGGGCATGCTCAAAATGCAGACTCCCGACAAATCGCCCACCCGCGAATCCGAGAGCGGGATCTATGTCGAAGGAAGCCAGGCTGTCCTCGGCTGATCCCCTCAACCTGGCATGCTGGATCATGTATCGACGCGCGTCCGGACTCATGAGGTCGAGCGCGGTCGACCAGTCGAGAGAATCGCCCCGCTCTGGGATAGGCATTCCGGCATACAGCGCGGCGAGGGAATCGAGTCCGTGATAGTCGCCGTCGAGGAGGCCGGTGAGGGCGAGCAGATCGCCGTGATGCATGGCGTACTGCTGGTTGCCCGGCGATAGTTCGGTGACGCGCGCGAAAAGGCTCAATGCCTCGCGCTTGGCCGACACGCGACTGTCGTAGTGCTCCAGGATTTCTGCCAATGAGCCCGTGGCCTCCTTGCTCTCAGGGTAATCCCGAAGGATCGCGCGCAACATGCGCTCGGAGTCCGCCCGGCGCCCCTCATTGAACGCCAGGTCAGCCTCAATGAGCAGAGCGGTCCGACCGGAGAGGCCACCCGAATACTGAGCGGCCTTTCGAGCGGGGGCGAGGACCGCGCGAGGGTTCCCCAGCCAACCCATGATTTCGGCCTTGAGATACCACGCTACCGCAAACGTGCTGTCGATGGCGAGGGCACGGTCTATCTCATCCCGGGCGTGAGCAAACTCGCCGGCTCGGAGCAGCCGGTCCGATTCGAGGTAGTGCTTGAGCGCCTCAAACGAAGCCGTGGTACCCACCGCGAGGGAACTCAGCTCCTCCGCTGGATCTGCCAATCGACCCCCGACGAGTTCTGCCGCAAGTTCGTCAACCGCTCGGATGAAGTCGTCGTCTCCAGCGTAGACGGCATCGGCCTCAGCCTCGCGCGTGCCATCAAGTCTATACAGCCCGGCATTCATTCGACTCTCGGAGCCCGCCCTCACGATGCTGCCCACCACGAAACGGCCGGCGTTGAACTCGCGCGCCATGTCCACTCCGAGGCTTGGGCCGAGGACTACATCTCCACGCCGCTGGATGGACTCGATGACGCTTGCCTGGTCTACCGTGGTAATGAAGCCCGCACCATCCAGCATCGTGCTCAGGAGCGTGACCATCCCGTCAGACAGCGGCTCCATGTCCGCGGGGCCCTGGATGAGGAACGGCATGATCAGAATGCGATTCGGCTCGACGCCACCGCTCGCGGGTCCTTCACCGCCGCGTTCAAACACGAACCAGAGCATGCCTGCGAGCAGGATGGCAACGACCGGGATGGCCCATCGGGGAGTGGCAGGCTTAGCCGGTGTCTGCGTGGCCGCACCCGCCGCCGCATGAACTGGCCTCGTATGTGGAGCGAAGGGTCCCAGTACGGTGGCAACCTCTGCGGCGTCCGCGTAACGATCATCTGGATCCTTGGCCAACATCTTGAGCACCAAATCGGCCAGCTCTCCGCCCGGAGATTCCGGCTCCTGGTTCAGGATGCCGTAGACCACGGCCTGCTCATAGTCACCGTCAAAGGGCCTCTTTCCGGTGAGGAGCTGGTAGAGAATCACGCCAGTGGACCAGATATCGGTCCGGCCGTCCACCTCTTCACCGCGGGCCTGTTCGGGACTCATATAGGCTGTAGTCCCTACGGTCGATCCAGCCTTGGTGAGGTCTACGCCTGACCCCAGTTTGGCCACACCGAAATCCAGAATCTTGACTCGTCCATCATGCTGCAGCATGACGTTGGCAGGTTTGATGTCCCGATGCACGATCCCGGCGGCGTGGGCCGCGCCGAGGCCTTCGGCAATCTGGAGCCCGATCGAGGCTACCTCCTCCACGCTCCGGGGTCCGGCCTCCAGGGCATACTTCAGCGTCTTGCCATCATAGAAGCCCATCGCGATGTAGAGTCGACCATCATCCGCCTCGCCGATCTCATAGATCGTGCAGACATTGGGATGATCAAGTCCAGACGCCGCCTTAGCCTCCTGAACAAACCGCGCCTTGGCCTCCGCGTCGTGCGACATCGAGGGCGGCAAGAACTTGAGGGCGACATCGCGGTCCAGCTTCGTGTCGCGGGCTCGATACACGACGCCCATCCCGCCGCCGCCAAGCTTCTCTTCAATCTGGTAGTGTGCGACAATGGTGCCGATCATGGCTCCTTGGGGTGGGGAGGCCTCAAGATAGCCTCACGAGTCGTCAGAAACGGTTTCGCCCTCCGGCGCGGTACCCTTGACATAGGTGTCAAACCAGCCAATGAACCGGCCCCACATGTCGAGTTTGTTCTCGATGGCCCGAGGCGTGTGCGACTCGTACGGGTACTCGTACAGGACAGCCGTCTTTCCGTGCTCGGTCAACGCGTGGATCATCCGCCGCGACTGCACGGGGAATGTGCCGGTGTTGTTGTCATCGCCCCCGTGGTACATCAGCATCGGCGTGTCGATCTGATCTGCCTTGAAGAACGGCGACATCTCGATGTACGTATGCGGCGCCTCCCAGACGGTCCGTCTCTCAGCCTGGAAACCCGACGGCGTCAGGGACCGGTTGTAGGCCCCATCGCCTGCAATGCCAGCCTTGAAGAAGGGCGCATTCGCGAGGATGTTCGCGGTGGCGAAGGCGCCATAGCTGTGCCCCCCGTGGCCGATCCGGTCGATGTCGATGACGTCCAGTCCATCCACGGCGCGAATCGCCCCGTACATCGCATCCACGAGGTTGCCGATGTAGGTATCGTTGTAGTTCTCGCCGATGATGGGGATGTCCGGGTACACCAGCGCGTACCCCTGGGTCAGCCACAGGTCGCTCCACCGGAGCCAACTCATGTGGGTGAACGCGTTCTGGTTTCGGCTGCGGATGGCGGCCCGTTCGTAGCGCTCGGTGGTGGTGTATTCGCGTGGATAGGTCCAGAAAATGGCGGGCACCTTTTCGCCCGCCTGGTAGCCCACCGGAAGAGAAACGCGTCCCTGCACTTTCAACCCGTCACGCCGCTCGAATTCGAAATCCATCCGTTCAACCGCGGTGACCTCAGGGAATGGGTCCCGGTTGCTGGTGAGCCGGGTCCAGTTGTCGCCTTGAACCAGGTAGGAATCGGGGAAGTCGGTCTTCGATTCCCGCTGAACGATGAGCTGCCCCAGGTCTGCATCCAGGGCGACGAGCGGCCGGTCAAACGAGTCACTGGCTCCCTCGAACACGCGGGTCGTAACCCCGTCCGCCAGGGCAACCCGGTCGATGAAGGGCTGGGGTTTGAAGTCCGCCTTGTAGCCGTCCCCCTCGACGTAGACCGAGGCTCTGTCCGTGGCGACGACCACGTGATCAATGCCATTGTAGTCGTGGCCGGATAGCAGCGTGCCGGGCAATTCCAAGGGGTCATCCGTCGAATGGAATTCCTGAATCATGCGGGCCTCTCCGCCGGCGGCTTGCAGGTCCCAGTAGGCGATGCCGGTCTTGCCGTCCCTGGTGACGGTTGCGAAGAGCTTGCTGCCGTCCTCGGAGAAGAGAGCCGACCGGATGGGGTCATCGCTTGCGGCAATCTCGGTGGTAGCGGTCAGATCAAAGGGTGCGGCCGCACGCAGGACGCGGTCCGGTCGGTCGGCATCGGGGTCGTCTTCATCCCGTTCCGCCCGCTCGAGGAACACCAGCCCGGATCCATCGGGAATCCAGCTGAAGTCTCGGGGTCCGTTCCCACCGCCACTGCCGCCACCTTCACGCAGTGGCGAATAATCCAGTTCAACTTCGGCACCCGTCTCGGCATCCAGTATGACCGTGCGTCGTGGAAAGCCCCGGTAACTGGTTCGATAGCTGAAGGGGCGCTCTATCCGGGTAGCCAGAATGTGCCGGCCATCCGGGCTGAGCGAAATGGATTCCCACATCGCGGGCGAGCCGATGCTCCTCACCCTTTCACGAGGGCCCACCTCCACAATCTGGCTGGTGGCATAGTGCTCGAAGAGGTCTTCGTCGTGCGGGTCTTCCAGGAGGTTGGGATAGGTGCGGGTGGAAACGCCCTCGTCGCGGGTCCGGCGAACCACCGGGCCACTGGGGACGGGATTGTCATGGGGTTCAGCCCCTCGTGTAGATGGCACCACCAGGGTGACCAGACTGCCGGAGGGTGTCCACTGGAGCATGTTCGAGGCGCGCGCGCCCTGACCTCGTGCACTCGTCGCAATGGTGGCCAGGACGCGCCGATTCGACCAACTCCGAGGCCTGCCGGTGGCCGTGTTGGCGGACCAGACCTCAGTGTGATCGGGCAGGTGGGCCAGGAAGGCCAGCTGCGAGCCATCCGCTGACCACATGAAGTCGCTGGCGAAGGCGCCGTCTGGCAGATCAATGGTAGAGAAGCTGCGGTTCTCCAATGAGAAGAGCCGGACGCCATCGATGCCGTAGGTGTCCAAATGCCAGAGGCGGTCCGTGGCGGGCCTCAGTTCCAACTCGCCGAGCCGATACGTCTCCCGGGACATCAAATCCAGCGTGGACAACTCGGTCTGATGGGGCACCAGAAAATGCCCGCCATCCGGACTCGGGTTGTTCAGTACTGCGTAGTTCTTGTCGGTGGCAAGCGCTGCGGCGATGGCTGCCGGAGGCTGGATATAGGCCGATGCATCCGGGTTCTCGGTGGGGTGCGAGCGTTCCTGGGCCCGCAGCGACGGGGCGGCCAGGAAGGCCAGCACGAGAAACAGGGGGGGGATTCGGGTCATGGCAGTGGGCGATTTGGGCTCCGAAGTATAGCCTCGGAGCGGCCCATTGGCATCTTTTAACAAATTAGTTGCAACTTTGGGCGCGACCTCCGTATTGTTCAGCTAACGAATTAATACTTGGCCCATGGCGCGATCCAAATCACCCACGTTGACCGACGCAGAACTCAAGCTCATGAGAGTTCTTTGGGATCGGGGTCCCTCAACGGTGGCTGAGGTCACCGATGCATTGGCCGGCGATGACAAGGTGGCCTACTCCACGGTTCAGACGGTACTTCGCATTCTGGAGGACAAGGGCTATCTGACCCATCGTAAAGTGGGCCGGGCCTTTGTCTACTCGGCGTCCGTCGGCGCCGGGCAGGCTCGGCAGAGCGCGCTGCGATATATCCTGGACCGGTTCTTCGACAACTCGCCCGAGCTGCTTCTGATGAATGTGATCGAGTCGGATGAACTGAATCTGGAGAACGCAGAGAAGATCAGGACGCTGCTTGAGGAGAGCGGCGCAAACAAGGAGGATCCCTCGTGATGGAAACTGCTGCAACCGCCTTCTTGACCGTTGTAGGTCACGGCCTGTGGGGCTCCGCCCTGATTCTCGGTATGACGGCCTTGTGCATCCGCATGCTGAGTCGAGGCCTCCGTCTGAATGCGACCACTCGTCATACGCTGTGGGGCGCCTGCTTGATAGGCATTGTCCTCCTTCATGGCGCCTTGCTGGCCTCGGCGCTGAGCCCAGCTCAGCCTGGGCAATCCGGCGCCCAGACTGCTCCAGCCATGGTGGCCGCAGTCGACGATGTCCCTGATGGCAGGTCACCCCGGGCGCTCGAAAGGAGTGAGCCGGCCTCGCTGAGCGCAACCACCCCGATCTTGGCCGACCGGTTTACGCCTGCCGGCGCCGCCCTCGGATCCGGCACCACGGCCGGCCTGAGATCATTGCAGTTGCCCCCCTTGGCCGGACCATTCGCGGTTCTCTTGGGCGTGGTCTGGCTCGTCGGCGTGGCGTTTGGCTTCTGGCGCCTGGCCGTGGCCGCCTCCCGGGTTCAGATACTCAAGAGTCGCTCGACGGGCGTGTCGAGTCAGACACGTGCGAGAATCTTGGAACGGGTGTCTCCGCTGAGGCGCGACCTGGAGATGGCCGTGGCTCCGATTAGCTCCCCGGTCGCAGCCGGATTCCGTAGGCCGGCGGTCCTCATGCCGGAGGCCTTGTTGGCTGCGGGAGAGGAGGAGACCTTCGATCAGGTGGCCCTCCACGAGGTCGCGCACCTTCAGCGAGGCGATGACTGGGCCTTGTTGATTCAGCGGATCGCCGAAGCGGTGCTCTGGTTTAACCCGGCGGTCCGAGCCGTGGGCGCGTGGATGGAGTCCGAGCGGGAGGCCGCCTGCGATGAGTGGGTGGTCAGCGCTACTCGCGAGCCGGTTTCTTACGCACGGTCTCTCGGGAGAATGATCGAATTGCGACTGGTCGGCGCCAGCATGGTGGCGGCACCCGGACTGGCGGCGAAGGAAAGCGACATTGTTACGCGCGTGAAGTCCCTGCTGGAGCAGGGCGCGAATGCCACGTCAAAGGAATTCCGAGGCCGCGCTGCGGTCGCGATTGGGCTTGTAGCCCTGGTGACGGTGCTATCTGTCCTTAGCGCACCGTCCCTCGAAATTGACTGGACGGGCTCGCAGCAGGACCACGTTCAGTTGGCCAGTGTCCCGAATAGTCCGGGTTTGCCGCCGCTGCCGCCCCTACCGCCGCTGCCGCCCCTACCGTCGCTGCCACCGCTACCGTCGCCGCCACCGCTGCCGAGTCTGCCACCGTTGGCGCCGCTCGCGCCATCGCCCGGGTTCGCAGACCGTCCCCCGCGGCCTGACGCACCGGCCGTCGCAGACGTCCCGAGGGTCGCGGATGTCCCGGCGGGTCCGGCGCCTCTCGCGAGCGTCCCTGCTCCAGAATCTGACCCGGCATCCATACCGTCTCTCGAACTCCGTGCTGGACCAGCGAGCCCAACCCTCACGGTTTCGGGGTGGCTCCGATTCCTGAAGCTTGCCAAGAGCATTCCCTCAACGGGAGACCGCGCAAGGCTACTAATCGACGCGGCTGGCAAGATCCCATCAGACCAGCGTGTCCATGGAGGCTTCCTGGACGCCGCCCGATCTATTCCGTCATCCGGTGACAAGAAGCGGGTCCTGATGGCCTACCTCAGTGCACAGTCGCCGGGAGGCGAGGCAGCCCTGGATCTGATCCGGACGGCCATGACCATTCCCAGCTCCGGTGACCGCTCCAGAATGCTGCTCGCTATTAGCCAGGGCGTCGAGCATACGGCTCAAATCAGATCGGCACTTCTGGATGCCGTAGACCGCATTCCATCAGCCAGCGACCGCGAGCGCGTGCTGCGCACGCTGACAAACTAACTGGCCCCTCGGCCCGACATCATGAAGTACTTCCTACTGCTATTCGCTGCGACCCTCCTGGTTCAGCCCGGATTGGCTCAAGACGGCGATCGCTACAAGTGGACCTCCCAATCCGATGACGAAAAGATTAACGTCGATATCGATGGTGAAATCGAGTTCGCCCGGGACTACCGATCGGTCGTTTCGATGTCAAGAGATGCCCACATTAAGATCAGACGCGAAGAGGGGCGGCGCGATTGGCGACTCGACATCGAACGGGATGGCCAGGAAATCAAGTACGACTATCGGCGCAACGGTGACCGCGTGCCCTTCGCCTCCGCTCGCGAAGAAATAGGAGACCTCCTGCTTTCAATTGTACGAGAGGGCGGAATCGATGCCGAGCGGCGGGTCGGAATCCTCCTGGCCGACGGCGGTCCGGAACGAGTGCTCGCGGAGGTTCGACTAATCGAGCGCAGCAGCGGGAGCGCCCGCTATTTGATACAACTGGTGGAGCAGGCCAAGCTGACTCGCAGCGAGCTCATGGAAGTCGCCAAGCTCACCATGGAAGAGGTGGCCTCAAGCGGCGATCGGTCGCGAGTACTGATGGCCAGCGCTCCTTCATTCAAGGGCGATGCGGAGACCGAAGCGGCTTGGCTCAGGGCTGCAGCGAGTGTTCCATCCTCAGGCGATCGATCACGCGTTCTGATGCGGGGATTGGATGACGGCATTGCCATGGGCGGCATCGCCGGTATCGTCTCCACCATCCCGTCCTCGGGTGACAAGGCCAGAGTGATACTGCGCGCGCTGGAAACCAATCCGTCCGATGACGAACTTGCTGGCCTCCTGGAGGCGGCGGCCAGCATTCCCTCCAGCGGAGACAAGGCCCGCGTCCTGCTGCGTGTCCTGCAGTTAGACGATATCAACACGGACTCGCTGGTGGACATACTGGACGTGGCAAAAACAATCTCTTCCAGTGGAGATCGCACGCGCGTTCTCATCTCGGCCAGCAAGTATGTCGAGGGCGAAAGGGCGGAGTCCGCGTACATGGATGCCGTCGAGGGGATCTCGTCCTCGGGCGATAGAAGCCGCGCATTGAGAGCATTGATTTCGAGCTCATAACACGACCGGACGTGCCGTAACCTTTGGCGATGACGCCCAAGCTGACGCCCAAGGATCTAGCACTTCTCAACGGAGAGGAGGGACCCGCCGCGAAGATGGCGATGTCCATCCTGAACCGGATGCTCCCCGTCTTTGGCGTGAATCGGTTCATGGACATCGAGGCGGCCCACATCGACTCGACCGTGTACATGGGCGTAGCGACCATGGAGTACGCCGAACGCCTGGCCTCTCTGGGCGCAAAGGTGGCGGTTCCTTCCACCTTGAACGTCGCGGGTGTGGACGAACACGGCTGGCAGGATTGGGATGTGCCCGGAGACGTCGCCGCGAACGCCATTCGTCAGATGAAGGCCTACGAGTCGATGGGTTGCATCCAGACGTGGACCTGCGCTCCCTACCAGACGGAGCACCGCCCCCATTTTGGGCAGCAGATTGCGGCCGGGGAATCGAACGTCATTGGCTTCTACAACTCCGTCATCGGCGCGCGGACCGAACGGTACCCGGATCTCCTGGACATATGCGCCGCCATAACCGGGAGAGTGCCGGCGGCCGGCCTCCACCTCGACGAGGGACGAAAAGGCACCAAGCTCTTTCGGATGACCGGTATCCCGAAGGCCCTGCAGGAGGACGACTCATTCTATCCGGTGCTCGGCCATTTCCTGGGACGAAAGGCCTCGGATGGTATCCCTGTGGTCGAAGGCATGGAAGTCTCACCCAACGAGGATCAGTTGAAGGCGGTCTGCGCCGGTGGGGCGTCTGCCGGAGCCATCGCCCTGTTTCATCTGGTGGGGGTCACTCCCGAGGCCGCGACGGTGTCGGATGCCTTCGGAGGCGGGGCCGTTCCGCCCGCGGTTCCGCTCGTCATGGAGGATCTGCGCGAGGCCTACGCCGAGCTTTCCACAGCCGATGGCCAGGAACTGGATTTGGTGGTTCTGGGCAGTCCGCACTTCTCGATCAATGAATTCAAGGCCTTGGCGCCCCTGGTTACCGGGCGAAAGAAGCACCCCGACGTGGACTTTCTGGTGACCTGCAGCCGGGCCGTTCGGATGATTGCCGAACACGTAGGTTTGCTTGAGCCGCTTCGCCAGTTTGGCGGGCGGATTACCGTGGACACCTGTCCGCTCACCTCGCCCATGCTCCCGGACCGCATCAAGCACCTGATGACCAACTCAGCCAAGTATGCCTACTACTCGCCGGGTCTCTTGGGAGTCGACGTCACCTACGGTCGGCTCTCTGACTGTGTCGAGTCCGCGGTTTCCGGACGCGTTGGGCGGGACGAAGGATTGTGGGTGCTTTGACCGCCCGCCGTGTCATACCGGGAGAGTTGATCGTGGCCGGGTTGGCCGAAGGCCGCACCCTGGCCAGCAGTGAGCCCCTGAGTTTCTGGGGAGGCTACGACCAGAAGACCGGCGAGATCATCGATCGGCGCCATCCGCTTTCGGGCGAAATCTCAGCCGGGCGTATTCTCGTGCTTCCCTACACGAGGGGCTCCAGCACCTCGACGGCCATCCTCCTGGAATCTGTGAGGGCCGGCGTTGCCCCGGCCGGTCTGGTCACGGACAGGGCCGACGTCTTTCTCGCCCTCGCATCGGTCGTGGCAGGCGAGATGTATGAGGCAAGCTTTCCGATTCTCGCGGTGAGCCGGGAAGGATTCGAGACCATTTCGTCCGGCTCTCATGCCCGGATTACCGAAGACGGTCGGTTGATTCTGGACTGACCGGCACGCGCGCCCGCTGACCTACGCAGGAACGCCCGGGTACCCAAGACTCAACCAGTTGCCGCCATCCTCGTAGTCGGGTTCGACCATCCCGTCCATCGTTCCGCGATAGCCAGTGATGAGTCGCGCGACGTCCCCTTGGAACAGGCTCAGTGCAGACTCAATGAGGTCGGGGCGGAAGCCTCGTTCGCCCAAACGGGCCGTCAGGTCCATGGAGAAAATGCGGCCGAGCGCCTTCCCGAGTTCGACGAGTTTGCGCTGAGGCGGCGCGAAGTCCACCTGGAAGTCGAGGATCGACTTGAAGCGATCCGCGATCCGCGAGGAGTACTCGAACTCCGCGAGGAACTGAGACAGATTGGCCTGCTTCGCCCGCTTCATGGTCTTCAGAACGGCTTCGGAAATCTGTTGGTAGAGGATGTCATTGGAGCCCTCGAAGATCTGGAAAGGACGGCTGTCCACCGTCGCCCGGCCGGCGAAACTGTCGAGGCGGTAGCCCTTCCCCCCAAACAACTGCAGGAGGGATTGCGAGGCTTCCTGCATCATGTCGGTAGCCACCGTTTTGATGCTGTTGGCGGGAATGCTGTGCTTGGCCATGTTGTCGGCCAGGCTGACGGTCTCGCTCGTAAAGGCGCACATGGCCGAGCACGTTGTGAAATAGGCCTGCAGCCGACCCAGTCGCTCCTGAACCTGATCGTAGGCAAAGAGGCTCTGTCCGCCCACGAAGCGCTCCTTGCAATGTCGAATGCCCTCGTCCATGATCCGGTGCAGGAAGCCCATCGCCATACCCGGAAATTCGATGCGACTGCGGTGCAGGATGTCCAGCATCATCTTGATGCCGGTGCTCTCCGGTTGCAGGCGCTGCGCCGCGGGCACCTTGATGTCGATCCGGTTGCGGCCGTAGGGGATCATGTAGAGCCCCAGGTTTTCGAAGACCTCCTCGACTACGATGTGCTGCGCGCGTTCCGTGGCGTCAACCACGAAAAAATCGATGTCACGTCCGAGTTGTCCCTCGCGATCCATGGGACGGGCCGTGATCAACCAGAAATCCGCCCATCCCGTCAGGCCTCCCCAATGCTTGGTACCCTGGACGTGGTAGTGCCCGTTCTCCCGGGTGTGGGAGGACTTCATGCTGAGGGCGTCCGACCCGTAGTCCGGTTCGGTGATCATCAGGCCCCCCATGGCCTTTCCGTGGATTACCCGGTGATAGACACTCCGGCGTACGGATTCCTCCCCGTATCGGGCGATGGGCTGCAGGAACAGCGCGCCGTTGATGCCGAAAGTGAGAGAGAGAGCAAGCGATTCGTACGAGGACGCCGCCAGCATCGCGATGCACTCTGCCGTGATTCCACCGCGGCCGCCGTATTCGGCCGGTATCCAGACAGACAGCGGATCGCAGGAGCGAATTTCCCGCATCACAAACGGTGGGAGTCCGCGCGACAACGCCAGATTATTGACATCGGCCCGCTCATGGAACACCTGGTGGAGTTTCGCGCGGTACTGCTCCAGAAAGGCGGGGTAGGCCAGGGAGGCGGTGGCCGCTGGCTTGGCTGGGTTCATGTCGATGGGCATCTCCACGGGCTCTGAAGTTGGGATCGGGAGGGAATCGTCAGTGGTAAGAAAAGGCACCGCGACTTGGAAGTCGCGCCCGGCGACCTCAGGCACTCGGATTGGAAAGCCGCAACCCGAGCAGGGCAACGCCATCGTGGCACTCGATCATTTGGAAGCCACGGCCGTGCAGTCGGTTAATCAGGCCGCGCCGTTCGGCGGGCACGTAGGCCGTGAATCGGTTGATTCCCTGGGTCCTGGCCAACCGTGCCAGTTCCGCCACCAGCAAGCTCCCGACTCCCTTGTGCTGGTAGTCATCGACCACAGTGACGGCAACCTCGGCGGTATCGCCCTCGCCAGACCGAATACACCGGGCGACGCCAATGCCTATCTCGGCTCCGGCCTCCCGGATGGTGGCCCCTATGGCTAGATGATTTTTCTGGTCCACCTCCGTCAGGTAGGTCAGTCGTGACGGACTGAAGCGGAAGTTCTCGGTATGAAAACGGTCCCGAAGTGTGGCGGTAGACGTGCGCTCCAAACCATTCAGGAAAAGCGCCCTGTCCTCCGGGAGCATCGCTCGGAGGCAGACGGCGGCCCCGTCATTCAGTCTGGCCTGGGTTCGTGACACTGGGTGTGCTCGGGATTGGGAGGCTAGCGGGTCAGTCGCTTGTACTTGATGCGATGCGGCTGATCGGCATCGACCCCCAGGCGCTCCTTCTTGTTCTCCTCGTAGTCGGTGTAGTTGCCCTCGTACCAGTACACCTCACTGTTGCCCTCAAAGGCCAGAATATGGGTGGCCAGGCGGTCCAAGAACCAGCGATCATGGGAAATCACAACCGCACAGCCGGCGAACGACATGAGCGCCTGCTCCAATGCCTGCACGGTGTTCACGTCCAGGTCGTTCGTAGGCTCATCAAGGAGGAGCACATTGGCGCCTTCTTTCATCACCTTGGCGAGGTGGACGCGGTTGCGTTCACCGCCAGAGAGCTCAGATGTGAGTTTCTGCTGATCTCCGCCGCCGAAATTGAAGCGGCCTACATAGGCACGCGAGTTCACAGAACGTTTGCCGACCTCGACAAATTCCAGCCCATCAGAGATCTCCTCCCAGACGGTCTTGGTTGGATCCAACTCGCGGTTCTGGTTGACGTAGCCCAACTTGACGGTTTCGCCCACGGTAATGGCCCCATCGTCCGGGGTCTCCAGCCCGGCAATCATCTTGAACAGCGTCGTCTTACCGGCTCCGTTCGGCCCGATGATGCCCACAATGCCTCCCGGCGGTAGCGAGAACTGCATGTTCTCGAACAGCAGCTTGTCGTCATAGGCCTTGGAGACGTCATCAGCCTGGATCACCACATTGCCCAGTCTGGGGCCTGGTGCGATCGGAATCTCCATGCTCTCGTCCCTGGCCTCATCCTGTTGCTCCACCAGTTTGTCGTAGGCGGTGATGCGCGCGCGGTTCTTGGCGCGGCGCCCCTTCGGCGACATACGCACCCACTGCAACTCGCGATCAAGCGCCTTCTGGCGCTTGGAGGCCTGCTTCTCCTCCGTCTTGAGGCGAGCGTGCTTCTGCTCCAACCACGAGGTGTAGTTGCCTTCGAAGGGTATCCCTGAGCCTCGGTCGAGCTCCAGAATCCAGCCTGCCACGTTGTCGAGGAAGTAGCGATCATGCGTCACGGCAATGACCGTCCCCTCGTAGCGGGCCAGATGCTGCTCGAGCCAGCCGACCGACTCCGCATCGAGGTGGTTCGTCGGCTCGTCCAGCAGCAGAACGTCAGGCTCCTGCAGCAGGAGTCGCACCATGGCCACGCGGCGTCGCTCACCACCTGAAAGCACTTTTACCGGAGTGTCGGGGGGAGGACACCGGAGGGCGTCCATGGCCATCTCGAGTTTTGACTCCAGATCCCAGGCACCCATCGCCTCGATTCGATCCTGCAGCTTGGCCTGCTCGGCCATCAAGGCATCGAAGTCCGCGTCTGGATCCGCAAAGCCTTCGCTGACTTCGTTGAAGCGCGCCAGAAGCTGGACGGCTTCGGAGGCCCCTTCCTGGACCACCTCGATGACCGTCTTGTCGTCGTCCAGTTCGGGTTCCTGCGACAGGTACCCGAAGGTGACACCCTTGTTGGACTCGATGACGCCCAGGTAGTCCTGGTCGAGTCCGGCAATAATCTTGAGTAGGGTGCTCTTACCCGAGCCGTTGAGGCCCAGCACGCCGATCTTGGCGCCGTAAAAGAAGGACAGGTAGATGTCCTTCAGTACCTGCTTGTTGGTCGATCGGTAGACCTTCCCCACGCCTTGCATGGAGAAGATGATTTTCTGGTCGCTCACAGAGCCTCGTCAGTTTCAGGTAGAGCAGAGTCCGAGTCCGGGAAGATTGCCGGTGACACCGCTCACTTCTGAACGCGCAAACCGGCTTTCGAATCCCCAAATCGCGCCCTACCCGGATTTTCACGAGGGCTGGGCTCCTACTTCAAGACCTCCATTCTTGCGTTCATCGTACCACGATGACCTGGGAACGTGCAAAGCACGTCGTAAACGCCGGACATTGCCGGAGCGGTGAACTCGAGCACCTCGTAGTCCTCGTAACTCAGAAGGCGGGTCGCCACAACGACCTGGTCGTTGTCCGGGATAAAGGCAGCAGCAAATCCATCGCCGCCCAGGGCATCGGCCGCTTCGCCAATCTCATCCATCGAACCGGGCTCACCGATCACGAGATTATGCGGCATGAAGTCGTCATTCTCGAACCAGATCTTGACCTTCTGTCCGGCGCGAACGCTGAAGGTCGGCGTGTCGTAGCGCATTTCTTCGGAGACCGTGCGGATGACGATGGCGTCTTCGTCCGGCACGCGGCCGGCCGGGGCCGCGGCATCGGCGTCCGCTTGCGGGGCAGCCGCCACCGCTCCCCGCCCCGAGGTCGCGGCACTGTGATCCCACATGATCTGAACCGTCCTCGCCGAGATCCGGGCGTGGGCCACGGGCGAGTTGAGTACCAGATCGAGCAGGTCGCGATTCACCACATTGTGCTGCTGGTGGAGCCACAGGCCCTCCAGGATATGATGGGCGTCGGCCTCGCGACCGGGATCAAACGTCGCCAACCACGCTTCGGCGGCGGGCATCACCTCGTCGGTCTTTCGCTCGGACAGTTCGACTCTCGCCCTTCGGCGGATGCCGTTGATCGGGTGCTCGAGCGCTTTCAGAAGAGCGTGGATGGGCTGTCCATCGATGGCGACGTGATCCGAGAGCGCTCGGCCGGGTGCGGTAATCCGGTAGATCCGGCCGTGCTCGTGATCCCGGCTGGGGTCGCGAATGTTGTGCTGCATATGGCCGATGATGGCGTTCGCCCAGTCCGCCACGTAGAGCCCGCCGTCATCTCCGATCTCGAAATCGGAAGGCCGGAAGTTGAGGTCGTCAGTCACCAGCAGATCATGGGTTTCCGTGCCGGTCACGTGACCCAGGACGGTGTCGTAGGCCAACTCGTACTGCTTGATGCCCAGGAAGGCAATGACATTCAGAATGATGAAATTGCCTTCGAGGCTCGGGGGAAGATGTGAGCTCGAGATGATGCCGCTTGAGGGCACCGGTCGAACGGTATTCTCAAGCAACTTTCGCATGTAGAACGTGCCGTCCCGGTTGGGCTTCACCTGAAACGCCCGCCCGCCCGTCGCGTCGGTCGCGTAGTGGTAACCCCAGTAATCGAAGTCGATTCCGTGGGCGTTGGGCGGGTTCTCGGCGTGGAAACTGAATTCACTCGTCCGCGGGTTGAACCGGTACATCCCCGACGTTCCCGATTCCTGATTGGAGCTCCATGGTGTCTCGACATTCGACACGTTGAAGATGCCCCGTTGGTAATAGAGGAAGCCGTCGGGGCCGTACACAAAGTTGTTCGCGGAGTGGTGGGTGTCGGCAGAGCCGAGTGCGCCCATCAAATGAACGCGGACGTCCGCGACATCGTCGCCGTCCGTGTCTTTGAGGAACAGCAGGTCGGGCACGGACGCCACAATCACGCCTCCATTCCAGAATTCGAATCCAGTTGGATTGTGGACATAAGCGAACGTGATGGCCGTGTCGGCGACGCCATCCCGGTTCTCGTCCGGCAGGATGAGCAGACGGTCATCCATTTTCCTGGTCGGCTCCCACTTCGGATACGTGGCCCATGTCGCAGCCCACATGCGTCCCCGGGTGTCGACCCCCAGCTGCACCGGGTTTACGAGTTCGGGAAACATCTCCTCGGACGCGAAGAGGTTGGCCTCCAACCCGGACTGGAGGCGCATTTCGGCGATGGCCTCTTCGGCACTCAGGAACTCCACGGAGCCAAGCTTGCTGACGCCCTCCTGGATTTGCTCCTCGTCGAGATTGCTGATGACCTCGACGGACTCCGGGACACTGGAATCATCGGGCGATATGGAATTGCCGTTTGCGGCCGCCCAGATGACGGGGTCCCGGTTGGCCGTCATATGATCCAGCTGCACCAGCTCCCGCTGCAGAACCTCGAAGTTGGTCTGGTCATCGGTGAAGGCCAGCACGGATCGACTGCCCCAGACGTCGTTGCCGTCGGTAGCCCGGTATCGATTGAACCAGTGCCAATTCTTGTCCAGGACGGCAGCACGTACGGCTTCCAGGGTCTCGGCTCGGGCGCGTGGGGCATGGCCCAGGAGCCGGGTGGCGATCATCTCGCCGATGAGTCTGTTGCCCTCGGCACCGAGGTGAACACCGTTGATGGTCAGCGGCTCGTCGGTGGCGTTGTAGAGATCCATGGAACCCTTGAACAGGTCCACGAAACCGACCCCCCTTTCCTCCGCCACGGCCCTGACGGCCTCCGAATAGGCGGCCAGTCGGACGTTGTTCTCTCGACCATCGGGGAAGTTGGGGTCTTCGAGATTCTCGTGCGCGATGGGCGTAAACAGCACCAGCTGGGGCGGCCCCTTCCCCGAATAGTCCTTGGCCAGCGTACTGTCTACCCAGGCCGC
Organism: Bacteroidota bacterium; assembly: GCA_029262855.1. Lineage (GTDB taxonomy): Bacteria > Bacteroidota > Rhodothermia > Rhodothermales > UBA10348 > JABDJZ01. The sequence goes on along the minus strand of JAJCYP010000026.1, from coordinate 17,290 downwards.
GAGCGCATCGCCAAACCCTTCGGGATCGTCGTCATAGGACTCATTGTAGCCGAACATGGCGAAGATGACATCGGCCCCGGAAAGACTCAGGTAATCGCCGGCGGTGGGAAACCCGTTGCTTCGTGGCCGCTCGTCAATCTGGTCCCCGGCAAAGCCGTGGTTGCGAATGACCAGCTGGTGGTCTGGCAACTCGGTCTGCAGGTACGATTCCAACCATCCGTCGTGTTGCATCCGGTCGGCCAGCGCATTTCCGATGATGACCACGTGATCACCCTTCTCGAATTCGATGGCCGGGGATGCACAGGCACCGACGGCCCCAATGATCACGGCGAGGAGTGCAAGGCGGGCGAGCGACTTGGTGTTCATGATGGCTACTCCTTGGTGGGTTTCGTGGCGGACATGATGGGCGTATCCCATCCGGCCAGATCGGACGGTCTGACAGTTCGCCGGTAGCCGCCGAAGCTGAAGGTCACGGGGTTGTAGGGGCCGACCAGATGGGCGCTGTTCTCGCCCGTGATCGCCTCCTCCATTCCCGCCGTCCACAGCGCCGCGTTGATCATCATCCGACGAAACCCGGCGTTCGAGAAATCCTCCGAGGCACCATGTGTGGTGGTAAATACACGCCCCGTTTCCCCATTGGTACCTTGATAGGAGCGGGTCCATACAACGGGCATGAGTTCCTTCTCGGGATCGGGCGGCGCATCGGCCGACATCCCGTTGAGCACCTGTCCAACGGCCAGGACCAGAGACCCGGGCATGGGGTCGGCCTCATACCCGCCAGACTGCACATGCATGTCCTGCACCCCGCGCAGGATGGGGTGGCCCGACTGCGACTCCTGCGCCAGAATTCGAGAACTCTGCTCGTGGTTGGTGCCGTAGTGCCCCGCCCAGGTCTCGCCCAGAACCTGACGGCCGAAGCCGAGGTGGTAGTCCTCGCCCGCGTAGTTGTACGAGTACCGGGCGTACGGGCCGTCGTCGATCTTGAAGGCGTGGGTCGAGGTGCGGATGCCGACGATGGGGCCGGCGCGGTCCAGATAGTCCACGATGTGCTGCATCTCATCGTGTGGAAAATCCTGGAAGCGCAGGCCCATCACGAGCAGGTCGGCGGTCTCGAGCGCCTCGAGCCCCATCATGCGCGAGCTTCCGGGTTCGATGTACCCGTCGCCGTCCAGCGTAAAGAAGACACTGCATGTGAAGCCGTACCGCTTGGCCAGGATGCGCGCCATCGCCGGAAGAACCTCCTCGGACCTGTATTCGTGGTCGCCGGCAATGAAGACAACGTGTTTGCCGACACCGGGTCCCTCGGTGCCCTGGTAGGTCACTCGGTGGGGATTATCGTCGGGCTCCGGAGCCTGGGCCTCAACCTGACATGATGTAGCAAGGAGCATGAGCGCTGCGAGGTAGGCGGGCAAGGTCGTCATGGTGTCCGTCAAAGAGAGAGTTCGAGCCCCACCGATACGGTGCGCAAGGCGGCAGGGAAGATGAAGAGTACGTCGGATCCGCCCGGGTCTTGATACGCCGTGCTGTTGTATTCGCGGTCGAGGGCATTGTGGACATCCAGCGTGAATCGGTAGGCCTTCCTTGTATACGAAATCCGTGCGTCAAGCGTCGCGTAGTCCGGCAAAGCAGTCATGTTGGCATCGTCCACAAGGACGTCGCTTACGCCATTGAGCACCAGGCTCGAGGAAATCGGTTCGAAGTGGGCCACCACGCCGCCGCTGAATGCATGCAGCGGAATGGCCTTTACCCGATTGCCCACGTTCTCGCCATTGAGGTAGGTGACGTCCTGCAGGGTGCAGTTCAGGAAGGCCGATCCCAGTTCGGACTTTTCGACAGTCAGGCTGGTCTCGACGCCGCGGTGACGACTCTCACCAATATTGATGTTGGAGAAGGTCTCGAACGAGAAGTCCAGCTCGTTCTTCATGTCGATCGTGTAGACAGAGCCGGCGAGCATGGCCGACCAGCCATGCCCGCCCGCCATCCGGTGGTAGAAGCCTGCCTCCAGATTGGTACCCTCCTGCGGGATCAACTCCGAGTTGGAGATCTGAATGGCAAAAGGAGGGAAGGGCACGGGGAAGGCCCGCAGGTCATACAACTGGTCCAGCGTGGGCGCCTTGAACGATCGACTGGCGCTCACATAGACATTGCCGACCTGGGTGGCAGACGAAGTGTATCGATAGTTGACCCCAACCTTGGGGCTGAACGCGTTGTGGGTTGTCGAAGGAATGGCTGACGAGAGTCCCTCCACTTCGGAGAAGGAATCCCGAATGGTGTCGAAGCGGCCACCAAGGGACAGCGTGAGGGCCGATGAGGGGTTGAGCTCCAGGAACGCGGATCCGGCAAATCCAATGCGGCTCGCGCTTCCATCCGAAACGACATCGCCTGGATCCCCAGAAGCGTCGCGGTAGGTGTCGTCAATTCCTCCGGTCGCAATGTGGAAGTACCGGGAGTCCAGGCTCCCGGCAAAACCGTCGATCCCGAAGACCAATTTGTTGTCGATGGGAATCGGAAGGGAAAGCCCCGAAAACTGGATGTTGGTTCGGAGCCCCAGGGCATCGACCTGCCGCTCCTGGGTGTCCGCGAAATCGGCGGACAACGGCAGGGTTCGGACCAAATCATGGTTCCGGAATTCTCCGGTCACTGAGGCGTCCAGACGGCCTGTGGTCATCTCCCATCCGCCGTCCAACGACGAGCGAAACGTTGTCTCGTCGGCGTTGTCGAAGCGGAAGAACGGCAGGCTCTCTGACCCATCGCCCGCCGGGTCCGTGGATCGCAGGGGTCCGGGCGTGTCGTACTCGCGCACGTTGAAGCCTGCTGACAGAGACAGAGTCTTGCTCATCTCATCGACCAACTGGTAGGAGCCCTGCAACGACCCGGAGAACCTCTGGCTGTGATCCCTGAAACCCTCTGACGTGCTCAAGTCCGCTCCCGCCGAGTACCGCGGACTCGACACGCTGCCAGAAACGCTTCTGATGCCCAGATTGCCAGTACGGGCTCGTAGGCGGGCTGACGTCTCCTCGGCAGCTTCAGTCCGAATATTGATCACCGCGCCAATTGCGGCGTCTCCGTACAGGGAAGACGCGCCGCCACGGAGGACTTCCACTACCGTGTTGGGAGACAGCGTGATCTGCTCCCAGTTCACGAGGCCATTTTCGAGGTTGTTGACGGGCCTTCCGTTGACCATCACGACCACATACTCGGCCTCGCCACCGCCGTAGAATCCCCTGGTGACGGACTGGGGCGCATACCCAAGCCCGTCAAAATCTAGGAACGTCATTCCGGGTATGTAGCTCAACAGACTCGAAGCACCTCGATACGGCAACGCCCTGAGCTGCTTGGCGTCAATAACGGAGACACCCACGGTGGAGGAGGAGAGCGCGGATCGGACCTTGCTCGCGGTGACGACAATCGGGTCCAATTCAACAGCGACCGTGGAGTCTGCCACTTGAGCGACCGCGGTCAGGCCAAGGACGGGACTCCAGAAAACCAGTCCAACAAGTGCGAGAAGTGTTGCGCGCGTACCCATTTGGCAGTGGTGTATTATTCTATTTGTTGATCATTCCAGGGCCCAAAAACCAGACAACCGTGATAACCGCACGCATTACCACCGAGCAGATTCTGGAGAGACTACGGGCAAAAGTAGATCAGCGCATACCCATCATGATTTCTTCGGCAGGCAGCGGCCTGGTGGCGAAGCTCCTGGAGAAGTGCGGGACCGATTGCGTGAACACGTTCTCCGGGGCCCGACTGCGCGGCAACGGGATGGGGACGATGTCCATGATGTGGCCCATTCTGGACTCGAACAAACAGACCCTGGATTACACCCGCGAGGACATCATGCCGGCGCTTGGCGGCCGCGCATTCGTCTGTGCCTGCCTCAACGCCAACGATCCCCTGAAGGACATGCGGATGGTGTTGGAGGAGTGTAAGAACATGGGCGTCCAGTCGGTATCGAACATCGGCCCGTCGATTTCCTACGTGGATCATGACTCGGAGATCTACAAGGTGATGACCTCGGCCGGGATCACGCTTCAGAACGAAATCGACATGCTGAAGCTGGCGCGCGACGAGATGGAGATGGTCTCGATTGGTCTCGCATTTACGTTGGAAGACTCCATCGCCGTCTGCAAAGAGGCCCGTCCGCACGTGTTCTGCTATCACGCGGGCACGACCAAAGGCGGACTCAAGGGGTACGACAGTGGCTTATCCATTGAGCAGACCGCCGAGCAAACCGAGCACGCGTACCAGAAATGCCGCGAGGTTCATCCGGATGTCATCCTGATTGCGCACGGGGCGGCGATGGAGAATCCGGAGGACGCCCAGTACATGCTGGACCACACGTCGGGCCACGGATTCTGGACGGGATCGTCAACCGAGCGGCTTCCCATAGAACGGGCGGTGACGGCAGCGGCCTCCGCATTTGCTGGACTGCGCTTCTCCCAATAGCCGGCCAATCATGTCCCCCACCCCTTTCGCCGCCATGAAGACGATCGCGATTCTAGCCACGCTGGACACCAAGGCTGCCGAGGCGAACTTCATGCGTCAGGAAATCGAGGCCCTGGGCGGTGCGGCGATGCTGATCGATCTGGGCGTGATTGGCGAGGCGCCCATCAAAGCGGACGTTTCGCGGGAAGCCGTTATTGCGGCCGGGGGGAGCTCGCTGGCAGAGCTGCTGGAGAACCCAACCCGCGCAAAGGCCAATCCGGTGATCATCGCAGGCGCGACCAAGATTGTTCTGGAGCTGCAGCGGTCGGGGCAGATTGATGGGGTTCTGACGCTCGGCGGCACCCAAGGCACGTCGACCTGCGCGCCCGTGCTGCAGGCACTTCCGTTTGGATTTCCGAAGGTGATGCTCTCGACCGCCGCCTCCGGTGATACGTCCCCCTTCGTCGGCATCAAGGACATCACCATGATGTTTGCCGTGAGCGACATCCTGGGGCTTAACGTCTTCTCGCGGAAGATTCTGGCGAACGCCGCCGCGTGCGCCTGGGGCATGGCTCAGGTGGAACGGAGCATCACGAAGTCCACCGCCAAGGGGGTCATTGGGATGACCAACCTGGGTGTCCTGACTCAAGGAGCGATGCATGCCGTCGAGCTGTTTGAGGAGGCCGACTACGAGGTCATCACCTTCCATGCCATCGGTGCCGGGGGCGAGGCCATGGAGCAGATGATGAGGGAAGGCATCATCACCGCCGTCTTCGACTATGCCCTTGGCGAAATCGCTGACGGCGTGTTCGGCGTCCTGCGGGCGTCGGGTCCGGAGCGGCTGACCACCGCCGGAAAACTCGGGCTGCCCCAGGTCATCTGCCCCGGGGGCTCAGAGCATTTGGGTATTCTTGTCGGCGAGCCCAACAAAAGGCCGGACGGATACGAGGATCATCAGGTGGTCTGGCATTCACCGTTTGTTTTCGTTCCCCGCCTGAAAGAGGAGGAGCAGGCGCGCGTGGCCGAGTGCATCGGAGAGCGGCTGGCTCATTCAACCAGCAAGACACTGTTTCTGATGCCGACACGCGGCGTCAGCAGCTACTCCGCCGTTGGAGGCGCACTCTACAATCCAGACCTGGACAGGGCGTACTGGGAGTTGCTGCAGACGCATCTCCCGGACACGGTTGAGGTTGAGGCGTTGGATTGTACCGCCGAGGATCCTGCGTTTGTGGAGTATGCTGTGCGGAAGTTGATAGAACTGATCGAGAACTGAAGCTCAGGCGGGCGGGGCGGGTCGAAACATCCGATTACAGCAGGTCAGCAGCGTCGAGGCGGCCTGCCCAAGGCTTGTGCCGTACGCAAGAACGCCATCCTCGTGGCCGCCCATGATGACAAGCTGCTTGGCCGGCCCGACACGGGCCCTGAGGAGACTGATCACCTCGTATGCCATCTCCGGCGTGCCGTAGGTGACAGTCTTTGAGGTGGTGGGCAGCTTGCCCATGTACTCGTTCCACAGTCCCGCGTGATGTACATGGATCACGGCCTGGATCGACCGGGAGGCCTCGTAAAATGAGGCGTGGGTGAGCGATTCTGATGACGCGATGATCGGACCCCTGCACGTCAGTCGATTCTCGGGGAAGTCGTAATCCACAACCCTGGTGAAATGCTCGGGACCCAGTTCAGGGACGTTCCCCGTCATCGATCCCGTGATCACGAACTCCCGCGCCGGCGTGTCACGAATGCTGATGTTGCCATACCCGATTCCGTCGGGATGCGCGCCTATCAGACCTGCCTTGTAGAGCACCTGACGCCATTCGTTCAGCGCCCGAATCTTGTGCCAGGCCCGAGCGGGAGCCTTGATCCACTCGGCGTTGAACTTGATATATCCTTCGTCGTGCACGGGTCGTCTGGCTGCTTCCGCCTCAGGGCCTGACAACGCGCATGGTGCCCCGCATGGTGAACGCGTGGCCCGGAAAACTGCAGATGTACGTGTATTCACCGGGCTCAAGCGGTACGGTGAAATAGATGGCTTCCACGATCCCGGGCTCCAGAAGCGCCGTGTGAAACAGGACTTCGCCAAGCTCGGGGACATAGTTCTGCTCGGGTCCGTCGAGGCCCAATGCGATGGCCTGGTCGCCGACCCGGTCTGCAGTGCCGGGCTTTACGACGAGCAGATTGTGCATCATGTCGTCATCGTTGTCAAACACCAGCTTCAACCGGCTCCCGGCCTGTACATCGAACGCGGGCAGGTCAAACCGGAGGCCGGGCTCTGTGCCGATCGTTATGGTGGCGTCGGGGCCCTTGGTCCACGTCTTCGGCATGGTGGTGAGTCTCTTGGCTTGGGTCACCGCGGGTCGTACTGGTGCGAGTTCGGCGGCCGGTGGAGCGCCGGCAGGTCCGGCCTCAAACACCATGGAAGGGCCTGATGGGATCTCGTTCAGCGTGTAATAGGCGGCGTCGTGAAGCAAGGGCTCTCCGGCGGCGGAGCGCAGACTCGTCATCATGAGTTCATGGATGTACCCCTTGCGGAGCCCGTCCACGGCGATGCGCGCGCTCATCCCATCGTCCGACACCTTGACGCCACGTACAGCGGCGGTTTCCCGATTGATGATCGGACTGCCGTATGTACTGTGATATTGATATGTAAAGCCTGTCACGTGGTAGGATGAGAGGTCAGTGGCCGTCTCCGGGTCCACCGGCTTCGTAAAGCTGAGTTCAAAACCATCCGGCCGTGCCTCAATAGTCTTGATTTCGAAAGGCATCAGGCCCGTCCATTCGAGGCGCTGAAGGCCATAGGGTGACTGGCCCGTCGAGCCCCATCCACGACTGGTCATGCCAACGAACATCGACGAGTCCTTGCCCCAAACCATTCGCAGGACGCCGGATGAAAAGCCTTCGCGAAACGGGAATGCGGCGCCCTGATACACGCCGTTCACTTTCTCCAGGAAAACGCGCATCACCCTGCTCTGTCCCTGATCGCCGACGAAGACCTGCCCTGCAAACGGCCCGAACCCGCCCGCGGTGGTATCGGCGAGGATGTCAGATGTCGAGACGCCCATCAAGGTGTGGGGTAGCCAGACCGCGGGGGGCTTCAGGCCCGGAATGTCCGGTGCGACTTCGACCATGGGCCGTCCAGTGTCCGGTACATCCTCCTGCTTCAGTGTGAGCGGTGAGCCCGGCTCGCCCGTCCACCGAAGGCCTTCGGGGTGCCCCACGAAGTCTCCCCGCTCAACATGTGTGATGTACCCGGAGCCGATCCAGTCGCCCTGGTTCTCGCCGTAAAACACTTCGCCTTCGATGTCGAAACCGAATCCCGCCGGGGAGCGCATGCCCGTGGCCATCGGCGTCATTTCGCCATCGGGCGTGATCTCCAGCATCCACCCCCGCCATTTGGAGAGGCTGGCTCCGTAGCCCACCCATCCCAGGTTGAGCGTCACGATCATCGTGCCGTCGGGCCGAATCAAAGGACCGTAAGAGTACTCGTGGTAATTCCCCTCAAGCGGCCAGCTGCAGACGGTCTCGTACCGATCGGCCCGCCCATCGCCGTTCGTGTCCAGGAGTCGCGTCAATTCTCCGCGTTGTGTGGAGTAGATGGCGCCATCGCGGTACGCCAGACCCAGCGCTTCATGCAGGCCATGGGCGAAGCGTTGGAAGTGAGGACGGACGCCGCCCGTCATGGAGGGGTTCTTGATCAGCCAGACCTCACCTCGCCGGGTGGAGACTGCCAACTGTCCGTCGGGTAGGACGTCCATGCCGCCGACCTCCAGGACGACGCCCTCGGGGAGGGGGAGTGTCGAGATCTTGTAATAGTCGCTCTCTGCAGCGGGGACCTGAGCCCCGATGGGATCGGCAGCGAGCGCGACGACCAGCCAGGCCAAACCGAGAACACGCGATCTTGTTGCCATCGGACTACCAGACCAGAGTGTAGCGAACGGCGGCCTCGCCATCGGCGAACGAGAGGGGGACGAGGAGGTCCGAGCCACCATCAACCGAACGCACAACAGCCTCCGCATCGCCCATGTGATGCAGCATGACGTGGTAGGAATCATCGTCGATGCCAAAGCCGCCATCGCCCAGCGTCTTGATGCTTGTCCCTGACGCAACGCGAACCCAATAATCCTGCAGATCCGAATCACCGCGCAGGGTGAGCTCGCGGAAGAGTCGTTTGCCACCCGACTCGGGCAGCACGCGATCTGAAACGGTAACGTCTCCGAGCCGATAAAGGAAAGAGGGATGACCCTCAGCGTCGAGTTCGTACCCGTCGAAGGTGTAATCGACACCCATGGTGTCCGGCCACGGGGCACTGGCGGAGGCGAGGCGTGCAACGGTCGGCTCTCCGTCCAGCGTGATGACGCTGCCGATGGGCTTGGCAAGCTGATGTTGCCCCCGGCTGTGCCACATATCCGTGGTCTCGATGAAGCCGCCCTTCCAGATGTGCATGAGGCTGCCCTGGCGCTGGTCCATGCTATAGTGGACGCCTCTGGAGTTGCCCACTGCGATCGTGTGGGTCTTCTTCCGGTCACCGTGGTTCATGAAGGCCCTGATCAGCACGGGCTCGCCTGCGGGCTCGACGAGGATTGCGCCAACCCGGGGGGGCGCTGGGTCGGCGTCGGGAGCAGGCAAGCGGAGCGCGTAGCGAATGTTGCGGATAGCCACGGGGCCGTGATCACCCTGGATCATCAGGGGACCCGTCGGCCGCTCGTCAGAAAAGCTGGATCCTCGCGTGGGACCGGTGAGCTCGACGTTCTGGTGTATGACCACGCCGTTGTGCTTGACCTCTACCATCCGGGCATTGGCCGTCTTGCGCCCAGCATCGTCAAAGCGAGGGGCCTGAAAGCGAATCTGGAAGCGTTGCCACAGGCCCGGTGCGCGGGCCGTGTTCATGCGAGGGGCGTGGCCCTGGTATCCCTGCCGGCCTTCGGGGCGTTCCGAGTCCCACCGCTGGTAGATGCCCCCGACATCGGAGAACGACGGTCGCTGCTTGCCCCAACTGTCGAGCATCTGGATCTCGTAGCGTCCCTGCAGATAGATCCCTGAGTTGGATTCCTTCGGCATCATGAACTCGAACTCGAGCTGGATGTCGCCATGCTCCCAGTCGAAGAACAGGTTATCTCGCGCGGCCTCGGACGGGATGTTGACAAGAATGCCGGTTCCTTCCGACGTGCGGATTTCGTGGGTGGTGTTCAGGTCGGCTGCAACACCCCCGACGATGTGCCAGTTACCGGCCGTAGGCCGAAAGGCATCCATGTTGCCGAGAAAAAGCGAAGACAGCGGTGCCTCCGGGGACTGGGCAGCGGCCGCAATGGGCCCCAGCATCAGCAGGCCCAATAGAAGGCAGCCAGATCGGAGTTTCATTCGAATCGAGGGGAGGGCCTAACGTATCAAAACCACCGGACGCGTCGCGAGACCTGTCCGCACAAAGTAGACGCCTGGAGCGAGGCCCTCGGTATTGAGCGCCTGACCCAACCCGTCCCTGGAACTCCGAACGAGTTGTCCGATCGAGTTGAAGAGTTGGAGCCCCGTCGACGTCCCGGTTACGCGAAGGCTATTGCCGACGATCACCGGATTCGGATATACCTCGATGCTTGGGATTTCAGGAGCCTCCGCTTCCAATCCAGCAACCAGCGCGCCCTCGAAGTACCGCTCGGCATGCGCGAACGCTTTCCGGCCAATCCTCTCGCCAATAATGCGTCCTGGGAGGTCGTCGGCTGGAGGGTGAATGCCACCCCAGATTCGCGAGAGGCTGGTTTGGTCGGAGGCGTCCCTATAGGTGGCCCACTGAAGAACGACATCGACGCTCGGGCCGTCCTCGAAAACCAGGAATTCGTTTTTCGGGGCCACGAACTCACCCATGCCGCCGGGGAAATACTGGTCTCCCGTCAGGAGCGTCATCACCTCGGCCGCGGCGCGGGAAAACGTCGAGTGCCCGGAGACAAACCCGGCGAAGGGGGGCGTTACGAACGATGGCCTCTGGTAGGGCACCCAGCTTTCGGCCAGAATCCAGCCGACGCCGGCCACATCGGAATCGGGATCCTGGATTTCTTCGGGGCCTCGCCAGGCCCAGAGTTTGATCTTTCCGGTGTGCTGCCCGAGGACCCCGGCCATCGGATCGTCCGGCTCCACGACCTCAATGAGGCCGGGCACCAGCGGGAGTCCCTTCGGGTGGTAACTCCGGCCATCCGGATCGGAGGACTGGCCCCGGATGGCCATGCTTCGAATGGCCGAAATGGGTCGGACATAGTCATGCCATCCCTTGATGCCCCACGCCGTCACGGCCGAATCGTGCATGGCTCCGGCCAGCGTGAAGTAGGCCTTCAGGTCGAACTCAAGCGCATCCAGCACCGGGCCTTCCCCGCGGAATCGACGTTCGAACTCCGGGTGGTCGCTGACCACATTGAGAACCGTGAACCAGTGTCCGGGCGGCGTTTCGGAGTCCGGACCGTCCGCCCAGAATTCAGCCAGAACGCGAGCATAGTCGGCGCGTGGAACGATCTGTGGTTCGTAGGGCTCGCCCGTCCGGGGGTTGATGGGATGCCCAGGGCCCGAGTCTCCGCCCTCAAGGAAACCGTAGAAGTCCTCGAATTCCTCCACCGTGCGGGGGAAGTACGGGATGTCACCGACCGATGCCGGTGAGACATCGATCATCACGCCGTCGGCGGGGTCGAGATGCGAGGACCACACCGCCACCATGGCGAAGCCCCACTGGTAGGCGTTGTAGTCGGGGCCGATCAGCGGGTCCTCCAGGTAGGGAGGCCGGCCCGGATCGTGGTAGACCCAGTACGGATTCCCATCGCGCTCAAAGATCTGGAGATCGTCGGGGGTCAGCGAAAACGGTTTCACCCGCCCCCACTCCGGGCCCAGGAACGCGGGCGTGTTGTCATCGATGGTATTGTTGCCTTGATCGATGAATACCTCCAGGCGAAGCGGTTGCCACCGATTCGGGTCGACCAGCTCAGGCATGCCCGGGCGATCCGGGCGAAGGGGCGCGTTTACGGGCTCGTAGAAAAGCGGCTCGTAGTCCCCGGCCTCATTTGCGCCATCGCTAAAGCCGTAGTCGATGTAACACTGGGCCACGTAGTTTCCAAAGGCTGCCGGGTCCCCCGTCCAATAGTCGCGACTGATGTTTCCTCGGTCATAACCAAGCGCCGCGAGAAGCGAGTCGGCCAGCGGCCGCGTCCGATCAATGCCCGGCGATCCGGCGAACCGGTGCTCCAGCATCCGGTAGGCTGCGAAGCTGACGGCTTCGTTGGTGAAGTCCCTTTGGGCCTCAACAGAGGCAGGCAACGGAACTCCAAGGTCCGCCGGGCAGGCCGCAGAGCCGAGTAGGTAGGGCCCCGCCGAGGCATCGAGATAGGCCCAGATATCATACATGGCCCCGGACGTGTGGAACAGATTGCGCGAGTGCACGGTGGGGCGCGCAAAGTCCCGGCGGATGTGCTCCAGCAGCACCTCGTTCCATTGACGCGCCGCACTGTGCTGAGCGACACTGCGCTGGGCCGCGGATGGCGGGGCGGGCAGCAGTCCAACCGCCAGAAGAACCAGAATTGACTTCATGTGCCGGAGGTCGCCACGTTGGGCGGTTTCGGTACGCGGGATATGAGTGGAGCTCCAATCAACGTCGCCAGGAAGTAGCCGGCAACAAGCAGCGTGAGAACTGGACCTCCCAGTTCAAACCAACTCCCGCCGATGAGGGTGTATCCCAATCCGATCAGGCCGCGCGCAGATTCAAACCAGGGAGCCCACGGGAGGCCGTCCATTTGGGACGTATATCCGAAAATGGCAACGAAAATGAACCCGGCGTAGAGCAGGAGCTGCCCGCGGGCGAGATCGCCGAACGCGAACAGCATCAGGAAGAGGAGAGCCGTCGTGGCCACAAACTGGAACCAGCTCCAGACCAACGCCGGCCGCGAAGCTTGCGTACCATACTTCTCGAAACTGTAGGGGTCCGCGATCTTGTGAACCGGAAAGCGTTCGGAGACGTCAGGTGGGCGCCAGCCGGTCGGCATAAACCAGATTCGCGCCTTGTCCCACCACGATTCCGCGCGCCAGGCATCTCTGATCAGCAGCCAGATGTGCTGAAAATTGATGCGGATGGGGTTCCACGTCGCGACCGGTCGTGTGATGCCGTAGACGGGCTCCACATGGTCCAACTCCTCCTGAAACGTGCCGAACATTCTATCCCACCAGGGAAAGATCTGCCCCAGATTCTTGTCCAGATACTCCGGATTGATGGCGTGGTGCACCCGGTGTTGCGACGGGGTGATGATCGCGTATTCCACGAGACCCAGCTTGGGGACGTGTCGGGTGTGATACCAGAACTGCAGGAACAGGTGGGCAGGAGCGAGAACGTTGATAACCTGAACAGGCACGCCGATCAGCCCGGCTGGGATCAAGAAAATGCCGTAGTACCCGAGCAGATTGGAGATGCTCTGACGCAAGGCACACGCCAGGTTGAACTCCTCGCTCGAGTGGTGGATGACATGGTTGTTCCAGAAGAAATTGATGCTGTGGTTCAGGCGATGGGACCAGTAGCCTGCGAAATCCAGAGCGATGAATCCCGCGACGTAGACCGGCCACGTTGCCTGCAATTCGGTCAACGCCAGCTGGCTGAGCACGAAGGGGTATGAGACAATGACCAGGACAACCCCAAGCGAATCCTTGATCACATTGGTGACACCGGAGCTGAGGCTCGAAATGGTATCGAAGCTGTTGAGCGTCTGAAGCCCCTTCCTGCTGCCATAGACAGCCTCAATCGCAATCAGGATCGAGAACAGGGGGATGGCAATCAGAAGGGCGGTCGCGTAGGTCTCCACGATTCAGGGGTTCAGGTGGCCTAGCGCAGAGCGGCGAGGCATTCGATTTCCACCCGAGCATTCAACGCCAGGCCTGAGCCACCCACTGCGCTTCGGGCAGGCGGGTTTTCGGGGAAGTAGGTGCGGTAGATTTCATTCATGGCGCCCCATTCCGCCATGTCGGTCAGGAATACGGTGCACTTGACCACCTCGTCCATGGACGATCCGTAGCGATCGAGTGCAGCGGCGATATTGTCCATGGTCTGGCGAGTTTCGGCGTCGATTCCACCTTCAACCAAGACGAACTGTCCAGGCAGATTGCCGACCTGCCCGGACAGATAGAGCATGTTGTCAACTCGGACGGCCTCCGAGAAGGGGACACCCATCTCGCGATACTCGGGCGTGTTCAGATGCTCGACATCGGCTCCGGCTGGTACATGGTCAGCGTCGGCTTGGCACCCGGCCAGAAAAAGGAAGAGTATCAGAAAGACGCGCATCATGGTGGACCTCGAAGGATGGGACCGACAAAATAGGGCGGAATCTATCACCAGGCGTACAGGCGATGTATGCCCGTCGGTGCGCTGAATAGCAGCTCCGGCGCTTGTTCAAGGCCGGCCTCGGCGGCATGGAAGGCCATCTCGGCTTGCGATTTCGGGTAGTCGGCCGCAAGAACGTGATCGCGGATCGTGCCAAGATCGGCGGTGGAAAGCTCAGTCCAGGTCTCGGTGCGCCAGGCGTGGTTGCGGGTCAGGTTTTGTTCGCGTGACTCGGCCTCCTCCCGAAAGACGTCATAGATCAGGATCTGGCCACCGGGCGTGAGCCGTGTCTTGGCGAGCGAGAAGAAGCGCGTCAGATCCTCGCCCCGGAGATGATGAACGGTGTATCCCGCGACGATGGCATCGTATTCCGCCGCCGAGGACTCGGCCAGGAACGCCATGAAGTCCGCCTCGACCAATCGAGCTTTCACTCCTGTGCTCACAAGGTTCGTGGCTGCAGCGTCAAGCGCGACGGGCGATAGATCCACACCGGTGTATCCTGTCAGCGTGAGGTCCTCAAGCGTTACTGCGATGGTGGCGGCATCTCCACATCCCAGATCGAGGATTCGACGGGACCGATGTCGTACGAGCGCCGCACGCACCTCCCGGTGTATGGCCCGGTGAAACATGTAGTCATGTTCGATCACCCGGCGATAGAGATCCCACCCGTCAAAGAAGGCCTGGATGGCGTCGGGGTCGTGCTGCGGCTCCACTCCCGGGTCAGTGAATTCCTGGATGGGTAGCGCCCATCGCCAGTGGCCGTCCTGGAGTCCGGGAAGAGGCCTCGCGGTAGGCCCCGCTCGCGTCTCTCCCGGCTGCTGCCAGGGCCTCGGCCAGCAGTTCGTATCCGGGTTTGACAATCGCCGGCGGCCCGAACTCGAATGGCAGCTCGGCCTCGGCCTCGGCAGCGGCGCGAATGAGTCCCAGTCCCTCTTCGACGCGTCCACTACGGGTCAGATGGAGACCCCGCAGTTGGTTCAGTTGAAGCGAGCGTCCCTGGCCGTCACCCCAGTCGCCGTCCAACATGGATTCGGCAGGCGAAGGATCGCCCAGCATGAGAGACCCAAATGCATTGGTGAGGTTGTAGGTGAAGGCCGGGCCACCGAAGACCCCGTCCCCCGGCGGTGACCCGCCGGGGATGCCCATATCTGCGGTCCAGCGCGTGGTCAGACTCCAGTTCCGCGAATCCATGATGTGTCGCGCACGCATCAGCGTGAAGTAGAACGGGCTTCCCTGTCCGGCCTCCACTTGGGCATGGCAGGCGTCCATGAGCGACTCGGCTTCCTGGTATTCGCCCAGCATCAGGTGTCCGTAGTGGAGCCAAGACGAGTAGTGGCCACAGGCATTGGGGCCCAGGCCTCGGCCTGCCCGTTCGGCGTCCTGGACATTCGAGGCGCGAATGTTGGCCTCCACCACACGCTCCCAGAGTCCCATCGCCACGAAAATGTGGCTGGTCATGTGCTGTGCGTGAGCCGCGTCGGGAGCGATGTCCGAATAGGCATTGGCGGCCGGCATCCCAAGCGGCGCATGCACGGGATCGTCGAACGAATGAATCAGATAATGCGCCGCACCGGGATGGTCCGAGTTTCGGACGAACACGGGCTGTGCAATGGCAGCGGCACGCATGTACGTGGCGAAATCGCGCTCTCCGGCCTTGGATCCGAGGATGGACAGCGCATAGAAGGTCGTCGCTTCGTCATCGTCCGGATACGCCGCGTGTAGGCGGGCCATCGCGTCCATGTAGGCCAGGTCCTGCTCCTCCTTCGAACCATCGCCGTAGAGCATCTCGACCGCGTCCAGATACATCTTCTCTCGGTCACTCCCTGCCTTGGCTCTCCGCTCCTCGCGCGTCGTCCCGAGCAGGTTCAGGGCGGCGCGGCCGGCCTCGAGGTCACGCTGATTCCAGATGGGGTGATTATACGTCATCGCCTCACCCCAGTACGCCATTGCAAAGGATGGGTCCTCGGTCCGGGCACCTCGGAAGAACGTGACCGCGGGTCCGTACTCGAAGCTGTGCATGAGCAGAACGCCCCGGAGGAAGGCATCCTGCGCCTTCTCACTCCCCGAGTTGGGGAAACTCAACGCGCCGAGGCCGTCGATTCGGGTCTGCCGGGCATCCGCCGTGTAGACAAGAAGGAGAAAGAGCGAAAGAAGAATCCGTTTCATTACGGCTGACCCGTGGGTGATTGTTGACATCCAATGTCCGTGAACGCGCTTCAAGACTCAAGGGGTGAACCCGTGCGCGGCCAGGAACCGCTCCGCCAGAGCCTTCACATCATCGGGGGCTTCCAGATGGGGGAAATGTCCCACCGACGTCAGAACGTGAGACTCCCCCGCGGGGAAGAGCTGGGCCAGCGTCTGCGGCGAGGACGATGAAAAAACAGACTCCGCGCCGTGGATGAGCAGGGAAGGCATTGCGATGCGTTCCCGGGAGAGGTCCCAAGCTCCGAGGTCCGCTCGAACCGCCTTTGTCTGGGACTGAATCCGTGCCATCGACTCGGTCGAGAACCCGAAATCGAGTTCCGCCGCGTTCTCCGAATCGGCGAAATACGGCGCGAGTAAGAGGCGGAAGTACGCCGACACCAACAAGGGATCAGTTGTCCAGCCGGCCGTCCTCGATATTGTGTCCATCGCCTCCTGTTCCGACAATTTCCGCCTGCTGGCGACGGTGCCCCGGAAGGCGTCCCATTCCGCAAAGGTGGCCGGGTCGGGATCGAGCAAGATGAGGCCCGCCGCAGATCCCGGGAAGGCGAGCGCGTGGTGGCACGCCACGAGTCCTCCAAAAGAATGCCCGAGAACCACCGTGGCGCCCGACCGGCGGCGCGCTGTCTCCAACTGCCCTACGTGATCGTCCATTCGGGGCCCGAAGGACTCACAAAAGGCCAACTCGTACAGGTCCAGGAGCGCTCGGAGCGGATGCAGATAGTGGGCTTCGAAGCCTGGGCCGCCAGGTATCACAAGGATGCGGGTCGCCATGACCCAGAATACAGGAGAAACCGGCCGGGGCGCGAGGGGTATCCGCGCTGCTTTTGCGAGTCCGAATCGAGGTCGAGCAATAATCGCTAGGCGCCTGTCGTTGGATGTGCGTCCGGAGGCCGTGGCCTCGCTCCCCGTATCAAGCTTCCCCCATGATGAAAACGCTACTGTCTGTTCTCGTGATCGCCCTGGCCCCGCTGGCCGCACTCGCCCAGCAGGGATCCATCCGCTACGACGCCACTATGAAGCTGGACATCCATTTACCTCCGGGGATGGAGGAGATGGCAGCCAATATTCCCAAGTCCCGGACTACGGGCCGCATGCTCTACTTCACCGATGCCGCGGCGCTACTCAAGGATGCCCCGAAAGAAGAGAGTGAGGAGGACGGCCCCATCGAAATAGGGAACGACCACTTCAGATTCCGCATGGATACCTCACGTCCGGAGCAGGAGACCTACTACAATTTTGACGAAGGGACCTCGGTCGAGAAGACGGACTTCCTGGGCCGCACGTTCAGGATTGCCGGGGAAATGGAGGAATACCAGTGGCGACTGACCGGCG
>JAJCYP010000025.1 GCA_029262855.1 Bacteroidota bacterium | reverse complement strand
AGGCCTGCTTTTGTCGGGTGTTTGTACTGATGGTGGCTGCCCCTGATCCTGACAAGAAACCAGCCGTCTTTCAGAAGACGCCGTCGAACATCTCTGACCTTCATTCCGCCACCATCGGTTTCTAATAGAGACCGTTAGATGGCGGGCTGCAACTGTGCTGGCACCTTAGCCGACGCCATCAAACAACCCCGCCTCCGCCCCACCCTCCGAATACCCCATCGCGGCATACCCACGCTTCCGCCGCTCAAACATGCGCGCCAGCATGGGCACATGTCGATCCACGTAGTCCACCATGCGGACCTCGGTCTTGCCGTGGTGGGTCCGGTGGAGCCTCCCGGCGTATTGGACGAGGGTTCCCTTCCACGAAACCGGCATGGCCAGAAACAGGGTGTCGAGGCGGGCGTCGTCGAAGCCTTCCCCGATGAACCGGCCGGTGGCGAGTACCAGTCGGTCTTCCCCGACCGGAGTGGTTTTCAGCCGCTCGATTGCCTCGTGGCGGCGCTTGGGCTTCATGCCACCGTGTAGAACGACCAGGTTGGGCACTACCTCCTGGAGCTGTTCCGCCAAGTACTTCAAGTGTGCACGACGCTCTGTCAACACGATCGGTGACCTCCCCTCTCTCAGAGCCGCAACGACGTCACTGACAATCAGTCGATTCCGCGCCGGGTCCTGCACCAACCGCCGATAGACTTCGTGAATGGTGACTCCCGCCACGTCGTCGGTCAGGCGAAACTCGGTCTCCCTCGGCACCAACAGGTGATCAAAGCGCCTTGAGGCCGCGTGCTTCTTTGCACCGATCGTGTAGCGAGCCGGACCCAGCTGTAGCTGAATGATCGGCTGATGACCATCGCGTCTAATTGGTGTTGCAGTCAGCCCCAACACATAGCGGGCTTTGACCTCTCGCATCACGCGCTCAAATGAAACAGCCGGGACGTGGTGGCACTCGTCCACGACCACGTGACCGTACGAGGCCACCCTATCCGCTACCTCCTTCTTGGTAGTGAGGCTCTGCAGCATCGCCACGTCCAGCCGACCGTTTGGTTTTCGCTTGCCGCCTCCGATCTGTCCGATCTCGCCGATCTCCACATCCAAAAAGACGGAGAGTTGCGCGCGCCATTGCTCCAGAAGCTGCGTTCGATGGACAATTACGAGGGTATTTCGGCCACGCTTAGCGATCAGGCTGGCGCCAACGACCGTCTTTCCGGCTCCCGGCGGGGCGACGAAGACTCCGATGTCGTGCGAAAGCAGAGCGCTGACCGCACTGCCCTGCTCCTCGCGGAGCACACCGCGAAACGAGGCCTTCAGCGGCTCGCCTGCGGTTCTCTCATCCC
Organism: Bacteroidota bacterium; assembly: GCA_029262855.1. Lineage (GTDB taxonomy): Bacteria > Bacteroidota > Rhodothermia > Rhodothermales > UBA10348 > JABDJZ01. The sequence goes on along the minus strand of JAJCYP010000025.1, from coordinate 45,269 downwards.
GAATTTGCAGGCGAATTCCTAGCCCCTTTGTCAGCTCTTGCAGATCGTCAAATGCGCCTCGTGGTAGCCCGATGTGGTGCGGGTGGTCCTCCGCACAGTTGATCATCCTCGGCGTCAGCGCCGTCGACAACCGAAGCGCCTGTTTCTTATAGAACTCCGGGTTTTGAAACACGGCCAGTCGCCTGATCCTATTGATCAGGGGCGATGGAAGCCCCTCGGTGTGAACGAACAGTAGCTGCCCAACAACCACCTCCAGCTCCTCCGGGAGAGGCCCCTGAATTGGCAGGTCTTTGAACCCGGATGGCGGGCGGTCCCAGGGAGCGTGGTCGCCCGCCTCCACGTCTCCAACATGCGCACCCAACTCGCCGCTGGTCGCGGCCTCAGTCGCCAGGGAGGTCACCGTAGCCGGACTCACGCGACCGACGGAGGCCAAGAACTTCCACTGATCTGGAAACGGCACCCAGGAATCATCGACGAAAACGGAATTCCCCAGCTCACGCGCTCCTCCTTGGAACGGCAGGGCAATCAGGTTGCCAAACCCGCCTTTCGGCATCGTGTCCTGACTGGGAAAAAGTCGATCGTAGGACTCCAGGGGGAGTTCGTGTCGCCTATCCATTGTGTCGGTGAGAAGCAGAGACCCCATCTCACGAGCGGTTCGGGCGGCCACCGGTGATTGGAAAAAGAACCACACATGCGCACCATTGCCCGACTGCGAGCGCTCCACCGCGAAAGGGATCTCTCGCCTCCGGCACGTTTCGGCGAACGCGTCAACATCTTCCCGCCACGCCGCCTTGTCAAAATCGACGGCCAAGAACCAGCACGTCTCATCCGGCAGCAACGGGTAGAGCCCCATCACGTGCCCGCCCCTAAGGTGTCGAGCAACGGTCTCTTCCGTGACTGGAAGAAACGCCTGGCTGGGACACGCACCGAACTTGATTCTAGGCTTGTGGCACACCCCATGAACCCACTCATTCCGACACGCCGGCGCGAAGCCTTGGGTGGCCTTCTTGGAGTTCTTCCAGCGAAGTGCGTGGACGTCTGTTCTTCCGCGGAAGATGGACTTGAAGAGTTCGACCTTGGACGCGGTGGTCTTGGGGCCGGCGACTGGTTTAAGGGGCGAAACGTTCGCCTCCTTTTCGGCGCTCGGCGCCTTTAGCTCCGCAAGTCGGTGCTGCAATCGCGAACGCTCGCGCTCCAGGGCGGCAAGGTCTGCCTCCAGACGGGCGATCTTGACGCTGAGGCGATTGGGATGGGGTGGCACGTACTTAAGCTACGAGCCGGATCGCATCAGCCGAAGGGCCGACCCGCCTGAATCCTCCTCCAAAATTTGCCGATTTCAACCCGGTCGAAAGCCCAGCCTCTGCCTAGCTTGTGTCATCCATAAAAGAATTGACTGAAGTCCAATGTCACTAAGATTTGCCCTGCTCGGAGCTGCTGGTTTCGTAGCTCCCAGGCACATGGCAGCCATCAAGGCCGTCGGTGGAGAGATAGTCGCTTGCCACGACCCATTCGACAGCGTCGGAGTAATCGATCGATACTTCCCCGATGCCGCATTCTTTACGGAATTCGAGCGTTTTGATCGCCACGTCTACAAGCTTCAGTGCAGCGACCGGCCCATCGATTACGTATCGATTTGTTCGCCGAACCACCTCCACGACGCGCACATGCGCTGGGCTCTGAGAATCGGAGCTCATCCGATTTGCGAAAAGCCGCTCGTTCTGGACCCTCGAGACGTGGACAACCTCGGCCACTTGGAGGCCAGCACCGGGAAAATGGTTAATGCCGTTCTACAGCTCCGGCTCCACGAAAAAATTATCGATCTCAAGAAGAAGGTTGATCAAGGTCCAGGCCAGGTTCACGAGGTGGATGTCACGACAATCACGCCGCGGGGAAACTGGTATCACTATTCCTGGAAGGGAGATCAATCGAGGAGTGGTGGTCTTGCGGCCAACATCGGCATACACCTGTTCGATATGATGATTTGGGTCTTTGGAGGGCTACAATATCTGAAGGTCCAAGAATCATCACCGACCCGGTCGGTGGGGTACGCAGAACTGGAGCGCGCTAGGCTAAGATGGTTCCTGTCGATAGACTCGAAAGACCTCGCCGCGACAAAGCACCCCGGGCCGGGTGCATTCCGATCTGTGACGATCGATGGCGAGGAGTTCCCATTTGGTCATGGTTTTGAAGACCTGCACATCCGGTCCTATGAGGAGGTCGTCGCGGGCCGAGGCTTCACGGCGCTCGATGCCCGTCCGGCCATCGAAATGATGAGCATACTGGGCAAGCGTTCGCCTGAGCGATTGGTGGGGTCTGAGTGTCACCCACTCGCCCTTTCTTAGATCGCGCGGTCGGACCCGGATCGTCTGTCTACCCAAACCGCTCCACCACCGCCTCGTTCACCCGCTCCCCCAGCGCGCATGTTCCAGCCCTCAATCGGCTGCGCCTGCTTCCATTCCCCGGCCCGGATCTTCCCTACCCGATCCGCAACAAGCTCCGCGCCCAACGCCTGAATATGTCGGTGGCTTGTGGGGGGATGCTGGCGGCTCGAGCCAGTGCAGATCGCAGGCATTTTTGAGACACCTTCATTCAAATTCTGCGCAACTGCCATGTCTGTCGACGATTCCATTGACCGGGAAGTCGGATTCCATCGCCGCGGAGTTTTGCCCCCGAGTCGCGTATCTTTAGTGTTCTGTTCGCCTCCCTCACGACCGCATCGAAATATGTCCTTCGCTTCGAAGCGACGATCTCTGCTTTTCGGGTTTTTCGCGTTTCTTGTCGCCGTCCCAGCGACTGCTCAGATGCGTGTCGACGGGAGTCTGTTCGCACAGCGATTCGAAGATCGACCTGTGTACGGACCTGGAGCCGGGATCCATTTTTCGTTTTTTGATTATGCGCTCGAGCTGACCGCTTCCGGCGGGTGGTACCACACCCCCGACGACCCCGTGGAATCCTGGAACGTGCGACTGGACTGGCGGGTCAACCTCCCGGTCGGCGCCTTACCCTTAAGGCCCTACATCGGCGGCGGCATCGACCGAACCATTGATGAGGGAGTACGGACCACCTCGGCTCTGGCCGTCGGAGGTCTTTATCTCCGCGCCCCCTTTGGAAATCGCATCCACCCTTTTGTCGAGGCAACGTACAGGGCGGCCCCATCCCTGGAAGACTTCCGATTCCGCGCCGGCCTCCGCTTTCAATTCATGAGGCCATAGTCTTGGTCTGCAGCAACGCTCAACCCGCATCGAGTATTTCATGACGCGAGGCCTTTTTCTCTTTCTACTTTTTCTCGTCTCCCTCCTGCCCTCTTCGGCCGGTGCTCAGGTGATCCCTCCGGCTATCCAGCAGGAGTTGAACCAGCGCAACATGTCGGAGGCCGAGGCCCGGGCGATGGCGCAGCAGCTTGGTATCAACCTCAATGATCCCGTGCAGGCCGCGCAGCGGGCCCGGGAGTTGGGCGTGCCTGAGTCAACGATTCAGGAGATGCTAAATGCTATCAAGACTCAGAATGATGGCGCGGCTGCGACCGCTGTAGTCGGCGCGGTCCCGATTGACCCGTCCGCGGCCGTCCTCCCACCTCCAGCCAGTCTGGGATCGACCGAGGCGGCACAGCAGGCCTCCGAGGCGGGCCAGTTGCGTGATATCGCAGAGGCCGAGTCCAGCACCGTGGTTGAGGAAGCCGCCATATCAGAGGATCTCGAGTTCTTCGGCTATGACCTTTTCGACAGCATTCCCGATGCCTTCCAGCCCAACGCGGGCGGCCCCGTCGATGACGCGTACATAGTCGGGCCTGGCGATGAACTGCGCCTCACGGTCTGGGGTGCTGCGGAGTTCGCATACGAGCTCACCGTGGATGCTGAAGGCAGGATCTTCGTACCCCGCGTCGGACAGTTTCTCGTCTCCGGGACGCGTCTAAATGCACTGCGCGTCAGTCTCAAGCGGTTCCTCTCGCGGAGCTACGCAGGACTCGAGACGGACCCGCCGACGGTCTTCATGGATTTGACGGTATCGCGGATTCGACCCGTGCAGGTCTATGTGCTTGGCGAGGTGTCGCGGCCGGGTGGGTATACGATCAGCGCCAACGCTTCAGGCTTCAATGTCCTGTACGCCACTGGCGGACCGCTGACGCGCGGGTCACTGCGATCCATTGAGATTCTCCGCAACGGGCGACGCGTCGGGGGCTTGGATCTCTATAGTTACCTCCTTAAGGGCTTCGAACAGAACCCCGTTCGGCTTCAGACCAACGATTTCGTTTTTGTACCCCCGCGAGGCAAGACAGTGGCCATATCGGGGTCCGTCAGGCGTCCGGCGGTTTTCGAACTGAAGGGCGACGAGGACTTCGCCGATCTGTTGGACTTCGCTGGAGGACTGTTGCCAGAGGCGTATACCAAGCGTTTCCAGATCGAGCGGATTTTGCCGTTTGCCGAGCGAACCGATCCATCGATCGCTCGCGAGATCCGGGACCTGTCGCTGACAGATGCCCTATCAGGCCGAATGAAGGTGGAACTCCGTGATGGCGATGTGGTGCGTTTGACTTCGATCTCGGATCGAATCGACAATGCGGTGTCCGTGAGCGGAGCTGTGTTTCAGCCGGGGCAATTCCAACTTGACAGATCGCTTGTCTCGGTTCGAGATCTCATTCAGGCAGCAGATGGCCTGACCGAGGTAGCGTACAGGGAGCAGGCGACTCTCGTCAGACTCCGAGAAGACTTTACGGAGGAGACCGTCGCGCTCGACCTGAATCGGGTCCTTGCCGACGATCCGTTTCACAACCTGCCGCTACGCCCACGCGACCGACTGCAAGTTCAGTCCCGAGGTCAGGTCCAGGAGGATGGCCAGATCACGGTATCCGGCACTGTCCGCATACCAGGAGTGCAGCCGTATCGTGCGGGCCTGACGCTACAGAACGCGTTGTTTGCCGCTGGCGGACTCCAGGATTCGCTCTTCGTCAAGAACGTATTCTTGGCACGCGCCGATCTTTATCGGCGGGATGGCCTGCGGCAGCGTCCCGTCATTATTCCGTTCAGCCTCGAAGATGCGCTGGCCGGCAGTGGATCGGCGAATCTTGCGCTCATCCCTGGAGACGAAATCCGAGTCTATCCGAGGAGCGTCGGCGAGATCGGCGGGAGCGCCGTTCAGATTTTTGGTGCCGTAAAGGCTCCTGGAAATATCGAGTACAGGGAAGGGTTGACGGTTGAGGACGCCATTCTCCAGTCCGGAGGCCTGACGCAATATGCTTACCTGGAATCCGTGCGCGTCGCTAGAGCGGATCCCGGCGGCATGAAGCTAGCCTTGGACGTTGAGGTACCTCTTGTTGGGCTTTCTCGCGATGCTTCGGGCATGGTAGACCCATCCGCGATCCGTTCGGCCCTATCGGTTAGAAGCTTTGTTTTGCAACCGGGTGACCAGATCACCGTCGTCACAGACCCTGATTACCGGCCTGTGCAGACGGTCTCGATTGAGGGCGAAGTCGCGTTCCCGGGTGTATATGCACTCCAAGACGACAACGAATCCATTTCGAGTGTTCTGGAGAGGGCAGGAGGAGTTCTAGGCACCGGTTATCTGGGCGGAGCAAGACTTCGGAGAGGTGGAGACCAGGTTGCGGTGGATTTTTCTAAGGTGACGAAATCCTCGCGGGCTGACATGCGCCTTATTCCCGGCGATCAACTCTTTGTGCCTCGAAGACCGAATACGGTTCGGGTTGCGGGTAATGTCAACCGAGCGGCGCTCATCCGATATGCCCCGGGCAAACGGGTTTCGTACTACTTGGATCGCGCTGGCGGTAGAGGCGAAGAAACGGCAGCTGTCTTTGTCACTCAAGCAGATGGAACGACACATCGGTTGCGGGGCGGATTGTTTCCTGCGAATCCGGTGGTGACGGAGGGGGCAGAGATCCGAGCGGTTCCCAAGGTTCCTAGGCCCGCCGAGGAGAAGGCGGATGTCGGGCGCATCATCACTGAGACAGTTTCGGTGATTAGTGCGGCGTTGACGGCGATCGTGCTGGCTTCGCGGTTGTAGACCAGAGGCAAGACTGCATCAACATCCGCGAGATCAGGGCGTCGAAGACCCGCGCCGGCCTGGATATTCCGGTGGTACGCGGCTACCTATTCTGGCTGAAGCCGGCCACTGATTCTCGTCGAAGTCGGCCACTGAATCTGGTCTAAAGCCGGCCTCTTTGGGCCTCATGCTAAAACGCGCGGCCGGCTTGCGCTAGAGTGTCAGACAGGGCCTTGTAACACCGGGCACTAGACCCGGCGACGAGCGCTTCTCCCTGGGATCTTGAGCCGCTGGTGGAGTCGTTAGCCACGTGGGCTTCTTTAAGGCCGAGAATCGCCGCGAGCAGCTTGCCGTGGTAGTCGCGCCGCCCACTCTCGCCGGAAACGGGGAGTCTCGAGGCGACTGCAGCAGTCTTTGTAACAATTCCGGCAGCCGGATCAAGCCGGAAGCCCTACTCGGCGAGGCACCCGCTGGGGGTGTCCTCCTTCTTGCTACGAACCTGTTGCTACCGAAAGCGCTACCCGCGCCGCAGCCACCGAGGCAACCCCGGCAGCGCCGCCCGAATCTCAGCCAATTTAGCCCGATCCTCAGGTTCCTTCCCCCCACTCTCCAGCGCCGAGGACACGAACGCCAACCCAATACCGGCCATCCCGCCGAACATCAATGCCAGCAGCAACGTCAACTTCCGATTCGGCCCGGAAGGGCCCCGCGGCGGCGATGGAGCCTCAATTGTGGTAATCACCGGCTCGGATTTTTGGAGCTCAATCCGAGCCTGTGTCAGCTGAGCTTGAAGCTCGGTGTATAACTGGGACTTAAAGGTCACCTCCCGTTGGAGTCGCTGCTCCTCGAGTTGAACACGTGATGACGTCAGAGCCTGGTTTCGATCCCGAAATTCGGCTAGTGCGGCGTCGACCCGCTGCAACTCACTCCGAGCCTGCTCGAACTGGTTCTCCACGAATTCGAGGTTTTGCCGAGTCTTGTAGGTATACACTTCCTGTACGCGAAGGCGAAGCTTCTCAGCGACAGTAGCCACCAACTGGGAGGCCACGATCGGATCTTCTCCGGAAGCGGCTATGGTGATCAAGCCGGAAGTGATATTTTCCGATGCTGACACAGAGGCACCAACCCACTCAATGGCCGCCTCCTCTTCCTCGGTCAGGAAGAGCGATTCTCCTCCGGGCGATGGGGAGACGCGATTGCGCGTGGAACGAAATGGGGAAAGAATCTTTCCTGGAAGTCCCAATGTCCACGATTTCACAAATTCCAATACCTCGCCGAGCCTTAGGTCCCGGTCCCGACTGAGGTAAGCAACAAGCGTAGCCTCCCGGCCAATTTCAGGGAAATAGAACGAGTCCCTCGCCACGGCCAGGCGCACCTGACGCGAGGAAACGATACTCGGAATTGCTTGCGCGGAAAGCGTCCCGCCCGACCCGCCGCCTGGAAGAGAAAACCCAAAACTCCTGAGTGTCGAGCCGAGTCCACCGCCCACCGAGGCATCGCCTCCAAGCTCACTCATTACCGTCATCGAGGCTCGGTACTCTGAGGGAGCGGCCAAGGCCGTCACGAGACCCAGGATCGCAAACAAGGCCGTGGTCCTTGCGATCACCCGCCGCTTTCGCGCGAGTATCACGCCGATGTCAAGCAGCGACATTTCGTCCTGGGCGTAATCGTAGGCAGACTGCCGGAAATCCTGTTCCATGTTCAACTAAAAAGCGGATCAAATTGAGCCCTCGAATATACAGGCTCGGAGATTGCGCTATGCTATACTTCATGGGCGGCCGAGCGACGATCTTGGTTCCTCGGTTTCCTGTTTCGGTGGCTAGGCCCGGCCATGAGAATCACACTCAAGTTGAGTCGCCCGCGGGTACCGAGGTTTCGAACGTTCGGGTGTTTCTAAATTTTCCTGCTTCTATCTTTCGGGCGTTCAGGTCGCCAAAGCATTTCGATCCAAGAGTGGCGACTAGGCGCATACTTGATGGAATCTCTGCTTCACTAGATTCTATCAGCGTGGATTCACTTAGTCTGGCGACAGCCTGCTGTCGCGTCATGTAGCCAGGAGCAGCGATGAAGAGATGTCTGGACATAGCCGGTGCCGGAACGCTTCTTGCGTTGACTTTGCCCCTAATTGTTGCGATTGCGTTCCTGGTTTGGTGGCGGATGGGCCATCCCGTTATTTTTCGACAGGCGCGGCCAGGCCTGAACGGCCGCGCCTTCGAAATATTCAAATTTCGCACCATGCACGAGGCTGTCGACTCCCAGGGCCATCCTCTACCTGATGCCAAGCGACTTTCGCGACTCGGCCTATTGCTCCGTGCCAGTTCTCTCGACGAACTCCCCGCCCTTTGGAACGTGCTCCGCGGAGATATGAGCATGGTCGGTCCGCGACCACTTCTAATGGAATACATGTCGCTCTATTCGGCTGATCAGGCACGCCGCCACGAGGTGCGTCCCGGCATCACCGGCTGGGCGCAGGTGAACGGACGCAATTCCCTCTCGTGGGAGGATCGATTCGCGCTCGATCTGTGGTATGTAGAAAACCGTAGCTTCGGACTCGATCTGCGCATTTTGCTGGCGACCGTTATTAAGGTGGTTCGCAGAGAGGGAATCGCCGCACCGGGCCATGCCACTATGCCCCGGTTCACTGGGTCGCCCAAATGATCCTCTTTGGGCCTGACGGGGCGTCGGGGTGCGGAAGAGGCGTGATGCCTTTTGTGCGCCAGCGATTGCCCAAATTTGCCGAAGCGGTGTTCATCGATGAGGGCGACCTACCCCCGCGGGTCAACGGACATCGCTGTCTGACCTGGGCGGACTTCCTTGCGGAGCCCGCCGAGTCGCGTGCCGTCTGCCTGACTGTCGCCGACAGTTCGGTACGCCTTTCGTTAACAGAGCGTTGCCACGCGATGGAGGTCGGTTTTTTCTCAGCATGGGCCAGCAGGGTCTTGATCATGGACGATGTTCAATTCGGCGGGGGGGCGATCCTCTCCCCATTCGTCAGCCTAACTTCCAACACCCGCATCGGGCTACATTTTCACGCTAACCTCTATTCTTATGTTGAGCACGACTGCGTTATCGGCGATTTCGTTGCCTTCGCTCCAGGCGTAAAGTGCAACGGCTATGTCGTCGCGCAGGATTTCGCCTACGTAGGCGCCGGGGCGGTCCTGCGTCAGGGAGACCCCGGTGCGCCACTCACAATTGGTCACGGCGCTGTGGTCGGAATGGGCGCGGCTGTGACCAAGGACCCATCGCCCGGCGTAACGGTAGTCGGCAACCCGGCTCGCCCCCTCACTAAGACCTGAATATGCGTATTTACCTCTCGCGTCCGCATATGTCCGGCCTCGAGGCATCCCACGTGGCCGAGGCCTTCGCCTCAAATTTCGTGGCCCCCGTCGGCCCACAACTAGACGCCTTTGAGCACGCGGTTAATGACTACCTCGGGGGCGGCCTGCATTGCGTCGGCCTCTCCTCGGGATCGGCCTCCCTACATCTCGCCCTGCGGATCGCGGGGGTGGGTCCAAGCGACGAGGTATGGATCTCTTCCATGACCTTCGCAGGAGGCATCTTTCCAGTCAACTATCTTGGTGCGACGCCGCGGTTCTTCGACCTGTCCCCGCAAAGTTGGACTATCGACACCGCAATACTGGCCGAGGAACTGGCGAGGGCCAACCACGAGAACCGGCTGCCGAAGGCTATCCTGCCCACCGACCTCTATGGTCAGTCCGTCGATCTTGACGCCCTCGAACGGCTTGCCACAAAATACGGCGTCAGGCTCATTGTCGATTCGGCCGAAAGTCTCGGTTCCGAATACGGGCGTGGACGCAAGGCGGGGACGGGGGGCGACGCAGCGATACTGTCCTTCAACGGCAACAAGATTATTACCACATCCGGCGGCGGCATGCTGGTGACGCGCCACAGGGACTGGGCGACGAAAGCCCGCTTCCTCGCTACCCAGGCCCGAGATGAGGCGCCCCACTACGAACACTCAACGTATGGCTACAACTATCGCCTGTCGAATATCTGTGCTGCGATCGGGCTTGGTCAGATGCGGGTGCTTGACGAGCGAGCGAATCGTCGCCGGGCTATCTTCGCCCGCTACCGCACTGCCCTGTCTCGCCCGGGAATCGTCTTCATGCCGGAACCCAAAGGCTACCGATCTAGTCGTTGGCTTACCGTCATATCGATCGACCCTGACATTACCGGTGTGAGCCGCGAGGACGTCCGATTAAAACTCCTCGACCACTCTATCGAGGCCCGCCCGGTCTGGAAGCCGATGCACCTGCAACCGCTCTATGCTGGTTCAAACTATCATGGCGTGGGCTTCGATGAGCGGCTTTTCGAGACCGGCCTATGCCTACCCTCGGGCAGTGATATGAGCGACTTGCAGCAAGACGAAGTGCTCTTTCACATCTGCGCTTTATTCGACGATTCGAGTCAAATGAACGGTGATCTCGGATAACCGAGACCCGAATCCCAAACAGATCCGGGCACCCTGCGGTGCGACGTCGCACTGGTAGGCCGAAGGAGCGAGTACCGTTTCGTTAGTCGCGGTGGCCGTTTTGCAATGTCGCCAATCAGCCAGCGTACATTTCAGCTCGTTGCATCTCTACCCAGAACATGATTCGATAATCGCGATCATTTCCTTGTTGACTTTCTTGACGTCGAATCGGCTTTCTGCCAAAATACGTGATTGCAGGCCCATCGTGGCTATCAGTTCCGGTTGTTTCGCAAACGTGAGGCAGGCCTCGAAAAGCTGGTCCTCTGAACGCGGGGCAACGAGAAACCCATTCTGGCCATCTTCAACGGTCGTCCTGCAGCCGGGCATATCCGTAGTGACTATCGCCCTACCGATAGCCAGAGCCTCAAGAATGGACCTTGGCAGCCCTTCGGGGTAGTAGGTCGGCAACACGAAGACTGAACAGGAACGTAGGGCCTTACCCACGTGATCCAGCTTGCCTAGCAGAATCAGAGACCCTTCTGATTCCCATTGCCGGAGTTCATCGGCTGTGACAAAATCTGGGCCATTCTCTCGCCATCCGGCAATCTGAAACTCCGCTGCTGGAAATAACCTCCGCACCCGCCTGGCCACACTAGCATATTCGCGCACCCCTTTCGAAGCTAGAAGCCTTGCTATCATTAGGAAACGAAGGGGCTGACTCACCGGGGTTGATTGCTTAAATTCATCAAGACTCACGCCGGACCCGTTCACTACAAACGAGGCGGTTTGGCCGCTAAGCACTCTCCGAGCTCGGAAAAAGTCGCGATCTTGAACGTTTTGAAATATCGCAGCCTTGGCCCCCCTCAAGGCCACGCGATGTAGGAAGACGAGCGCGCGGGACGTCTTGCCCCCAGACCCCAGCGCACCCCCTAGGCCTGTCACGAGACCTATGCGACATCGAACCCTGGCTAGTCGGGCGGCCAGCAAGCCATAGACAATCGGCTTGATGGTGTAGGCCACGACTACATCGGGACGCTCGGAAACAACTGCTGCGAAGAGCGAGAACAGCGCAACCATATCTAACAACGGATTGTGACCACTCCTGTCCAGGACGACGGAACGGCAGGTACAGCCCAAGTTGCGCAAATCGGCCCACACCTGATCCCCCGGCCGGAGACTTGGAGCCGCCACAACCACCTCGTGACCCTGCAAAACCAACTCTCGTATCAGGTCACCACGGAATTTCAGCAAGGAGTGCTTGTAACTCGCTAGAATGAGAATCTTCATATACTTCGCTTGCCTAGGTGTCGGCTCGCTCCTATTGCGGTCCGCTTAAGGGGCGACAGGTTGGGATTGTAGAAAGCCCGCCGGCCTTTGGAATCCGAGGGCTTTGTGGGGTCGGTGATGATTGTGGTCGTCTGCAACCCAGGCTGGTTCGGCCTTGTCGCGGTAAAATCCCGATTGACCAGATCAGGAGCAGACACCTGTTCCGGCTTCGGCGGGTCGTGGTGAACCCCTTGCGTCGGCTGACACCGCGCGATCCAGCCTCTCGCATTAGGCGGGCGACCCGTTTGCGCGACGCGTTAATACCGGCCTCACACAGGTCAGCGTGGATAGGCGAGGCACCGCACGTCTCGTGCGAGTTCGTGTGGATTCGGCGCACCATCTCCTTCAATACCCTGTCACGTACCGCGTAATCAGACGGCGGAGGCTTGACCCAAGCATAATAGCCGCTGGAGGAGACCTCCAGAACCCGGCACATGGTGGCGACAGGATATGCGGCCCGGTAAGCGCTCACGAACTCAAACGTGGAATCGAGCCGGTCTCCTGAGCGAACCAGGCCGCGACTTTTGCCAAAATGTCTGGTTCTTTCTGAAGCCGCCTGTTCTCAGGACGCAGTTGAGCTAGTACTTTTTTCTCGAAAGAGGTCGCTACATCCGGTCTGCGACCGGCATCGGCGTCGCCCTGTCTGATCCAACTGCGGATCGTATCCTGGGAAGGCTCGAACTCTCGAACCAGCTCCGCGACCGAGCGGCCTGAACGGTGCAGCTCAACAATCTGCTGGCGGGAGTCGGGCGGGTAAGGGGGACAAGATCGGGGCATAGACTACCTCTTGGCTTCGGGTGAAAGGTAGTCCACCAAATCGGGGCAACTTCATTCGAGCGGACAAAGATCAGGGAAGCTTACATAGGGACTTTAGTGGGTTCAAGGGCATCCATCCTAGCTAATGCCCAAGCCAGCGCAATACCGACATAAGTCGGAATGCGAAGACGCAGGGCAGTACCCATATTGTCATTCCCGAGGGTCCACACCGCGGTATATAGCGTGACGAAAGTCAACACGTAGATTGCGGTCCGCCCAAGGGCAAAGCGCTGGCGGACGATACCCTTGAGCATGATCAGGATAGGCACGGACTCAAGTAGAAACAGAAGGCCGAGTAACGGAGATGTGACATAGAGCCCCAAGACCTGATACGCAATGGACAAGAGCCATAAGCCTAGGAAAGCTGTGGTGGAACTCCCAGCGATTCCTATGCCAAAAGACGTACTACCTCTCTCGAAGCCAAATTCTCCGCGGTAGAGCAGCAAAGGATCAAGCCATCCTGCGGAGTGCACCACCGCTGCGCTCAGCAGCAAAGCTGGAACTAGAAATACGGCACCAGTTCTTCTCGCATCAAATACCAGCGCGAGCGGCAGACTCAGGACCATGGCCACGCCCAAGTAGTTTCGGAAACCAAATGCTAGGTAACTGACTGCCGCAAAGAATAAGGCTCCGATCGCCTTCGAGACCCAGGAGCGTCCTTGTAGAACAAAGGTGGCGAAGTAGGTACCCAGCGCAAACAGACACACAATTACCGGATCTCGGTACAGATCCAGCGAGAAGAGAAAAAGCGACGGGTATGCAATCACAAACAGTACAAACATCCAGCGAGTCCGTCGCTGCTGCCGGTTGAGACGGCGCCCCAGAGTTGGACGAAGACAACCGGCCAGAATTAGCGGAAGTATCGTAACGGTAAGGGCGAGTAATAAGAATGAAATCGTCGTTCTATCATAGAGACCAACGTCGTTGAGGGCTCGAAGCACCCCTGGCCAGATGTTGACGTTGCCACCGGCAGATTGCTCTCGCACTGCAAATCGATGATACAAGTTGGAATCGTTGCCACTTGCGTACGGGTTGTATTCAATCGCCCGAATGAGCCCCCAAGACCAGAGTTTCGCGACGGCAAGACCCGCTGAGAGCAATGCGACGCTACCTGTGGCGAGCACTCCAACGCTATATCCGCTATGCCTGCCCGTCAACTTCGGCCTTCTACCACATTCTGGACGTCGAAGAAGTCGGGATCCGTGATCATCGCCTCGGATTCTGAATCCGAAACGACTTTGGCTGACACCCCTGCGATTGAAATACCTGACTCAGGAACATTCTGGTTGACTACTGCGATCGCGCTAACCACACAGTCATCGCCAACTAGGGTCGGCCCGAAAAGCTTTGCACCCGAACCGGGGAAGGCGTTCCTGCCGGTCCTGGGCGGGAGACCTACGGCCTCCTCCCGCCGGGCGAGACCCGCCTTTCCTCCGATATCACCCACGTGTATTCTGCAGTTTTCTGACGATCATTGACGCCGAGAATCCCGGACCGAACGAATTCGAGGACAATTAGTACAGCCCCGCCCGTCGGCTAATCGATGCGTGCTCTCTCGATTTGGCACATGCACACCCCTATCTCGTCATGGATTGAGCGATCCGTAGAGCCTCAAGTCCGTCTGATCCTGGAGCGGTCTGCACGGAAGAGCTCCAGATGGCTCTCACGAAGGCTTTTAGTCGTTTCGCAGTGGCTCTGACTTTCGTACTACCTGTTTAATCACCCTCCCCTCATTCACTCCGCGAAACGCGCAACGCCTCTATATATTCCTAGGAATATAGGCCTTAGGTCCATCGCAAGCACGACCAGCAGATGCCCAAGTTCATGGCCCGGGCTCTCAAGCAAGTGCTGATCATCCTCGATGAGATCGGCTGTGCGCTACGAGGCGCTTATCTACCATGGAGACTTGACCTTCCCCCGGTATTTCGGGCGATGAGCTAAGCCTACGCCGCGTTGATCAAGGCGGTGGGTACCCAAGAGATATGCCCCAAAGTTGTGTACGCGGCGTAGATCAGGCGGCGACCTTGGATGGGTGAATGCCATCGATGAACTTAATGTTCTTGGCTACGACGGCGAGGTGGCTGGGTGAGTTGAGGCGGCGCCATTTACTCTGGGCGGATTGCATCAGTTGGAAGACCATCGTGAGGACGGTGGTCCGGGAGAAACAGCCTCGAGAGGTGTTGGTGCGGAGGCGGACGGTGGCGAAGGTGGACTCGATCGGATTGGTGGTCCTGAGACTGGCCCAGTGTTCGGCCGGGAACGCGTAGAAAGCCAGTAGGGCCTCCTCATCTTTCTCCAGGCACTCGGCAGCCTTGGGGTACTTGGGCCGGTAGGCGGCCAGGAAAAAGTTGAAGGCCTTGTCGGCCTCCTTTCGGGTAGGAGCCCGGAAAATATCACGCAGGTGCCCCTTGGCTTTGCCGTGCATGCTCTTGGGCAACTTGTCCAGCACGTTGGCCATCTTGTGGACCCAGCACCGCTGTGCGGCCGTCTGGGAGTAGGTCTCCGCAAGCGCACCCCAGAACCCCATCGCCCCATCCCCAACGGCCAGCTTCGGCGCGATTTCCAGTCCGCGATTCTTCAGATCCAGGAAGACCGCTCGCCAGGAATCGGTACTCTCGCGGTAGCCATCGGTAACGGCCACCAACTCCTTGGTGCCGTCCTCGGTGACCCCGATAATGACCAGGACGCACTGAGAGGCCTTATCCATGCGCACATTGAAGTAGACGCCATCGGCCCACCAATAGACGTAGCGCTTGCGGCTCAGGTCGCGTTTCTGCCAGAGATCCAGGTCTTGCTCCCAGAGCGTCTTGAGGCGACTGATCGTCGATGATGACAGTCCTGGAGCCTCAGGACCCAAGAGGGCCGTCAGGGCTTCTCCAAACTGGCCCGTCGCGACCCCCTTGAGATAAAGCCAGGGAATCAGCGCCTCCAGACTCCGGGTCTTGCGCAGGTAACGGGGAAGCATCGTCGGGGTGAACGTGATGGCCCCTTTGGCGGTCGGTGCCCGGTCCCGTACCCGGGGCACCTTCACGTCCACCGGCCCGATTCCGGTCTGAACCGTGCGCTCCGGCAAATAGCCGTTGCGCACCACCCGGCGGTGGCCTGACTCTGTGATCAGTGAGTTGGTCTCCTCCAGGAGCGTCTCCAACTCGACGTTGATGGCCTGACTCAGCAGCTGGCGGGCTCCGCTTCGAAGCACCTCAGTCAGCGGATCCTCGATCGAAGCATGATGGCGGATATCGCCCTTGATAATCGTATTCTTGCTCATGGGTGGCATGTCCCCCGGTGTCAGCCGGGTTTTGATGATCGTTGTTGATTCATCAAGGATACGCCGCCTTTTCTATTTCAGCCGTACACAACTTTTGGGGCTAGCTCGGTACCCAACAGATCGGCGCTGACGCCTGCCGGATCACGATAGCCGATGTGGCGCACTGTGCCGGGCGGTCGGGATAAGCGACGCGACCTATTACACGTGGAAGTTGAAGTTCGGCGGCCCAGCTTCAGCCAGTTGAAGCGTTTGAAGGAGCTCGAGGCTGAGCACGGTCAGCTGAAGACTACGCAAACCGGACTCGCGTGGACAGCGTGCTTTTCAGATGGCCGGCACCTGCCAGGGCATCACGAACCCGCCACTCCGATCATTGCATTGTGTTTCATTCTGACGATCTATTCGTGGTAATCGACAAGCCAATCACAAAACATCCGGATTCCATCCTCCATCTGAATCTCTGGCTTGTAGCCGAGCAATGAATGTGCTCGGGAGACATCAGCCCACGTATGGTCGACATCACCCGGCTCTCGGGGAAGCCGATTAATGACTGGAGTGACTCCCAATCCTTGGCCGAGCATGACGATCAAGTCAGAAAGTCGGGTCGTTCCGTTTCCGCCGAGATTGAGAATCTGATACTCAGGAGTAGCAGCGAGCATCGCCCGTTTTAGACTTCGGCTGACGCCATCCACGATATCTGAAACGAACGTATAGTCTCGACTGCTACCTCCATCCCCGAACATGGGTATCTGCTGGTTATCTAGCAATAATCGGGCAAACTTGTGAATGGCTAAGTCGGGGCGCTGGCGCGGTCCATAGACCGTAAAGAACCTAAGACAGTGCACCGTCATTCCGAAGAGGTGATGATATGTGTGAGCCAGCAATTCACCGGCGCGCTTTGTTGCGGCATACGGCGAAATGGGATGTTCCACAGGATCACCTTCCGAGAATGGAACCTTCATGTTGTTTCCGTAAACACTCGACGATGATCCGAATAGGAAGGTCTTCACTTCCAACCGCCGAGCCAACTCCAGAACGGACAGCGTGCCTTGGATATTTGCCTTCTGGTAACTGACGGGATCCTCGATGGACGGTCGAACACCTGCTTTCGCGGCAAGGTGAACGACAGCCTCTATCTTTGCCCCATGCAAGTCACGGGACAACGCCTCCAAGTCGTTAATATCTGCCTCGATCAAAGCGAACTCCGACCGAGTGAGAAGGTCACGGATCCCCCCCTCTTTGATAGCACGTGGATAGAAGGGGTCGAAATTGTCGATGGCAGTGACGGAGTGGCCAATATCAAGCAGGCGACGACATAGGTGTCCACCAATAAACCCCGCCCCGCCAGTAACTAGAATATGTGCCATTTTAGCGGCCTCCGCCGCCGAGCGCCTCGATCATCACGCGACCCTCTCGAACGTTACTCACAACCTGTGACTATCGGGTTTTGGCCACGATAGTACTTCACGACCATTACCATGACTACCTTCGTGGCCGAGGCCTCAACCATCCCCCATGTGGAAACTCCGATCATGCGATTCGCGACGTCCTATGCTTTCGGGTTGCGCTAGGGTTCCCGCCTTCTGGTTGGCTGTTCCCTGGAAACCGCAGCGTCGTCGCGTGACCTGTCTGTGACACCCCATGTCGGGACAAAACGACCCTCACCGTCATGATAAGGATCTTTGCATCAAGGAGGAATGATCTATTCTCGACATACCACTGGTCAAGTTGAAACTTCTGCTGCCATGAAAGGGCGTTCCGACCATTCACCTGCGCCCAGCCGGTTAAGTCCGGACACTCACAACTGTGCACGATCATGGGTTAGCGAGGACACTAAACAGTGACCAAAACAATCGTCCTAACGCAAACTGGTTTCGCCATCTTGGGCAAGCTGGGCCAAGATGCTATCGTTGATGAGTGTGTAGTTCTTTCCTTTGATGCTGATTGTCGCACCGCTGTAGGGCGGGAACCAGAACGCACGGATTTTGCGATCGACGTCGTCGCCTTCGACCACCAACTTGAGCTGCTCCATTTGTTTGCGGCTAATATACTCCCCCCCGGCGTTGGGTTGAGTGTCTAGCTCACAACCCAGCGCAGCTCTAGTCAAGGTTTTTTTGTACAGCGACAACATAAACTCTTGCGTCCTTTTTTCTAAACTGACGGCCGTCTCTCGGTCTGAGTCAATGGAGAAACGAAAGACATCTATGATCTCCCCGGTGTCGATACCTTCATCGATATAGTGAGCTGAGCAAGCCCACTCATCCAATCCTCTGAGGATAGCGAGGTTATAACCAGCAGTCCCCTTGTAAGCGGGTAGCGGGGCGGGGTGGAAATTTATGATCCCTCGACTTGCCGACTTGATCAGATCCATTTTCAGGATGCGCCAATAGACAAAGGAGATGCCGAGATCAAACGAGAATTCTCTTCTTTCACACAGGGAGTCAACCTCGGCGTGATCCAGAATGGGAATCCCATTCTCGCGGGCCACCTTGGCAGTTGGAGACGCATTCAAATGCGAGTCGGTCAGAACACCAACTACCTCGAAGCCATTCGCGACAGTCCACCGCAGAGCCTCCGCGCCGGAGGACTTTCGCCCCATAAATAGAATTTTCATTGATGAGAATTGGGTTCAACTGTTAGCCGCGGTGATTGATGGGTTCATCCGGCCTGGGACGCTCGGCGTATCGATACGTGCTCAGTGGGAGAGCGATCGCCTTACAGCCTCAACGGAAGGAGTAGATAGGGAAATCCCAATATTTAACCGAACTATTGGTTTTGTCCCATTCTGGACTGAGAATCCAACCAAGCTTGTAGCATCAGAATTGTCCAGAGTTGATGGTGCAGTCTACCCGTACCCTCGCAATGATCACGCCACATGCGGGCAACTTTATCGGCGTCAAGTAGCCCCTGCCGCCGGATACGTTCACCCGAGAGCAAATCGCCTGCCCAGTCGCGTAGCGGCCCGGATAGCCAGTGCTCTATCGGGATGCCGAAACCCATTTTGGGTCGCTCAAACATGGCACGCGGAACATGCCGCGCGAGAACCTCGCGCAATGCCCACTTGGTCTTTCCGTTCTTGATCTTGACCGACATGGGCAGCGACCAAGCAAATTCTACCAGTTTATGATCCAAAAAGGGAGCGCGGCTTTCAAGACCGTGCGCCATGGTTGCTCGGTCGACTTTTACCATAATATCCCCCGGTAGGTACGTCAACGCGTCAACATACATCATGGCCTCGCGCGGATCGTCAAGCGCCGGCCACTCAGACGGGCTGTCTGCCAGTACTTGGGGAGCCTTTGCGTCGAGAACCAGAGAGTCACCACCATGGTGCTGCGAGACCACAATCGCGTAGAATCCTGCAATATCCGACGCCTGAGCCACGCGCGCCAATTTCTGTAAACGATCGCCAACCGCTGGAAATGTTGTAACCCATGGCAGACGCGCCATCAAGCGGTCGAGCGCATGCGCAGGTGCATAACGCATTACCATCGCTGCCGCCGCCCGGACTGGACCGGGCAACATCGCCAACTTGCGATACGAAGCGTATCCCTGCCCATAGCGATTGTAGCCGCCAAAGAATTCGTCTCCACCGTCTCCGCTGAGGGCAACGGTGACGCTTTGGCGCGTCAACCGGCTGAGAATTAGCGTCGGTATCTGCGACGAATCCGCGAAGGGCTCGTCCCAGATATACGGGAGGTCGGGCACGACATCAAGCGCATCCTGTGAAGTGACATAAAACTCTTTGTGGTGTGTTCCGAGGTGGCGCGCGATCTCCCCGGCCGAGACCGCCTCGTTGAATCCGGGCACATCAAAACCCATAGTGAAAGTCTCGATCGGACGGGTCGACTGTGCCTGCATGAGTGCGACGATCAGGGAGGAATCGATGCCGCCCGACAGAAACGCCCCCAACCCGACATCTGCCTCCATCCGCAACTGGACAGCCTTTAGCAACCGTCCTTCCAGCATATCGACAAGGTCTTCATCGGATTCCTGCCGACGCGGCCCGGTAACGTGCGATGCAAGCGACCAGTAGGCTTTTGACGATGGCAACGCATGTAGATCGTCTGCCGTAATCCTGATCAGATGCCCAGGCGCAAGCTTGGCGATACCTTCAAAAATTGAATGCGGCTCGGGGACGTAACCGAATCGAAGAAACAGCGCCACAGCATCGCGATCGAGCGTACCGGACCAGTCAGGATGCGCGGCGAGCGCCTTAAGCTCGGATCCGAATACAAGGCTCCCTCGGCAGATGCCATAGTATAGGGGCTTCTCGCCCAGCCGGTCGCGGATCAGCCATAGATGGCGCTCTCGGCGGTCCCAGATCGCTAGAGCGAACATCCCGTTGACCCGCTTGATACCGGGTTCGACACCCCAGTGTGCCAGCGCTGCCAGGAGGACTTCCGTATCGGATTGGCCACGCCACACCCCTGAATGACCAGTTGCCTCAAGCTGCTCGCGTAACTCGCGATGATTGTAGACCTCGCCATTGAAAACTAGCGCAAAGCGGCCATCGGCGCTGAGCATCGGCTGGCTACCGGCGGCGCTGAGATCGAGAATGGAGAGTCGACGATGTGCCAACGCAAGCCCGGCCTCCGAGTCGCTCCAGGTCGCGCCACGGTCCGGGCCGCGATGGACGATGCGATCTGCCATAAGACGTGCAACAGTCTCCTCGGCGGGTCTCCCGGGCGACAGAAATCCAACTATTCCGCACATTGACGCAATCTCGTATCAGACTTGTACGGGTTGACAAATCGCCCCCCTGAGCTCTGTCCGTGCCGGAGAGAGGTAGGGCGAAAACATCCATGAAAAACTAGTCGCATTCGAAATATCGATCTCCGTATAACGGCTGGGGGGGTGAAGCCCTCGAAAAGCAACTTACGGCGCCTACATGCAACCCAGTCGCTTCCCCGCTGAGTGTAGCTTCCGTGGATCGCTCGCCGACGCGGTATTAACCGGCGTGATCTTCCTTGGCCGGGCTCCACTGTATGCGCCCGACGCGCAAATTTAGGCGGCGGTAAAGTGCCAGTAGCCTCTCGTGGAAGGCGGCTTCCGAAGGGTAGTCTGTATGAGGCTTTTCCGGTCGGGACATGTAATTCCTGAACTTTTCCTCGGTCCACCCCATCTTCTTGATGAAGTATCGCCTATCCGCTTCCATTTCCCTTTCGCTCGGATACGCGATTCCCGAAGCAAGCTCCAAAGCTTCTTCCCGAGACATTTCGCCGCTCATGATCAAACTCGACAGGTGAGGTTTCCTCTTGTCGACGTTGAACTTATTCGGCAGAACGTATCCCTGAAAGAACCTCGTAAAAACAGACTCATAGTGTTTATGAGGGTAGGGCTTGTAGCCGAACTCCGCCTTTAGTACTTCGAGTGCTTCGAATTTCTTGTATCCCAAGTAATCCAAGAAGGAGATCCACCGGATCCCGTTGATGATCACGAATCTCGCAGTATCGAATGTCCCGATCGCGGGAAACGTCCTCAATTTGGGCCCACCAAATTTCTGAGATATCCCAATGATGTTCTTCTTGTCAGATTTGTACCAGTTCCAATTCTTTGGGATATCGACTCCTTCAGTGGCGATATTCGTTCCCGCCAAGATATACTTCAGCCCAAACCTTGCGGCTTGCTGAAAATTCACTGCCAACATTGCGTTGTCGTACAGGACTTCTACATCGATGACGTCGGCCTCGAAGAAGGCCTCCATCAAGCCGCGAATTTCAGGCCATTCAATCACATGGGTGTACAGGTCGACATTTAGGCCCCGTACGATGTTGGAAATATTGTTCTGCGCTAGCTCGGAATTCCATCCGCTATCCATATGGACGGCAAGAGGTCGGAGACCCAGACGAACCGCCTGCACAAGCGCCCAACTGCTGTCTACGCCGCCGGACAGCCCCACGATGCAGTCATACTTTCGTCCTTTTCCGGACGCCTTGACCATATCAACTAGGGTCTCAAGGCGTTCGACGCGCTTGTTATTGTCTAGCTCAATGTGCTTTCGTCGCTTGTCCAGAAAGGACGTGCAATAATTGCAAAACCCACGCTCATCAAACGTAATGTCCGCTGCCGTCGTGTCCATGATGCAACGACTGCAGATTTGCTGTGGATTGGTCATACTCGGCCCCATAATTCTTCTATCTCTTGGCGTCGCGGGTAACTGATCAGAACCGCCCGATGTGCGCCCTGAAACACGAAGTAAGCGCCGGCCCCTGCCGCACTAGCACCGGCGAGCCGGGCGTCCTTGAAGTCCTCGAGTGCGCCGACGCCTCCGATGGCCATAACCGGAACGCCCACCAGGCTCGAGGCCTCGCTGATCAGCTCAAGGTTCATGCCCTGACGGGTGCCATCCAAATCAACGGCATTCAACATGATCTCACCGGCGCCACGCTCAACCAGGTCAACGACCATCTCCTGCCAACTGGCGTAGGAGAATCTTATGCCGAACTTGCTAAATATCTTGAATCGTCCCAGCCAGTCCTTTTTCACATCGACCGAAGCCACCACTGCTTGAGAGCCGAAGATGCTTGAAATCTCGGTGAGAAGAGCAGGCTCGGTTGCCAAGATGGATTGGAGTGACAATTTCTCCACCCCCAGGTCGAACAGTTTTCTTGCCTCGTCAAGTGTCCGAATGCCGCCGCCATAACACAGCGGCATGAAACACTCACTAGCCATCTGCTCGATTAGCTGGTAGTCGGGCCCCGTCTGCCTGACGCTCGCGTCAATGTCGATGACCGTCAGCTCGTCAACTTCTTTTTCGTTGAAAATCCTGATGGCATTAATCGGATCACCGACGTACTTCGGCTCGCGAAATTGGAGAGTCTTCACCAGACCACCGTTGCTCAGAAGCAGGCACGGGATAATTCGAAAGCTCAACATTCTATATCCGAAAAGCGCCTTAGCAATTTCATGCCGTATCTGTGGCTCTTCTCTGGGTGAAACTGAACGCCATACACGTTCTCATTTCGAACGGCCGACGCAAAGGGATAGCCATACTCGCTAATCCCTACAACGTTTGCGCCGCTGTCGCACACCGCATGGTACCTGTGAGTGTGGTAGAAGCGCTGCTCATCTGTGCCCATCGGCAGCAGTGGGTTGGCCTGAGTCGGCGCGACGACACACCAACCCATGTGGGGAACTTTCAGGTTCATGTCCTGCAGCTTGAAGGTCACAACATCTGCTGGGATCCAGCCAAGCCCCTTGCGTTTTCCTTCTTCGCTCCCGCGGCACAAGAGATGCATCCCCAGGCAAATTCCAAGAATTGGCACCCGCCGATCGAAAGCAAGGTGGTTCAGCACGTCCGACCATCCTCCGCTTTCGATGGCCTCCATACCGGAGTCGAAGGCTCCGACCCCCGGCAAAATCAACTTGTCGCAGTTCAGCGCTTTCTCTGGAATTTTTACGATCTCGGCGTCGACCTCAATATGCTCGAAGACGCGCCGGACGGAATTGATGTTTCCCACTCCGAGATCTACAATCAATACTTTCAACAAATCACCCATTCAGAATTTATCGTCCTGCAAGAACCGAACCGCCCGCCCGCCGGTTTCGCCTTCAGCCAAAACCTTCGCAGGAACGCCTGCTATCAGCAAACCGTCCTGCTCAAAGCTCTTTGTCACGACTGAGTTGGCCCCAATCGTGCAGTTCGAACCGATTTTTATTGGACCATAGATCTTGGCACCCGGCCCGATGTATACGTTGTCTCCGAGGCGCGGTGAATACTCGCTGACTTTGGTCGGATCAACGAACACGGCGGCTCCTCCGATGTGAACACCCATGTGTATGCGGCAGTTTCGTCCAATACGGGTGGTGGGGTCGATGATTAGTAGCCCGTGATGAACAATTGCGACACCCGGACCGAAAATATTCGGCCCGAGGCTGAACCCTAGTTTGACCGAGAGCATCCTGAACCAGAACAATATTGGAAGAGTGACTATTCCCGGCTTTGTCGTGTTCTGGCAGTACTCGGTCAAGCGCATCACGATCGTGAGACGCATTGCCGGATCCATGATCCAGTTCTTGATGCTCAGTCCTTGCCCGATGCTTTTCAAATCGGCGGAAATGTACGTTTTTAGGTCGTTTAGATTCCTGATCACGCTGAACCTCAATGAGTCATAATGTTGGTCGTGGAGTCGACCAATGCCAAGGGGCGGTCTCGGTGGTTCCCGCCGACTAGTGAACTGGTGTGAATCTGTCACCCCGCCACCAGTTCATTAGCCTCATGCCGAGCGTTTCCGCCGACCGGGATTAGGTAAAAGCGCCGACTGACTACACATGAAACTCGGAGTACACCTCTGGGGTGGTGTCGTTCGATCCGAATACCGGCGGTAATTCGCTGAGCCGCCTGCCTTCACGGGCTTATTGCGGCCTGCGCGGTTCATGCGAAACTTTTCAGAGCCTCGACCACCCGTGCCACGTCACTATCGGATAGTTCAGGATACATCGGTAGCGACAGCTGCGTGTTCGCCACCTGCTCGCTGACCGGAAAATCGCCAATCTTGTGGCCCAAATCGGCGTACGCCTTTTGCAAATGCACTGGGTAAGGGTAATGCATGCCAGACTGGATGCCGGCCGTCGATAGATGCGCCCGAAGACGATCTCGCTCGTCGTGGAATACGCTGAAAATGTGGTAGACGTGGTCCCGTTCGGCAGCCTCCTTTGAAACCCGGATCCCAGAGCCGTCCAACAATTCCCTATACAGCGCGGCGCGGCTACGGCGACGCAAGGTCCAGCCATTTAGATACTTCAGTTTCACGCCCAAAACTGCGCCCTGGATGCCGTCCATGCGATAGTTATACGCCAGCACTTCGTGGTGATACTTGCGCACTTGGCCCCAGTCTCGTAAGAGCCGCATCTTCTCAGCAGCTGCACCGTCATTCGTCGTGACTAACCCTCCTTCGCCATAGGCTCCCAAATTCTTCCCCGGGTAGAAGCTAAAGCAGCCATAATCCCCGATACTCCCGACGGGGCGACCCTTGTAGGTTGCGAGGTGGGCCTGTGCGCAATCTTCGACTACTGTCAGATTGTGAGCGCGGGCGATCTCCATGATCGGGTCCATATCCGCGGCCTGACCATAAAGATGGACAGGCAATATGGCGCGGGTCCGCGACGTAAGCTGCGCGACAATCTGCGACGGGTCCATTGTGCAGGTCTCGGGGTCGACGTCGACGAAGACTGGTCTCGCGCCAGTATAGCTGATCGCGGCGGTAGTGGCGGTGAACGTCATCGGGATCGTGATGACCTCGTCTCCCGCACCTATTCCTTCGGCAAGTAACGCCAAATGAAGGGCGCTAGTCCCGGAATTGACGGCAACGCCGTGCTCAGCACCGTGGGCACTTGCAAACGCCTGTTCGAACGCGTCAACTCTTGGACCAAGAACATAGGCCGTACTCCCCAAGACTTGAATAACGGCGGCGTCGATCTCGTCCTTTATCGTGGCATACTGCACTTTGAGATCGAGGAACTGTACTTCAGACATTGAGGCTCTGTTTATAGGTTTTGTGGAGCGCCGCGCTGGCTCAACGACTTGTCCGCGGCCTCTAGAATACGCACCAGCTCAAGTCCCTGTTCGCCGCTGGTTATTGGAGTTTTTCCATTTTCGATGCACTCGACAAAATGAAGAACCTCCAGGGCCAGTGCTTCGGTTTCATCAAGCTTGGGCGACCACATGTCACCCGTTCGATAGCTGATGAGCATTTTTCGGATATCCTCCGGATTCTCGGTCATCGTGACTCCCTTGTCATATAGTTTGATCTTCTCGACGGTTTCCAAATCATCATAGACTATCATCCTGCCACTACCGCCAACCAGAGTTCGGCGGACCTTTACTGGCGACATCCAATTGACATTTATGTGTCCAATCATGTCTGCGAAGTATACCGTCAGAAACGCAGCGTATTCTGGCTGGCCTGGCGCTTGGCTTTGCCCCGTGGCTGAGACAGCTAAGGGCTTGGCGCCAAGCACATGCGACATAATGGAAAGATCGTGCACAGCTAAGTCCCAAAGCACGTTCACGTCATGCTGGAATAGCCCAAGGTTTACCCGCGTCGAATCGTAGTAGTGCAACTGCCCGAAGTCGGGTTGCCGGACGAGGTCGTACATCTTCCGAACCGCGCCAGTGTAGACGAAGGTATGGTCTACCATCAGCACGAGGCCCCGCCGGTCAGCCTCCTCGATAAGTCTCTGTGCTTCGTCGGCCGTGCTCGCTATTGGCTTTTCGACCAAAACATGTTTTCCGGCGTTCAGTGCAGCCATCGCAAGCTCGAAGTGAGTATGGACAGGCGTGGCGACGACGACGGCATCGACTAACGTATCATTCAGCATTTCCCGGAAATCCGTAGTTGTTCGCACAGACGGATACTGCCCCGAGACTCGTGCCAAGCGTTTGGGGTCTAGATCACAGACAAAAGACACATCGCAGCCCTCCTCCGCGAGAAAATTCCTTACAAGGTTTGGACCCCAGTAACCATATCCGACAACTCCAACATTAATCATCGCCAAAACCGTTTTTTAGATTGTTATTTTATTGTCTGACCCGAGTTCGAACGAAGCGGGCGGGCACACCCGCGACGACGCTATCGGGTTCCACATTTCGCGTAACGACTGAGCCAGCGCCGATTAGGGCCCGGGCCCCGATCGTGACACCACCCATGATGACAGCGCCGGTTCCGATGGACGCGCCGCCACACACGCGCGTTTCCGCTACTGACCAATCGGCCTCGCTTTGAAGAGCGCCCCCTGCCGTCGTGGCACGTGGCTCGATGTCATTGATAAACATCACACCATGACCGACGAAGACTTCATCCTCAATAGTAACGCCCTCGCAAATGAAGCTGTGTGACGAAATCTTACAACGAGCGCCGATCACAGCACCCTTTTGAACCTCGACGAATGTGCCGACCTTCGTCTGGGCTCCGATCTCGCATCCGTACAAGTTTACAAGGTCAGGATGAAAAATTCTCGTAGTCTGATCTATTTTTGCGTCAGTAATTGGCATTCCTTTATTCCTGCTAAGGATACCCTACGGTCACCGGACGCCGATCGCCCGACGGTAGAGCGTCATATATTTCGCGAGCATGCTGTCGACCGAATAATTGGCAACCGCATGGGCATGCTGCCGCGCGGCTATTTGCTCGCGCTCTTCAGGATCGGCGAGAAGCCTTAGGATGCGCTGCGACAGTGACTCGGGGGCGGCGCTTGACCAGATCAAGTCATCGTCGCTTGGCGAGCACGTCGAATCAACCTGCAACGCAACAATCGGTACACCGCAAAATGCCGCCTCAATTGCGGCGACCCCGGTGATGGAGCCCACATTAATCGTCAAGTAGACGGACATTGCTGACATCGCCAGCCGTGGCTCGTTAACAGTGCCCGGTAGAGAAAATCGTGAAGCAAGGCCCTCCCCCTCCACGAGCGCACGCACCGCGTCTAACTTCTCGCCCGAGCCGCACATCAATGCGTGAACGCTATCGGGTGTCTGTTTCAGCACTTCGATTAGAATGCGAGCAATGCTTTGGGGCTGCCGCTCCGCTCGGAATTGCCCAACTGTTCCGATTATCGGGCTTGCGGTTGCGGGAACCCCGATCCCCTCAAGATATGCTCGTACACAGCCGGGCGGGGCGGGGCCAACAGGCGTGTCAACGCCGTTGGGAATCATCTCGACTACTCGAGTCGGGCTGCGGCCCATGAAGTCACGCCAATAGGGATCCAGCGCCATCACTGCCAGCCCGTCGCGGCGTCGGCAATTCCACGCATGAAAGGCGCGCTCGTAATCTGGAATCTTCATGCCGACGCAATGATAGGTCTCGACTATCGCCGGCCTGGAATCACCACTCAGGTTACGCAGGGTGAATAGAATGGTCCCGAAAACTGAAGCTTGGGTCAAGTGAACATGCACGACGTCGTGCGTCGCCAGCCACTTCCGGTTCTCCAGCACCCACTTCAGGCCAGCCCAATAGCGTTGGAACTTGCTACCAACTCTTTGGGTCATGTAAATGACATGCACCCCCGGATCCAACCGGACCCGCAGAATCTGCTCGGCGACTTTCCAGCCGGCAACTACGGTGGTGCTGTGACCTGCGCGTGTACTGGCATTAGCCAGGTCGACCGCGACACGTTCGGCCCCCCCCTTGGTCAGGGCCGGAATCATGTGAACAATAGACAGGGGGGCGCTCATTCTAACACACCAAGGTTTCTATAAGCCTCGATCTCGCGCCGGGTCTGTTCTTCCGGTTCGAGCAACTCATACGCTCGACGGCGCGCCTCGGCGCCGAGCGTTCGGCGTAGCGACGCATCCGCCAAAAGCCAGGCGGCTGCGCGTGACATGTCCACGGTGTTGCGAGCGGGCACCAATACGCCCGTTACATCAGTTTCGACCACCTCCCCCTGCCAGTCGAGGTCATAGGCGATGATCGGGAGCGCGGCCAGGGCGACTTCGGCTAGGGCCCGCCCTGTGAGAGGTGAAAGCGCAATGGTGCATAAAGGCAGGACTTGCGCAATCAACCGCTGGTCAATATTTCCGAGGAACCGAACGCGCTCGGACAGCCCGTCCGCTTCCGCGCGTCTCGTCATCTCTTCCCTCAGTGGACCGTCACCGATTAGCAAAAGTCCCGTGACGTGATCGTCGCGGGCAAGCTTGAGCAGCACATCATAGCAATCCGTAGCATGTTTCATGCTGTGAAGTCGCCCTACGTGGACCATCCACGGCCGCGCGCGCAACTCTTCAGTCAAAGCCTCATCGACCGGAAGCCCGCGCGCCTCGGGTTCCTCAAAATGGATGGGGTCGATCAAGTTCCCATACCGAACGATCACCACGCGATCGCGATCGGCGCCCTTTCGGACGGCAAAATCGCCGTAGTTTCGGCTTGGTGCGACGATGCAATGCGCGCGTGTCAACACAAGTCGCTCGATCAGCTTTTCGATCGCGACAAATCGGAACAACGACGGCATTATCGCTGATCCACTGCTAGCGCGGATCATGTCGTGATCTCCATTGATGCGGACGACCAACCTCGCGCCTGTCATGCGAGACACGATCAGGCCGATCAGCCCACACATCAACGGGTCTCCAGCGCGGATGACCTTTATCTTCTCGCGGCGGACAAGTCTGACTAGCCCTGCGACGAAGGATCCCAATCCCAACAGGGCGTTGAGCGGCGCAACGTGAGCCAGTAGCGGAAAACGCCCGTACCTGCCGCGCACGAAGACATGGTCGTCCGAGATGCGTTCGCAAAATGGCTTTCCCGAGGGACCGATGTCAGGATCCAGCGCAGGGTGGGTATCAACCGGATGCGCGGACCACACCCGATCGAAATACCCGTCAAGGAAGCGCATCCTCAAGACGTGCCCGAGGCCGCGTGAGCGGACCTGGGACAAGCTATAGGACGAATCAACGTATAGCAGCTTGCGCATTACCTGCCTGTTCAGTCGATGGACAGGAACCCACCGATGTCTTCAAGCGACACGCGTAGAGTTCCCCAGAAATCCTGCTGAAACGTCACAGCCAACTCACGACGAACCTTCGAGTTGTCGATGTCGAAATTCATTATGTCGCCGACGAGTTCGGGGCCATGTTCGACCGACAGGTCGATCCGCCGCGAGAATTCTAACATCTTGCTCGCAAGGTCATTGATCGAGATGCGGATGCCCGATGCCGCGTTATAGACCTGTCCACACGCAACCGGCATTGTCGCCGATCGCAGGTTTACGTCTACCAAATCCTTTACATACGTGAACGACCGCACCTGCTCCCCATGCCCGAAGACGATGGGGCTTTTGCCTTCAGCTATCCTTCGCATAAAAATCGACACCACGCCACCGAACTCGTTCGATTCCTGACGCGGCCCGTAGACGTGAAAATATCTCAAGATCGTGGTGTCCATATCGTAGAGTTGGTGGAACGTGTCCACGTAGCGTTCCCCAGCCAGTTTGGAGACCCCGTAATACGACCGCGGGCGCATCGGATGCGTTTCATCGGTGGGAAAGACGCTCGGTTCGCCAAAGACCGAACCGGTGGAGGCGTGGACGAATTTTCGCGTGCCATGCTTCTTTGCGAGCAACAGCAGGTTTAGCGTACCCTCAGCGTTAACGGCTAGATCCCGCTTCGGATCGTGAAGACAGATGTTTTTCTTCGACGCCGCGTTGTGGAATACTGTGTCCAGACCCTCGAAAATTTCGTGCATCTTGGAGTCATCATCGCATACACTGCCCCGCACGAACCGGTAGTGCGGGCTGTCCTCGAAGATGCGAACGTTCGCTTCACGCCCTGCCGACATGTCGTCGAGCGCGATGACATGGGCGCCCTGCTTAAGCAATCCTTCGCAGAGATGTGACCCGATGAAGCCGGCACCACCGGTGACAAGGACTCTGCGTCCGGCAAGGTTGTGGGTTAGTTCAGACATATTGCTCTCCGTATTAGAAATATTATTGGCCACACGTTTTTCGGATGTCGTGGGAAGGTTTCGGATTTCGTGCGGGGGTTCTCCCGATGATCGTGCGGCCACCTGAGACTACGCTGACGCCGAAGCACCGGCGCTCAGGATAGGCCGGGGATGAATTGTTGCGCCCGCGAACATTTTCACACAAGCCCTGATCCAGACGTCGTCGCCAAACGCAACCTGATCCGCCGAACGAGGCAGCGCCTTGATCCGGTTGCTTCGGAAAGCGAGGCAGTATCCAAATGGGATAATCGAGAGCCTGCGTTCAATCGCAGCGTCAACGCCAATTGCTAGTCCCCTAGCGATTTCGATCCCTGGGAGCGGCACCAACCGGAACGCACGTCCGTGTAGCTGGAGCGCGACAAAAGAAGCCCTGA
The DNA here is from genome assembly GCA_029262855.1 of Bacteroidota bacterium. GTDB lineage: Bacteria > Bacteroidota > Rhodothermia > Rhodothermales > UBA10348 > JABDJZ01. Next base: position 14,627 of record JAJCYP010000025.1, on the reverse strand, counting down.
AGCCAATCGTTCGGATAATTGACAGCATCACGCTCTTTGTCAAGCCACGTGTTGCTTGATTGACCGTGAGAGGATCGCCAGATACAGCACCCCCGCCACAAGCAGCCCGCAGCCGCCGGCCAACAGGAACAGGTCTAGACTCTCGTTCTTTGTGGCGATCCACGTGAGGCTGATGACCATGATCTGAGTCAGGTTCCAGCCGAATAGGACCTGCGGCCGAGACAAGGCCAGCGGTGTATTGCCAATAGATCCGATTATGAAACGCACTAGGAAGGTAGGCAACAAGAGAAGCATGGCATGAGACACCCTCGACCATTCGGGAGGCAGAAAAACACGCACAAACGGGTCGGCGGCGACGAAGACGACTATTGCTATTGCTGCCGCCGCGACGGTGGCCCCGGCGACCGTGCGCCGAAAAAGTCGCATCGTCCCCTCGCCCTGGCGCACAGCGAGCGAGAACCTCTGAAAGTACACCGTGGACACCGAGGCGGCCAAAACGTCAACCGGGATAAATGTAAGACGGGCGGCCACGGCGAACAAACCCGCCTCTTCGGCGCCAAAGCCGATCAGCACGATGATTGGGTAGATGCTAAGGACCGAGGCGGCGATCAGCACATTGACCACGTCCACGCGGATGTATGCGCGGTGCTGATATATCGTAGTGCGCACCCTGCGCAGGGCCTGACGCGGGGCCGTCATCACCTTAGCCACTAGGTCCTGGGAAATGGGCCAGACGAACGCTAGCGCAAGGCCCAGACCCAGGCCGAAACCCGCGATCAGTCCTGCTGGTCCGGGGAGCACCCATACCAGCCCCAACTGGGACCCCACCATCGCCAGCGTCCGCAGGACATTTGCCCAGGAAAAACGTCGGTAGCGTCGTGCCTTGGCATAATATTGACATGCCAAGGCAAATAGTCCGCTCATCAGGGCTAGGAGGGGTACCACCAGCGCATAGCCCGCCTGCCAGCTCTGATCTTCAGCTACCAGTCCGAACAACCACTCGCCGAAGACTAGCAGTAGCGCCATTCCCGCAAGTGATAGGCCAAGACCGACTATTACGGCGGCGCTCAGGATATCCCCTTCCTCGCTGGAATCAACGATCTGAATGATCGTATCTAGCCGTAGCAGGATGGCGGCACCAGAAAAGGCCGCGAGCGCAATGATCACGCTGTACAAACCGAAGCTGGCTGGTGAGTAGAGTTGCGTCAGAAAGGGGTACGCCCCAAGATTCACGACCTGGGACGCAATCCCTGAAAGGGCCAACAGCGAAACGTCGCCGGCCAGAAACCTGGTTAGCTGCTGACGTATGGATATCGGTTCGGGCGCCACCTTTACTTCGGGGGGGCACTAGCCCAGTACCGTCGCCGTGATTGACGCTTCAATTGTTCCACAGCAGAGCAATCGTCATAAGGAACAGAGCCTATAGGTTCGGCATGGCGACTCGGTATCTTGATCACCTTGCAGACTTGCCAGATTACGTTCGAAATCGGATTGCTTGAGCGGCGTCACGCTTGAGCGTCTGAGTCGGCTCGAAGCTGCCTACCACATCATGCTCGGCCCCGGCATGCCTGGCCCGACGAAGAGATCAAGCCACTCCTTGCAGTCCGCCTCTCGCTCAACATAGGCTTCCCGACTGATTTCAGATAGACCGTCCGCAGCCTCCCGCGATTCTTCTTGGTCATCTTCCAGTCTTGCCTTCTCCGCTGCGTCCTCGGTCGTGGCGAACGCAGGAACGAGCGGGTGATGAGCAAGGACTCCTACCCGACTCTACCCTCCTGCTCGTTCAATCTGAATGGCGTGAGCCTCGACGAACAGCGAGGTCGAGCCGGGCACAAGCAGGCGGCGGGCGATATCTAGCCCGTAGCTTTCCAGCTCGGCGTCGATACCGGCGAGCGTGTGATAGCGGACGTGTGCGTGATCGAGCGGAGTCCCGTTCGCGAGGTCACGCGCACGGCGCTTCATCGCGCGCCACAGGTGCAGGTGTTCGACCGGCGCAGCGATGATGCGAGCCCATTTGCGCCAGCCTTTCGCCCGATTGTGGACGTTCCCGAAGGTCTTTTGCTCAGCAAGGATCTCTGGGTCGTGGACGCCGAGCCAGAAATAAAGGGGGGCGCCGGGCTTGAGAACACGCACAACCTCGCGGATCGCGCCTCGCGCATCCTCAATGTGGTCCAGCGAGGTGGCGAACAGGCTGGCATTCGCGAAATCGTCAGGCAAGGGAATCGATTCGGCGGTGACCCCGGCCAGGCAGGAATATTGGCGGGTAGTCGCAGTCGTGAGCGGTTCGATCCCCACGAACGCGGGTAGGGCTAGCTGCTTGACATAGTGTGGCACGATCGGGTGCAGCCCGCACCCAATGTCGATCACCGGGCCGGTGCGATCGAGCGTGGCCGCAACGAAGCCACCAAACAGTTCACCCAACGTCCCGTCGGCCTCATAACTGTTATTCTGGTAGCGACCAACGCTCTCCGCCTGCTGGCGCTGCCAGTCCTCGTTTGCCGATGGTGGCGCGAAATAGAGCGTCGATCCTTCGCATCTCTGCGGCGCGCGGGTGACCACGTTGGCGAGTTCCATCAATTGTTATCCAATGTTTGAGACAGGAAGAAAAGCCGATTCCTCAGACCGATGCAAGGTGTCCGGCCAGATCGATCTGGTTGGTGCCTCACAGGGGGTCTTCCCTCGATAGGGAGACTACGTTTCGAGGCCCAGACGGCCGACAGGGCAGCCTCAAGTGTCTTGCCGCTAGGCCCTGTGCACTCGCAGATCGCCGGGAATCGCATTCCTGGTATCGACAATACAGTCAATCAACGAAGGTAGTCTGGCGTGGTCTACGCCAGTGTGCTTCGTCAGGATGACCGCGAGATCAAAATTCTTTAGGGATTCGTCCTTCCACTCCACGGACTTTAGGCCTGTCCACGCCACGTGCTCGCGAGAACGGGGGATGACGGGGATGTACGGATCGTAGTAGCTGACCGTCGCGCCAAACGACTTCAACGCATCCATTATCGGATAGGTCGGCGACTCGCGCATGTCATCCACGTCCGCTTTATAGGCCAGTCCAACACAAAGAACGTTCGCTCCCTTTAGCGCCTTGCCCTGATCATTCAGCGCTTCCATCGCGCGTCGAACAACATAATTCGGCATGGCGGTATTGACTTCTCCGGCTAGCTCGATAAATCGGGTGTGCAGGCCAAATTCGCGCGCCTTCCATGTCAAATAGAAGGGGTCGATGGGAATGCAGTGCCCCCCAAGCCCCGGACCCGGATAGAATGGCATGAAACCGAACGGCTTCGTCTTAGCGGCGTCTACGACCTCGTAGATGTCGATTCCCATCGCATGAAACACCACTTTGAGTTCGTTCACGAGGGCAATGTTGACGGCGCGAAAAATGTTCTCAAGCAGCTTGACGGCCTCAGCCGTTTTCGTATTCGAGACAGGCACCACTTTGTCGATGACCTGGCGGTAGAGCTCCGTCGCGACAATCGAGGCATCCGCACCCTCGCCCCCAACCACCTTTGGAATTGTTGAGGTCTCAAAATCGGGATTGCCAGGATCCTCTCGTTCTGGACTGTAGGCAACGAAAAGCGTTTCACCAGACTTCAGACCACTATGCTGCTCGCAAATCGGAACGATCATCTCGTTGGTCGTCCCCGGATAAGTAGTCGACTCCAGGATAACCAGTTGACCTTCGCGTAGGTGGGGCCCGATAGCCCTCACCGTATTCTCCACGTAGGACATGTCGGGCTCTCGATGAGCATCCAGGGGTGTCGGAACGCAGAGCAAGAGCACGTCTGCCTCCGGCACGCGGTCAAAATCCGTAGTGGCCTCGCAGCGGTCTGAAGCGGCAAGAACCTGCATTCTTGAGATGCCGAAATGTTTGATGTAGCTGGTGCCCGCCTCAAAGTGATCAATTTTCGACCGATCGATATCATAACCTAGGACAGGAAAACCCTCGCGATGGAACGTCCAGATCAGTGGGAGTCCGACATATCCAAGACCGACCACCCCGATACGGGCCGTCTTTGAGTGGATTTTCCGGAGAAGCGCTTCTGCAACCTCTGACTCGCATTGTTGGGAAAGAATTGGGTTCACATCCATCGAAAAACACAGATTCGTATTGAAGGCGTTGTCCTAAGATAGGCTCTGAAAAGGGCTTGGGCCTATGTCAGGCCAGCGATGAACACAATCCTCACCGTCCTGGCCGGAGCGGGAAGAAGTTGTAGGAAGGATTTCTTTCTGGCCGGTTCAGCTCGGAGCAAAATGCCTCTGACCTTCCCCCGAAAAACTGGACACCTAGATAGTTAGAGTTTCGATGGGTTTGGGGTCTCGCACAAGCCAAGTGATAGCATGAAGAGGGAGCGATTCACGAGGAGCAGATTGCCTACGCCCCGCGCCAACCGGAGGATGGAAGAACCATCGGAGAAGTGTGCTGCGAGATCGGCGTCAGTGAGAGCACGTTCTACCGATGGCGACGCAAGTTCGACGGGATCGGCGTGGCCGAACTCCGCCGACTGAAGGCCCTGAAGAAAGAGAATACGAGACTCAAACAGCTCGTGGCCGACCTGACTGCCTATTCCGGCGTTCCCGGCCACCTATTCTGGTCGAAGCCGGCCACTGATTCTGGTTTGAAGCCGGCCGCCTGATCGGAGCGGAGCGACGAGTTGGTTTTAGGTGACGGGGTGGCCGGCTTCCGGTACGGGAGTCCGCTTCTTTCGCATGGAATCGCCCTTGAGCGTGACGCGGTGGCCATTGTGAACTAGGCGATCGAGGATGGCGTCTGCCAAGGTGGCATCTCCGACCGAGGCGTGCCACTCAGCAACCGGGAGTTGGCTGGTCACGATGGTCGAGCGGGACCCATGCCGGTCATCCAGGATCTCGAGCAGGTCATTGCGGCTCTGGGGTGGGATCGGGGCGAGCCCCCAATCATCGAGCACCAGGACATCCGTCTTCGCCAGGGCGGCCACGAGCTTGGGATAGCTCCCGTCGGCCCGTGCGAGCCGGATTGATTCGAGCAGTCTAGAGAGGCGTTCGTACTGTGCCGAGAAGCCTTCCAGGCACGCTCTGTGAGCCAGTGCGCAGGCCAAGTAGGTCTTGCCGGTGCCTGTGGCGCCGACAATAAGCACATTCTCATGGTGCCGGATGTAGGCGCACCGGGCCAGTCCGCGGATAACCGTCTTGTCCAGACCACGGGCAGCTGAGTAGTCCAGATCCTCCATGGAGGCTTGGTGCTTCAGGCGGGCACGCCGGAGCCGATTGGACAGGCGTCGTGACTCGCGGTCGCTTCGTTCCCGGTCAACGAGTAGGCCGAGGCGTTCGTCGAAGGAGAGCGCCTCCGCGTCCGCCTGTTCGACTTGTTGGGCATAGGCGTCTGCCATGCCGTTGAGCCGGAGGCGGCGTAATTGTTCGAGCGTGGGGTGTGTGAGCATGTCGGAGGTGGGATTAGTTGTAGTATTCGGGTCCGCGGATGTGTTCGTGGTTCGGGATCGCCTCTGGTGGCTCCAGCGGCAAGAGCGGCTGTTTATCGAGTCCGCGCGCCAGGATGGACTCAATGGATTTGTATCGGACGGCCCCTGCGGCGAGGGCCCTTTGGCAGGCCGCCTCGGTGCGGTCATCGCCGTAGCGTTTGGCCAGGCGCATGATGCCAAGGCAGGCGCGGAAGCCGTGCTCCGGGTGCGGCCTGGACCGCATGATGTGGGCACAGGCCTCGGCCGTTGCTTCGCCGACCTTGGCCGCCCATCCGGTAATGCGCTCCGGTGTCCACTCGGCATAACGGCGGTGGCTGGAGGGCATGTGTTCACGGACCGTGGTGTATCCGTAGGCCCGAGAGCTTCGAGCGTGGCTGGCTACACGCTCCCCTCGGTAGAAGACTTCGACGACCGATGCGGTGACCCGGACGTTGAGCTTGCGGCGTATCAACTGGTAGGGTACCGAGTAGCCGTGCTTCTCCAACTCGAGATGGTAGTTGACGCCAGCCCGGCACTCGTGCCACGTCGCGTAGGTGTAGCGGTGCGCCGGCAGCGGCAGCAGCGCTGGTTTGTCGAGCGCTTCGAACTGGCTCAGCCGGGAGCCCTCCAGCTTCTGGAAGGGGGCACCATTGATGACGTCCACTTCATCGTCGATGGCCTCATTCAATTGGGCGAGCGAGAAGAACTGCCGGTTGCGGAGTTTGGCCAGAATGCGGCGCTCCACATGGAGGACACCCGCCTCCACCTTCGCCTTGTCTTTGGGCTTGCGGACGCGGGTGGGCAGGATGGCCGTCCCGTAATGGGCGGCCAGGTCCGCGTAGGTCCGGTTTAGGGACGGTTCATAGTAGCACGAGTGCTTGACGGCCGTGCGGGTGTTGTCGGGCACGATCAGCTTGGGGACTCCTCCCAGGAAGTCCAGCGCCCGGACATGCGCCATCACCCAGTCTTGGAGCTGCTGTGTCCAAGTGGCCTCGGCGTACAGGTAACTCGATGTGCCAAGTACGGCCACGAACAGCTGCGCCTCGCGGATCTCGCCAGTCTCCGGGTCGATGACGCTCATGGTATCTCCGGCATAGTCGACAAAGAGCTTCTCGCCGGCCTTGTGGTCCATCCGCATGGCCGGATCCACATGGCGCAGCCACTGGCGGTACCGGTAGCAGAACTGACTGTAGCAGAGGCCCCCTTCGTGGTCGGCTTGGTATTCCTCCCAGAGGAGGCGCCGCGTCACGCCGGTGCGCCCGAGTTCTTTCTTCAGATGCAGCCAGTCGGGTTCCGGATGCGGCCCGGAGGCGGGCCCGTCCTCCTTGGGCGGATAGAGGCGCCGCTCCAGATCTTGGTCCGACACGCCGTCGGGTAGAGGCCACGCAAGGCCCGAGGCCGCCGCGCGAGCAATGGTCACCGCGACCGTGTCGCGGGAAAGCGAGAGGCTACGGGCAATCTGACGGCGACTGAGCTTGAGCTCGAAGTGGAGCCTCAGTACATCTCTGATCTTCTTCATGGGCATCCGGGGGGCGGGCATCAGCACCTCTTCCTGTTTGTGTCATGGAAGAGGAGGAACGACGTCCGCCTGGACATTTGCCCGTCGCTTCAGGTGCCGACCAGACATTCTGGCGCAATCCGGCCACCCAATCTGGAAGAAGGCCGCCAGGCGGCCGGCTTCAGACCAGAATCAGTGGCCGGCTTCAACCAGAATCGGTGGCCGGCTTCGACCAGAATCAGTGGCCGGCTTCAGCCAGAATCGGTGGCCGCGTTCCACCGGAATACGCAACCTGACGCTTGACAAGCGTATGCTCAAGGAGGTCATCGCGGAAAAGCTCTGAGGCCGGCTCAGAAGCGGGAGTGGGCCGAGTTCTTTATCGTGGGGTTCGGGGTCTCCAAGCGGCGCGCCTGCGAACTGTCGGCGCTGCAGCCATCGGTCTTTTACTATAAGCCTCAGGGCAAGGCATGGAGCGAGGTCTTCGGAGACGAGGTCATTGGCCGGAGCCCTCATCGACCGCATCCTCCATCACTGCCACATCGTCTCCATCCGGGGCAACTCCTACCGGATGCGCCATGATCAGGACCTCTGGAGACGTTCCGACACCCTCAACGAATCAGAACCCGAACCGGCCGCAATCTGAGGCTTGCCACCTCCGCCAAAACCCGGACATTTTCAATCGGAACTATCCGGACATTTTCGGCCGGAACTGACAACGAGGAAGACTACAGAAGTCGTGAAGATTCCAGGCGGGAAAAGAGGAATCTTTTCCACACACCCCTTTCTGGACCTCATCGCCGGCGGCCCGAGGATTGGCGAGCGAGCGCGTCGCTCGGGCCCAGCCATCCACCGACCCCAGCTCTGGATAGCAGCCTACCCCGCGAACAAATACCGATCCATATACAAGAACAGCAGCGTGCTCGCCGTGCTAATCCACAACAGAAAGAACACGACTAACATCGCAAGCTTCATTGACTCCGCCTTGGGAGTTCTCACGGTACGAGCTTCCGCCGTAACCGCAATCGCTGGCTGAACGAAAGGCATTCCCTTCCCGTGGCCATCACCACTAAACCGTGGCATCGACACCCCACCCAAATTCGGCTGCATCACAGGCAACGAGGCGTTCTCGGCCGCCGCATCGAGGCGTTTCCCCTGGCCGTCTCCTGAAGGAGCTACTGGCCATAAGACCTGACTGTCTATCCCGTAAAATCCAGAGTTCTCAGCCAAGGTCGCTGAGCTTTGATTTCTTCTGGGGGGCGGTAACTGTCCTCGCATCGCGTTGTATCGGGGAGATTAGGGCCGGGAAACTTCGGCTGACACCCCTTGAGTACGGGGCAAAGTAGAGAATTCGCGAAGGTCTGAGCCGGGAAATCCTTCACCGTGAAAAAAGACGGCCCATACCTCCTCTAAGGACCCAATCCAGCCTCCTGCCATAGCCATGTGTGCATCCCTTTTTCTGGCCCTCGCACTTTTCGCCACCACCCCGGCATTCGCTCAGTACGATGACTTTGAGCGCTCTCGGCGGAATACGGCTGCGTACTTTAGCTACGCGGACCAGGAGACGTGACAAGACACGCCTCGGTCTAGGGGCGCTGTTTGATATCCGGGCCTGTACGAACTCCCGGTGGGCACGCCAATGTCTGAGCTCATCTCCATAGCGGGTGGACCCACGACCGGCGAGAGAGCACGGCGCACGAAGCGTGTCGTCACGATCAATCAGCCAGGCCTGTCCCCCGGGATAAGAAAACGTCGCGTTTTGTGACATAGCGGCTCAATATGTGCCGTTCAACTCCCTTTGTCGTAACTTTTGGAAATTTTGATAGGCAATGAGGTCGCTCCCGTGTATTTCAGGTATTCGAGCGACCTTTGGGTAAAATGAATCTAGAACGACTGGCTAGCTGGTTTCTGGGTGTCCGCAATCGGCACGTCCTGTTGGCGGATATCGGAGTATCCCTGATCGCAACTGCACTCGCGGTTTGGGCGAGGACTGACTCATTTGTGTCAGTTGCTGATTTCGCGTCGTCGATCGCCGTTGCGTCCGTCGCGATTCTCGCGATCCGACTCGCGGTTTTCGCCCGTTTCAAACTATACCACCGTATTTGGCGATACGCCAGCGTCGACGAGTTGGCTCGGATCGGTCTCGGAGCGACGATTGCGTTTCTGCTTACCGTGGCAGCGTTTGAATTGGTCCTTCGGCCACTGGGACTGATCGAGTCCGGCTTCCCGAGGTCAACCCCGTTGTTGGAGGCCCTGATTGCCCTTCCTCTCGTGTCAGCCCCGCGTTTCGGTGCCCGTCTGGCTCAGCGAATCTTCGAACGCCTACACAGGACCAGCAGGTCCAAGCGCGTCATTGTGGCCGGTGCGGGAGAAGCTGGCGTCATGATCGTGCGGGAAATGCAGTCCAATCCTGGTCTTGGCCTTGCTCCCGTCGCCTTCGTCGACGACTCGGTCAACAAGCGAGGGTTGAGAATTCGCGGTATCGAAGTCGAGGGTCTGACGGCAGATCTGAAGGAGGTGGCCAGAAGCCACTCGGCTGAATCGGTCGTCATCGCCATGCCGACAGCCACGGGGAAGACGATTCGGCAAATCACGGATGTCGCCACGAGTGCTGGCCTCAAGGTGATCGTGGTCCCGGGCATTTTCGAACTTCTAGACGGCTCGGCGCACGTCAGCCAATTGAGACCCGTACAGGTCGAAGATCTTCTGCGGCGTGCCCCCGTCAAAAGCGATCCGGGACGCGTAGAGGCACTGCTAAAAGGGCGACGAGTGCTGGTCACCGGAGCGGGTGGCTCGATTGGAAGCGAACTCGTTAGGCAGATTTATCGGTCTATGCCGGCCGAAGTCATCTTGCTAGGCCACGGCGAGAACTCAATCTTCGGTATTGAGCAGGAAATTTCGGGAGCCGGGCCAGACGCCCCTATTTGCCGATCTGTCATAGCGGACGTTCGGGACCGAGCACGGCTAGGCCGCGTGTTCCGGGAGCATCGGCCGGAAGTGGTTTTCCACGCGGCGGCGCACAAGCACGTGCCGCTCATGGAGGCGAACCCTGAGGAGGCCATCACGAACAATGTTCTTGGGACGAGGAATCTGCTTTCGGCCTCGGTTGAGTTCGACGTCGCGGCCTTCGTGATGATCTCGACTGACAAGGCGGTGAACCCCGGAAATGTGATGGGGTCTACAAAGCGCATCGCGGAGATGCTTGTGTATAAGACGGCGGAGGAGACGGGTCGTCCGTTCATGGCTGTCCGGTTTGGCAATGTGCTGGGATCGAGGGGAAGTGTGTTGCAGACCTTCCGCTCGCAGCTTACTACCGGAGGCCCCATCACGGTGACGCATCCGGACATGATGCGCTATTTCATGACCATCCCCGAAGCTGTCGCTTTGGTGCTGGAGGCATCAACACTCGGCAAAGGGGGCGAAGTATTTGTCCTCGACATGGGTGAGCCGGTTAAGATTTCCGACCTCGCCAAAGACGTTATCCGACTGAGCGGCCTCAAGGAGGGCGACGATATCGACATCGTCTACAGCGGCCTTCGGCCGGGTGAAAAGATGTTCGAGGAGCTCTTCATGGACGGAGAGGAGTACGTCCGCACCGAGCACCGGAGCATCTTTGTCTGCAACACGGCGCATGACGCCGTTGTGTCAGCAGGCGGGGACGGGGCTGGCGCGGCGGACATGGCATTCATGTTCGACGAACACGTCGACGCGCTCATTGCTGCAGCTCAGGAGGGCAAGACGTCGGAACTGTTCGGGCGACTTTCGAGCTTGGTGCCGACGTTTAGAACGGTCGGGATGGACTCAGCGCCGATTCTGGATTCTGGCCAGCGGAGACGACGCCGATTAGCCTGGGCCTCGTGATCTAAACGGCCGAGTGCCCGTTGAGTGGACACCGCCGTCACGCGGATCTGCAACTTCATTCCCACCAATCCCAGCCGATACCTCCGAGACGACCATATACCCCGCTCTCGGACCCATGCGCACAGCCCTCATCGCTGCCCTCCTCTTCTTCGTCGCCACCCCCGCCCTCGCCCAACTCAGCGATTTCGAACGCTCCCGCCGCAACACGGCGGCCTACTTCAACTACGCCGAAGAAGGCGACGTCACGATGCACGTCAGCGTCTGGGGCGCAGTCCGTTACCCCGGGCTCTACGAAGTCCCCATCGGCACGCAACTCTCGGAACTACTCTCCATCGCCGGAGGCCCGACCGTGGGTGAACGAACCCGGCGATCAAAACGAACGGTGACGATCAAGCTCTTCCGAGACTCAGGCGTGGGCCGCAGCGTCATCTACGAGCAGAAGGCCAAGAACGGCGTTAACGCCACGGGCCGAGACATACAGGTGATGAACGGAGATGTCCTCGGAGTCGAGGCCGTGGTTAAGCAGGGTCTATCGTGGCGGGACTTGTTTTCGGTAATTACCGCCTTCGCCTCAGTGGCCTTGGCCGTCGAGCGCATCACCGGGAAGTAAGCTACGAGGTCCCGGTGGGCACCAAACTCTCCGAACCCCTCTCCGTAGCAAGCGGCCCATCCTTCGGAGAACGTCTCGGGCCGCGACATACAAGTCATGGCGGGAGACGTCCTGGAGGTCCAAGCAGTAATAAAGCAAGGTCTGAGCTGGCGCGACATGTTCAGCGTCGTCGTCGCGTTCGCCTCGGTTGCGCTCGCCGTAGAGCGCCTCACGGGCCGCTAGCCAAACAGCTGGCCCGGAATGGGTTCACCCTGGAAACAGGTACCGATCCATGTACAAGAACAGCAGCGTGCTGGCAGTGGAGATCCAGAGGAGGAAGAACACCACGAGCATCACGAGCTTCATCACTTCGCCCTTGGGCGTTGAGACCACGCGGGGCTGAGCCAGGGAGGGCTGCATGAACGGCAGAGACTGGCCGTGCCCATCGCCCGAATGGGTGGGCATCTGGAAGCCCGAGAGGCTGGGGGTCATGATGGGGAGAGAGCCGGCTGAGTCGCCGTAGAGGTCAGTCCGTTTGCCCTGCCCATCGCCCGAGGGGGCTACCGGCCACAGGACCGGGCTGTCTATCCCGAGGAATCCTGCATCTGCGAGGGGAGCCGAGTGATGATCGCGCCGGGGCGGTGGTATCTGTCCTCGCATGGGTCGTGGGTGATACTCTGTTGCGCCGCGGGAAGTAGCTGTCACATATGGGATACGGGGCAAAGGGCAGGATTGGTGAACGGGATGCGACGTTTTTCTGGATGTTGCCTGGCTAAAGTTGTTGCGGCTCTCTCGAGCGCCGCCCGGGGCAGGCGTGTCGCTCTGGAGGCAGTCCCCAGCCCTGTGTCCCCGATCGACCAGAAACAGCGCGTTATCAAGTGGCAGGAGACATTCTGCGCGGACAATCGTCGCGTCGTAACTTCTTGCCATTCTTTTGAGGCCTTTTGAATGTTCAGGTGTATTTCTACTTAGAGTGATCGTAGGGGAATAGATGTATCTGGAACGACTAGCCAACTGGTTCCTTGGCGTGCGAAACCGGCACGTCCTGCTGGCTGACATAGCAGTCTCGCTGATTGCTACCGCCTTGGCCGTATGGGTCAGGACAGACTCTCTTGGAGCGGTTGTTGATTTCGCGCCATCAATTGCTGTGGCGTCGTTGTCCATCTTGACGATCCGCTTGGCGGTCTTCTTCCGCTTCAAGTTGTACCACCGTATCTGGCGCTACGCGAGCGTCGACGAGCTGGCGCGGATTGGCCTGGGAGCCACCGTAGCCTTCCTTCTCACTGTTGGCCTGTTTGAAGGGGTCCTCCGGCCGCTCGGCTTGGTCGAGTCGGGATTCCCCCGGTCTATCCCGCTGCTGGAAGCCCTCATCGCGCTTCCGCTCGTTTCCGCCCCCCGATTCGGAGCACGACTCGCTCAGCGCATTCACGAGCGACTGCACAAGACCAGCCGCTCGAAGCGGGTCATCGTCGCTGGTGCAGGTGAAGCTGGAGTGATGATAGTCCGCGAAATGCAGTCAAACCCGGACCTGGGCCTCGCCCCGGTCGCCTTTGTCGACGACAACGAGGGCAAGCGAGGTTTGAGAATCCGGGGCATTGAGGTCGAAGGCCTGACCGCGGACATCAAGGAGGTCGCGCGGGCGCATTCGGCCGAATCGGTGGTGATTGCCATGCCGACTGCCCCAGGCAAGACCATCCGGCACATCACAAACATTTCCACGGATGCTGGCCTGAAAGTCATTGTGGTGCCTGGCATCTTCGAACTCCTGGACGGCTCTGCGCACGTCAGTCAGCTGCGGCCGGTTCAGGTGGAAGACCTGCTCAGACGAGCCCCGGTGAAGGGTGACTCTGCCCGCGTCCTGACCCTCCTGAAGGGTCGACGGGCCCTCGTCACAGGCGCGGGCGGTTCGATCGGCAGCGAACTCATTCGCCAGATCCTCCGTTTCGAGCCCTCTGAGGTCGTTCTGGTCGGCCACGGCGAGAATTCCATTTTTGGGATCGAGCAGGAGGTACTGTCTGGGGAACAGGACTTTCCGGTGTGCCGCCCAGTTGTAGCAGACATTCGCGACCGCGCCCGCATAGGCCGCATTTTCGACGAGTATCGGCCTGAGGTTGTCTTTCACGCTGCCGCGCACAAGCACGTGCCGCTCATGGAGGCAAATCCTGAGGAGGCCATCACCAACAATGTACTGGGCACTCGCAACCTCCTCGAGGCGTCTGTGGAGTTTGACGTTCAGGCATTCGTGATGATCTCCACTGACAAGGCCGTCAATCCTGGGAACGTGATGGGCTCCACGAAGCGCATCGCCGAAATGTTGGTCTACAAGACAGCCGAGCGGACGGGTCGCCAATTCATGGCAGTGCGCTTTGGGAACGTGCTTGGCTCGCGAGGCAGCGTCCTGCAGACGTTCCGCTCGCAGCTTACTACCGGAGGCCCCATCACGGTGACGCATCCGGACATGATGCGCTACTTCATGACCATCCCCGAAGCTGTCGCATTGGTGCTGGAGGCATCAACGCTAGGCAAGGGCGGTGAGGTCTTCGTCCTGGACATGGGCGAGCCCGTCAAGATCTCCGACCTCGCCAAGGATGTCATCCGGCTCAGTGGCCTTCGCGAGGGTGACGATATTGATATCGTTTACACGGGCCTTCGTCCGGGCGAGAAGATGTTCGAGGAACTGTTCATGGAGGGCGAGGAGTATGTTCGGACCGAACACCGCGGCATCTTCGTCTGCAGCTCGGCCCAACAGGCCATCGAGTCCGCCGGAGGAGATGGAGCGGGTGCCGCGGAACTGGCCTACATGTTCGATGAGCACGTGGACGCGCTGATCTCGGCCGCTCAGGAAGGTAGGGTCACAGATATTTTCAGCCGCCTGTCGAGTCTGGTGCCGACGTTCGGTACGGTGGGGATGGAGTCGCGGCCGATTGAAGCGGAGGAGTCACCTGGATAGGACGCACCGGAAGCCTACCGCCCAAAGAATGGTCATTTCACCTTATTGACACCGGCTTGCCGACATCGTGGCGGCCTCCTCCTGCTTCCCATCAGGAATCGCCCCGCCTTCGGGACGGATTTGCCCCGGTCCTGTTCGATTTGCCGGCCTTTGACGACTGAATGGTGCCCTGAAATGGGGCCGATCTGCCGGTGGATGGTTCGGTTTGTCCACGGGCTGAGGCGGATTTGCCGGGGGGGCTGGATTCCGAGTTCGCGGTCTCGGGCGGTTCTACGACCGGTTTCGCCC
>JAJCYP010000024.1 GCA_029262855.1 Bacteroidota bacterium | reverse complement strand
TGCGGCCATGCTGTGGCCGGACATCACGGCTGCGGTCTTGTTGATCCTCGTTGCCTCGTGGGCCATTGCCACAGGTCTTCTCGAGATAGTGGCTGCCATCGTTCTGCGCCGGCAGTTGGAAGGCGAGTGGATGATGATTCTGACCGGCGTCATTTCGGTGGCTTTCGGCCTAGTACTCGGCTTCAACCCAGCGCGCGGAGTGGTAGCCCTTGCCTTGGTGTTCGGCATCTTCGCGGTCATCAGGGGAATAACCCTCATGCTGCTGTCGCAGAAACTGCGTGGGCTGCAGGACTGGGCGGAAGGGCAGGTAGTGTAGGGCTGCCCGCACTCCGCAAGATTCGTTGAAGCGGTGTGACCGTCCCTGAACGATCCTATCTTTGCACCGTCGCGTGGTCACACGTGTCGGGCCCGTAGCTCAGCGGTCAGAGCAGTCGACTCATAATCGATTGGTCGTAGGTTCAAACCCTACCGGGCCCACAACAACCCCATGTAAGTCATTGTACTGCATGGGGTCTTAGGCGCCGTCCTCTCGGAAGCCAGCCAGCAGGACCCGATCGAGCCAGGCCTTGAGCTTCGCAGCGGTCAGGTCCAACTCGTACGTCCGCAACGCACCGGATATGATGGCCTCCCGGGCTGTTGCGTTGACCGTGAACAGGACCGTTCGAACTAGCTCCTCGTCGAGCTGAGACCCTTCGGGCGTACGATCCACGGCGTCCAAAAAGCCTTGGTGGATCGTGTGATTAACCCGGTCCATCAGGCTCCTCAACTCCGGGAGTGCTGCGCTTGAGGTCCGGGCCTCCTGAATCACTCGCCGGTGAAGGCTGAGCTGGTCGACCAGAGTCGCGGTGTACCGTTCGGCGATATCGGAAAGCGAGCGGCAGTTCTCGGCGAAGGCTCGAGCAAACGCGCGCGAGGCCTCGTGGAATATGGCGGCCGCCAAGAGCTGAAGAACGGCGTCCTTGGAGGGAAACCTTGCGTACAGCGCGCCAATCGAAAGGTCGGCCTCCCGTGCCAGGTCCGGCATGGAGACGCTTTCCCAGGAGTCAGATTCGAGTAGGTTGCGAGCCGTGGAGAGCACGGACTCACGCGTCCTTCGACTTCGAGCCTGGTGATCGTGGGCCCACTCGGGGAGGTCTGGACCGACTTCCTCCCAGAAATCGCTAAAGTCGAGTCCTCTCATCCGGTGGGAGGGAGCATGTTGAAGTGAATCATCAAGGCCACCGAAAGGACCGTGCACAGCGTAACCACGGACAGCACGAGTGCGTCAAGCGTGCGGTACTTGCCCCGCTGTACCCAAGCCAAAGCGGTCACGCCCGAAAGCAAGACCGCCCCCACTGCGACGGCCCATGAGAGCCACAGAAAGGCCGAGATGGCCTCGGGAAGTCCGAATGCGAGTTCCAGCGGGGAGGTGCGCGCAAGCGCGTTGAACTTGGCTGCAAACCCGAAAACGAATGCTATGGTTGCCCCAGACGTCGCGACGGCCACTGTCATGGCAAGCCAGGCGTGGCGAGGACCGACGCGCTGGCGACCCTGCACTCTCTGGCGCAGCCTTGTCCCGAAGACAGCCACCAGCCACGCAATCAAGGCGATGGGAGGCAAAGCGGCCGCCCAGGAAAACAGCTCGTTGACCATGCTGGGCTCCCGCCATCTGGGCAATCGCTCGTAACTGGCCGGAAACTCCAGGCCAAAGAATGGATCGGGTGCCGACATTCCAAGGACCGACCCGTCCTGGCGGCGCTCGAAATAGATTGAGGCCTGTCCGTCGGCCCGGATAACGACGTCCGGCCCAAGACGGCCATAGTTGCGCCAAGTGCCTCCCTCTCGTCGAGCCAGGAGTCCACGATCTGTCAGGTGGAGCTCGTCGCTGAACAGGAAGAGCCCCGGGAAGCTCTCGTAGGTTGCTCGGGCCGACCGGCCCAGGAGGTAGGTCCCGGGAAACGCTTCCTGCTGGTCCGTGTCCAGAGGCACCAGGTCTGTTTGTGGTGCAGATGCTCCGACCCGGGCCTCAAAGGCATCCAGCAGATCGTAGCCGAATTGCCCTGATCCTCCCGTGGTTACGGCAAAGATCCCGGCCTTCAACTCCGGGAGGAGGACGAGGAGGCTCTTGTATCCCGAACTGCTGCCAGCGTGGACCAGTGCCATGCCCCCAGCGATACGCTGTTGGTGAAGGGCGAGGGTTAGACCGGCTGCCCCCTGGGCTGCGTTCCAGGAAGCCGTCCGCATCAATCTCCAGGTCTCGGAGGGCAGGGCCGGATCCGCTCTCAGAAATGCGCTGATGAATCGGCCCATATCACCCGGTGTGGTGACCATCGCGCCGGCGGGCGTCGTGTTTCGATAGTCAAACGGCAGGGGTGAACACGTCCCGTCGGCGCACCGATATGCGGGTGCCATACGATCCCGCAGGCTCCGCGGCAGCGGCTGTTCGAAACTCGATGACTCCATTCCGAGCAAACTGAATACGGAGTTGCGGACCACTGACGCGAATGAACCTTCGGCGGTGCCAGCCGCAATCTCGCCGGCCAAGGCGACGCCGTGATTGGAGTACCGAGCCCACCGACCGGGCTCAGTGGTCCGTTGCGGCATCCTTCGCCTCAAGTACTCCGATAGCGGTTCAATGTCTTCCGCGGTTCTCGCGAACATGCCGACCGCGTGGTCATCAAAGCCCGACGTGTGGGTCAGCAGTTGACGCAGCGTAACGGGCTGGTCTGCGGCCACTCCCGCCAGCCACGGCCGCTCCTTTCGGATGTCTTCGTCCAGGTCAAGCACGTCTTCGGCGGCCAATTGGGCAACGGCCAGCGCGGTGAACACCTTTGACACAGACCCGACCCGAAACGCGGTGTCCTGAGATATCGGACGCTCTCCTGCCGGCGGCCGCCCAAGCGGAATGAACAGGGTCCTCCCACCTTGCACCAGCACGACAGCGCCTCCGGGGACCTGGGCCGAATCGGCCAGAGCCTGCACTAAGAGGCGAAACTCTTGCTGAGCTTCCGGACTCAGCGTTTGCCCTGCTACGGAATTGAACGTCGAGAGTAGAGAAACGAACAGGAGGAGAGAGCGCATGCGTACCTAAAACAGAATGATGTTCTGTTTTAGGTACGCATGCGCTTACGGGGAGGTTGCGCACGGCGTCAATTGAGGTGGTCTCCGGGATTGATGGTCGCCCTGTGCCGATAGCTTACTTGACCACTTCCAACCTCCGACCAGCAGGCTGCAGAACTCTCCCCGCCGAAGCCCCTGAAACGACCCAGCCGTCAGAACCTCAAAGCCGATATCCCAGGCTCAAGCCGAACCTCGGAATCAAGTCCGCCGCATCACTCGAAACAACGATGCGAACGGGTCCTACCGGAGTCAGAGCCCCCAGGTCCACTGCAAAACCCAGAAAGGCCGGCTCGTCCAGGAGATCGAGCATCTGCGGGGAGTACGTGTCTCCAACGTTCGCCGCGGCGGTCGTCGACGCACTCCCACTTGAATTTTCCCGCGAGGAGCTGGCCCAACTCGGTGGCGGGAGCAGAATTGTCGCGGCTCAGGATGCCTACCTGAAGGGGATCTCCCACGTGCTTCGCAGAACCCCGTCTGATTTGGCCGCGGCTCTACGCGGCTTGATCGCGATTTTGCCGATGCGTGGTCCGGCTTCGCCCATGCGCGATTGCTTCAGGCGGGGACTGCCTATTCTCCGGAGCGGGGTAGCGGTGCCTATGAGGACGCGCGCGCGGCAGCGTCCATCGCGCTGGATCTGGACCCGAACCAGGCATTGGCGATGACCACGCTGGCTTCGATCTACGCGGAGTTTGATTGGGAGCCGGCAAGAGCGGATTCCGCGTTTCAGATCGCCCTGTCTATGAACCCGAACTCAGCAGAAGCGCGGCATCTCTACGCCCTCCTTCTGGCGGAGTCCGATCGTTTGGATGAGGCAATGGCCCAGCAGAGACGCGCCGGCCTATTGGATCCCGAATCCTTGATCCACCCGACGAACCTGGGGCTTATCCAGATCTACCGAGGAGAGAATGACGAAGCCCTCGAGACACTTAACGATGTGGTGGAGCGGGATCCGACTTTTTACCTGGGTCACCTCCACAAATCCACGTTGTTCATGGTGATGGGCCGGCCGGCCGAAGCGCTCACAGCCATCTCCACCGCGGAACAGGTGGTGGGCTCACCACCGGTGGTGAGAGCTTTACGGGCATCCGCGCTGGCATTGTCCGGTGACACAGAGGGAGCCAACGCTATCCTGGAATCCATGGAAGCCGAGGCCGAAACCACCTACGTCTCCCCGCCCCTCTTTGCTCAGGTTTACCTCGCCCTGTCGGACACGTCCCGTGCTCTCGATTACCTGGAGCGCGGACTCCAAGAGCGGGATGTCTACATGACAGTGATCAGGCCCTGGCCCTTTGTCTCCGTGCTTCAGGAGAATGGTCGGTTTAAGCGGATTCTTGAGGCCATGGAGGGGACGGACAGGTAGGGAAGTGCGGGTGCGACAAACTCCGCCGCTCACCGCCCGCCCAAATCCACCACCATGACATCGGTTTCATCACGCTCCCGCTGGCCGAGGAACAGCCAGCGCCCATCGGCTGATACGGCCAGCGCGGGATCATGTCCTGGCACCGGAAACTCGGGCACCCAGAGGACGGA
>JAJCYP010000023.1 GCA_029262855.1 Bacteroidota bacterium | reverse complement strand
AACCAGCCGAAACGGCGATGTCCATCGCCGACGGGACGGCCCTCGGGCCGAGCCAGTCTCCCCGGCGGACACCGGTGGGGACGGAACTGATTCTCGGGCGCGTCACCAAGTCACCAAGAACTGATTGACGCCGCGTCACCGCATTCCGGAAAACGCGAAGACCCTCGAAACGTGTAGAGTGTAGCTACAGGCGGCAAATCCAGAAAGCAGAACCACTCCGCAGAGGTGGCGCTGACACGAAAGTGCACGGCGATCAAGGGGCACGGGCAGGAAAACATCTGCCCGCTGGCATCGCACGGCCTCTTGACATTGAGGGCCATAAACGTGTTGCGTACTGGGCGTCCCGAAGTCAGTCCGTCCGGAGACGGCAACGGACTGCTCGTCGGAGTACACCGCCTCCCCAGCTTTCAGCACCTGGTGCCGCTGTTACCAGTCCAACGGAACGAGTGCCTTTCCTCCACGCCACCTCTCTACAACGGCGTCCTGAAACCGCGCGTCAGGAAGCTCAGCGTGGTCAAGGACGATCACCTGCATCCCTCCTCCTGTCTTCTCAACGGCGTCGAAGATGAGGTCGAACATGGCACTGACCTCCTGCCGGTCTTCGTCGGGGAGCTTCTCGACCTCGCCCTGGAGTTCGTGGTCCCGATCCCGAGGATAGAACACCTGGGTCGGCTGGTCCAAGACGAGAAAGTTCGGAACGGGACGCCCTTGCTTGGCGAAGTGGCGGTGGAGAGCGAGATGGGTCGAGATCGTGAACCCAAGCCAGTTCTTCCCACTCCCGACTACATTAGAGGAGACCGGCCCCTCGGGTTTGTCGATAATAAGTGCGAGCCGGCATATGTCGAGGGTGATGGGGTTCGTCCCACCGTCTTCTACGACCACGTGCTCGACCCCAAGACGCTCGGCGTACCGAGTGATCTCCCCGCTGACTCGACGAAGGATCGAGTCTAGGCGATCTTGCTCGTCCTTTCCTTCGAGCGCTTTATGTGCTTCCGCAACGAGCCCGTTTAGGCGCTCGGCCTCCGAGCGGAGTGCGGTCGCGTCAGCCTTGGCCGTTACACTCTCCAGCCAGAGACTGACACGCCCGACGACCCGCGCTCGTTGGACGTTCGTGTCGCGAAGGCGGCGAGCCTCTTTTCCCGCCCGGAGCAGGGCCTCAATGGCGAGCTCTGTATCTCGTTGCTCGGCTACGAGATTGTCGAGCTTCTTGTCGAGGTCAGCTAGGTACTCGGCGTAACGGGGGCGCGTGAGAGCGGCCTTCTCCAGGTTCTCGGATAGATCTGCGAGAGATCGCCGCATGTGATGGACTATACTGCCGGTCTCAGTCAGGCTCCGCTCGCAGATCGAGCACCGCGCTTCGTCGAGCGGGTCAAATAGTCCGATGCTTTTGAGCCGGAGTTGCTGCTCGTGGGTAGCCGAGACTTGGCCGTCGTGGGTCAGGATGTGACTGCGGACCGCGTCGGCTTGGTGCCCAAGCTCCTGAATGTGGCTGTTGATCGCGTCGGCTCGTTTGCGGAGCGCGCCGAGCCGGTCGCCACGGATCGCAGGGACGATCTCCGGCTCCCACGCCTCGGTAGCCTCCTTCAAGCGGTCGCGGAGGACATCCACATCGGCAGGATTCCGGTCCCCGTTCGTGATCCCGAGCGCCCGCGCCTCTTCCAGGAGCCGGAGCCCTTGTCCAAGGCCCTCGCCCGCGATGTCGTCCCGTTCCCGGAGTTCCCTGTTGATCCGGCGAACCTTAGCCTGGAGTTGTTTGAGCGCCTGCTCCTGTATCAAGCGGGCAGCGTCGACGGCCCCAAGGAAGTAGGGGAACAGGTCCTTGTAAGCCTGCGCCGTCCAATGGTCGCCCTGGCCGTGGAAGAGATTCTCGTCGTTCGCGATCTCGGTCTGCTTCTGAAGACAGAACGCGAGGGCGTGCCGAAAGCTTGGTGCGAGCGCCGGGCGCGTGTGCCCCTCGGGCGGGACGTGCTCGTACTCCTCGATCCCGACAACGTCTCGGAGGTACCTTGTTGAAGCCACGATAGTCGTGTTGGCCCCGTCGATGGACTCTGGGCTCGCCCGCCCGTCTAGGGCCTCCTTCAGGTGCGCACCTGAGGTCGTTTTCGTCCCCTCCGGCGGCTTCTGCCGAGCGACAAACACGTTCCCACCATCGGTTGCAAAGAGGAGCCCGTACCACTCGACCTTATCGCGGATCGGTCCGGGTGCCACCTTGAACTCCGAACTGCCGCAGCAGTAGTCGATGATGTGGACGATCTGGGACTTTCCCGTCCGCGACGCCCCGGTAATGACGTTGACGGCGCCCTGGCGGAACGGGAGGGGACGCTTCTTCCCGTTGGTACCATAGAGGGCGATTTCGAGAAGTTGCATCATGGCTGGACCCCCCACGTCGTGTACGCGGCTTCTTGGCTCCCGGCCGCAGCAAACCACCGGCCAACAGTCGCTGATTTCTTAAAGACGTCTGCGACCGTGTCGTCTCGCCCGGCTATCGGTTTCGGGCGGGAGCCGGTGAGTGTGAGACCGCTCTCATCGAATCGAGCAGCGTCGGTGCAGACCAGAAACGACAGCCCTTCGAGCGTGTGCGGGGCGAACTGACGGACGCGGCGGGCAAACCCGATACGGAGTGCGGGCCGTTCCTGGAGCCAGGCGTGCATCTTCTGACGTGTGAGGGGGCTGAACGCCTCCCGCGTCTCGGCGTGGAGGAGGATGGGGAGAGTGAGGAAGAGGAGCGAGGCAGGGAACGGTCCTCCCGCTCGGTCCGAGTAGACGAACGCGACCCGGCGGCAGACCTCAGCGGTGAACGCTGGGTTGAGGAGGTGGGCCACCTCCGAGGCACGGTCCTTCCATAGCCTCATGTCGCACGGGCGCCGGCTCGCTCGACGATGGCCTCGAGACGGTCCAAGAAATCGCGGTGCCACCCGACGCGCATACCGTTGGCGAGGATGTGGTACGTGCCTCGCTGGACGTAAGGATCTTTGAACTTAGGCCGGATCGGCTTTGACACCTTGGTGTCGATGTGGTGGAAGAGCGCCCACCCCTCTCGTGCTATCTCGTCGCCGTCGCGCGAGTCGCCCAGTCGGTACCGGAGGTCGTCAAAGTACCGCTCCCACTCGTCTTGGAGAGATGTCTCGTACACCTCCAGTTCGTCGTCGAATAGGAGTCCATCGGCGACCCACTGGCTCCGCTGCTGGAAGGCGCGCCAATAGTCGCTGATCGCCCGCCGGATCGAGCCCTCGTGAGCGGCCACGAGGCGGAGTTGCTCAATGAACAAGCGCTGGTCTGCGGGGAGCTCTTGTTCGGAGAGCTCGACGACGTTCGGGAAGTCGGCCGGGAGGTCTTCTTCGGTAAACCGGTCCCGAAGCTCCGTGATGTAGCTGCGGAGGTCGGAGTACGAGACCGAGCGGTCTCCGCTCCCAGTAAGGCTCGCGATGACACGGTCGAACCACCACCCCTCCACCCGGTTCGCAAAGGCTGTTTTGTGATCCGGTCGGACGAAGAGGTCGAGGTCGGACAATATGCGCTCGCGGGCGTCGTCAATGGAGGGCGCGTCGTCCAATACCCGAACAGCGCTGAGCAGGCGCGCCTGCGCATCGGCATCCAGGGAGGTAAAAGCGCGGAACGCCTTCCGTAGGCTTCCGTCCGTCGTCTTTGAAGTCCCCGCAGCATCGAGTAGCAGACTTCGAGCTTCTTCCACGTTTCGCGTCCCGCTCTCCTCAGGACGCAGGCAGGCAGCGGCGGAGCCCGCGGGAGCTGTCGCCGTGGTGAGGAGGGTGAGGACCGTCCGGTCCGTCCGAACTGCGCCCGAGTTGAGCCTCTCGACCCACACCCTCAGCGTCTTCCAGAGGTCACTATGCTTATCGGTGAGTGTGGCCTCGCGTTTCAGGTGATGCTTGGTCTGGATGAGCTCAACCGGATCGCCCTGGTGGTCGAAGGCAACATCGTCTAGCCCCTCGACCGTCACGGCCGAGTCTGGATTCTCGCGCCCTCCTCGGAGCAGGAGGAAAAGCGCGTACCTCGCTTGGTAGAGATACCCGAGAGCGGAGGCACCAGCAGAGAACAGATCGGGCAAGGTCGTGAACGGAGATGGAGGGAGTTAGAGGGGAGCAGGCAGAAACAGGGGACCCGGGCGCTTCAGAGTAGGGAGCATCTGAGTCTACTTCCTGTCACTCGCGACCCCACGTCAGGATTCACGGGGATGGCTGACCAAGGTACATGGCATGGCGGACCGCGTAAAGGGTTACGCTTAACGGTTGGCGGATTTGCGGCGGGCACCGCGAACCATGATTAGGAAACTGGACGCGGGACCGCAATAGGCGATTGATACCGAAAATGCCCGCCCGCAACACCGGATAGACGCGCACCGTAAACGAGGCTATAGGTGCGAATAGATGAACGCGATGAGTTCTGCAAAGCCCAAGGTGACCGCGAAAATTTTACCCCAAAAAAATCCGTGAGTAGGCCAATTGACGAGACCGGAAATGGATACGTCTACCTCGTTAGATTGGTGTCGTTTCCAATACTTGCGGTTTAGCGATCCCCACAGGGCGGTCTTGTAGAGGTACTGCAAGAAGTCCAATACAAGGGCCAGAGCGAAGAGGTATAGCGGAAAAAATAGCTTCTCCGAGAAGGGCAGTCCGCCGGGGTCATCTCCAACACGAAGAACCCAAATCACTGCAATCCCGGCGAACGCAAGCTGTCTTGCCAAATCACTGACTTTGCCACTAGACTCATGGTATGAGTCCACCATTTCCTGGATCTTCATTTCTTGTTCTTGGGCCCGGTCGAATTGGTTCCGACAGATTTTTTCTGAGAAAGGGCGCTTCCGGCGCTGGACTTGGAGCCTTTGCTCGTGCGTCCGTCCTTGAGCGTCTTTGACGCGGCGGTCGCCGCCTTCTTCGAAGTCTGCTTCTTTGGCGCCTTCCTCTGGGCGAGAGTACTACCCGCGGCAGCTTTCGATTTTTTTCCGGTCGACTTTGACTTCAGGGTCTTCGAGGCCGCTGACGCCGCCTTCTTTCCTGTTACCTTTTTCTTTGCCATATCACTCTTGTGTCAGGTTCGTATAACGGTTAGCGGATTTGCGGCACGGACCGCAACGCCTCATCGTAGCCAAAGCGCCGTTCCGGGTCAATGGCAGTCTCGCACCATTCCAGCACGGCGCGGTCCGTTCAGCGGCCGGAGGTCCAACGCCTAGATTATGGCCCTAGGCGAAGCTCTGGGCGCCCTTTTTGTCGGCCTCGGTCATGAAGGACATAACCCCTCATGCATTCCTGGACGAGGTCTGAATCGGGAGCAGGCTCCATCGCCAGAACCACCAACCGAATCAATCACAGAACGGGCGCAATCAGGAGATGTCTACAGCCTGGTGTCCGCGGCTCATCAGCGCCCAGCACTCGACGAGAAAGGCGTCATGATCGCCTCGGTCCATCGCCTCGAACAGCGCTTCGACCTGAGTCTTGAGTGCAAAGGCCTCGGCTGCGGGCCACCCGGCCATGCCTTCGACGGCGGACCGAACCGCGTCCGAACCGACCAACTTCTCGGCCAGGGCGTGCAAATGCGGCACCCGGTCGCCTGCCAGTTCGCGCAGTTCGTGGCCCAGCTGGAACCAGGCTTCGTCATTGACGCGTTCGGCAATATCAACGACGGCGGCGATGGTCCGGTCGAGCCACATCCGCTTGGCGCGTTTGTTGTCGGTCACCTGAAAGCGCGTCCCAAAGCCAACGACATTGGCTTTGCCGATCGCCGGATCAACCAGTATGTCCGCTGCCGATCCGATTTTCGCGCCATCGCGGAACCGGCCCTTCAGGAAGACCGGTAGGCGTTGTCCCGGTCTCAGCACGATGCCCGTCTTGAACCGTCGGGCAACGCCTGGCTTCAATTCAATCCGCTCGCCGCCCGGAATCTCGATTACCGCCGATTCGAGTATCTCGCCGGTCAGCGCGGCCGTCAGCACGAGTTCGGATTCGCGAATCTCGGCGCGCTCGGGCAGTTCGATGATCCAGGTCGGGGCTTCCCAGACATTGCCGCTGTTGCTCGGGTCGATATCGAGTACATCGAGATTGCGCTGTGCCCAGTCATTGTCTTGGCGGCACATATCCTCGAATTGCGACCAGCTCAGCGTGGTCGGGTTACCCTCCGGCTCGGCATCGGTGTAAACTACGGCGAAGCAGCAGCTGTGATTGGGCGTGCCGCTCGGCACCGTCCATTGCAGCACCGCATCTCGCTCATTGCCCACGACGAGACCTACAGCAACGGGCGCCGTGCCGAGAGAGTTCAGCGCCGTGCCGCTCCCCGAACCGGGCGTTTTGAGGTAGTATTTTACCTGCGGTGTGATCACGCCGAAATTGTTAAGCTGTTCGACTCGCGCATAGAAATAGTTCTGTGCGGGCGTGACGCCGTCATTCTCGAACCGATAGGGGCTTTCGTGCGCCGGACCGGTGGTCGGGCTCCACGTCCCCGGCGTATTGGTCCGCCGGTTCCACACATTTGACATGGAATAGCGCGTCATACCCGCTGGCAGCGGATCGGACGGTTCCTGCCCCGCATCGGCCGGGAAGTCGCGGATATAATGGTCGCCGGTATCGTGTGAGAGGCAGCACACCGTCGTCAGCGTATCGAGCACCGGATTGGCGATGTTGAGCACCATTGGGTGGGTGACGAATTCGGTGCCCGGGTTGCTGGCTGAACCGGTCGGCTGCATCACCGTGCCCAGTTCAGACCCCGTGCCGGGAGGGTGGAGAAGCCCCAGCACATGGCCGAGCTCATGCGCGAGAAGCACCGGATTGCCGGCACTGGGCTCGGCCAACACCACCTTGCACGCCGCCGTGCCGATCGCGCCAGCATTGCCACCGCCCGTTGCGGTTAGCAGATTGTCGACGAAATAGACCTCGATAATATCGGTAGCGGGATCGGTGAACGCCGCGCGGATCGCGGTCAGGTCCGATGACGTCTTGAGCGTCGCATCGGTAACCTCATGCTCGGCCAGAATATCGATATCGATACAGCCCTTGTCCCATACCGTCTGCGCCGTCGCAAACTGCGCGGCGGAAGTGAATCCGGTGGGGTTCGGGTCGGTCGCGCTCGAGCGAAAGAAGACCGGACGGCAGCGCAGCAGCCGGCGGTTGACCTGGTCGCAAGGGTCATAGGGGCTGTTGGCATAGTTTTGGACATTCCCGCCCGGCGGATCGGTGACGATCACCTCGGGACCGGTGAGGTCGAGCATCAGCTCGCGGATCGCCCCAGGCCCATCCCCGGCACCGACCATGCGTAGCGACAATTCGCGCACGCGTAGGGTCTTGCCGCCATCGGCGAGGGTCAACTGGACGCGCGTCGAGACCGGTTCGAATTCGGGAAGGTGATAGCAATAGCTCTCGCCTGCCTTGTCGGCGAGAAGATCGAGCAGTTCGTAATGGACGCGGCCGAGCACCTCCATGTCGATCTGTACGCTCTGGTCGTCATAGCGCACCGCCGCATTTGCGTGATCACCGAGTAGGGTGATCATGCCGCTATCGCCGCGCCGCGAACGGATGCCCGAAGACGCGAGGCCCAGACGATCGACCGAAACGCCGCGAATCATGTCGTGGCCGAGAAGCGTGATCGCTAGCTCGCCGGAGGTGCGGACCTCGTCGAAACCGAGATCGGCCCTGGCTTTTGCTTCACCTTTCAGCTTAATGATGATGTGACGACCCGCCAATTCTTTCAGTTTTTCTTGCATGACGGGATCTCCTGGCGAACGAATGGGGAGTTTGCGGCGCGCCACGCGGCCGCGCGTGATATTCATTACCCAATCAGGACTCAAAAGTCAATAAGGTGAAACTGCCTTTCTGGTGGCGCCGCGAACTCACTCGCTCCACCCAGCACTGGGCTTCCGGGTCGTGCCAAGGCCGGTCTGCCCAAGTTGCTGCCAGCGGACAGCTGGGTACTGTCCGAGCTCGCCGTTGGATATTTGGGTGTTCCCGGCGAGTCATTCTGGTTGAAGCCGGCCTCCAGTTCCGCGTCGGAGAGGGCGGTGACATCCTCCCCCGTGAGTCAGGCGGATACCTACAATCAACCTTGGCGCGAGCCATGTCTCGAGACACAGACATGCTTCGGGCAATCGCGCGGCGCCTCAGCTCCGTCTGGGGGTGCAGCCCCAGGATCTCTCTGGCCTTCTCATGGACAGGGGGTGATCGTGACCTCATCTCAGTGGATAGGCATGAAGACGAACGCGGCCCACCCAGACTAATGTCCTCCCGGACAGCCGTCAGCGCTGCCATTCTGGCATTGTCTCGAGGCAAAATGATCGCCTTGGCTCTTGCTGGACCGTCATCTCCGTCCAGTCTCGAAACCGTGGATGAAGTGACTACTATACTAGTC
Organism: Bacteroidota bacterium; assembly: GCA_029262855.1. Taxonomy (GTDB): domain Bacteria; phylum Bacteroidota; class Rhodothermia; order Rhodothermales; family UBA10348; genus JABDJZ01. The sequence goes on along the minus strand of JAJCYP010000023.1, from coordinate 7,277 downwards.
ACTGCCCCGCGCTGACCGCATGGCCAAGCGGATCTGGTACGTCACAAGGCACGGTTTGCACGACATCACGGGGTGACAGCCCGTCAGTCCAGACGAGCAGGGCAGAATTGACCGGAGCGGAATTGTGCATTCCGTTGTGACCAAAGCACACAATCGTTGCCCCCCAACACCACCATGCTTTGAGCACGACTACGCGTAGCGGGGTGCTGGTCAAACTGCACATAAGGTGCGAAACGACGCCTGTTCTCAAGGACCCAAGGCTGCCATGGGTAGGACTGACACTCCGTCGGGGCGGCGATATCCGTACCCTCCTGGGACTACCACCGCCAGAGCAGTCGGAGCGCCGACACGCGACGTATCAATCCGATCAGCGAATCGCAGCAGCGTGTTCGCCGCTTCCTCGATATAGGCCGAGCCCAGCTTTACCTCGAAGGCTGCCCACCTTCCGTCGGCGTGTTCAACGACGGCATCTACCTCGAGCCCGGTGTTGTCGCGGTACTGAAGAACACGGGCATCCGTGGCCTGGGCGAGGATCCGCAGGTCTCTCACCACTAGCGATTCGAGGAGGAAACCGGCGAGGCGCAGGTCGGCGAGCAGACTCTGGGGCGTGGCGCGCATTGCAACAACCGCAAGGGAAGGATCCACGAAATGCCGCTTTGGTGCCGATCGAAGTCTGGACCGCGATCGTAGATGGGGCGCCCATGCCGGCTGATCTTCCACGATCATCAGTCTTTCAAGCGCTTGAAGGTAATCTGATACGGTTTCGGGGTGCGGCTCCACGTCGGCGCCGGCAGCGTCAGCCGAGATCGTTGCGACGTGGCTGTGTGTCTTGCGTAGGATCGGATAACTCGTTCCACCCGAATCGGATCACGGTCCACGCCGTCAACCCGGCGGATGTCGGCGCGACGGATTTCATCGAGGTAGTCCCGGACGTATTGAAACGCGTCCGGGTCTTCTTCCCCGATTGTGGCAGGCCAGCCGCCACGGCATATCCAGGAGAGGACATCGCCGATTGGGACGCTGTGGTCGGTCGCCTGGATCGAGTCGCCGCTGAAGACCTGGCCAAATGATATTTGTCCCGAGGACCACCCTGATTCATAGAGTGACATGGTCCGCATCCTCAGCCGAGAGATGCGACCGGCTCCACTGTGCCTCACGATATCGTCGGCTGGAATGGCCGATCCGGCCAGGATGAAGAGCCCTCTGGCCTTCCTCGCGTCAATGGCCCGCCGCACATGATTCCAGATACTGGGCTCGATCTGCCACTCGTCTATGAGCCGCGGGACATCGCCTGCCAGCACGATTTATGGGGCTACTCGCGCGGCCTGCCTGGCTGCCTCATCCGCATCGAGTCGTATGCAACATAAACACTCCTGCGTTTGCAATATTTACGTTCCGGCATTCGCAATAACGTGGTCCGAAATCACGGCGCCTACATCCGGAAAAAGGCGCGCGCGTGTCGATCCGAAGGTGGCGGCATTGAAGGAAATAGACGCCCGCCGGCAGCTGATCCGTGGAAGCCTCGACGGTGTGCTTACCCGCGGCCCGGGCACCATCGTCGAGCATCAAGACCTCGCGGCCAAGCACATCGACCATCGCGCTCCAGAACGCGCCGTCGGTGGGGTCTCCGCTGAGACTGAATCGCGTAACCTGGTCGTCAGGTTTGAGGCCAACCCACGGATAGCCATCTCCGCGCTCGACTACCGGGTTACCATCTTGCCACCGCGCCTGGAGTGATTCGTAGTAGCCGTCGGCCAGCCCCGGGGCACCGCTAGAACTCAAGGACGAGCGAGGTTAGGTCTAATGGTCGGCCAGATCCGAATCAGTTTCGCAGAGGGTGGCTATTCTTCGGAGAGAACCCCGTCAGCCCGCGTTTGGGAGCCCCTCCTACACCGCCCACTCCGCCGAACGTGTAGTGTGCCTCAAAAAGGAGGTCGAGCTCCAAGGCCGGCACGGGAAAATGAATCGGGGTGCCACTTACTAGATCCCCCCATCCACGGTCGTCAAAATACGCTAGTCCTGCCGCGGTGGCGTACGTCTCAATTCGCTTTTCATGCTTGAGTTTGGACCAGAGACTGGCAGCGTCCAGATGGCTCTGAGAGTCCTCAGGAGACCCAGCCAGGTCTGATCCAGCTGCGGGGTTCATTCCCCCGCGACTGACACGCGTCTTGTTGATCAAATCGGCGACAAGTTGCAGGTCGCCTCCGATTCTCAGCAACCCCTCTGCCTTTAGCATATCCATTTCTGTTACCAGCATCGTCGGCATGGGCCCGTTGGCGTCGCTCTGCAGGTAAGAGAGGTATCGATTGTGCGTGTGGCTAGAGTAGTGGTACCCCGCCCGGTGCAACGCCCAGGGTCCGTAACCTCCGTACAAAAAGTCAGTGCCCGAAATAGTCGGACGATTGATGTCGGCAGTAATGCGCTTGTCACTCGTTCGGATAACAAACAAGTCCCGCTGATACACCGGCGTGGTTTCGAGCCACGCGTTGTAGCCGCCGGACTCGTCCGCCGGGCCGATTGTGCGGTAATCTGCTCGTGACCACGTCCTATGCTCCTGACCATAAAACTTCATCGCGTCCCATTCCCGGACATCGCCATTGTCGTCGCCGATCGGGGCAAAGTCCGCCACGATACCCCTGTCGACCCTCCGAAGAATTTCAGCCCAGTCAAGATTCGCCCGATCGGCGGGGTTCCTGGCTGAAGAAGCCAGGTACCTCGCGGCGTAGGAATTGGCCAGGCGGATGAGGTATTCCTCGTCGACATCAAGTCCGAAGATCCAATCGTCGCCCGCTGTGATTTCGAAGGGTGCCCTCTCTGCGATCGCAATCGCGCGGTCAAGTTGAGATATGGCGGCCGCCAGAACCGCCTGGTGAGGGAACAAGGAGGGCAGTTCTTCCAGTTGTAGCGCCGGCTCCGTCAGGATGTACCCCTGGTCGTACATGAGAGAGACAAAGCCATGGGACAGTCCCGAAACAAAATGGGCAAAGGCGATAGCCCTGTCCGTGTCGACACCAGCCTGACCGATCTGGACACCTTCCCCAAGGTAGAAGAGTCCCCGGTTTAGGGATTGAATCCCACCATAATGCCTGATCCACGGATCACGGGTAAACCGGCTTTGGGAATATGTGATCGAGTTTCTCCATGGGTGCCGGGGTTCGCTGGACAAGTCTCTCATTCCCCAGTTGGCCCAAGCAGACGAAATTTCGTCAGCGATAGTACTCAGGGTCATCGATGGCGCGCTCCATTGAGTACCCGCCCAAAAACCGAGACCGAAGGAGGACGAGATCATTGCCTCCACTTCTGCTCCGAAATCGGTCGAATCAATTTGTGCGGAGGGCTGTGAGTTCGTGACATACGATGAAACGAGATCGTCGTAACAGGAAACGTTCAGGGTGAGCACAAGGGCGCCAAGGGCGATGCCCAGCTTCTTGTTGTTGTCCATCATCTGCTCACCACGATTGTTGTCGAGGCTACGCGTCCGTCGGCCTCGACCCGGCAAAAGTACACTCCAGGCGCCCAGTCGGAGGCATCGACCTGGAAACGGAGTGGCCCCGCCCGAAATCCCAGGGTCGTCCAAGTTGTGGCCCTCCTTCCAAGGGCGTCGAATATTGAGACCGTAAGTGGTCCGCCCCCGGCATCCCCAAATCGAAGTTCGAAGTGTCCCGCCGTGGGATTCGGGAAAGTAGTGGGGTCACTACCTGTCCTCGCATCCCGGGACGGCTCCGAGATGGTCGTCAGGGACGTCGCCAGATAAGTCCTTGCGCGGAACAGGCCTCCACCTCGAGTTCCTGCGAAGATGTACCCATCCTGAGCAACCGCCAGGGAGAGAACCCCGGCATTCGGAAGGCCGAGGGAGAGCTCGGACCATTCGAGGCCGGCACTTCCGGAGGTAAACACGCCACTCTCGCCGGCTGCGAACCAAACACCGTCCCTTCTCCAACTGACCTGGTGGATGTCCGAGAGTTGCGGCCGCGACCACGAGACTCCGCCATCCTCGGATATGGATACGCCGCCCGGCCCGCCGATAAGTCGATCCCCGTTGTCTGCGATTGCGATCGATTCAGCAGCAATGAAACCGCCGGATACGAAATCAAGATGAGCGGCTCCGCCGAACTGGAATGTGGATGCCCCGGTAAAAAGAAGGTTGCGGTCATAAGCCAAAGGGACCGCGTTTAGTTCGGAAGTCATCCCCCTTCCACTCCAGGTCTGTCCGTCATCCACCGATGTGCGAAGTCCGATTCTGGCAAGAAAGCCTGCAAGGACCCCGGCTGGAGTAGCCAGAACCGTAGTCACGGTCGTGTCTTCGAACGCGAGCACAGACCAAGATTGGCCTTCATCCACCGACCGATAGAGCCCACGGAACGTCCCCACCAATACACCCCCGCGGCGGTCAGAGGCGATCTGGAAAAGATTCGCCTGGAGTCCATTCTCCAGTCGCTGCCACGATGCACCCAGATCATGGCTCGCGAACAGACCGTCCCTCAGCGTAGCTGCGTACAGCCGGCCGCTTTCGTGCTCGAGAAGAGATGTGTAGTAGGCCGAACTTGGTCCAGGGGAAATCTCGGTCCACGGTTCAGCCAGTGCCACTGAGCCGGAGGCTTCCTGTGGCACCACGCCTATGGAATAGTCGGACCAGGACTCGCCGTTATCGGCGGAAATGAGGATCTGACCGCTATTCAAGCCAGCAAGGACCACTTCGCCAATTCGATCCAAGCTGTAGACATCGGCGTATTCGATAATGGCTCCCCCGATTCGGGATGCAGTGCTATCCGCCTCGCTCCAGTACCACAGGCCGCTACTTGGATATGAATTGGACCCGATGAGAACTCCACCCTCTCGGGCTAGCAGTGTGCCTGCCTCTGTACTGAAACTCGAAACGATGCTCCCATCCCTAAAAAGGAGTGAGGGACCTCGATTCGTGCCAACAAAAAGGCTGCCGTCCATCCTTTCGAGGATCGAGATCGCCCGTGAGAGAGGCTCACCCCCGGAGGCGAGGGCCTCCCAGCTTGCGCCAGCCCTACGCCAAAGGAGGGCGCTACCCGCGAAACTGGTACCGGCATACACATCGCCCCCGCTGGTTTCTGTAAGAGCCCAGACAGGAATGCTGGCAAGGCCGGATGCGGACCAACTGTCGCCGCCATCGAATGATTGGTAAACACCGTCTGTTGTACCCGCCAGAATACCCGCTCCGTTTTGGATCTCGAGCAAGGAATGGACCTCAGTTGACTCAAGGGGGCCCCGGGAAGACCAAGTTTGTGAGGTCGCCGAGTACCGATAGACACCGTGGCGAGCGCCAGCCAGGGCATCGCCGGAGGAAAGCGCTGCTAGGGTGAATACCTTTTCATCCGCCAAGCCTGCGGACTCCCATACTGGCAGGGTTGTGGGGAATGTGCGGTAGATCCCGTGGTTGGTGGCGGCGAAGACGTAGTCTCCGATCTTCGCAAGATCCCAGACCGGGCCGATTGGGATGGGCGCTGGGTTGGACGTCAAGGGGGCAAACGGGATCACCTGCACCGTGTGACTGGGTGGCCCCACCCCCAGAGGAACAGACGCCTTCAGAGCAAAATAGTAGCGGACACCGTTGACTAAGCCGGTGTCGGTAAAGGACCGGACAGATCCGCCGACCTCAGATATTGCCGCCAGGGCATTGGGGGTCAGCCCTCTGAAAACGAAGAAAGACTGGGCGTCAGGGCCATTCCACTCCCAGGAAAGCGTAGCTGACCGGTCTTCCGCTGTGATTTGCAGATTGGACGGAGTGAGAACGGCTGACCCGGCGGTGATTGCCATTGTCTCGGAGGGTGGGCTGACATTTCCGGCGCCCGATATCGCGCGAATGCGGAAGTAGTAGACGATGCCATCCACGAGGGACGTATCGACCCAGGTAGTACCGCGAACCTCAGCGACCACCGTCAGGGGAGGACTCGAACGCGCCCTCATTATTTGGTAGGAGGTACCTGCTGATGGGGATGGCGTCCATGTCAGGGTCGTGCTCCCGGAGGCGACTGCCGCCTGGAGAGGGCCGGGCGGTACGACACTGGACAGAAGCGGAGTGGCCTCCACTGCCTCAGTCTTGCTGCTAAAGAGACCGAAGATGTTCACGGCCGAGACTTGATATTGGTAGGCGATCCCGTTCTGGGCGGTTCGGTCGATGAAAGACAGAGCCCCGCCAGTTTCCACAAACCCGCCGATCTCCCACGGCTCGCCATTTGGCCCTTGATCTCGGTAAACTCGGTAGTCAACGACGGAGCCGTCCGCTGAAGGCGTCCACGACATTGACACAAAGCCGTTACCGGGGAAGGCAACAAGCTCAGAAGGCGGCTGAATGACCGAGGGCTGCGCCGTGGCGATCCCGACCATCGCTGATAACAGCCAAACCGAGCAAGTCAGTCTTGCATTCACTGGGATATCACTCTAGGGATGATTGCGACCAGCCCCCTTCAGTCCTCCATTCACGAACAAGGGAATAGTTGGCTGACTCGAACTGGCAGTGGCAGGCAATAAGGTCTACATCAGTCGGGATTCCCCAGTCGACGTCAGGGGAGGACGAGCCGGTGACGACTACTTCGTCGTTGCTCGTGACCGCCAGCGCCTCCGCCAGCCAAAGCCATCGCGGACCGCAGTGCAGCCACTCGGGGTGGGCAGACCGGAGGATTCAAAACCGTCCTTTCCTTCCGGACTTGATGTTCATGGCATTGACCGTTTCGTAAAACCGGACGAACCAAGCCTCCACCACCATACAGATCGCCGAGCTCAATCACAATTCTGGATCCGGTTCAACCTGTGGCGTCTCAAGAGTTGAAACGATTCGACCTCAATGAGTCGCTTCGTAGCACGCTTCCCCGGGCACCGCCCTGGTGAGCAGTTCCTGCAGGCGCTGCCCCGAGGTACCGGGAAGGGCCCGTCCGAGGTCGGAGGCGGTCTTGCGGGGCAGGTCGGCCAAGAGCCCGGTGGTGTAGCGCTCCAGGGCCTGCCGGCTCTCGGAGCGGCGCACCAGGGCCGCGAAGGGTTCGAGGAACCGGGCCAGTTCAGGTAGCGGAGCAAGTCCGGCCTTGGGAATCATCATGGCGCCAACCTCCATCGGTGGATGTCGCCAAGGTACCGTGCGGTCCTAAATCACTTCAATAACTAACAAAATAGTACCAGTATCAGACCAGTAGCGGAGTTGCCAGCCGGTTGATCCAAGTGGTTGGATGAGTTAGACTTAAGGACAACCCAGTGGTAGATCTGCGGCTGTTGAAGTGGTCGGGGAGTGCCGCTGGACGGCCCGGAGCCACTCG
>JAJCYP010000022.1 GCA_029262855.1 Bacteroidota bacterium | reverse complement strand
AAGAGCGAATCGACACGATCCGGAACGCGGAAGCCCAAACCCCAGGCGCCGAGCGTGACTGTCGAACCCAGCGGGTTCTGGGTCGGGGATCGCGAAGTCCAGACCTACACGCTCACCTCCCCCGGCGGACTCAAACTGAGGATGATGACCTACGGCGGTATCGTCCTGTCCATCCTCGCCCCCGACCGGGCCGGACGCTTCGTCGATGTGACGCTGGGCTACTCCACGCCCGTGGAATACCTGGACAACCCGGCCTATTTCGGAGCGATCGTGGGGCGTTACGCCAACCGCATTGCCAGAGGGCGGATCTCGGTTGATGGCGTCACCTACCAGCTTGATCGCAATGACGGACCGAATCACCTCCACGGCGGATATCGCGGACTCGACGCCGTCCTCTGGTCGGCCCGACCCTTCCAGGATGACCGTGTGTGCGGCGTCGCATTATCCTGTGTGAGTCCAGATGGCCACGGCGGGTTTTCCGGCAACTTGGCCGTGCGTGTCACCTACACGCTGCTCCAGAATGAGTGGACGGTTGACTACCACGCCAAGACCGATCGGCCTACCCCCGTGAACCTTACGCAGCACACCTATTTCAACCTCGCCGGCGCCGGGTCAATTGAGGATCACCTCTTGCAGGTGGCCGCCGACCGCTTCATTCCGGTCTCGGAAGACGGTATTCCAAAGGGCGGCGCGGCGCCGGTTGCGAACACCCCATTCGACTTCCGTCAGCCAGCCCGGATCGGGTCCCGAATCGACGCCTCGAACCAAGACCTCCAGGCCGTCGGCGGATACGACCACTCCTTTTGGTTGGCCGGAGAACGTTCCACGCCGGCGGCGAAGCTGACTGATCCAGCCTCGGGGCGAACGCTGTCTGTATTCACGACCGAGCCCGGAATGCATGTCTACACCGGTAATCACCTGGAGGGCATTCCTGGAAAGTCAGGCAACCCCCATCGGCGTCGGGACGGGGTCTGCCTCGAGACCCAGCACTTCCCGGACAGTCCCAGTCGACCGGACTACCCGAGCACCCTTCTCCGACCCGGAGAGACGTACACGTCCCGGACCGTATTTTCCTTCTCGACCAGCCCGGAATCGAAAGAAAATCCGCGTCAAGTTGGACTCGCTGGCAAAAGTCCCTGACCTTCTCGGCACTCCTCCCACCCGCAACCGCACCTAGACTTCAACCCCCATGGGATTTTCGACCCTCGACTACCTGGTTTTCGCGCTGTATGCGATCCTCATTGTCGGCACCGGACTGTGGGTATCCCGCAGCAAGAAGGGCCACGAGAAGGACTCCACCGACTATTTCCTGGCCGGCAAAGCGCTGCCATGGTGGGCCATTGGCGCGTCCCTCATCGCATCGAATATCTCCGCCGAGCAGTTCATCGGAATGTCCGGGTCGGGATTTCGACTCGGTCTGGCCATCGCCTCCTACGAGTGGATGGCGGCTGTCACGCTGCTGCTCATCGCATGGCTCTTCATCCCCATCTATCTGGAGAAGAAGATCTTCACGATGCCCCAGTTTTTGGAGCAGCGCTTCGATGGACGGGTGCGGACCCTGCTGGCCGTGTTCTGGCTACTGGTTTACGTCTTTGTCAACTTGACGTCGGTGCTCTATCTGGGCGCGCTGGCACTCGAGGGAATCATGGGTATCCCGCTGTTCTGGGGAATGGCCGGACTGGCGCTCTTCGCGACGGTCTACTCCATTTACGGGGGGCTCGAGGCGGTCGCCTGGACGGACGTGGTTCAGGTGGTTGTACTGATCGGGGGTGGCGTACTCACGACCGTTCTCGCGCTGAATGCCTACGGCGATGGGCAGGGGATGCTGGCAGGGTTCGCCCAGCTGTTTGAGGACATCCCCGATCGCTTCAACATGGTCCTTTTTCCCGGCGAACTGACGTACACCGATGAGGCCGGAACTCTTCAGGATGCCTACCAGCTGCTGCCCGGGCTCGGCGTCCTGCTCGGCGGCATGTGGGTGGCGAACCTCTTCTATTGGGGATGCAACCAGTACATCATCCAGCGTGCGCTCGCCGCCAAGAGCCTGAAGGAAGCCCGTCGTGGCCTGGCGTTCGCGGCCGGACTGAAGCTGCTGCTTCCGTTCATCGTGGTCATCCCGGGCATGGTGGCCTTCGCCATGAACGCCCCGATCGGGCAAGCCGACGAGGCGTATCCGTGGCTCCTGGGCACCTTTGTCGGCCCCGGACTCCGCGGGCTTGCCGTGGCCGCACTGGCTGCTGCCATCGTATCGTCACTCGCCTCCATGATGAACTCGACCGCGACCATCTTTACGATGGATCTCTACCGGTCCATGATCAACAAGGAGGCCTCCGAGCGGAAGCTGGTGTCGATCGGACGGACGGTCAGTCTCGTAGCCATCGTCATCGCCGCCTTCGCAGCCTACCCGCTGCTCGGTGCCATTGATCAGGCCTTCCAGTACATCCAGGAATACACCGGCTTCATCTCGCCGGGCGTGCTGGCCGTCTTCGTGATGGGGCTCTTCTGGAAGAAGGCCACGCCCAATGCTGCGCTGGTGACCGCTGTTCTCAGCATTCCACTTTCCGCCGGCATGAAGGTGTTGACACCCGCTCTGCCATTCATACATCGCATGGGCCTGGTGTTCGTGCTCTCCGTTGTCCTCATCACCGTCATCTCCCTGATCGAAGGCAAGGGCAAGGACAGCCCGAAGGCCATTTCACTCGATGGAATCCGGAGCGAGTCTGATTCCGTTTTTGCGGTTGCAGCCTTCGCGATTCTCGGCGTCACGGCGGCGCTTTACCTGATTCTCTGGTAGGCAGCCTCCACTCAATCCGACTCAAAACCTATGTCTCATCCCCACCCGGCGTGGCCTCCCCTTCCCCTCGAAGAATGGGGCGACACGTATGCGACCGTCCACCTGTGGACGCAGATTGCGGGCAAGATCCGGCTGGCCCACATGCCCTGGGTGAATCATTCTTGGCATGTCCCGCTCTATGTCACGGCGCGCGGTCTGGGGACGGGCCTGATTGCCTCCGATCAGGGATCGTTCTCCATCGATTTTGACTTCGTGGAGCACCATCTGGAGGTGACGACTACGGCCGGAGACTACGCGGCATTCCCGCTGGACGCGATGAGTGTCGCCGACTTCTACGCCCGGCTCATGGGAGTGCTGGATGATCTCGGGCTTTCAACCAAAATCTGGACTACGCCGGTCGAAATTCCGGGACCCGTCGCCGCGTTTCCTGATGATCAGGAGCACGCCAGTTATGACTCTGCGGCGGTCGAGCGCTTCTGGACAGCCCTGGTCAGCATCCACAGGGTCTTCGTCCGATTCCGCGCCGGATTCCAAGGCAAGGTGAGCCCGGTACACTTCTTCTGGGGGGCGTTTGACCTCGCCGTCACCCGGTTCTCTGGACGGACAGCCCCCAAACACCCAGGCGGCGCCCCGAACCTCAACGACTCGGTCATGCGCGAAGCGTATTCGCACGAAGTGTCAAGTGCCGGTTTCTGGCCAGGCGCCGGGCTGGGAGAGGCGGCGTTTTACGCCTACGCCTACCCCCAACCCGAGGGCTTCGCGGAATACCCCGTCAGTCCGGCGGCGGCGTACTACCAGAAGGACCTTGGGGAATTCCTGTTGTCCTACGAGGCCGTCGCCAATTCGGAGGATCCCGACACGGCACTCACCGCGTTCATGCAGACCACGTACGAGGCGGCTGCGGACCTGGCGAAATGGGACCGGGAAGCACTCGAGCGCGCATAGCCCGAGTTTCTATCGATCGAAACCGCCGAAATTCGAGAAGTGCTGAGCACCCAGCGTAGCCAAAGCCCTGCGGGCGGTGTCACTTACTTCACCAAATACCTCGAGGCGGCCCAATGGAGCAATCTCGAGAAGTGCGGGCAGGTTGGGGCCGACGTTTGCAAGATGGACCAGCAGAGCCTCTGAGCTTTCGAACGTCTCCTGGATGAGACAGCGGGATCCGTCTTCCGCCAGATACCACTGGTAGCCCAGCGTTCCACTCTCAGTAGCCTCGACCTCAGAAATGAAGCCGTGGGCCAAGTTCTTGAAGGCATCGACCTTGCCTTCATTGATTGTGAATTCAACGATGTAAAAGACCTTGCTCATTGATAGTAGAGTTGTTTCAGGGGGGAACGGGCAAAAGCAGCGAGAGCTCTGACCTGGCCGGCCATCCCTCTTGCAGTCGCCAAGGTAGTCTCTTTTCCCCGGGTCGCAATGCGCCCTATCCCGTCCGCTTCTGGTATTGCCGCACCGCCAGGGTCAGCATCAGGACGGCCTGAATGGCCAGCGCGGCCGTCTGCCGGGTGACGTCCTGGAATCCCGCGCCCTTCAGCAGGATGCGCCGCATGATCTCGATGAAGTGGGCAATCGGATTGAACTCCGTCACGATCTGCGCCCACCGCGGCATGCTGTCGATTGGGGTGAACAGGCCGCTCAGGAGGATGAAGATCACCATGAGAAACCAGGCCACGAACATGGCCTGCTGCTGCGTGTCGGTCAGGGTCGAAATCCAGAGCCCCAGACCAAGCATCACGAGCAGGTAGAGCCCGGCAAGTGCGAACACCAGCCAGAGGCTGCCCACCATCGGCACTGAGAAAACAATCTTCGCGATAACCAGGCCAACACCCAGTTCTGCCATCCCGATGATCCAGAATGGGAGCAGCTTCGCCACCACGAACTGGTACCGTTTGATGGGCGTCACATTGAGCTGTTCTATCGTACCGATTTCCTTTTCCCTGACGACATTCATCGCAGACAGGAAGGTCCCGATGATGGTCACAAGCAGGACCAGAATGCCGGGCACCATGAACGTGGTGTATTCCAGGTTCGGGTTGTACCAGTGGCTCGGCGCGATGCGAATGCCAGGCGGTCCCAGCGAGATATCGGCGTTTACCTGATTGATGATCTGCGTCGCATAGGACTGTACGATCCCCGCCGTCGCACCGTCCTCAGCATCGAGAACCACCTGCACGATCACCGGTTGGCCCGCGCCGAGGTCCCGCTCCAACCCTGAGGGAATCGTCATGACCATGTCCACCTCGCCGAACAGCAAGGCACGCTCGGCCTCCTCCATGGACGTGGTCTGCTCGCCGATCTGGAAATACAGGGAGGCGTCCAGGCGGGCAATCAGGGCGCGAGACGTCTCGGACCGGTCCTGATCTATGACCACCAGTGGAGTTTCCCGAACCTCGAAAGTCGCGGCATACGACAGCACCAGAAGCTGAATCACCGGGAGCACGAACAGGATAGGGAGCATGGCCCGATTCCTGAAGATCTGCCGGAATTCCTTGCGCAATATGATGGCGATGATTCGCATCAGTCGGCAAGCCGGACGTTGAATCCCCGGACGCTGGCCACGAGAAACACCGTGGTCATCCCCACCAGAACCAGGGTCTCCTGCCAGATGGCCTCGAGGCCTACACCCTTGATCATGATGCCCCGGATGACAATCAGAAACCACTTGGCCGGGACGATGTGGCTCACGATCTGAAGCGGCGCAGGCATACTGGCGACCGGGAAGATGAACCCGGAGAGGATCACCGTCGGCAGCAGCAGCCCGGCGAGCGAGATCATCATGGCTACTTGCTGCGTCGAGGTCCTCGTCGAGATGAAAATGCCGAGGGCCAAGGCGCAGATGATGAACAGGAAGCACTCGGCCAGCAAGAGCGTGAGGGAGCCTCGAATGGGAACGAGAAATACCTGAGATGCCAGCAGCAGAATTGTGACCACGTTGACCAGCGACAGCACGAGATAGGGCATCACCTTGCCGACGATGATCTGACCGGGACGAAGTGGCGAGACGAGCAGGATTTCCATCGTCCCGATTTCCTTTTCACGCGTGATGGTGATGGACGTCATCAGCGCGCATACCAGCATCAGGATGAGTGCGATCAGCCCCGGAACGAAGAGCACCACGCTGCGGAGCTCAGGATTGAAGCGCATCCGTGGTTCCAGGACTATGGATGCCGGGCGGGCCCCTCCGGAGGTGGTCAGTACCTCAATCTGGTACGTGCCGATAGCGGCAGTGACATAGGCCAGCACTGTGTTTGCGGTGTTCGGATCGGTTGCGTCCGTAATCACCTGAACGGTTGGACTCTCGCCCAGGATCAGGTCGCGCTCGAAGTTCCGAGGGAACGTCACCGCCACCTTGGCCTCACCCCTCCGGAAGGCGCGTTCGATGTCCTGGTGCTCGATTCCCGGTACTACCTGCAGGTAGCGGGAGGCCTCCAGTCGGTCAGTGATGGCCTCGGATGCCGAGTCATGTGCCCAGTCCACCACGGCCACCTGAACGTCCTGCACCTCGTTTCGGATGGCGTATCCGAAGAGCATCATCTGGATGATCGGCATCCCGAACAAGATGACCAGCGTCCGCCGATCCCTGAAGATGTGGAAGAACTCCTTGATTACGAAGCCGCGGAACGCCTTCACGCGTCACCTCGCTTTCCGCCGCGGGCCAACAGGACGAACAGATCGTTGATCGAGTCCACACCGTGTCCCTTTTTCAGCTCGGCGGGCGATCCCAGGGCCTCGATACGGCCATCCACCATGATGGACACCCGGTCACAATATTCGGCCTCATCCATGTAGTGGGTGGTCACGAAGACCGTGACACCCTGGGCCGCCTTCTCGTAGATCAGGTCCCAGAACTGCCGACGGGTGATCGGGTCGACGCCGCCGGTCGGCTCATCCAGAAAGACGATGGCTGGCTCATGGAGGACGGCAACCGAGAAGGCGATCTTCTGGCGCCAACCCAGCGGCAACGAGCGAATCATACTGTTGGCTTCTGCCTCCATGTCCAATCGCTCGATCAGGTCTCCTGACTTCTGGTGCAGCTCGGTCTTCCGGAGACCATAGATCCCGCCATAGAACTCGATGTTTTCCCTGACGGTAAGGTCGTCGTAGAGCGAAAACCGTTGACTCATGTAGCCAATGGATCGCTTGACGGCCTCCACCTCCGAGTAGACGTCGTGCCCGGCCACCCAAGCCTGACCGCCGGTGGGCTGCAGGAGTCCGGTCAGCATCCGGATGGCCGTCGTCTTTCCCGCACCGTTGGCGCCGAGAAACCCGAACACTTCGCCCTGGGCGACCTCGAAAGAGATCGAGTCGACCGCCGTAAAGGAGCCGAACTTCCTTGTGAGACCCTGGCAGATGATGGCAGGAGCGCTCGTCATGCGACCCCGGTCTGGCCTTCAACGGTCGGCATGCGATGCATGAAGACGTCCTCGATCCCGGCCCGGATGACCGTCACTTCGGCATCGGCTACGCCCGCCTCATGCAGCCAGGTCTTGATCTCGGAGACCGAGGGCTCCGCCCGTGAGTCGGTGAAGTGCAATTCCTCCCCGAACGGGTAGACGGAGTAGGCAAAAGGGAATCGCTCCAGAGCTCTCTTTGCCGTGAGCCGGTCGCTGGACTTAACCGAAAGCAGGGGTAGCGGGTACGAATCCTCAATCCCCGTCGGCGTATTGATTTCCAGAATGTGGCCGTCCTGGATCAGGGCCACGCGATCACACCTTGCGGCCTCGTCCATGTAAGGAGTCGACACCAGGATTGTCAGGCCCGAGTCCCGCAGTCGGGTGAGCACGTCCCAGAATTCCAGCCGGGAGACGGCATCCACACCGGTTGTCGGCTCGTCGAGCAGCAGGACGCGAGGGCGGTGAATCAACGCGCAGGACAGGGCCAGCTTCTGCTTCATTCCCCCTGAAAGGGCCCCGGCGCGCCGATCCCGGAACGGCTCCAGTTGGCCGTAAATGTCCCGGATCATTTCGTAGTTGGACTCGATGGTCGCCCCGAAGATGGACGCGAAGAACTTCAGATTCTCGGCGACCGTCAGATCCTGGTAGAGCGCGAACCGGCCGGGCATGTAGCCAAGGCGATTCCGCAGCTCGCGGTAGTCCCTGACCACATCAAGCCCATCCACCGTAGCCGTCCCCCCGGTCGGCAGGACTAGGGTAGCGAGCATTCTGAAGAGCGTAGTTTTTCCGGCGCCGTCCGGACCGATAAGTCCGAAAAGCTCTCCTTCGGCTACCGAGAAGGTGACCGGTTCCAGCGCCGCCGTCTTCCCGAAGCGCTTTTCGAGAGCCTTGATGTCGACGGCAGTCACGGGCCGGTCCCGGCGAAGCGGATCTCGCCGGGCATTCCGAGCTTCAGGACTCCGTCGGGGTTCGGAACCCGGACCTTGACGGCATAGACCAGACTCACCCGTTCCTCCTTGGTCTGGATGAACTTGGGGGTAAACTCCGCCTGGGAAGAGATCCAGGAGATCGTGCCCCGGAGCGTCTGGTTGGATGACTCGTCGTAGTCCACGATCACCGTGACCTCCTGGCCCAGGATGACCCGTGGCAACTGGGCGCCGGATACATAGGCCCTCAGTTCAAGGGTGTCCAGGGCGGCGATGCGGTAAAGCGGCCGGCCTGGCGAGGTCAGTTCGGATTCGCTCGCGAACGTGGTCAAGACCACGCCGTTGACCGGATTAACGAGCCGCGCCCGTCCGATCTGGTCCTCGAGCGATGCCAGTTGGGCATCCATCACACTCAGCTCCGCCATGATGGGAGGGTTGGCCGCCCGCGCGTTGGCGATCTGGCTGTCGAGGACCTCCAGCTGGCCACGCAGGTCATCGAGTGTCTTGGCGGTGGCCGCACCTTGAGATACCAGGTTCTCGAATCGCTCAAGTTCACGCGCGGCCACGTTTCGCTGTGTTTTCAGCACGTCTTCCTGGGCCACCACGCTGGGGAATCGGGCCCGCACGGCGGCACGGCGAGCTCGGAGCTCGTCACGGCGAAGCGCAAACTGCGTTGTGTCGACGAGTCCGATCACGCTGCCAGCCTGCAGGCGCTGCCCCTCCGTCACGTCGAGTCGAACCAGGCGTCCGGCGACCTCCGAGGAGACCGTGACCTCGGTTGACTCGAAATTGCCGTAAGCGTCAGAGGTCTTCTGGTTCGACCCGCAGCCGGTGGCAAGCGATATACTGACAACGAGTACCAAATAGTGAACGTGCTTCATTTGGATGCCCCTTGAATGGTCTGGATGCGTGCCAATAGCTCGGCGAGTTGAATTTCGTGGAGTCGCTGGTCCAGTTGAGCCCGGAAGGCCGCGTTGGCCTCCTCGAGATAGTCGGTGGAGGTGGTCACACCGGCGGCCAGACGGGTGGCCGCGTCCGCGGCGATGGACTGCCGCAGGGCCATGATTTCGGGATCGCGGGCGAGGACTGCGCGGAGGCCCTGAACCTCCTGCTCCAATCCCGCGGTCTGCAATGCGACACCTTGGATGAACTCGGCCTCTCGCCCGTCCAGGACTTCACGCTGTATGGCCAGCGCCTCCCGGTTTCGGCTGGAGGCGCCCCAGTCAAAGACAGGCCAGCGCACCCGCAGGCCAACCGAAAAGAAGGGCTCGACCCTATCGCCAAACAGATTCAGGCCCGGGGGCCGGCCGACGGCCGCCTCGCCGAACGCATCGACTCGCGGTCGTGTGCCCTCTGCCGACATGGCCTCCTGTCTGGCCAGGCGACTCCGCGTGGCGGCGAATAGCGCATACTCCGGCCGGCGCCCTGCGTCTGCCCCCATGGCGGACGGCACGCGAACACGGGTTTCCGGTGGATGCGCGACTCCCGTAAGAATGGAGAGCGATGCCAGGGCGCCCAGGCGGGAGGCCTCCGTGAGACTCTCCTGCTGATCCAGTCGGACAAGTTCTGCGCGCAGGGCGTCCACAGAAGATTGGGTCACCAGGCCCTCCTCGTGCGCCGACTCCAGCTGGTTGAGTCGTGCGGACACGTCGCCCTTGAAGGACGCCAGCGCTTCCAGTCCCGCCTCTGCCTTGGCCACGCCGAAGAAGGCCTGCTCGACCCGTGTTCTGACTTGCCAGATCCCGACTGCGGCCTCCTGGGCATTGACTGCGGCGTCGGCTCGCAGGAGGTCCGCCTGCCGCTGCGTGGTACCTCGTCCGAGGAGGGCGACCTCCGTGGCCACTCCAGCCTTGTATTGCTCATGAGGAATCGAGGGCACGTCGGCTCCGGGAATGGGCAACGCGATCTCGGCGACACTCGAGTGGTAGACCGCCTGACCCGTGAGGGCGATGCGGGGCCGGAGCCCTGCCTGGAGCGCCGCGGCCCCCAGGCGGGAGGCCTCGATCAATTGCGCCTGCTCTGCGGCCCGCGGGTGCTCGGCCAGTGCTGCCCGGTGGACCCACTGCAGATCCAGCGTGTCGGGCGGCGCTTGCATCGGTCGCGGCGTGACCTGAAGGATCAGCGCCAGGGCAATTGCTGAAATCATGGTGCCAACGCGTGTCTCATGAATGATCGAACGGAATCGCGCCGGCCATCCAGGAAGGTCTCGAACTCCGAGCCTCCGGCTGAGAAAATGGTTTCCAGCATGGGCCGGGCGATGAATGGCCAGACACAAAGCCCGACCAGGTTTGCAAACAGGTCCTCCGGTGTCACTGGTCTGATTTGACCGGTATTGACCGCCTCGTGTATGTCTGCCCGCAGCCTGTCGATGAGGTCGCCGCCGACCGTTCCGGCGATCTCCTTGAGGGCATCTGGCTTCCTGCGCAGTTCCTGCATGATGAATCCGGGCATATGCGGATTGGCCCTTATCGTCTCCAGATACTGCCCGACGAACTGGTCGATCTTCTCGAGCAGTGGCAGCCGCGAGCGAAGGACGTCCGTGAGCGGCGGCATGAAGTTCATCGCGGCCCTCCGGAAGACCGCACCAAAGAGATGCCCCTTCGTCCGGAAGTAGTAGTGCAGCATGGAGTGGTTGATGTCGGCGCGGCGGGCGATGCCCTTCATCCGAGCGCCGTCGAAACCACTCTCGAGAAACACGGCCTGCGCGGCTTCGAAGATCCGCTCCTCGGTGGCTTGGTCTTTGGCGGGTTTGGGTGACATGCAGTCAAGAAAAGCAATGCAACACTATAGTTCAACTGTTTTGTTGAACTATGTTGTTTATAGATGATTCCGGCGGCAAAGAGGGCGTTCCTTGCCCCGCTTGCGATCGTGCGTCCTGTATCCGATTCTGAGGTCAAGCCCCCCCAACACCATGAATCTCCGCTGGCGCCGTCTCGCAGTAGCCGCCCTTGCCGCTGAGGAGGGTCTGCCCGGTACCTCACGGACGATCGTCGTTCAGTGAGGGGTGCCCCTCCCACACTCCTGAAACAATGAAGAAGAACTCCAGTCGAGCGTAGCCCGACGGGCCTTACCACACGGCACCGTGAACGGCGGGTCTGCTTCGGCGGACTCGCCGTTTCGCATTGGGGACCGGCCTTACGCCGGCACTTGCTGGGTCAGGCAATGAATCGCACCCAACCCCCAGACAATCAGGCGGCAGTCCACCACTTCAGTCCTCCGGTCCGGGAAAAACCCGCCTATGACCCGAGCCGCCTCGCCGTCCGTAGCCTCGTCATACCCCGGTATCAGGACGGCCTCATTCGTGATGTAGAAGTTGGCGTAGGATGCCGGGAGTTGGACGTGCTTGCCCGACGACGCCGGCGAAAAAACGGGTGGTGGTATCGGCACGGCATGCACGCGTATCCCGAGAAGGCCTGCCTCCCGCTTCAGCCGTTCAAACCCCGCGCGCAGCCCACCGGAATCCTTCCCGGCTGGCGGCACACACATGACGACGTCCCGACGCCCGACAAACCGGGCAAGGTTGTCGATATGACCATCGGTGTCATCGCCCTCCAACTCGCCATCTACCCACAGCACGTTCTCGATCCCGAGCAGCTCCGTCAAGCGCTCCTCGGCCTGTTCGCGGGTGAGTCCCGGGTTCCGATTGGGGTTCAGCACGCAGGAGGCCGTTGTCATCAACACGCCCTCGCCGTTCACCTCGATCGCGCCGCCCTCAAGCGCCAAACCGGCCTCAACGCAGGGGACGCGCAACTTGTCGGCCATCTGGCGAGCAGCCAACTGGTCCAGATCGAAGGGGGGATACTTGCCACCCCAGGCGTTGTACTCGAAATCGACCGCCACAAGGCCGCCGGCACCCCGAACGAATGTGGCCCCATGGTCCCGGCACCAGGCGTCATTGGTTGGAATATGATGGTACCGGATCTCGCCCGGCGCATCCTCCAGGAGCGCCCTCACATGGGCCTCATGCTCCGACCCCAGGACATTGACGTCCACCGGCTCTGACCTTGCCAGGACGCGGACCAATCGTGCGTAGGCGGGCTCCAACTGATCGAATGCACCGGGCCAGGTATCCCGGTTGTGCGGCCACGAGATCCACGTGGACCCGTGCGGCTCCCACTCGGCAGGCATCCGGAGGTCAGTCATCCAGATAGCGCTCGGTGATCTGCTGGTAGGCCTCCACCCGTCGATCCCGCAGAAACGGCCAGCCGTGCCGCTGCTCCGCGATCCGATCCAGGTCCATCGTGATGACCCGCTGGGCGGGTCCGTTCGCCGGGAGTCGCTCGAGGATGGCCCCGTCCGGTCCGGCCGCGAACGTCTGTCCCCAGAACTGAATACCGGCGCCCTCCTCGCCAGCCGGGTCGGGCTCGAATCCGGTCCGGTTTACCGAGGCCACGAAGCAGCCGTTCGCCACGGCATGCGACCGCTGTATGGTCTCCCACGCTTCGTGCTGCTGAACTCCGTGCGACGCTTTCTCCTCCGGGTGCCAGCCAATGGCGGTCGGGTAGAAGAGGATCTCCGCGCCCCTCATCGCCGTCAGTCGTGCCGCCTCGGGGTACCACTGATCCCAGCAGATCAGCACGCCGATTCGGCCGATTCGCAGGTCGAACGTCTTGAATCCAAGATCGCCCGGCGTGAAGTAGTACTTCTCGTAGTACCTCGGGTCATCCGGAATATGCATTTTGCGGTACTTGCCGAGGTACCCGCGCGGACCGTCGATGACAGCGGCCGTGTTGTGGTACAGACCGGGCGCCCGTTTCTCGAACAGGCTGAGGACCAGGGCGACGTCCAACGCTTTGGCGACTCGCTCGAAGCGGCCGGTGGTTGGACCGGGGACGGCCTCCGCCAGAGCATAGTGGTCCGCGTTCTCCTCCTGACAGAAGTACCGACTCGCAAAGAGCTCGGGGAGGCAGATGACCTGCGCGCCTTCCTTGGCGAGAGCCACGATGACTTCCTCGGCGCAATCGAGATTCGCGGCCGGGTTATCTCCCATGCTGAATTGTCCCAAGCCTACCCGGACGTCCCTCACTCCGCCACCTCCGCTTCCTGGGGAGCGCTCGGCGCGGCGTCCATGTCGGCAGCTGCGGGCGCTGCCTGGTCGCCCGCCGGGGCTGCGTTCAGGTACGTCGTGTCATTGAACATCTGGGTATACCGCTCGAGGAATCGCACGGCCTCCACTCTCCGCAGCCGGCCCGCCCGGACCTCCTTCATCATCATCTTCTCCAGCCGCATCTTCAGATCCTCCGGGAAGTACTGCACGAGGGCCAGGATTTCCTTGATGCGTGCACCGGGAATCCGCTTCTCGATATAGAAACCGTCCGGCTCGTCGTCATCGGCATAGACATGCACCTCGGCGACACGCCCAAAGAGATTGTGCATGTCACCCATGATGTCCTGGTAAGCGCCCATCAGGAAAAACCCCAGGCGATAGGGCTCGCCGGGGTTTAACGCATGCAGGTCCAGGTACCGCTTGTCCTCGTTGTCCGAGACATATCGGTTCACCTTGCCGTCCGAATCACAGGTCAGATCAACCAGGACAGCCCTTTTGGAAGGCTTTTCGTCCAAACGGGACAAGGGCATGATGGGAAAGCGCTGCCCAATCGCCCAGTGATCCAAGATGGACTGAAAGACAGAAAAATCGCACAAGTACTGCTCGACCAGCAGTCGATCCAGCGCATCCAGTTCCGCGGGCACCCACTCCATGGCCGAGGCTCGCACCCGCTCGTTGATGGCCTTGCAGGCCGACCAGTAAAGCTCCTCGGCCAGCCCCTTCTGCTCGAGCGGCAGATACCCGAAGCCAAACAGCGACTCGGCCTCCTGCCGTTTTACGGTGGCGTCGTGATACGCTTCCAGAAGTTCGGCCGGCCGAAGGACTGTGTCCTCGCGGAGCCACATCAGCGTGTCGTGGAGCGCGCGAATAGCCGCATGATCGGCCTCACCGGGGACGAACCCGTCGGCAATTTCCTCCTTTCCGTAGGCGGACAGCACATCGACCACCAGAACCGAATGGTGGGCCGTCAGCGCGCGACCGCTCTCGCTTATCAGAATCGGCGGAGCCACGTTGTCGGCACGACACATCTCCTGCACGATGGAGACCACCGTGTTGGCGTATTCCTGCAGCGTGTAGTTGATACCCTCATCGGGATTGGCGAGGTCCGCCTCGTAGTTGACCCCCAGCCCACCACCCACGTCCAGGTACTTCACTCGCATCCCGCGGCCGGCGAGCTGCGTGTAGATGCGGGTGATCTCCTTTACACCTGCGCGTAGCGACTGAATGTGCGCCACCTGACTTCCGAGGTGGAAATGCAGCAGCACTAGGCTCTCCTCTCGTCCCTGCTCCCGGAGACTGTCCATGATCCGGAGCAGCTCGGGGATCGTAACACCAAACTTTGACCCGTCGCCGCCGGACTCCGCCCACTTCCCGGAGCCCGGAGACATGAGCCGAATCCGAACGCCAAACTCGGCCCGAATCCCGCGGGCATTTGCAAGCCGATTCAGGAGCTGGAACTCATCAAACTTCTCGATCACCGGAATGACCATCTTCCCGAGTCGCTGTCCTGTAAGGATGAGATCAAACATGTCCTCATCTTTGTACCCGTTGCAGATGAGAAACATCTCGTCGCCGAGGTACGGAAGGGCGGCCACCAGTTCGGCCTTCGATCCACACTCCAACCCCATGCCGTAGGTGCGTCCTGCCTCGAGGATTTCGTCCACCACCTCGTGCAGCTGGTTCACCTTGATGGGATACACTCCGCGGTAGGGCGGTTCGTAGCCGAACTCCTCCCGAGCCGCGTTGAACGCCTCGTTCAACTGACGGACCCGGCTGGCGATGATGTCCTGGAACCGGATTACAAGCGGCGTCTGTAGGCCCTCACGGGTGACCCGATCGACCACCTTTTCGATGACGATCTGGCGCTGCCCGTCCCGGTCGACATCAGCCACGGCCCTTCCGCTGTCGTCGATGCGGAAATAGTCGTCGCTCCACCCTGAGAGGTGGTATAGTTCGGCGGCGGCCTCTGTGGACCAGGCCGCGGGATTCTTTGGTATCATCAGCCTTGGGTCGACTCTGCCACGATCCGCCCGGAGGCGCTCCAGGCCAGCGTTGGATCGGACTCGAGCACGTACGCAAAGATGAGCGGCGCTACGATGGTCGCATCGGACTCGATGAGAAATGAGGGGGTATCAACACCGAGTTTTCCCCAGGTGATCTTCTCATTCGGCACAGCGCCCGAGTACGACCCATACGAAGTGGTCGAGTCACTGATCTGACAGAAATACGCCCAGAGAGGCGTTTCCCGATGCAGGTCCTGTTCCAGCATGGGAACCACGCAGATCGGAAAATCACCGGCGATCCCGCCTCCGATCTGAAAGAACCCGACCGGTCTGGTTTCGGCCGAATACCAATCCGCCAGTGAGATCATGTATTCGATCCCCGACTTCATGGTGCGGGGATCCTGGATGTCCCCCTTGATGCAGTGGGCCGCAAAGATGTTACCCAGCGTTGAATCCTCCCATCCAGGAACCACCATCGGAAGATTGCACTCTGCGGCCGCGACCAGCCAGCTGTCGGCAGGGTCAATCTGATAGGAAGACACCAGCCGCTTGCTTCGAATCAGCTCAAACAGGAACTCGTGTGGCAACCTGCGCTCCCCCGCCCGGTCTGCGGCCTGCCATACCTCGAGGATCGCGTCCTCGACTTTCCGGATGGCCTCCTCTTCCGGAATGCACGTGTCCGTGACCCGGTTGAGGTGCCGCGCCATCAGATCCGCTTCGTCCTGCGGCGTCAAATCGCGGTAGCGAGGAATGCGCACGTAGTGATCGTGTGCGACCAGATTGAACAGATCCTCTTCCAGATTCGCACCGGTGCAGGATATCGCGTGCACCTTCCCGCCTCGGATCATGTCGGCAAGCGTCAGGCCGAGCTCCGCCGTGCTCATGGCACCGGCGAGACTCACCAGCATGGCGCCACCACCATCGAGATGGGCCACATAGCCATCAGATGCGTCGAGCGCGGCCGCGGCATTAAAATGCCGGAAATGGCGCTCCATGAATGACCGTATGGTCATCCACTATTCCTCGTCATCATAGTCCTCGTCATCGAAATCGTCTTCTTCGTCGTCCTCGTCACCCCAAGTGTCTTCTTCTTCCTCTTCTTCCTCCTCATCACCCCATGGCTTGTCCCAGTTATCCGGGTCTTCCATCCAGTCGTCGTCGTCGGTCATGGCGAATAGCAGGGGGGCGATGGGACTGTCTAAAGACGGCACAACGCGAAAGATGTTTTGCATTGGAGGCTGTGTCTAGCTGACTGGTAAACTCCGTCGCAGAATCGACTAAATGAACGGGCGGGCGAGATTTTTTCGCGTTTCGGTGCGTCAAAAATCGGTGTCCGCCGTGCCAGCGGCACATATCGTGCGGAACACGCGTTGCGATCCCCACAGTGCCCGCCTCTAGTCCCCCACAGCGCTCGGGTGTTTTCGGCCGCTGACCGAACCGAACATCATCGCGGCGGGTATCTTCGGCGGCCTCCTGCTTACGCTTCCCTCTGCCGACCACCAGATGAACCCAGACACGATCGCATCTCCCGAGTCCGTACTTCAGGACGTCTTTGGATTCTCAGAATTTCGACCAGGACAGCGCGAAGTGATCGACGCGGTCCTTGCCGGCAAGGACTGCATCGCATTGATGCCTACCGGAGCGGGGAAGTCGTTGACCTACCAACTGCCGGCCCGACTGCTGGACGGGACGGTGCTGGTCCTCTCTCCGCTCATCTCCCTGATGAAGGACCAGGTGGACGCTATTCAGGCACTTGGATTCCGGGCGGCAGCCATCAATTCGACCCTCTCGTACGAGGAGAAACGCACCCGCATGAATGGCCTGCGGGCGGGGGAGTATGAACTGGTGTTCCTCGCCCCGGAAGCGCTGGACGGCCATCTGGGTGACTTCGTGCGAGACTGTCCCATCGCCCTGCTTGTTGTGGATGAGGCTCACTGCATCAGTCAATGGGGACACGACTTCAGACCGTCGTATCGACGACTGCGTGGACTGAAGCAGCAGCTGGACGTGCCGGTCCTGGCCTTAACGGCAACCGCCACCCGCCCCGTGGCCGTGGACATCCTCCGACAATTGGGGATGCGGAAGCCGGCCGGCTACAAGGGCTCCTTCTTCCGACGAAATCTCCGCATCTCGGCTCGCAAGAAGGGCCAGGGAGGGAATACGCGCAACGAGATCCTCGGCATCGTTCGGTCCCATGCCGGTGAGAGCGGAATTGTGTATTGCCTGAGCCGGAAGGCCGTCGAGCAGACGTCAGACTTCCTGGTCAGGAACGGGGTGAACGCACGTCCTTACCACGCGGGTTTGAGTTCCGAGGCCCGCTCCTCTGCCCAAGAGGGGTTTCAGCACGATGATGTGGACGTGATCGTGGCGACGGTGGCCTTTGGAATGGGCATCGACAAGTCTAATGTCCGCTTCGTCATCCACCGCGACATGCCTAAGGACATTGAGTCCTGGTATCAGGAGATCGGTCGCGCGGGGCGGGACGGCCTTCCGAGCGATTGCGTCCTGTTCTATTCGTGGGCCGACGTCAAGGGTCACGAGCGGTTTCTCGACTCGATTGACGATGTCGAAGTCCGGAAGCGAACCGGCGATGCCACGGTGCGCCTGTTCCGCTTGGTGGAGCGCGGTCAGTGCCGTCATCAGGTACTGGTTGCGCACTTTGACGAAACGATCGGGCCCTGCGAGGACGCGTGTGACGTCTGCACGGGTGTTGCCATTCAGGATCGGATCAAGGCGGCGAGGCCGCTTTCGAAATCACGAGGCTCCGGTTCGTCGCCGGGGATTTCTGTCGACACGTTGAGTCAGGAGGATCGGGCGCTCTTCGAACGGCTCCGGGTCGTCCGAAAGGAGCTCGCCGACGAGTCCCAGGTCCCGGCCTACATCGTGTTCGGGGACAAGGTGCTGCTCGAACTGGCCGTTTTGAGGCCCCGGACTCCGGAACAGATGCTTCGGATTTCCGGTGTCGGCCTGACGAAGCTGGATCGCTACGGGGACGCGTTCCTGACCGCGCTTCGTGACTGAGCCGCCGGCCGCGGGAAACGGGATGCCGCTCGCGACATTCCAGGCGGGATCCCTCGAAACGCCACGGCCGGTGGTAGGTAGAACAACAACAACAATCCCAACTGGCGATGCACCGTCTGATTTTCCTGATTCCCGTACTCGCCTTCTCAACGCTGGTATCAACCGGCTGCGACGGCGGCTCATCGTCAGACACAGAAAAGAAGGAGGCCAACATCCCCGAACCTGAGGGATACCGGCTTGTGTGGAATGATGAGTTTGACGGACTCGAAGTCGACACGTCGAATTGGACGCATTGGATTACCGGCAATCCTTTCAACAACGAACTCCAGTACTACACCTCCCGAAAACTGAACTCGACCGTTGAAGACGGCATCCTGCACATCGTCGCGCACGAAGGATCGTACACGGGACCCGACGGAACGCGACAATACACGTCCGCCCGGATCAACACGGCCGGCAAGGTGGACTTCAAGTACGGGCGGGTGGACGTCAGCGCCCAGATGCCAATCGGTCAAGGGATCTGGCCGGCCATCTGGATGCTACCGACTGAGAATGTGTACGGCGGATGGCCGAACTCAGGCGAGATCGACATCATGGAATATCTGGGGCACCAGCCCGCCCTCGTCCATGGAACGCTGCACCACACGCGGGCGGACTCGCCCTCGCATGACTTCGCCGGCTCATCGTACCAACTGCCCTCCGGCACGTTTTCCGATGACTTCCATGAGTTCAGTCTGGAATGGGACGAGACCGAGATGCGCTGGTACGTGGATGGCGTCCAGTACCGCGTAGCCAGGAACTGGGCGACATTCGGGCACGACTTCCCAGCGCCATTTGATCAGCGTTTCCATCTGTTGCTCAACCTGGCGGTGGGCGGCGATTGGCCCGGCAATCCGGATCAGTCGACTGTCTTTCCCCAGATCATGAAAGTGGACTATGTCCGCGTTTACGAACGGGCGAACTGAGTCCGGTCGGACGCCGCCAGCGCTCGAAAAGAAGCGCTTTACCCGGCGGCGTCCCACTTTTCCATGGTGGCGGGCGTCATCTGGTATTCCATGACCATCTTCCACTGGCCGCCCTGCTTCACCAACAGTGCCTGAAAGTGGAGGGGTGAACCCTGTGGCTCGCCATCACCGGTCTGGGCCGTGTAGTAGAACATGCCCGTTTCGTGGGCCGTGTTTTCGTCGTTCAGACGCTGGGTGAATCGAAAATCAACGTGGGCTTTCATCTTCCCGGCAGCCGTGTCATCGAAACCCTGCTTCCATCCGGCCAGCGCCTCGGCGATGGGATAGGAGACGCCGCCCGACTGACTCACCAGCACCGCGTCGGGGTGGTACGTGGCCGCATATCCTTCAAAGTCGCCCTCCGCCACCGTTCGCGATACCTCGGCCCAGAAGGCGTCCAGTTCGTCCGTAGCACCGACGACCGGTACCTCGGATTGCCCCCGGTCCGGGAGTCCAAACGCGGAGACGAACAGGAGGGCGATCAGAGGCAGCAGGCGGTACATGGGCGTGAGGCGATGTTGGAGAAGACAAGAATACGCGTTCTGCGCTACTGGATGCGGACGGGGAATGAGAGGTCAATATCTGTCTCTCCGCTGCGGCTCACGCCATCCTTCGGTTCCGCGTCGTAATGACTCAGTATGACCCGAAGGAAGCCCGTCGCTTCAGGACCCGGCGAGACACGAAGAATGAATCGCAGCCCGACCGGCAAGCCGTTTTCATCCGTGTCGACGGCCTCCACCTCAATTCGCCCCTCGACCCCGCCCCCGGGCAGGTAGAAGAACTGATGCTCGTCGGCTTCCTCGGCAACCTCGTCTGATATCAACTCCTGATTTATGTCGTCGGCCACCTCGATCGAGCCCTCCAGGACGGCATCCGCCGGAAGCAGAAGCTCCTCGATCACAAATCCCGCCCCATCCCCGTCAGCGTCGGAAGCGGTGGCCGTGTAGAGCTCGTCTCCACGCTGGAGTCGGAGCGTCACCCGCGTGATCAGTTCCTGCTCTCCGGGACCGGAATAGGTGGGCTGGACGGAATCGCAGGCGGCGAGCAGCAGCGCCATGACGGCCAGAATGAATCGCCTCATGACGTGCCTCCGATCGGCAGGTGAATACGCAGCGCCACCGTGCGCCCGGGATCATCGATGAAATACCTGAACCTGCTGAGGTAGTCCCGATAGGACGTATTCAGCAGGTTGTCTACGCTAATGGTCACGTGCAGCCCGGAGCCGCCTGGGAAGAACGTCCGGTGACCTTCCAGGCTCAGCAGCGAATAGGCCGGAGGAGGCTCAGCGAAATCAACGCCCTCCGGGAATCGGTTCTGACGCGCTACCAGGGTGCCCGTGAGGCCGACGAAGGCTTCCCCCCAATTCTTGCGAATACCCAACCGTAGCCGATCGGCCGGCATCGCAAGGAGGGGCTCGTCATTGTCCAAGTCTTGCCCTCGCACCATCGACAGCACTCCGGACAGCTCGATGCCATGGCCCAGCTGAGTGGTTACGGAACCGTCCAATCCCACGAGCCGGGCCGTCGTCTGGGCGTAGGCAAATGACGGAAAAGTCCCGCGGATGGTCACACGCGGACTGGCCTCAGGACGCAGGTAGATGAAGCCACCCATTCGGTTGAGGTAGCCACTCACCTCGATGGTGAAGGACTCGGACAGGTGCCGGAGGGTACCATCCAATCCCAGGCTCTGCTCCGCGTCGAGATCCGGACTCCCCGCCTCGAACCGCGCCGTCCCGTGGTGCACACCGAAGTTGTACAGTTCGTTGACGCCCGGTGGCCGCCAGCCAGTCGCCGCACTGGACGCCAGTGACCAGTGCTCGGAGAGTCGCCAGATCAGACCGAGAACGGCCGATGGGCTGGCCCAGGAGTGTGTCTTCTTGACAAACGGCCCGGCACCCTGGGTTTCGTGTGGCCAGGCCTCAAGCCACCTGTAATCCAGACGCCCGCCGGCTTCCAGCGTCAGCGGTCCCGAAACATAACTGCCACGCGTAAACACGCCTCCGGTGAGGGCCCGGAAGTTGGGAAGCAGCAGTCCGGTTTCCTGATTTCGATTGGCCTGATTCATGCCGCTGACTCCGACGACTCCCAGCCACCGCCCGCGCGGCTTGGCGCGCAGCTTGACATCCAGCGTATTCGTGGCCAGTCGTAGCGAAAAGGCAGGGTCTCCGACATCGTCCCCCGACCGTGCGTGCGCGTCAAACTCGGATCGGCGGTTTGATTGATAGCCGTATTGCGCCTCGATCCAATCGCCGCTCTTCAGCTTCACATGCCCACGGAGTGATATCAGATCGTGTGCGATCTTCTGTTTCGGAGGGTCAATGGAGTACGAAAAGTCGTGGGTTACCGACGGTTCACCCCGTTCGATCGCTCGCAGGAGGTCGTCGACGTTTCCGATATGCGCCCCCGTGTAGAGGCCCAGCGTGGTACCAAAATGACTGGCAACCGCTCGCCATCCGATGCGCTCGCCCTCGTATCCGGCACTCAGGCTGCCGTCCCACTCGCTGAAACCCGAGTTACGAATCACGTGCTCAGGCGTCCGCGAATCGCCTGCCCGGTGGTACGAAGTCCGTGCGCGCCAGCCTCCGCCAAAGAGCCCCCCCTCGACCATGGCCGATCCGGCTCCCTGCCTGTTGTTGCTGAACGCGTTCGCCTCCAGTCGACCTGAGATCTTTTCGCCGTACGGCAGCTCTTCCGGCTCCACCCGAATCACGCCGCCGATTGCACCGACACCGTACTCGACCCCGGCAGCGCCCTTGATGACCTCAATTCGGCCGGGAGAAAATGGATCGATCTCAGGCCCGTGTTCGCCTCCCCACTGCTGGCCTTCCTGCACCACGCCGCTGTTGAGGACCACGACTCGTTGCGAATGCAGGCCCCGAATGACGGGCTTGGAAATGGAGGGCCCGGTACTGAGCGAGGTGACGCCGGGCAGGGTCGAGAGCATCTCGCCCAGAGTCTGTCCGCGAATCTCCTCCAGCGCGAGGGCGTCGAGGACAATCACCGACCGCGTCGAGCGTTTGAGCATGGCCTCTTCCTGGCCTTCGGCGGTGACCACTATCTCATCGACCTGGATCACTTCGGTGTGCATCACCATGTCCAGTCGCACCCCTCCATCCGCAGGCACATCCACCATGCGCTCCTCCGTGCGAAACCCGATGAACCTGAACGACAGGTTCACGGGGCCGGGCGGGAGTCCGTCCAGCCTGTACTGGCCGCCTGCCAGCGACACCGTTCCACGAGTCGTCCCTTCCACCACGACCTGAACTCCGGCGAGGGCACTTCCGTCGGAATCGGAGATCACTCCCGTGATAAACTGGGCGTTGGCTGGGACAGATTGAAGGAGCACCAAACTCGCCGTCAGGGCGAGCAGAGTTCGATGTATGGGCATCGCGAAAAAACCGAATGGTGAGGCAACCCTGGGATCCTGAGGCGCGAGGCGCCTCGGACGCGGCGGTCCGGATGGACTGCGGCGCTGGTCTAGCCCCTTTGCGGCGGTCCACGCCCTCGGTCTGGTGTCTCGTGCCGTATCGATCCCTCGGCGCTCCAAGCCATTGAGGCACCCCGCTCCTCTATTGGAGCGTGGATACCCACCTCCTCAACATCCAGCGCGACCTCTACTCGGTGGCACAGCGTGCAATCGTCGTGGGCCGGCTGAGCCCAATCCTCTTCAACGTGGGCACCGTCCCCGTCAAATGCACAGACTTCGCCAGCCTCCATACCGTGGCTGCGGGCGTGCAGGAGCCCGTGGATGTCGGGTCCCAGGACGCCGCCGAGGCACACGATCACGGCCGCCAGACTACCGGCCCAGTTGAGCGTGCGAGCGATATGATGCAGTCCGCTTCTCACGGCCGCACTTACATCTCAGCTCGACTTGAGTTTCTGCCCTGGTCCTGTCGGGCGATGGGCCGTTTCTTTGGCCATGACTACGAAACCACTGCTGCTTTCTCTGTGCCTGCTGGCCGTCTCGGGCACCCAGCCTCCGGAACGATTCCCCCCTCAGGACCGTGTCCCGAATTTCCAACTTCCGGATCTGGACGGCCGTCCGACCCGATTGGCGGAGGTCATGGGTGAAAACCTGACGCTCATCGACTTCTGGGCGACCTGGTGCGGGCCGTGTGTCAAGTCGATCCCCTCGCTCGTCGCCCTGTCCGATTCGCTGAAGGACTCGGGCGTTTCCGTGGTAGGTGTCAACGTGGACTCTCCGCGGAATGTGTCGAAGGTCGCTCCGTACGCCCGATCGCTGGGAGTGAACTATACAATCCTGCTGGACACGAACAGCGAAGTCATGGCCGAACTCAATGTCCAGGCAATGCCAACCCTCCTGGTCATCGACGATCGCCGAAACATCGTGTATTCCCACGAGGGGTTTCGCCCCGGCGACGAGGCGGTGGTTCGAGGCGAGATCATGCGTCTGCTTTCGGAAGACAGTTGAGCAGTCTGCATGCCCGCGTGGCGACTCTGATGCTGACCCTGTGCGCGGCAGGACCCGCCGGCGCCCAGTTCTCGGCGCTTAACCGACTGGAGATTCAGGCGGGCAACACCCCATTTACAGAGCCCTCCGGATTGACCACGGCGTTTCAACAATTGAACCTCCGGTACGACGCAGGTGATCTTCGTCTTGCCCTGCGGGCCGAGCAATTCCTGACTGGCGATCTCACTTCTGCCGATGGGACTTCGCAGGCTGACCGCCGATATACGAGCCTGTCGCAGGTTCGGGCGTCGTTCAATCGTGCGGGTTTTACGGCCCGTGCCGGCCATTTTTATGACATCCTGGGACGGGGACTCCTGCTCAGAGGGTTCGAGATTCCAGGCGCCACCTACGAAGATGCCGCATTTCGAATCCGGCAGTCCTTCCAGCGAGACATTGAAGGCGCATCGCTTTCTTTTGTCACCCGCCGTTTTGATCTGCAGGCGCTGCGAGGGAGACCGCTCGTCAGTGTCCTCCCGCCCACCCTTTCGAGAAGTGACCGAAGGCCGGATTTGGTGACTGCGCTCAGCGGAGCAGTTCGACCGGGCCCGGTCCAGATCGGTGCGATGTGGCTGCGCCACGAGAGTGACGCCCAGGACAGCGATTTCGGCTCGGGCTTCGTGAACTGGGCCGGACCGCACGGAGCGAGCGCCTACGTGGAGTTGGCCCGCGAACTGGGCCAGACAGGAGGACTCCTCGACGGACGCCACGCCCTGTATGCGTCGGTGTCGTTCGGGCAACGTGGACTGGGGGGAAGCCTCGAGTACAAGGACTACGGCGACTTCTTCCTCGGGTCCGGCTTCAACGATCCACCCAGTCTGGTGCGAGAGCACAGCTGGGTCGTCCTGAACCGGAGCACCCACGTCCTGAACGTCGTGCAGGAGACGGGCTTCCAGCTCGAGGTCTACGCGTCGACTGGCGCCGCAGGAAGTGTGATTGTCAACGGGACCCGGGCAGTGAACGACTTTGGGCGAGACTTCGTGTACCGGGAGTTCTTTTTCGAGTACACCGCCCCGCCTCTGGGAGCCATGACGGCCAGGGCCTTCCTGGATGTTGCCGAGGATCCCCTGAAGGGCGAATCCGGGAGGCGTGCCGTGGGCGTCTATCTGGACAGAAAATTGGCGAATCGCTGGTCTATTTCTCTGACCGGGGAGTCCCAGTGGTTCGACCGGGAATTCGTTGAGCCTGCGAACGCCCACAATCTCGTGGGCGGTCTAACCGTCTCTTTATCGTCCACCTACTCGGCAGGGATTGTGATGGAGCGGTCCACCGACGTGTTCGTCACGGATGATCCGCGGACTCCGGTCATTGAGGAGAAAGCCAGATACTGGCTGGGGGGCAATCTGGGCTGGCGACCCAATCGTAGACACAGCTTGGCGTTATTTGGCGGAACTCGCCGCGGGGGTCCGGCATGCACGTCCGGTATCTGTTACGAGTTACTGGACTTCACCGGTGCAGAACTTCGCATCACAAGCCGTTTCTGAATGAGACCTCTCGCGACCCTGCTTCTGCTCCTGAGCCTGTCCTTCGCGACGGCCGACGCACAAACGGTCGGGCAGGCCGCGCCGGATTTTGCGTTCCCCAAACTGGGTGGTGGGCAGCTGAAGCTGGCCGATTACCAGGGCAAAGTGGTGTTCGTCTTTCTCTTCGGCAACACCTGCCCCTTCTGCCTTTCGGTAGGACCTCGTACCGAAATCGAGGTGAATGCCGTCCACGGCAGCAACCCGTCTTTCCAGGCGATTGGCCTCGATCTGTGGACGAGCAGTTCATCCACGGCTACCGTCACGTCTTTCAAGAACCAGACAGGGGTGTCCTACCCCCTCGGACTCCAGGCGGGCTCGATGGCACAGCTCTATGGAACCACGTATGACCGTCTGCTGGTCATCGGTGCTGACGGCGTGCTCCGATTCAAGAGCAGTTCCAACGTGTCGAGCAGCCTTGACGCCGCCAAGGAAGTGGTCGCCGACTTGCTGGCTGTCATTGCGCTGGACAACGAGGAACAGCCGAGCGTAGACTTTTCCCTTGCCAGCGGCTATCCCAATCCGTTCTCTACCGGGCTGGAAATAGCGTTCCAGACGCCCGGACCCGGGCCAGTGCGGCTCAGCATACACGATCTGCTTGGCCGGGAAGTGGCCGTGCTTTTCGATGGCCTCCTGCCGGCCGGCATACACAGGGTATCCTGGAGCGTTGACGGCAACCTTCCTCCCGGTGTGTACACCAGCGTCCTGGCCACGCCGCGCGGAAGAGCCACCCGGACACAGGTCCGGATTCGATAGGGTCCTGCCGGGCTTTTCTTTTGGACAGCGATTGGCGTGGCGCAGTATGTTGAGGCTGCTCCCCTGCTCCTGCTCATCCGGATAACGTCCATGCGCATCGCACTCGTAGCCCACGACAACAAGAAGAAGGACATTGTCGAATGGGCGACTCACAACAGGACCATTCTGGCCGCCCACAACCTGGTCGCGACCGGGACGACCGGACGCCTTCTTTCCCAGGCGCTGGACCGGGAGGTTCAATGCATGCAGAGCGGGCCGCTGGGGGGGGATCAGCAAATCGGAGCCGGTATCGCACAGGGAGATATCCAGATGCTGGTGTTCTTCTGGGATCCGCTCCAGCCGATGCCACACGATCCGGACGTCAAGGCCCTGCTGCGACTGGCGGTCGTGTGGGATATCCCGCTGGCCTGCAACCGGATCTCGGCCGACTATCTGATCACCTCGCCGCTGCTACCGCAGGAGGCAGGGCGCAAGCGACCATCCTACGGCGCCTATGTTGACCGAAAGGTCGAAAGCTAGTCGGAGGCCAGGACAGCCCCCGGCTACCGGAGGACCACAAGCGGCAGATGCTCGGCCGCGCCATCGACGACCAGTCGGACCAGGTAGGTACCGGCGGAGAGGTTGCCGGTAGCCAGCGTGGCCTCATGGGTCCCCGCATTCCTCCATCCTGAGCCGACATCGGCCAGTACTCGGCGTCCCAGAAGGTCATATACCTCCAGCGAGATTCTCGAAGGGATCGACAGATTAAACCGGACCTGCGTTCGCTGACCGGCCGGGTTGGGATACAGCTCAAGCTGTTGGCTCCGCGATGGCAGATCCTGAGGCCCTTCTGCGTCCAACGCGATAGGCATTCCGAAGAAGTCCATGATGGCGATGAGCACGGCGTCACGGGTGCTCGATCCGTTGCCCTCCAGATCCGCGAGCGTGTAAGCCAAGGCCACCGTCTTGCCACCTCCGGCATCCGAGTTCTGGACCCCCACAATACCGTAGCCCTGCTGCCGGAACAGTACCCGTCCCGACCCGCCGGGAGTGTACGTATCCACGGATCCATTCGCCGTCTGACGCGACGAGGTAAAGACCAGTCCCTCGGCCAGCGTGTTGGACTCGCCAACGAGACTGGTGACGCTCTGGGCGGAGCCGTCGCTCGAGGAATCGATCCCAAAAAGGTTCAGGAGCCGGTCGTTTGATGCCTGGTCAAATCCCAAGGCATCCCCGCCCTCCAGGTACACATTTCCTCCGCCGGCTATGTATTCGCGAATAGCCTGCTCGGCCTGGCGCCCGACGGGGGATGGGAGGCTTTGCGGATCAGACGGCCCAAACGAGAGGAACACAGCATCAAAACCCTCAAGCGATGGATGGATTTTGGCCGTCCTGGAGTAGACCGCTTCTACTCCGGCCTCCTGGAGCGAGTCGTAGATGTAGCGACCGGATCGCCCAGCCGGCCGTCCAAAACCTTCCCATACATAGACGCCGGAGTTCACACTGACGTAGTCCGTCAAGGTGGTGGTTTCGGTTCGCGTGCCATTGGACGCGGTCAGCGTTACGCTGTAGAGGCCTGGTTCTTCGTACGTGAAATTGGTGACCGACGAGGTCGCGTCAACCACGCCATCCGACTGGAAATCCCAGGCCCAGGAATTGGCGGATCCCGAGCCGAACGTCGATACGTCGAGGAACGTGACTGCCCTGGGTCCTGGACCGGAAATCCCGATCCCGGCCGCGACCGCCCTGAACAAGAATCCCCGCTCGACGAAGGCCTCGATCATCACCGCAGCGTTCTCGGCCCCGAAGAGGAGCGAATCGGCCTTGAGCACGGCCCGGGCCGCGTCCTCCGTATTTGACGTCGGACCCGTCATGGAGAGTCCCTCCAGGAACAGCCGGTCAGACTTTTCGCGCCCAATTTGGTCGAGAATGGAGATCATGGCCGAAGACCAGATTTGCCCGTCGGTGTGAATCGCCCCTGTCAAGTCGAAGGGGTAGCGCCCGGCGTAGTCGGTGGATCGCCCCAGAAAAAACGGGCGGCCTCCCCATCTTCCGAAGTTGTCCCGACGCGCATCGCCTGGAGGCCAGGCGTTCCAGCTTCGCGTGTAGGATGCCGCCCAGTAGTCTGCCGAGCCTTCGCCCAGACCCGTTTCCTGGGACAGTCCGCGATTCGTAATCCAATCGTGGATCGCATGGCCCAGCTCGTGGAGCACGACCTCCGGATCCTCTGCCATGTCGGCACCGCCCTCGCCAAACCGGAGCTGCCCGGTAAAGAGGTACTGGGCGTTCACTGCGCCATCCAGTCCGTGCGGATCCACCTGGACGCCGCCTGAATATTGAAGGGGAGTCAGGGCGATGCCGATGTCTTCGTTCACGTACCGCATGGAGTTTTCAATGTGGTAGTACACATTGGCGGCCTCGAATGCGGGCTGGCTGCGGGTAAAGTTGAAGTCAGGTGAGGCCTGCGAAAAGGTGCCCCGGAAGGGTGAGTCGAAATCTGTGATGACTACCAGCGGTCCGGCGAGCTGAAACTCTGAGCCGGTGTCTGTGATGTTGCGGAGTGTCACCTGGCGACGGGCGGCCGTCAAGTCGTCCGAGTCATCGTCGTCGTTGTCCTGCACGCCGACGCTCTCGCCGAACTGGGTGGTGAGCGTCGTCATGGGGTCCGGGTCGAATACCATCGCCGTCCCGTCTGCGTGCATGCCCGGCGAACTGATGACTTCCTGTGCTGCCCCAAACGCGGCCGTGGGCCGGGTCAGGAGCGGCGCAGACTGATCCG
Organism: Bacteroidota bacterium; assembly: GCA_029262855.1. Lineage (GTDB taxonomy): Bacteria > Bacteroidota > Rhodothermia > Rhodothermales > UBA10348 > JABDJZ01. Next base: position 146,913 of record JAJCYP010000022.1, on the reverse strand, counting down.
GCGGCGCCGTGTGAGCAGTGGCCTCGGCACGGAAGACGGTGCCCGTCTGGGCGTCCACCAATACATCCCAGGCACCCTGCGCGGTCACCTGTTGAACCCTGTGGGCGAGTCTGGCTACTCCGCCTTCCGCGTAAATGACCAACTCCTCCTGTTGGAAGGACGGTGGCCCCTGGAACGCCACGTGGCTGGCGGCAGCCTTTCGGGCCTGCGCGGACCCAGTCTTGGACGCGACGTCCAACAGACGTACTCCGCTCTTGTAGCCGTTGGTCACGAACTGGATCTGGCCATTGGTCCCGACGCTGACAGCGACAACAGACTTGTAGACTGGGACCCCGTCCACGTGCTGCTGGAACCAGACGCGATAGCCAGCAAGCATCCGTCGGGTGGCAACGTGATACACGGTCGCGACGTCATTTATTCCCAGCTCGGCGCCGTGCTCGCGCAGGAAGGCCGACGCCATTTCCTCGGGGCTTGCCAACGGTGCCCTGAAGGGCGAGTGGTACAGCGCAACTGGTAGGCCTGTCCTGACATTGACTCGCGATGACGCCTCGACCCGCGTGGCGTCTGCATCGTCGGGGATCAGCGTCCCGCGGACCGGGAAGTCAGACTGCGCCGCAGCGGGGGTGGCGAGAAGGAAAATGACCAGAAGTCCAGCAAGCCGCATCGAGAGTTGAGTTTGGGGTGTCCCGGAAACTACGAGATCCGATAGCAAGACGACGACAATTGCGACGAAGTGAGGCTTCCTACTGTGTCAAGGCAACGCCACCGAAGGATCCTCAAACACCGCGTCGTCCACCGAATCCATGAACTGGAGGACAGGGAAATCGATCTCGCCGGTCTGGAACTGGGCGAACTGGGGCGAAGCCTCCATAATGCGCCGGCGAGCGATCATCACACCCTCCAATTCCTCCCAGCTTTCCCATCGCCAGACTGACGCCTGATCCAGACTGGGCTCGCCCTCGAAGCTTTCCAGAAAGAAGGCCCACCGATCCAGTTTACCGGACTCCGGATCCAGATAGAGCCAGAAGTGATCATTGCCCACGCCCTCGTCAAAGGACAAGTGGACGGCCTCGTCCTGCCGTTCGAGTCGGGTGCCGGGATCTGAGAACTTGAAAGGGGCGATCAGCCAATAGGAATCATTTACAGCGCGGTACTCGGCGCCACCGATCAAAGCGGCAGCATCCTCTCCGGTCAGCTCCTGTCCATCCCGAAAAACCCGGCCGCCACCGCCGTTCATATTGACCAGACCCATGGACTCGCCCTCCTCGTACACAGCCTTCCACTCGGTTCGGTACCGCCCGGTGTGCCGGTCCCAGAGATTCTGACTCAGGAGAAATTCCTCGCCATTGAAGCGGATTCGGAAGTCAAAACGGAGAAACCTGGGTGCCGAGTCCCAGGCGCCCTCGTGCACAAAAGTCTCCAGTCGGGAGACTGGCGTTTCCGCCGACTCATCCGTGACCGGCTGGTCGGCACAGGCCGTGAACAGGAGCGTCAGGACAAGACAGGCACGCCGCATGGTTTCAATCCGCTGGTTTGGGGGGGCTACGGGGAAGTGAGCCCTCGGGTTCAGCGAATCGGTGCGGCTGGGTGGCTTGGTCGCCACGTCCTCCCGCCCGGTCAATACACGGTCAGACGTCGAGTCCGGACCGGCTGCCCGGCTGCCCTCATCGAAACGAGATACACTCCGGGAGCGAGGTGCCCCACGTCCCAACTGATCTGATGTTCGCCAGGTCCGGTCGGGCCACCGGATAGCGACTCGACCTTTCTCCCCAGAACGTCGTGGACATCGACAGAAATCGTTCCGCCACGGTCTGCGACGTAAGTAATTGTTACTCGGCCATTCGACGGGTTCGGATAGATCGCGCCGAGATGGGCCTGCTTCGGTGCCTCGTCCGCTGAGCGATCCAGGGTCGCGCCGTGCGGGAAAAAATGCACCACCGCATCATCTACAAGGGCACGCCAGGCACCCCAACTGTGCCCCTCATTCACGGTCACCGTTGCCAGCTCATAGCCCTTCGACTCCATCACCGAGGCCATCTGTTCGGCCCCCGGACCCACGTCATTGATGGTGCCCCACGTCATGTGGATTCGCGTGTCCCGGACCGGCTCGTCCCGATAGAGATCGAAGATCCATGACCGTCCGCTGAAGGAAGGCGACTGAATGGCAATATTTCGGAAAGTCTCGGGTCGAACGGCCCCGAAGTAGGCCGAATTCAATCCTCCGAGGGACGTGCCCAATATGGCTCGACCATCGCGATGGGACCACGTGCGAAAGGTCGCGTCAACTTCCGGGACCAACTCGTCAGCGACGAAGGAGGCGAAGTCCGGGTTTTGGATATACTGAGCGCCGCGCCGGTTGTCCGACCCCACACGCGGATCAATGAAAACGGCAATCGTGGGGACGATGAGTGACTCCCCAATCAGGTTGTCGAGCACGATTCGCATGGATCCCAGCCGATCATCTGCGTACTCGTGGCCGTCGGTTACATAGACTACCGGGAGGTTTGACAGTCCAGCTTCGTATCCGGGTGGCGTGTAGACACGATAGTTCACCGTGTATCCGAGTGCGGAACTGGCGATCGCCCGATTCTGGGAGTATGAGCCGTTTGCCCGACCGGCTACGCGCTCAACGAAGCGCGAGGGCTGGTAGTCGGGCATCCGGAGCTCAGAGTTGGGACCGAATCCACCCCACTGACTGCGGGGATTGGCCGGGTCGAGGGACCATGTCATCCCTCCGTTGGTGACGAACTTGTAGTCCAGCCGCGCATCGGTGGGAAAGGTGGCCTCGCGGATCCACATCCAGGTGTCACCCATTCGGGCGGCGGGCCAGGCGTTGCTGGACCAACGGTTGAAATCGCCGGCGATCGACACGTCTGTTTCCTGTTCAAAATGCAGGAAAGCCACACTGTCGCGATGGCGGAATGGTACTTGGCCCTCCGCCTTCAACCTGTTCCAGAGGCTGCGCAGGGCGGTATCCCGCGCCCCTGCGTCCGCCAGGTTGACGATGACACCAAGGGAGTCCCTGAAGGACCCGTAGGTATCGAAGGTCTGGGCAGCTGCCGGCGCAGCCGCCAGCAATAGACATAGAAACAAGAAACGCATGGGCCAAGGTACGGCCGCTTCGAACGTCCCGTAGGTCCGTCTGTCAGTCTGCAAACGGAAGGAAGGAGAGTGCGATGGCCAGCGTGTTGGTCCCGATATGAAAGAACAGCGGGTAGGCAAAGCCGAACTTCACTCTGGTATAGCCGGAGACGATGCCGCTCATCAGCTGCGGCAAAGTCAGTACAGGCAGTAAGACGATGTTGAGCCAGATGAGCTCGTACTTAGAAAGGTGAATCCACGCGAACACGACGCAGGAAGCGTAATAGATCAAACGAAAGTTGCCATCCCAGAACTGCGTCAGTCTCTGCCGGATAGGCAAATGACGGACCAGCGGGTAAAGGAGAACACCCAAAATTATGGCAGCCACAGCTCGAACGAAGAAGCTGTCGTCGATGGCGCTCACTTTCGTCTGAAAGACAGCCTTGGTTAGGATGTAGTAGAGAAACACGCTGGACGACAGCGCCAGGTAAATCGGTCTGAAGCGCAACGAGAGTCTGAAGCCCACTTCCTCTACGAGCGGCAGTACGAATCCGGCCACCAGCAAGAGCTGCACCGGGGAGAAGCGTTCCGCCATACTCTGGCTCGTAAGATTCTCTGGATCGTAGAGCAGGGACATAACCAGGCCCACCGGAATGAGCAACGGAATCTTGATCACGAAGAGGCCAACTGTGTCGCAGATCCTACGTCTGGTGGTCTTCTCGACCGCCTCGGCGCTGTCCGGATTCCAGACGAAGAAAGCCAGCTCCTTGAAGAGTGACCAGTAGTACCGAGGCGTAACGAGCGCGTACTTCATTCCTGTTTCGGCTCCACCCGCCACCACCATTGTTCCGGCAAGTCCCGTTCGCGAGGCCACACTTCGTTGAGAGTTGCCGACTCGTAGAGCCGACCATTCTTCATCACGTAGCGAATGCTGGAGGTATTCCTGATGTCGTCGAGCGGATTGGCGTCCAGGATCAGCAAGTCCGCCAACTTTCCGGCCTCAATCGACCCGAGATCCCCGTCCAGGCCGACCGCATCGGCGGAGTGGATCGTGGCCGCCCGCAGGGCATCGAGCGGCGCCATGCCACCTGAGGCGAGCATCCAGAGCTCCCAGTGGGTCCCAAGCCCCTGCACTTCGCCGTGGGAGCCCAGCCCGACCCGGCCACCGGCCTCGACGAGTTTCTTGAGCTGCCTGGCGTGCAGGAAGTGCACGTACTGATCGTCCCGGTACCACGTGGTGGTTTTCCACTTGTCGAGCTCGTCGTGCGGGGTGAAACGCTTCAGTCGCGGGTCCGCGTCCACGTCCACGTGCGTGAGCCAGTAGTTCAGTCCACTCGGCCCGCCGTACGCCACGACGAGCGTCGGCGTATAGGTGAGTCCGGATTCCGAGGTGAGCTGCACCACGTCATCGTAGAACGGACTGATCGGGAGCGCGTGTTCCAGCCCCGCGTAGCCATCCACCATCAGGCTCAGGTTCATGGTGAAATTCGACCCGCCTTCCGTGGTGGGGGTCAGCCCCATCTCATGGGCCGCCATGATCACCCACTGCCTCACTTTGCGATCGCCAGCGAGGTACTGCTTGATGGTCAGTGTGTTGTAGTGATCCGCGTACCGCCGGAGCACATTCCGGGCGTCCTCCAGGCTTTTGATATTGTCATTCGAAAACACGCCCGGGCCCGTGGAATAGATGCGGGGACCCAGGATATCACCGGTCTCCACCAGATCCGAGTAGGTGACGACATCTTCGGAAGACGTCTGCGGGTCCCGCTGGGTAGTCACCCCATAGGCCAACTGGGCCAGGAACTGGGACACCTGGCGGCGATGCACCCCCCAGGCCACCCAGGTGTGCGCATGAATGTCCACTAGGCCGGGCATGATGGTCTTGCCGGTAACATCGATTTCGGTCGCTCCCCGCGGGGCGGTCAGGCCCGGTCCGACACCCACGATTCGATTGTCTGTCACCAGGACGTCGGCACGCGGAAGGACCTCATCGCCCCGCATGGTGATGATGCGCGCGCCGCGCAGCACCACGCTTCCTGACGGACGGTCCCTGGCCGCTGTGATGTTTACATCAACGCGGAGGGGCGCGTAGTCCGGAATCTTGGGCGATTCGGTGTCGGTCGAATCAGCGGGTACCGCATCGTCATCGTCATCGCCTGGGTCGTCATCGTCCTCACCGGGGTCGTCGTCCTCGCCTTCCTCCTCCGCCTCCGACGCGTCCTCCTCTGCCTGCTTGGCGGTCTCCTGCCGCTGTTTCACCTCCGCCGCGGTCGCGAGGTCATAACGAAAGAAGCTGCGACCGATGGCGTAGTAGGCCACCCGTCCCTCGTCCGCCCATCCGACAAAATCGCCTCCGATGTCCGTCAGCCTCCAGGTCGGCACGGACGAGGAACTGTTGACGGATACCGTGGGCGCGGGAGCCCCGACCGGGGGGACGGTAATCGCATACACATTCCGCGCGACCCGGACCAGGGCTCGCCGTCCATTCGGCGACAGGATCACTTCATCCGGGGTCAGCGATCCGCCCCGTTGACTGCCGTTGGAAGGGCCGGTCACTTTCACAACGCCTCGAACGTCCGTCCCGTCGAAGCGGAGGGACACCAGTCCGTCTGATCCGTCCCAGACATACATGCGCTCGGGGTCAGGGCCGGCGTGAGGCGCATTTCTGCCCTGCTGGGTCGAACTCGAGCCCACCCAGGCCACTCGGTGTGGCTCGCCTCCGTCTGCAGGCAACCACACATACTCCATCTCCGCAGACGGATGGTGCCCCCCGAAGTCCTCCAGCATGCGTGTGCGATGGAGTCGAGAGCCACGAACGGCCATGAGTCTGGAGCCGTCGCTTGAGTACGCCAGCTTGTCATAGAAGGCGGCCGTCGGGGTGAGCGTCTCCGCCGAGCCGCGTCTGCCCACTCGCATGCGATGGATATGCCCACCCGCCGCATCATCCCAACTGATCCAGGCCACGTACTGACCGTCTGGACTCCAGACAGGCGCGTGTTCCACGTGCGTGGCATCCGTGAGTCGACGCGCCCCCGATATCTCGGCGTGGGTCGAGTCGGTGGGATTCGTCGAAGGCAGGTCTGCGATCCACAGTCTGTCCAGTGCGGCAAAGACGAGGCGAGACCCGTCCGGACTGGGCCGCGCGCCCCGAATCTGGCTCACGGTCAGCACCGAGTCGTTGACGGGGTAGTCGAACTTGGCCAGCGGCCCCATCTCAAGCTCAACCTCGGCTGAGAAGGGGATTTCGCTGACCTCCCCGTCGGGAATCGAAACGTTCCAGATCTTGCCGCCGAAACTGGTCATCAGCGCCGTGCCATCGGGGAGGAAGGCTGAGCCCGGGTACACATCGCGGTCACGGGTGCCACCGCCCTGGGAATCGTCCCGCTGCACATCCATGACCAGCCAGTGCTCGCTGCCTGTTTCCAGGTCAAGCAACTTGAGGGCGTTTCTGGCGTCGTGACGCGTGACGTAGGCCAGGTACCGGCCGTCGGGACTCGGCATCGGCCGGAAGGCCCCCTCGTGTTCGTGGGTCCGAATCCGGACCTCGCCCGTGGCACGATCCAGTTCGCCGATCTGGTACGTTCCCACCCGGCGGCTGGAGCTTTGAGGAGCCACGACGTGGGCCGCAGCATCTCGGGCGCTGGAGACCCCGGGCACCTCGAGTCCGCTCGGCAGGCGGCCCCGAACATTGACCCATACCACATCTGGTTCCGGACCAAAGGCAGCACCCAGATGCGACGCCGCACCCTCGTTGTGACCCGTCAGCTGGACGCCTGAACCGCCGTCTGCGTGGTAGAGATGCAGTTGCGATCCCTCGCCGGAAATGATGTAGGAGCCATCCGGCGTCCAGACCGGAGACATGTAGGATTGCTTTTCGCCCTCGGTGCGGGCCTCAGGCTCGGAGCCATCCGAGTTTGCCGTCCAGATGTTCTCGGACCCGTTCCGGTCGCTCACAAATACAATCTGCGTCCCGTCGGGCGAATACCGCGGCTGCATATCGTACGCCATGCCACTGGTAATCCTGGTGGCCGACCCGCCTGAGACCGGTATCGTATACAGATCCCCGAGCAATTCGAAGACGATCGTTCCGCCGTCCGGAGAGACATCGAGAGAGATCCAGGTGCCCTCGGTGGCCGTGTAGTTGATGGTTCGGCTCGGGATCAACGGCAGGCCGTTTGCCTTCTTGGCCGCGGCCGCAGACGAGTCGTTTTCAGCAATGGTCTGGGCGCCGGCGGGAAGGGCGAGCAGGGCAATCAGCAGGGCGAGCAGGGGGCGCATACCTATCTTGGGCGGGTGTGGAACCCATGATACACGTTCGGCGGATTTCCGTGGGCGCAGACGCACGTCGCGCTCGGGCGCCCAGCGTCTAGCCGTCGCCTCGCGCGCGCCACTTCGCCAGGAGGTCGGCCTCCATCTCCGGTGACATCCCAGCGCGCAACTCGGCCTGCCGTTCAGGGGGACGGGACACATGGTAGTCCAGCGTGTCGCGGACGGTCACAGCCAGCGGCCTGTACGTCAGTCCTGCGGCGACTTCCCGGGTCATGTCGAACCGGGCGAATCCCTCCCGGCCCTTGAGGGGCGGCATCCAGACCGGAAGGTCCGAATAGGGCCTGGCCCCGTTGTCGAGAAGGAAGTCGGTGACCACCCAGGTGAAGGTCGTTTCAGCAGTCGTGACCGCCCTGATCCCGTAGAGCAACTCGGCGAGCGGCCTTGGATTCGCGGGGCCGACCGCATTGAAGACGCCCGTGTTGCCATTCTCGGCAAGGCGAATCATCCATTCCGCGAAGTCGCGGGCATCAATGATCTGGACGAAGTGCTCCGGCGATCCGGGCGCGAGCACCTCGCCGCCACGAGCGATCCTGACGGGCCAGTAGGTGAACCGGTCGGTTTCGTCGCGCGGACCAATGATCAGCCCGGGCCGCAGAATCACGTGGGCTTCCGGGAACGCCTCCATCGCCTCCCGCTCGGCCATGGCCTTTCGCAGACCGTAGGGCAACTCCCGGGTGGGTATGTCCTGGGACACACCGGCCGTGGCGTAGGTGTGGGTCGGATGTCCGGCGTGCATCGGAATGGCGCCGGTGTCTGCATAGGCCGACCGGGAAGACACGTAGAAGTAGCGGCCGACCGAACCCGTGAGAGCGGCCGCGCTGAGGCGGACCCAGTCGGGGTTCGACGACGAGTTGTCGAGGACCACGTCCCAGGTGCGCCCCTTCAACGACTCCAGATCGTCGTTCCGATCTCCGATGAGCCGTTCCACGTCCGGAAACAGGTGGGTATTGGTTCGCCCGCGATTGAAGAGCGTCACCCGGTGGCCCCTGTCCAGCGCGTACTGGACCTGAAACGGTCCGATGAAGCTGGTCCCGCCGAGGATCAGGATGCGCAGCGGGTGCTCGGCCCGAGCCGGACGGGCACCCAGGGCGGCGGCGCCGAGGCCGAGTGCCGACTGCTTGAGGAAAGTGCGTCGTGAGGACATCGTGGTGCGGACTGGTCTGTTTGAACAGTATCGCCACAGCACGGGCGCGATGCCAAATGCGGCAGACTGCGCTCGACTAGAAGAAGAATACCTGGCCGCCGCCGCCACCCATCCGGGGGTTCACCACGTTGTTGAAAATGGACCCGAATCGGTAGGTAAATCCGAAGTTGATGAAGTAGGAGTAACCCGTGGGGAGTTGGACGGCCCGGAGCAGGATTTCCTCCTTGGAGGCCGAATTCGCGCGCAGGTCGAGTTGATCCCGAATCCTGTTATACGAGGCAAACGTGTTGAACGAGAACCCTTTGAACAGTCTCACACGCGCCGAGCCGAATAGTCCAAAGTTGTACGATTCTGTCAGGCTCCGATCGAAGTTGGTCAGCAGGTGCCCGAAGTCAGCAGAAAGGGAGGCCGAACCCCACTTTTGGGAGAGGCTGAGGCTTGCCTCCAGGTAGTGCCGCAGGATGGTTTCCTGCTCGAGGGCGAAGATGGTGAGTTCCTCATAGTCGCGCTGCTGGATTTTGATACCGTACTCAACGGTCAGCAGGCGCCGGGTTGACTCCGAGTAGGGAAAAAAGTCATACTCGATGGCGGGACCAAACTCCATCTGTAGCTTTGTGTTTTGGAAGCTGGAGGCGGAAACCCGCGCTGTCCCGCCCAGCGCCCACTGTCCACCCATGGACTTCACAACTTGACCGAAGAGACTCTCAGACCTCGTCGAACTGACGATGGTGTCGTCCCCGGTGTCGAACTCGCTGCGGTTGTAGTTCAGATTCCCACTGAAGCGAATCTTGAGTTCTTCCGTGGTGCGATTGGCAGACAGGTTGCCAGACCTCCGAAGTGATTTCGAGGAGGCCTGCCCGTTCAGGTTGCCGCTTCCGCCCACTGAGAACACCCAGTAGTTCCAGGGATCGTCTTCGATCGAGTTCGCCTTCTCCTCTGTCTCTGTGCGCTGTACAGCGGTCACGTTGATTCGATCGGACATTCCGGCCCGGGCGAGGTAGCGCGTCAATCCGATGGACACGTGCTTGAGCAGTGCACGCCTTTCGTCGTCGCTCGTGGCATCGCCCGAGGTAGCGTAGGACAGCGTATCACCCATCGCCGCATAGCTCCTTCTCCCGAGGAAGGCCAGCGTCACGCGGTCTCCTCCGGAGCCGGTCGTCTCCCGGGTGTGGAGAATGTGGACATCGGCCTGGGTAGCCTCGTTGAGCCAGTCGACGACCGGGAGTTCCTCCTTCAGGAAATTGGTGTCACAATTGAAGGAGCAGTCCAGGAATACGCGGAGTGAGCCTTGCCCGGACTGGGCGGCGGCGAAGTTGACAAGCAAGAGTGCAGGCAGGAGAACCAGCAGACGTTTCATTCAGGAAGTGAATCTGTGCCGTCCGGGGGAGGTCAGGCGGTTTCAAGGGTGTGTAATACTGGACACGCGAAAGGCGTGAACGGTTTACGACGGACCGCGTGAGGCCGCGATTCCGGCTTGCGCTTCGGAATCCTCTCGTCTTTCGGAGCCGTCACCATCAAGACGGGCCCGACCCACACAAAGTTGCTGTCAATCTTGGGCCAATTGGAGCCCCTTGTCCGGGCGCACGAGATCCTGTCCTCGCCTCAGTCGAGCTTGCGGTAGAATACCCTGTAGTCCAGTGACAGCTTCCCAGCCCCGTAGACCATCAGAACCGCCATGATCACCAGTACCAACGCTGACAATTCAAGCGACTGGTTCTGCGTGGCGAACCCTCCCGGCAGATGGACGAAGAAGACCGCCACCACCAGAATCGGCACCTGAATCAACGCCGCGAAACGGGTGAAGAGCCCCAGGGCCAGGAGCACCCCCCCTCCGATGTGGCTCCAGATCACCAGCGGCGCGACGCTCATGCCTCGCGGGCCGGCGAATTCGCGCAGCAATTCCGGATCCGACAGAAAGGCGAGCCCCCGAATCAGGAGAGCGCCGCCGATAAAAATCCGGATCAGGTCGATCGCGAGAGAATTGTGACTCCACTGCCACGTGACCAGCCTCCGATAGGCCGGCATCCGGTTCAGAGCTTCAATCATTGGGCGTACTGCGGTTCGATGTCGGGAAGATCGGTCCAGCGCGGCGGGCCCGGAGGCTTGAAATTACGCGTGGCCACGAAGTGCATCCCGTGGTGAAAGTTGAGTTTGAACTTGCCACCGCCGAATCGGGACTCCAGCCACGTTTCGGGTGCGTTCAGGAGGTCGAACATGGTCTCGGGGCCCAGTACCGCGAGACGCTTGAATCTGACGGATCCACGCCAGGGCTCCTGTACCAGGACGGTGACCATGGAGGCGCCGAGCAGGCGAACGAAGGTCTCCTCCTGCGCAGCTTCGGGTGCTTCATCCGTGCCAAGCGTCTTGAACACGTACTCACTGTAAAGTGGCCACACCCAGTCCATTATTCGGCGTCCCGAAGGGCCCAGCCGAAGAACAGGAAGAAGAAGGCCAGAATCATGAACAGTGCCCCGCCGACCGCCCCGATCTCAGCAATGGTAACCTCAAAGGGCAGACTCTGAATCAGGAATATCAGTGCTACGGAGGCGAGAGCGGCGATGGCACCGTACTTGGCCACCATCCGGAGACGCCACAGGTTCGCCTGCTCGACGTTCTCGAAATCGCGCTTGACGCCAGGGTCTGCAACCCGGGCCATGTGCTCAGATTCCCACTGGCGGACGCGGTCCCGATACTCGGCACTGGTTGCCCGGTGAACGGGCTCATCCTCAAGCGTCGCCTTGAAGAGGACATTGTCCAGTGACAATTTGCCGCTGCCAAAGGTGAACAAGATGCCTAGCAGAAAGAGCACCAGGACGCTCAACTCCAGCGACTGGTCCGGAAGGAATAGTCCGCCCCCCTGCGCGGAGATGTAGACGGCGCCCAGTAGAACCGGAATCTGAAGAAGTGCCCCAAGACGTGTCAGCAGCCCAGAGGCGAGCATCAGGCCGCCCAGGAGGTGAGTTGCGGCAGAAATCTGCAGTGCGATGGCCGGAAGCATGTAGCTCATTTCCTGATCGCTGATCAGCGCCAGGATTCGGGACGCATCGGCGATGAAGAGAACACCACGCACAAACAGGGCAAGGCCCAGAAATGTGCGGATAACGTCCAGCGCAGCATCATTGTGCGTGCGTCCGAACTCGAGAAACCGGGCGGTGGCGTTCATTCTTGCGGATACCTGTTGCTTGACCTTTTGGCTTGACGCGGAATTCAAACATCAATGTAAGCGCATGTCCGTGAAGCCTCAACCCGGTCGTGATTCTCCGATTGGTTCCGACCGCCCGTCGCATTTACCACATCTATTGCTCACTTCCACGACTTTTTCGTATATCCATACTAGCGTTTCTCCGCCGGGGTTTTTGCAGCCGCCGGAGTGGGCCCGCTTCCTTCCTCTCAATCACCCACACCCCGTCATCCATGACTTCGTTCAGGCGAGCACTGACCGCTTCCGCACTCGTTGCGACACTCTTCATCGCGGCCTGTGGAGGCGGAGAATCCGCTTCTGACACCAGTTCGGCCGCACCGGACACCCCCGCAGCCGACGCGACCCCCATGGGAAGCGCTTCCGTAAGCGGTACCGTCAACTTCAGTGGGACCGCACCGGCGCCCGTGACCATCCGTTTGGATCGCGAATGCTCTGACCTCAACACCGATACCGTGACCGCGCAGAATGTGGTCGTCAACGACAACGGAACGCTTCGCCACGTATTTGTATACGTCAAGGAAGGACTGCCAGCCGGCTATAACTACCCGGCACCGACGACTGCCGTCGAATTCGACCAGAGTGGCTGCATGTACCATCCACACGTTTTCGGCGTCCAGGCTGGCCAACCCATCAAGATCCTCAACTCTGATCCGCTTCTGCACAACATCCACGCGCTGCCCGAGGCGAATCGTCCGTTCAACTTCGGAATGCCCCGTCAGGGCGACGAGCGCGAACGCGAATTCCGCGTGACCGAAGTCCCGGTGTTCATCAAGTGTGACGTGCATCCCTGGATGGGTGCCTACGCAGGCGTTGTTGATCACCCGTTCCACGCTGTCACCGGCGACGACGGCTCCTTCTCTCTGCAGGGCCTCCCGGCCGGCACGTATGTCATCGAGGCCTGGCAGGAGGAATACGGTACGTCCACACAGACCGTGACCGTGACCGATGGCGGAAGCGCCTCCGTGACGTTCGAATTCTCTTCCGCCAGCTGATCTGGCCCCGATCGGAACCCAAGCGACGGCGGCCCCTCCACGGGTCGTCGTCGAGGCCGGTCGTTGAACTGGTACATCCGCGAGACGCATGAGCGACCATGATCACGATGGGCATGCCCATCACCAGGAGAGCTTCGTAAGGAAGTACATCTTCTCGACCGACCACAAGGTCATTGGGATTCAATACGGCCTGACCAGCCTCCTATTCCTCCTCATCGGCTTCAGCCTGATGATGTTGATGCGGTGGCAATTGGCCTTTCCCGGTGAGGCCCTGCCTCTCATCGGCTCGCTGTTCAGCGACTCCACCATGCCGGATGGGGTCATGCAGCCCGAATTCTACAACCAGCTCGGGGCGATGCACGGCACCATCATGGTGTTTCTGGGGATCGTGCCTCTGGCGGTCGGAGCCTTCGGCAACTACATCGTGCCCCTTCAGATCGGCGCGCCGGATATGGCGTTCCCGAAACTGAACATGGCCAGCTACTGGGTCTTCTTCGTGGGCGGATTGATAATGCTGTCCAGCTTCTGGCTACCCGCAGGCGCGGCGAAAGCAGGTTGGACCTCCTATCCCCCGCTCGCGGATATTGAGACGACGGGGCAGACCATGTGGCTGTTCGGGATGATCTTCCTGATCACCTCTTCACTCCTGGGAGCCGTCAACTTCCTGACCACGATTATCCAGCTGCGCGCCCCCGGGATGACTCTCTGGCGGATGCCGTTTTTTGTCTGGGCGCAGTTGGTTACTTCGTTCCTGCTGCTGCTGGCCTTTCCGCCGCTGGAAGCGGCCGGCGTCCTGCAGTTGTTCGACCGTTTGGTCGGGACCAGCTTCTTCCTGCCGTCTGGTCTGGTTGTAAGTGGTGAACTGCTGGATGTTGCTGGTGGCGGGTCTCCGCTGCTGTGGCAGCACCTTTTCTGGTTCCTGGCCCATCCTGAGGTTTACGTCCTCATTCTTCCGGCGATGGGAATAGTGGCCGAGATCGTGGCGAACAACACCCGTAAGCCGCTCTGGGGCTACCGGGTGATGGTCTACTCGGTGATCTTCCTGGGCTTCATGAGCTTCATTGTGTGGGCTCACCACATGTTTATCACGGGTATGGGAACGGCCTTGAGCGGCTTCTTCCAGATCACCACGATGATCATCTCGATACCGTCGGTGATCATCCTGTCTGCGCTCTTTCTGTCTCTCTGGGGGGCATCGCTCAGGTTCACGACGCCGATGCTGTTCGCGCTGGCGTTTCTGCCCATGTTCGGCCTGGGGGGCCTCACGGGACTGCCTCTGGGATTGGCCCCGACGGACATTCCGCTGCACGACACGATGTATGTGATCGGGCACTTCCACTACGTCGTGGCCCCCGGGACCATTCTTGCGCTGTTTGCCGGGATCTACTACTGGTATCCGAAGGCCACCGGGCGCATGCTCAACGAGCCGCTGGGCAAGATTCACTTCTGGGGATCGGCGATTTCGATGAACTTCATCTTCTTCCCGATGCTGATCCAAGGCCTGGCAGGTGTGTCCCGACGCCTCTATGACGGCGGCGCGAGCTACGAGTTTGCCCAGGATGTGATCCATTACAACGAGACCATGTCGATCGCGGCCTGGGTGCTGGGTCTCTTCCAACTGCCATTCATCTTCAACTTCTTCTGGAGCATCTGGAAGGGCAAGAAGGTCGAGAACGACAATCCGTGGGACGCCACCACCCTCGAATGGACGGCCACCACGTCCCCTCCTCTGGGACACGGCAATTTCGAGACCGCCCCGACGGTCTACCGCGGCCCCTATGAGTACAGCGTGCCCGGTCACGACACTGATTTCTACCCTCAGGACCAGCCCTAAACCATGCAGATTCCTTACACGGTAGAGGCACGCCCGGATACGGGCGTCAACAACGCCAAACTCGGCGTCTGGCTGTTCCTGGCCTCAGAGATCATGCTCTTCGGTGGACTCTTCTCCGCCTACATCTTTCTGCGCGTCGGTTCGCCGGAGTGGCCCGGGGACATCCTGGGACACACGTACACCTCGGCGTCCGAGATTCTGAACGTCCCGTTGGCGTTTGTCAACACCATCGTTCTCATCGCGTCCTCGGTGACCATTGTCCTGAGTTGGGCCGCGCTGGCGATGGGCAACTTCAAGAAGTACCGCATCTACATGGGCCTGACGGTTCTGGCAGGCTTCGGCTTCCTGATCATCAAGGCCATCGAGTACTCGGACAAGTTCTCACACGGGTACCTCCCCGCCGAGAACAACTTCCTGGGCATCTACTTCGTGATGACCGGATTGCACGCGCTCCACGTGATTGGCGGCATGATCGTCAATGGCTACTTCCTCGGCCCCGGTGCCAAGATGTGGAAGTCGGATCCGAAGCGGTTCATGAGCCGAATTGAGGTGGCCGGGCTCTACTGGCACTTCGTGGATCTCGTCTGGATTTTCCTTTTCCCGACCATCTACCTGATCTGATTATGGCTGATTCTCACAGTATGGAAGAGATCCAGAAACACGTCCGGGTCTACATGTACGTGTTCGGTACCCTCATGGTGTTGACCGTGGTCACCGTCGCGGTGGCCTATCTGCACCTGAACATCTGGCCCGCACTGATTGTTGCGCTCGTCATTGCCTCCATCAAGGCGGGTCTCGTGGCCGGGTACTTCATGCACCTGATCGGCGAGAAGAAGCTCATCATGTACATCCTGGCCCTGACGGGGACGTTCCTCGTCATCATGTTCATCCTGTTTATCTCGGCCTACCACGATCAGGTTGGTCGGGCCGCCCTGGAGATGGTCTACCATGTCGCTTAAATCGTTCCACATCGTCTTCATCTCCCTCTCCGTCATTCTGGCCGGCGGCTCTGCCGTATATGCTGTATCGGCGGTTCAAGGGGCGATGGGCTACGTCTGGGCTTCCGTCGCCGCGGCGTCGGGAATTGGTCTGGTCCTGTATGGGCGCCGCTTCCTGGCGAAAATGAAACAACTGGAGGCCGCCGGATGAAACTGGGACCCATGCTCCGGGGCCAAGGCCTCCAACGCAGCCAACGCGACCTTCGGGCTGCCGCGCTACTGGGCGCTTTGATTCTGACCGCCGCCCTCCCCGAGGCCTCCTCGGCCTGCGAGCGCTGCTTTGGCGCTGGCGTGGATGCACCGGCGGTACGCGCCGTCTCTGCGTCGATGCTCGTTCTCTTCGCCATCATCAGCGGCGTCTTCGGCGGCATCCTCTCCTTCTTCCGCAACATGAGTGTTCGGGCCGCGCGAATCGCCGACCAGAACAACAGCTCCACGACTGACTGACCCCCGAGGCCTTATGAGAGAGTTTCTGGATATCAGCCAATTCCTCGGCATGCCGGGACGCGCATCCGCGCACGCGGCAGACATCGATTTCATGATGTCGCTTGTCCACTGGTTGATGCTGTTTCTGTTCATTGGCTGGGGCGCGTACTTCATCTATGTGCTTTTCCGGTTCCGGGCCTCCAAGAACCCTACGGCCAGCTATGAAGGCGCCGACGGCAAGTACTCCAAATACCAGGAGGTGGCGGTCATTCTGGCCGAGGCCACACTCTTGATCGGGTTCGCTTTCCCGCTCTGGGGCTTCATCAAGAACGATTTCCCCGCCGCCCAGGACGCGCCCTATACGGTCAACGTGGTGGCCGAACAGTTTGCCTGGAACGTGCACTACCCGGGAGACGACGGTGTTTTCGGGAAGCGTGCGCCCGAGCTGATTGATGCTGTCCGTAATCCGCTGGGTCTGGACATGACCGATGCGGCGGCGGCAGACGATGTCGTTTCAGTGAACGAACTCCACCTGCCCGTCGACCGGCCGGTGATCATCAATCTCTCTTCCAAGGACGTCATCCACTCGTTCGGTGTGCCTCAACTGCGTGTCAAGCAGGATGCCATCCCAGGCCTTGTCATCCCGATCTGGTTCAGACCGACCGTGGAAGGCGAATATGAAATCGCCTGTGCCCAGCTCTGCGGCCTGAGTCATTACCGTATGCGGGGCTTTGTGACGGTTGAGAGCGAGGACGCCGTTTCTGCCTTCCTTACCGAGATGTCGGGGGGCGGGCTATGAGAGACCCGCTCCCTCAACGGTTGGGAGAATCCCGATACTTCTGGGGGCTCTCCCGTGAACGACTTGCCGTGGCAGGAGGCCTTCTGGCCGCCGCCGCGGCAGTCCTGCTTTTGGCACCCATTGAGGCCTTCGCGTCAGCACCCCAGGATGCAGCGAATCCAGCCTACCGCGAGTTTCCGGTAGTCGGAAGCCGCGTAATCATGTGGGTGACCGCGGAATTGCATCTGATGTTTGCGGCGTTCGTCCTTGCCGTGCCGATGTTCGCGGTCATCATCGAAATCATCGGGTATGTGTCGGGCGACAAGCGCTACGACGCGCTCGCTTACGAGTTCACCAAACTGCTCTCCGTCTCGTTCAGCTTTACCGCCTCGCTAGGGGCGATGCTGACCTTCCTGCTCGTCGTACTGTACCCGGCGTTGACGGACTACCTGATGTCCATCTTCAGCTGGACGTTCTTCCCCTATGTGGCGCTCTTCTTTCTGGAGGCCATCTTCCTCTACAGCTACTACTACGGCTGGGGGAAATTCAACCCGAAGACCCACATCTTCCTGGGCATCATGCTCAATCTGGTGGGAACGGGCATCATGTTCATCGCCGACGCCTGGCTGACGTTCATGAACACGCCGGCCGGCATCTCTGAAACCGGAGAGCTGGTCAGCCTGTCTGCGGCCTTCATGAACCCCATGTGGATGCCCATCAACATCCACCGGATCATTGCGAACATTGCCTTCGGAGGATCCGTCGCGGCAGCCTACGCCGCCTTCCAGTTCCTGGGGGCAAAGACCGACGAGGAGCGCGCCCACTACGACTGGATGGGCTACATCGGCAACTTCATCGCCATCGCGGCGCTGCTTCCGCTCCCGTTCGCCGGCTACTGGCTGGGCAAGGAGATCTACGCGTTCTCCCAGAGTCTCGGGATTACCCTCATGGGCGGGACCTTCTCGTGGCTCTTCATCATCCAGGCCATCCTGATCGGCAACCTGTTCCTGGCGGCCAACTACTACCTGTGGGTCAGTATGGAGCGGATTGAGGGCGCCGAGCGATTCCGGCCGTACATCAAGTACCTGCTGATCGTCATCGCGGGGTGTTTCCTGGTATGGGCGACGCCGCACTCGCTCGTGGCATCCGTCGAGGAGGCCCGCAAGATGGGCGGTGCCCACCATCCGGTGCTCGGCGTGCTCGGTGTCATGAGCGCCAAGAACACGGCGGTCAACATCCTGATCTTGACCACCTTCCTGAGCTTCCTCCTGTACAGGCGGGGCAACAAGGCGCCCACCGTGAGTTGGGCGAAGGCGGGCAACATCGCCCAGATCGCGATCTTTGTGTCCGTCGTCGTATTCGTGACCTTCCTGGGCGTCTACGGCTACTTCGTCGAGGCCAGCGTCCGCATCGGCCTCTCGGTACCGCAGGTGCTCTCGGTGATCTTCTGCATGATCGCGGTCACCACGATCGACGTGTTCATGTACAGGAATGCGCGGGTTACGGGCAAGATCAAGTGGGGCCAGATGTCGGCCCGAAGTCAGTACGCCCTCTTCTTCATCGCCCTGACATTCGCCTGGACGATGGGCCTGATGGGGTACGTTCGCGCCGGCATGCGCCAGCACTGGCACGTGTACGGCGTGCTTGAGGACACTTCGGTCGATGCGTTCACGCCCACGCTGGGCTATGCCTCCAACGTGGTTTCGATCACCGTCCTGATCTTCTTTGTATTCATCGCCATCGTCTTCTGGCTGGCCGGATTATCGGGCAAGAAGGCCTGGGAGCCCGCCGTGAAGGCTGGTGGGGAGCCCGGAGAGGAGGGAGCGGAATGAAAAACGCAGTCAAGATCTTTGGCTTCGCCATTCTCGTCACGGCGTTCTACAGTTACGTCGGCCAGACCGTGCCGCAGAAGATCACGTATCCACCTGAGTCGGCGACGCTCGGAGCGGACATGTCGTCGGCTGAACTCGCAGAAGCCGGAGAGACCATTATCTCAGGCAAAGGCACCTGTTTGGGATGCCACACTATCGGGTCAGGAGCCGATCCGTCGTCGCTGCGCTTTCCGGACCTGGGCGGCATCGGCGCAGCGGCGGCAACCCGCGTGGAAGGGCAGGATGCGGTCACGTATTTGGCCAAGGCCCTCTATGAGCCGAACGACTTCATCGCAGAGGGCTTTCTGCCGGGCATGCCGACCATCAATCGGCCGCCCATCGGCCTGAATGACGACGAGATCAAAGCCGTTATCGCGTACCTCCAGACGCTGGGCGGCGAGCCCACGGTGACGCTCGTGACCGACCTCGGGTATACGACTGAAGTCTCTGCCGCTCCGACTCCCGGTGCGACGGCGGCAGTCGGGTCCGGCCTGGACGGCCCCGGTGTTTTCCAGACCTACCTCTGCGGCACGTGCCACAACATCGACGCTGCGGGCGCACTGGCTGGCCCTTCGCTCTACGATGTCGGCTCCCGGCTCTCGAATGCCGAGATCTACGAGGCCATCATGGATCCCGATGCCACCATTGCCGACGGATTTGCAGGGGGTGTCATGCCGGCCACTCTGGGAGCCACTGGCTTCTATACCAAAATCTCTTCCGAGGAGCTCCGCGCTCTCGTGAACTATCTATCAGCACAAACGGGCGGATAAGTGAACGTACTGGTTATCCTGGCGATCATCGCCGTGATGGTCGCCCTGCGATTCCTCAAGCCTACCATCGTGGTGTGGGCCATCGCCTGGTGGTTCGCCGTCTTTGCGATGGCGAACTATGGCATAGATCCACCGGTCCCGACCTCGGTGACCAACATGTTCATGGCCATCGTGACCATTGCGCTCCTCGCTTACGTCACGGCGGCCGAGGGACGGATGCGCGAGGCCGGCGAGTCTCTGGTGGCCTTCTTCACAAGCAAGAAGTACTTCATCCCGCTGGTCATCATGCTGGTGGCCGTCCCTCTGCTGGTAGCCTTCAACGTCTATTCGAGCATGACCACGCAGCCAGCGCCTCCGGCGGCTGGACGGACCATCCACCCGCCACCGCCCGCGACGGTGTCGTTCAAGGGCAGGACGGTGGATCTGAACAACGACGTCAATCCATACAGGCACCTGGAAGACGATGACTCGGAAGCCTTTGCCCAGCACGTGGACAACGGACGCCGAGTCTACTACGAGAACTGTGTCTACTGCCACGGCGACAACATGGCCGGCGACGGACACTTTGCTCACGGATTCAACCCCATTCCGGCCAACTTTCAGGATCCTACCACCATCGCGATGCTTCAGGAGGGGTACCTCTTCTGGCGCATTGCCAAAGGCGGGCCGGGGTTGCCCGTCGAATCCACGCCCTGGGCATCGGCGATGCCGGCCTGGGAACTCTTCCTGAGCGAGGAAGAGATCTGGGACGTGATCCTGTTCCTCTACGATTTTACGGACCAACGGCCCCGCGCCAGGGAGGTGCACGAATGAGACGCGCACTCAGCATGGCCGCTGTCCTGGCCTTCGCCGCCAGTCCAGCCCTGGCCCAGGAACCCGCCCTCGGTACGCAGGCACAGCGCGATGCCGGCAAGGTTTTATATGAGGCCAAGTGCGCACATTGTCACGGACTCAACGGGGATGCCGACGCCGTCGGGGCCGCCTATCTGAGACCCGCGCCCCGCGACTTCACCTCATCGACGTTCAAATTCAGAACGACGATGTCCGGCGAACTCCCGTCGGACGACGACATCCGGCGCAGCATTCGCGAGGGGATGCCCACCACAGGCATGCCTCCGTGGCCCACGCTGTCCAGGGCCGATGTGGACAACCTGGTCTATTACATCAAGACGTTCGCCGATGATTTCTCGGGTCCCTTTGGCATTCCGGAGATGATCGAGATTCCCAAGGCGCCCAGTGTGAGTGCGGAGACCATAGCCCGAGGCCGCGAGGTGTTTGTCGAAAATCAGTGCGTGGACTGTCACGGCAACGGGGGTCGCGGATCCGGAAAATCCGCCCCGACACTGACCGACCAGTGGGACTATCACATCCGTCCTGCGGATCTGACCAAGCGCTGGACATTCCGGAACGGCTCGACCCGAGAGGACATCTATCGGACGTTCAATACGGGGCTGGATGGATCGCCGATGCCGGCTTACGAAATTGAACCGATCGAAGACCGGTGGGCACTGGTGGACTACGTGGTTTCCCTGTCTGCCGATGAGCCCAACTACGCAACTGCCGTCGTGGCCACGCCCGTCACCGAGATCAACGATGCCGCGTTCGAGGCCACCCCGCCATCCCTGTTTGCCATCGTGGGTCAGGTGGTCGAGCCCGGCCGCGCTTTCTATCCTGGAATCAGCGCCATCGAAGCCCGCGCGCTGGTGACCGCCGATCAGGTGGCCGTTCAGCTGCGCTGGAACGACATGATCGCGGACACCCGCGGGATGAATGGACCCGATCTCCCGGTCGACGAGACTGAGCGTTGGATCGGCGCGCCGGATACGTCCGGCACGTTCTCTGATGCCGTGGCAATCCAGTTCCCGACCGAGACGCCCGAGGGCGTCGAGATGCCCTACTTCATGTTCGGCGACCGCAAATCGTCCGTCGATCTCTGGTTCGCCGACCTGGCTGGTCCCACCGGACAGCACTACATCGGCAACGGCTCTGGAAACGTGCGGGCGGGCGGGCCAGCCCTGGGATTGCGGGCCGCCTATGATGACGGGATGTGGACGGCCACCTTTACGCGTGACCGCAACGTGGAGGGCCATATCGGCTTCGACGAGGGCGCTTTCGTGCCGGTGGCCTTCTCGGTCTGGGACGGCTTCAATGCCGAGTCGGGCAATCGCCGCGGACTGACATCATGGTACTATGTCTACGTGGACGTGGCCGAGAAGCCCTCTCCGGTCGGGCCCATGGCCGGATACGGATTCCTGACGCTGCTTCTGGGCGTCGGCATCACGGCGTTCATGCGCCGCAAATACTCCGGGGCTTAAGAACGCACAGCTTGGAGATCAAACGGACATACCGCCCTGCCCTGGTCTCTTGGAATCTGACCAAGAAGTGCAACCTGGCGTGTCCGCACTGTTACATGGAGGCCGGCGATAAGGCCGAGGTGGAACTGACCACCGAACAATGCCTGACCCTGGTCGACGAGATGAAGCGTCTCGGGACCGAGATGCTCATCCTGACAGGCGGAGAGCCGCTGCTCAGGCGTGACATCTTTGACATTGCGCGGCACGCCTCGGGCCTGGGAATGTGGGTGGTGATGGGCACCAACGGCGTACTGGTCAATGATCACGTGGCACGCAAGATGGTCGAATGCGGCGTCAAGGGTGTCGGGATCAGCATCGACTCGGTCGATCCCTGCAAGCACAACGAGTTTCGTGGCGGGCCCGACGCGTGGAAGTATTCCGTGCGTGCGCTCGAGATCTGCCGGACCCACAACCTGGAAGTCCTGGTGCAGTCCACCGTCATGAAGGACAACCTGGACGAAGTAGCCGACCTGATGGCCTTCGCCCGCGACAAGGGGGCCTGGTCTTTCAACCTCTACTACCTGGTGGAGACGGGGCGCGGCAGACAGATGGCCGAGCAGGAGTTGTCCGCGGACCAGACCGACGCGTCCCTGCGTCATCTGGTCGGCTCCCAGAATGACTTCGCACCGATGCTGGTCCGGGCCAAGTGCGCTCCCCAATTCAAGCAACTGGCTTATGAGATGGGTCGCGGCGGCATGGAGTCCGGTGGCTGCATGGCCGGGACCGAATACTGCCGCATCACCCCGGAAGGAAACGTGACTCCCTGCCCCTACATGGACCTTGTGGCCGGAAATGTCCTGACCGACGGCTTTACGGCCGTGTGGGACGATTCGCCGGTTTTCGAAGACCTGCGGGACACCGCACGGTTGAAGGGAAAATGCGGGGACTGCGAGTTTTCCGAGCTCTGCGGCGGCTGCCGCTGTCGCGCGTATGCGGCCACGGGCGACCACCTGGCCGAGGACCCCGCCTGCCTGTATGAGCCCGGCACCCTCGAAGCTCCCGAAATCCAGGACGTCGCCTTTACGGACCCCGTAATCCAGCGAATAGACCGTATTCCCATTGCGTTCATCCGCGAGAAAGTGAGACGAGGACTGGTGGCCTATGCCTCCAGCCACAATCTCGCGGTGATCACCTCGTCCGATATGGATGCTGCCATTGCCGGCAGTGGCCGAGCCCTGCCGGGCTGGGCCAGATCCTGAGCGCACCCAACCCACCCCAAGATCAAGGAGTTAGCCTATGTCAGATGTGATGGACGAGACAGCAATGACCGACCGTGTCAGCGTCAGTGGAGATGAGGCAACGGTTCAACTGAACTCGGGTACCCGAACCCACGCGGTTCAGGAACTCCCCGCCGACTTCGTCCGGTGGCAGCTGGACTACAAGCACAGTGTCTACGACGCCATCGAAAAGAACGAGTACATCGCCTTCAATGCGGGGCACCTGCCTGTTGTGGGTACGTGGGGACACGAGGACAAATTCCCGAACCTGGCCAATAAGGGCGTCGGGTTCACTCCCAAGGACGAGTACATCGAGCGCTATCTGGCGCTGGTCGAGGACGCGGTCGAAAGAATCCAGGCGCTTCCTCCGCACGCGGTGAACGAGACGCGCGCCCTTCGCGTGAACACGGCCCGGCAGTTCTACAACAATCCCGAACACGCGGACTGGCGACGTCTGGGACTCCTGGAGATTTTCGAGGGCTCAACCCTCAAGAACCTTCGTGAGAATCCCTACGCCTCTGTGCTCTGGACGGGCAACTCGCCGGTTTTCGTGAGCTACCAGGTGGACTGTCTGGTGGAGATCATCACGCCCGAGGACGCGCGGTACCGTTTCGCCTGGGCCATGCGGCGCCTGTTTGAGTATGAGCCCTTCCACGTGGTTCAGACCATGTACCCCTACGCGTACTGCTTCTGGGTTACCGGATTCAAGAACAAGACGCCCAAGCGCCGCTATCCCGGAAAGCGGAGTGACAACACGGTGAACGAAGGCCATGGGAAATTGGACACCGACGACTAGGCCATCGCAGCATGTTTGTGATCACGGACAAATGCTCGGCTTGTGGCCTGTGCCTTGACGAGTGCCCCATCTCGGCCATTGAGGTGGGCGAGCCGATCTACGTGATCAACGACACCTGCTGCGATTTCGAGGAATGCGTCTCGGTCTGCCCCGAAGATGCCATTGTATCAGAAGACGAGATCACGTGAGTATGGGACACAGCATTGTCAACCAGGATCGACTACGGGACTTTCTACGCGGATTGGACAGCCGATTTGGCCATCCGGGGAGCGTCCACCTGATCGGCGAGACCTCGCAGGTCCTGGAGGGCTGGCGCAGGTATACGACCGAAGTGGAGCTGACCTCTGCGGTTCGCAAGTCGGACCGTACGGCGTTCAACGCCGCGCTTCGTGAGGCCGCCCAGGCCGTGGGCATCAGAGTAAACGATGAACACCCGGCTGACGTAGTCCCGCTCCCGGCGGATCATGAGGCCCGGTCGGTGCCGGTTTCCGAGGATCTGGGCCTGACGCTCGACGTCCGGCACTTCGACCCCTACTCGGTCGCGATCCGGTTTATCGCGCGTGGCTCTGAACCGGACTACCACCTGGCGCTGGGCTACATCCACCACGGATGGATCGATGTCGAAACCATGGACTCCTTGCTGGATGATCTGCTTCCGGAGTTTTCGTTCAGTACCATCCAACAGGATCCTGCGGAATTCAGGCGTCGATACGGAGGGCTTATGCAGATGATCGGGACCCTGGATCCCGGAAAGACCCACCGGCCGACACCCGTCTAGGCCTTCGCCGCCCTTTCGCTCCGCCCCACCCACCGCACTACCCCGCTGAAGAACCAAGACGCATACGGCCTCACCGACATCGCACTCGGCGAAAACAACGAGTGGAATGAACTCCACTACGTCAGCCGGGAGACGTTTGCCCAGATGGCGCCCTCGGTGCTGAAACTGGAGATCTCGCGTCTGGGGCGCCTGATGGACCGGCTGCCGATCGAGGACGAGCGCCGCAACATGCTGGTTGCCGTGCGGTATCGCCTGGGCCTGCTCCGGGATGTGGTCCTCGGTGATTTTGAGACGGCTGATCTGGAGTCCTGCGACGAACATCTTCGCTCTGCGATCCTGTCCCTGGGCTTCCGTCCGGATGCCGCCGACAGGGTTGCCGTGGCGGGGACCACTGCTGCCACCGGTGCCGGACTCGAGAATAACCTGGACAACATTGCCGACCGACTCGGCTACGTCCGCGAGCGACTTCGCCGATTGCGCTGAACCCACTGGACAGCGCTGAACCCACCCTGCGTTCACGCTGAACCACCGCACCCATATGTACAAGAAAATCTTCGTTCCGGTAGACAACTCAGAGCACTCCGTCACGTCGGTGGATCTGGCCGTGGAGCTGGCGCAGGCTTACGATGCCGAGTTGGTGGGTTCGCACGCGTACGCGGCGCGCCTTCACGACTATCGGTTCAAGCAGATGGAGTTCACGCTGCCCGATGAGTACCTCATCGAAGAGGAGATGGAGAAGCAGCGCAAGGTCCACGACACGCTGATTACGATGGGCCTGGAGCTCATCTCCGATTCCTATCTCGTGGTGATGCAGGCGCGGGCTGAGAAGGCCGGCCTGCAGTTCCAGCCCAAGATGTACGACGGGAAGAACTTCAAGGTCATCGCCGACGACATCAACTCGAGTGACTATGATCTGGTGATCATGGGCGCCCTGGGACTCGGCGCGGTTAAAGACAGCCAGATCGGATCAGTCTGCGAGCGGGTCGTGCGCCGCACTCGTACCGACACGCTCATCATCAAGAATCTGGCCGACATCAAGGACCAGGTCAAGCCGAACACCAACGGCGTCGATCACAAGGACGGCAGCGGCATTGTGGTGGCGGTCGATGGAAGCCCGGAGTCCTTCGCCGGACTCAAGACGGCCATTCAACTCGGCAAGACGTTCGGCAAGACCGTCGAGGCGATATCGGCCTATGACCCGTACCTGCACTACGCGATGTTCAACAGCATCGTGCATGTCCTGACCGAGAAGGCCTCCAAGGTCTTCAAATTTCAGGAGCAGGAGCAGCTGCACGAGGAAGTGATCGACACGGGACTCGCCAAGATCTACCAGAGTCACCTCGAGGTGGCCGTAAAGATCGCCGAGGAAGAGGACTTCGATCTCAAGATCACCCTGCTGGACGGAAAGGCGTTCGAGAAAATTCTCGAGTACGTACGCCGCACCAAGCCCTGGCTGCTGGTAATGGGCCGAATTGGTGTTCACAGTGACGAGACCATGGACATCGGGTCCAACACCGAGAACCTGCTTCGTCTGGTACCCTGCAACGTCCTCCTGTCCTCGCAACGGTTCACGCCGGCCGTGGATGTCCAGGCCGAGTCGTCGATGATCTGGACAGAGCCTGCGCAGCGCATTCTGGACCGCGCGCCGGACTTCGCCAAGGGAATCGCCCGAACCACAGTCCATCGTTGGGCCATGGAGCGCGGTCACTCCGTTGTGACTGTATCCGTCCTGGAGCAGGCCTTGGGCACCATTCTTCCGAAGTCCTCCATGATGGCGATGGGAATCATTGCCGACGATGTGGCCCGAACCAAGATCGAGGCGGGCGATGACCAGACCTGGGTGTGCGGCAACTGCGGCTGGGTCGCTCGGGGCTTTGAGCCCCAGAAATGCACGGTTTGCAGCTCCCCGAAGGATCAGCTTCAGAAATTGGATAAGGCTGCGATCGAGGGACTGGCACCACTTGAAGGCGCCATCATCGAGGAGCAGTCATTCGACAAGGTGAAGCTCAAATACACCGCGGAGGCCCGGGCCATCGTCAAGGCTATCCCCGACGGTTATCAGAGGCGGCGCGCCAAGGCCAAGATTGAGAAACGGGCTCGCGTTCGAAAGATTGACCTCATCACCCGGGCCATGGTGGCCGAGGTGGTGGACGTGACCGAAATCGAAACCTTGATGCTGGAGGAAAAAGGGGAGTTGGGACAACGTGCCGTGGACGCGGCTGTTGATGCCGCCACCGAGACCGAGCGCAATACACGCGACGGGCAATACTCCTGGACACCCGATGCCGTGGCTCGTCTGGCCAGGGTGCCCGAAGGCTTCATGCGCAACGCCACCAAGCGGCGCATCGAGAAGCTGGCCGACACCGCCGGAACTGACCTGATTGATCTTGCAACGGTCGAGGAGGGCGTCAAGATTGGGCTCCGACTCATGGAGGAGGCAATCAAGAAGAAAAACGCAGAGAAGGGCGAAGACGACCAGTAGGCTGCGGTGAAAAGCTACCACGATATCACCCACGATGGCGGATCCGATGTGGCCGGCCAGGTCTCTGACCGGGACCGCAAACTGGCTGAGAACCTTGCCGGAGTGCGGCATCTGGTGGCGGTGATGAGCGGGAAGGGCGGCGTGGGCAAGAGCGCCATGACGGTAAACCTGGCCACGGAGATGGCGATGCGCGGGCTGCGCACGGGGATTGTGGACGCCGACATCAACGGCGCGTCCGTGGTCCGCATGACCGGTGTACGCAGGACGCTCCCGGTCTCAGGTGAGCTGGGCGTTCGGCCACCGCTCTCCGACGCCGGGGTCCGTGTGATGTCCATCGACCTCTTCCTGCCCGACGGGATGCCGGTCAAGTGGGCCGCGCCGTCCCAGGAGCATGCCTACACGTGGCGGGGCATGGCCGAGGTCAATGCCGTCCGGGAAATGCTGGCGGACACCGACTGGGGCGAGTTGGATGTCCTCTTCGTGGACCTGCCCCCAGGCACCGACAAGCTCCCCAACCTGCACGATATCATTGCCCGGGTCTCGGCCGCAGTCGTGGTCTCCATCCCGTCGCCGGCGTCCCAGTACGTGGTGCGTAAATCCGTCAAACTGGCCCGTGAGGCACTGGCTGACCGGCCGATTGGGCTCGTGGAGAACATGGCATCTTTTGAATGCAGCGAGTGCGGGCACGTGCACGCCCTCTACACGTCCGATGGCCTGGATATGCCCGGGACTGTTTCGCTCGGCGAGGTACCGTTTGACCCTGATTTCGGGGCACTGCTGGATGCCGGGCATGCTCACCGCGCGTTGTCAGACCGCGGCCCGGCGGCACGTGGCGTCTCTTCCGTTGTTGACCATCTTCTGACGCTTCTGGAAAGCGTCGACCAACCTGTAGTCCGATGAAGTTTCTCTGCGTCGAATGTGATCAGCCGATGGCACTCCGGGAAACCCTCGGTCCCGACAACGGCTCGCTCAGCGTCATCTTCGAATGCCCGTCCTGCGGCAAGGAAACAGCGATGCTGACGAATCACATGGAAACCCAGATGATTCACTCCCTCGGCGTGAAGGTCGGCGGTCGAAACGAGCCGGCAGCACCCATGGAGACCATCCGCGACAACCTGGACGGGTTCGAAGTGGTCGAAAGCGCGGAGCCCGCCGAAGAGCCGGCGCCCCATTCCCCCGAGTGGTACGCCCAGAAGATGGGCGGATCCCCATCAGCGCAGCCAGTCGGCGAAGGACCCGGGTGTCCGTTCAGCGGGATGATTGCCCCGCAGATCGAGGCGGCCAGCGAGTTGACCTGGACCGCCGAGGCGCAGGCTCGGATGGAGCGTATCCCTTCCTTTATTCGACCGATGGTGCAGAAGGGCATCGAGGATGTCGCCCGTGCCGAGGGCACCACCCATATCGACGAGAGCGTCCTGGAGCGCGTGCGCGGCCAGATGGGGATGTAGCCGGCCGGGCAGGGGCCCGGGCTCGGATCAGGCCGGCGGAAGCCAGTCGCGTACCGCATCAGCCAGCGCCGACGCGGACTGTCTTGGATTGCCGCCGAGCAGTTCCACGAGATACCCGGCATCCCGAACAATGCTGTCCCAGCGTTCGCCGGGCTGGATCACTCCGGCGTCCATGTCGGCGAGCCGATCAATCCGAAGCTCAAGAAACCGGTTGAATCGCTCCAGCCATCGGACCTCATCCTCGTCAAAGTGCTCGAGGAATGCCTCTGAAGCCTCGGCGTCCCTATCACCCTTGATGCCCGTCATGTATCGGGTGCCCGGCGTGTACACCTCGTCAAACCACATTTGGCAGACCAGGAACGCATACCGCTCCGGCGACAGATCGGGGCGGACCGACGCCAGTTGCGGGACGGACGCTATCAGCGACAGCGCATCCAGCACGCGGTGTCTAACGGTGGAATCAGAACTACTCACTCCAAAAGGTATGCATGGCCGTATCATCCCGAGTATGAAGCTACCAATTCCCCTTTTCCTGGTCTGCGCCCTGGCGTTGTCCGGCTGTAATCGTCCTGTTGGACAGGCCAAGCCGTTCCCACCAGATTTTGCTTGGGGTGCCGGTAACGCCGCCCGAGATGGGGTGGCGATTGGCGAGGAGGAGGCCGGGATGCTGGCGGCCGTGGGACTGACCCACTACCGATTCGGAATATCGTGGGATCGACTGATCCCGGACGCGGACGGGCGACTCGATGCGGCCGCGGTGGCGGCGTACAATCAGACGTTGGATGCGCTCGCTGGCGAGGGTATCAAGCCGGTTGTCGTGCTATACGAGCGAGGCCTCCCGGCACGGATCCACGACGCGGGCGGCTGGAGCTCTCCCGACTCGCCAGACTGGTTCGCCGACTACGCCGGAAAGGCCTTCGCCGCATTCGGCGACCGCGTTTCCGTTTGGGTGACGATGGCCGACCCGTTCACCGATCGGTTGTTGGCACACGCCGAGGTTCCAGGGGCCCCGGAGGTCCAGAGTGAAGCGCTGTCCCGGGCACCACCGTTTGTGCAGACCAGGCGCCGCGCGCGCGGGATGAATCCTCGGCAGTCGACCGCGGCATCCATGCGGACCCGGGCTGTAGAAACCCATCACATGTTGCTGGCCCACGCAGCCGCTGTGGAACTGTACAAGGCCAGCGGTCACGAAGGGTCAATCGGGATTGCGCTCGGGTACTCCCCCGTCCACGCAGTGGGCGATGGAGCGGTCAACACCGCATACGCTGAACTGGAGGATGGCATTGAGAACAGGTGGTTCCTGGACGCCCTGTACAGTGGAGTGTACCCGTCCGATGTGATGACAGCCCTGAACCCCGTGGGACTGGACCCCGCCGAGGCGAGCCGAATTGCGGCCTCCCCCGGCGACTTCATCGGCGTTGAGTACTTCGCGCCGACCCGGGTCGAGGCGGACAGCCTGTCAGAGCACCTGGGATACCGCCTCATCCCCAATCTGGACGGCGACAAGTCCGAATTTGGCGAAGCCGAAGCCCAAGGGCTCTACGACACGCTCACCCGAATCGCCGCGGACTACGGGGCGCTGCCCATCATGCTTCTGGCCAACGGCGCCGCCTACGGCCCCATCGACGAACTGAATGAAAATGGTCGAATCCGTGACGAACTCCGGGTCCGATTCCTGCGACGCCACCTGGTCCAGGCGCAGAAGGCTGCCGATGAGGGCGCAGACCTGAGAGGCTACTTTGTGTGGTCCGGGTTCGATGCTCCCGGCAGCGCTGCCACCCAGGCCGGTCTGATCCATCGGGATGCGGATTCAGGCGCATTCCTGTTCAAGGATTCGGCCCGGTACATGCGCAGTATCGTCGCCGCCAATGCCGTCAGCCGCATGCCGTTCTGAGGCGGCAGTCTTTTTTTGTTTCTTGACGTTACGCGCCACGATTTTGCGTGTCCTCAGGTATGGCACCCACACTTACGGTCCAAGACATGCTCCACCGAATTTTTCTCCTGATTCTAACCGCCTTCCTTGTCCTCCCGGGCCAGGCTCAGGTAGCCGACCCGCTGCCGCTCGACTCGGCCTACACCGCCGGTACGCTGGACAACGGGCTCCAGTACTTCATCCGCCCGAACAGCCGGCCCGAGAACAGAGCCACGCTGTGGCTCGCCGTGAACGCAGGCAGCATCCTGGAGGAAGAAGATCAGCTGGGCCTGGCACATTTCCTGGAGCATATGGCCTTCAATGGCACCCGGGACTTCGACAAACAGGAAATGGTCAACTACCTGGAGTCGGTGGGTATGCGGTTCGGTCCTGACCTGAACGCCTACACCAGTTTCGATGAGACCGTCTACATGCTCGAGGTGCCCACCGACAGCGTGGAAATCATGGAAAACGCCCTCCTGATCATGGAGAATTGGGCGTCGGGCATCACGCTAAGCGATGAGGAAATCGAAAAGGAGCGAGGGGTTGTCCTGGAAGAGCTCCGGGCCGGCAAGGGGGCCGGAGCGCGCATCCGCGACCAGCAATTCCCGACCCTCCTGAGGGGATCGAAGTATCCGGACCGCATCCCAATCGGGACCGAGGAAATCATCCAGACCGCCGATGCCGAGACCTTCCGGCGGTTCTACGAGCGCTGGTACCGGCCCGACAACATGGCTGTCATCGCGGCAGGAGATTTTGATCCAGCAGAGATGGAGGCGCGCATCAAGGCGCGTTTCTCAAGCCTGGTCCGCCCCGACGGGCCTCTCGACCGGCCGTCCCACCCCATCCCGCCTCACGAGGAGACCCTCGTCTCGGTAATCGCCGACCCGGAGGTCCCGAGTACCAGCTTCGTCATCTACCACCTCTTCCCGACCCGCTCCACGACCACGGAAGCGGATAATCGAAGGTCGTTCGTCGAAGCCGTCTTCCACGGCATGCTGAACCTTCGGCTGGGCGAGTTGCGCCAGGAGCCTGATGCGCCCTTCCTTTTTGCGGGCAGCGGCAGCGGTTCGCTGGTTCGATCCTCTGACGGCCACGTACAGTCGGCCCAGGTCAAGGAGGGCCGGATGCTGGATGCGCTGAGGGCCGTCCTGACGGAGATCGAGCGGGTGGACCGTTTCGGCTTTACGCAGTCCGAAATCGAGCGCTCGCGGGCCAACGCATTGAGGGGTCTCGAGTCTGCGTTGGCGGAGAAGGACAAGCGTCCTTCGCGAGCTCACGCGGGCGAGGCCCTCCAGCATTTTCTGACGGGCTCGGCTCTCCCTGGAATCGAATTCAACGTCGCGCAGGCTCGACGGGAAATCCCCACGATCACCATCGAGGAAGTAAACGCGCTGGCCCGTCAGACCTCTTCCGAGGGCAGCCGCGTCATTGCCGTCACCGGCCCGGAGAAGGAAAGCGTGGAACTTCCCTCGGCCGAGGACCTCCTGGCCGTCTTCGATGAGGTGAGCGCAGACACCACCATCACGCCGTGGGAGGATAACGTCCTGGAGGAACCGTTGGTGAAGGAGAAGCCACGGCTCAGTATTGTGATCCGCGAGACGCGTCACGAAGAGATCGGGGTGACGGAGTGGGAGCTCCGCAACGGGGTCCGGGTGGTGATGAAGCCAACCGACTTCCGGAATGACCAGGTGCTGCTGCAGGGATTCAGTCCCGGCGGCAGCTCGTTGGTCGACGACGCCAATCTGGCTTCGGCCAGATTTGCCACCACGGTCCTGTCAGCCGGAGGGCTCGGGGAATTTGACCCGGTGCAGTTGGGTAAAGCCCTGACCGGCAAATTGGCGGGTGCTTCGGTGAGCATTTCCAGCCTCGAGGAATCCGTGCGCGGCAGTGCTTCCCCGGAAGATCTGGAGACGCTTCTCCAACTGACCTACCTTCACTTCACGGCACCCCGGCTGGACTCGGTTCGGGCTGAGGCCGCCCTGGACCGCTTCCGGGAACAGACGCGCAACTCATCGCTCGATCCAGGATCGGTCTTCAGCCGGGAGATCGAGAAGGCCCTGAATGGCGATCACCCGAGATACCAGGACACGACTGAGGAGGCCCTGGCAAAGGTTGACTTGGCCAGGTCGCTCTCCATCTACCAGGACAGGTTCGCCGATGCGAGTGATTTTACGTTTGTCATTGTCGGCAACTTCGAACCCCAGAAGATCAAACCCCTCGTCATGACGTGGCTTGGCGGGCTTCCGAGTACACAGCGCGAAGAGACCTGGAGGGATGTCTCAGCCAAACGGCCGCCGGGCGTAACACACCTCAATGTCTGGAAAGGACTCGAGGAGCAAAGCCGGGTCCGTATAGACATTGAGGGCAAGCTCAACTGGAATCGCCAGGACACGCACGATATCCAGTCGCTGGCCGCGGCCCTCCGAATCACACTTCGAGAAGAGCTCAGAGAGGAATTGGGCGGCGTGTACGGGGTCAGCGTCTCAGGGAGTGCCTCCAGCCGCCCTGATTCGACCTACAGCTTCTTCGTCGGATTTGGCTGTGCCCCCGAGAACGTTCAGGAGCTGCAGAACGCTGTCTTTGCCGAATTCGAGCGGGCCAAACGCGAGGGCTTCAGCGATGAGGTCATTACAAAAGTGCGGGAAGGTCAGCGCCGCGCCCGAGAGACTGCGCTGAAACAAAACGGATTCTGGGCTGGACGACTGGTGAGCTACTACCGGGCCGCATCCGACCCGGTCCGCATTCTGGCCTACGACGAGTTGGTGGAGTCCGTCAGTTCCGAGCGCCTGCAGATGGCGGCGCGGCGGTACCTCATTCCGGAAGGCATGCTCATCGCCCGGCTCTTCCCCGAGTAGACGGGCGGGCCGATTCGTTAGATCAATCCCCCACAGACCGTGTCCCCATGCCTTCTCGTTCTATTCTGCTCCCGCTCCTCCTCGCGTTTGTAGCCATGCCCGCCGTCGGGCAGAACCTGGACTACTTCTTCCCCGAGGGGACCACGTTCGATGACGGGATTCCATCGCCGCAGGAGTTCCTGGGATACGAGATCGGCTCGTTCCACACCCGGCACGACCGCATCGTCTCCTACATGCAGGTGCTCGCGGCGCTGTCGGATCGCGCGTCCTACCAGTCCATTGGGATGACCTACGAGCACAGGCCCATGCCCGTACTTACCGTCACCTCGCGGCAAAACCTGGCAGAGCTGGAGAACATCCGACTGCGGCACCTGGCTTCCATCGACCCTGCAGGGTCGCCCGGCGAGGGCCTCCCGGCAGGGTCGACGCCTGAGGGCCTCCCCGCCATTGTTCACCTCGGATACGGCGTCCACGGAAACGAGACGTCGTCCGGGGAGGCCGCCATGCTGACCGCGTATTGGCTGGTGGCCGGTACCGGTCCCGAGATGGATACCATTCGCAGCCAGGGCGTTTTCCACATCGAGCCGGCGCTGAATCCCGACGGGCGCGACCGTCACACCCAGTGGGCCAATTCCAATCGGGCCCAGCCATTCGTCGCCGATCCTCTGGACCGCGAGCACAACGAGGTATGGCCAGGTGGAAGGACCAATCACTACTGGTTTGATCTCAACCGCGACTGGTTGCCGCTGGTCAATCCGGAGAGCAAGGCCCGCATCGATTTCCACCACGCGTGGAAGGCCCAGGTGGTGACGGACTACCACGAGATGGGAGCCAACTCATCCTATTTCTTCGAGCCCAGCGAACCCGGAGGGTCCTGGAACCCGCTCTTGCCGACCACGCTGTATACGGACATCACCGTCGGATTCTCTGAGTACTGGGCCGAGGCGCTGGACAAAATCGGGTCGCTATACTTCACCCGCGAGGTCTACGACAACACGTATCCGGGGTACGGGTCCACGTATCCCAATTTTCTCGGGGGACTGGGACTTGTCTTCGAGCAGGCCAGCTCGCGAGGACACATTCAGGAGAGCACCCATCACGGTGTGCTGACGTTTCCCTTCGCCATTCGGAATCACCTTCGGACCAGTCTGGGAACCGTGCGTGCGGCCATCGACAAGCGGGAAGAAATGCGGGAATACCAGCGCGCGTTCTTCGCGACAGCCCTCACCGAGGGCGCGGCCTACCGTGCGACCGGATGGGTCTTCGGTGACGAACACGATCTCGCGGCCAACCGGGCGTTTCTGGATCTCCTGGCCCGCCACCGGATCGAGACGTTTGAGCTTGCGAGCCGGGTCTCAGCGGGCGGCCGCGAATTCAGACCTGGTAGCGCCTGGGTCGTCCCGGCCCGTCAACCCATGTATCGTCTGGCACGGTCCGTCTTTGAACGCACAGAAGAGTTTGCGGACAGCGTCTTCTACGATGCCTCCACATGGACGGTATCCTTGGCCTTCGATATCCCGGACGGCGAACTCACCACGCGAACCCTCCCCCTTGGATCGCGTGTTGAGGCGGCGCCGACCATGCCCGTCCAGTCCGTCACCCGAAGCAAGCTGGCCTATCTGATGGACTGGCGAGATTCGGCGGCCATGCCTGCGTTGCAGGACCTCCAGGCGGCCGGGCTTCGCGTTGAGGCGGCCTTCCAGCCCTTTGAGGCGATGACGCCGACCGGGCCTGTGGCCTTCGGACGGGGGTCCATTTCGGTTCCGATTGGTCATCAGACCCTGGATGCGGACCAGGTCTTCGAGGTCGTGTCGGGAGCCGCCCGCCGGCACGGTGTCCGAATCCATGCCGCGACGTCGTTCATGACCCCGGAGGGTCCCGACCTCGGAAGTGGAAGCTTTCGCCCGGTACGCGCGCCGAGAATCCTCATCCCGATGGGCGAGGGCGTTTCATCCTACGAGGCCGGTCAGGTATGGCATCTCCTGGACCAGCGCATGCACCTGCCGGTGACCAAGGTGGATGTCACCGATCTGGGACGCGTGAAATGGGCCGACTTCGACGTCCTCGTGCTGGTCGGAGGAGCGGAAGGGGCCTTCGAAAGCCGCCTCGATGACCTCAAGGCCTGGATTAGCGGTGGCGGGACCCTGGTTGCACAGCGTTCGGCCGCAGCCTGGGCCGCTCGCAATGAGCTCACCCCCAACGTTGCTGCCCCAGGCATTGGCGCCCCCGTCGATCCAGAGGCTGAGAAGAAGAGCAAGGAGGCCGAAGAGCCACCTGAGCGGCAAGACTACGACCAGGCGTCGGAAATCTCCGGCGCACAGAGTATCGGCGGCTCCATTTGGGAGGCAGACCTGGACATCACTCACCCACTTGGGTTCGGGTACACCGATCGATTCCTGCCCGTCTGGAGGGACCACAGCTATTTCTTTGCGCCGAGTCAGAGCCCCTACGGTACGGTAGCCCAACTCACAGAAGACCCCCACCTCTCCGGGTACGTCTCCGATCGAAATCGCCAGCGGCTTGCCGGGTCGCCATCGGCCATGGCAGACAGGCTGGGCCGTGGTACTGTCGTTCTGCTGGTCGACAACACGAACTTCAGGGGGTACTGGCGAGGAACGAATCGCCTGTTCATCAACGCCCTCTTTCTGGGCAATCACATCACCGCGCCTGCCGAGCCACGCTGATCGTGACAGACTCCTCCTCTCCCTCCTGTCCCAATTGCGGCGCTCATCGCCCCGGCCGGTACTGCGGCGCCTGTGGACAGAGAGACCAACCCATCCGGCAAAGCACGTCGTACTTCGTCCGACAGGCGTTCAACGAATACTTCGGAGTCGACGGGCGGCTCTGGGTAACGCTGCGACTCCTTTTCCTGAAGCCAGGAGCCCTGACGGAAGAGCATACTCAGGGCCGCCGTGCCCGGTACCTCGCGCCGCTTCGCCTATATCTGGCGGCGACGGTGCTTTTCTTCGCCCTCCTGTCAATCCTGGATCCTGTCGGTGCCATTGAGGCGCGTGTCGGCGGTGGAGCATCACGCGACTCGACAGCCTTGGTCTCAGAGCGCATGGCCGAACTCGAGGCAGACATCGAGTCGGAGCTCCGGGGCATCTCGACGGCCCAGCGGCAGCTGCAGGACACGACCGATCGCGTCGAGTCCCGCGACGAGAGGCTCGCGTCCCGTGTCAGAGAGAATACCGCCAACGCTACGCGCCTCCAGTGGCAGTTGGGCGTTCTCAAGTCCTTTCCCGCGGACAGCTCCATTCGGCCGGCTGACCTGGCAGACGCGGCCGTCCTTGTCTATCCGGAGGGCGAGTCCAACTTTAGCATCACGCTCGGTGGACTGGGGTCACGACAAAGCCCGGCACTCAAGCGATTTCGGGAGGCGCGCACGGGCACGGAGCGCACGCAGGCCATGGTTGACCTCGGTCGTAGTGCGATTGGGCGACTGTCCGTCGTCGTATTCTTCCTGCTGCCGATCTTTGCCCTTCTCCTGAAGGTCATCTACATCAGGCACGACTGGTATTACAGCGAGCACCTGATCTTCGCGCTCCACAACAGCGCGGTGGCCTTTCTGATCTTCAGTGTGATGGCGCTTGTGATCGGATTCAGCGGAGGCGCGCCGTGGTCCTCCGCCGTAACGAACGTGTTGTCAGTGGGCGTCCTGGCATATTATTACGTCGCGCAGAAGAGGGTCTACGGGCAGGGATGGTTCAAGACCCTGATCAAGTACCTCCTGGTCCTCACCATCTATACGTTCAATGCGTTGTTCTTCGTCATCATCCTGGCCCTACTGCTTGCAGCCACGCTCGGCTGAGAGCTACTGACCCGGTTTGTAGACGCGTTCGATGTGACCCTTC
Source organism: Bacteroidota bacterium (assembly GCA_029262855.1). Taxonomy (GTDB): domain Bacteria; phylum Bacteroidota; class Rhodothermia; order Rhodothermales; family UBA10348; genus JABDJZ01. The sequence goes on along the minus strand of JAJCYP010000022.1, from coordinate 109,789 downwards.
AGCTGCGAGGGGTAGTAGTAGACTTCGCGGAGGTTTCCGTTCGCGTAGCGCTCGGCCTGGTCGTTGAAGTGTGCCGATGACGGATCCGAGTTCAGGCCGCCGGCAGTTACCGCCATGGCCCGAACGCTGTCGCCGAAGGCCACGGCGGCCACGAAACTGTTTCCACTCGTGCCGTAGCGCTTGACGGTGCCGGGGTAGGCCCTCGCGCCGAAAGAGGCCAGCGAACCCCAGCGCGATGACGTGAACCCGACCGGAATGCTCGGGGCGGCGTCGTCGAACGGCTGCCGGATATCTCCCGTCAACCGCTGGAAACGGTTGACCTCGCCCCAGGGCACGTCCCAGCGCCCGAAGTCGGCCTCGAGTCGATCCACCGCCTTGACCAAACTGGCCAGCATCACCTCACGACCTCCCGCGGTGGTCATGAATTGGTTCATCGGCAGCCGACTGGCGGCGGCAGCCTGCGCCAGATCTGCCCTGGCCGCCTCACCGTAGTACACGGCCAGGGTCGTCGGCACCGAATCCACAGCCCAGCGGAAAGCCCATCCCCGGAGAGCCCCCACGGGACCTGCGAGCTTCCGCTTCTGGGCCGAATCGGGACTACGATCCCAAGCTTCCACGACGGGTGGGATCATCTCGGCGAATGCGGACAGGAAGGGATCATACGCCGCAGCCGTGAGCGACTCCAGCGTGAAACTATCCTCCCGGCTGAGAACCCGAAGCGCATTCACGCCGCGGGCGTTCTCACCGCCCCGCTCGACGTAGACCGGATAGTCATCGGGGGACGGGCTGTTTTCGCCGGCCACCGAAAAGGGCCAGTTGTTCGTGTTCTGGATCCAGCCGTTTGGCGGGTTGAATACGTTGGGAGTCTCCTCGATGGAAAGCACGCCATTCCAGGTTGTCGCCGGATTGCTTCCGTCCACCGGCTGGAGATAGTCGAACGAGGGGTCGCGCCGGGGGATGAAATTCGAGTGCCAGTAGGCGATGTTGCCGTCCGCATCAGCGTACACCGTGTTGTTGGAGGAGTTGGTGTGCATCTCCATGTTCTCCCGGTAGTCGGCCAGGCTCTTGGCCTTGGTGCGTCCGTAGGACTGCATGAGCGCCTTCGTGGGCTCGTTCATGAGGCTGACCGACACCCACCGTCCGTCGATGGCACGGACAATCGGACCATTGTGGGTCCGGTATACCGTAAACGTCCGTTCCTGGAGTCCACCCTCTATGGCGTAGGGGACGACAATCTCATCCTGCTCCACCAGACGCTCCTCGGTCCCGAAGACGTGGTACAGTTGTCCGTCGCGCTCATTGACCGTCTCCAGGTACTCGTCGATGTTGTCGACACCGCTGGAGGTATGCATCCACCCGGCGCGCTCGTTGAAGCCCTGATAGACAAAGAACTGCCCCCAGGTCACGGCCCCGTAGGCATCCAGTCCCTCGTCGGACTTCATGTGCAGTTCCTCGCGGAAGAAGAACGAGGTGTGGGGATTGATGAAGAGAAGGGCCTCGCCGGTGGCCGACTTCGAGGGTGCGATGGCGAATCCGTTTGAGCCTTCTGGTTCGCGGTGGAATTCCGTGTCGGAGACAAACACCTCATCAAGAATCGAAGGCGCGGTCCTCGACTCGGAAGCCATGGCCAGGCGTTCCGGTGAAGCGATGCCCGCGTCAGCCGCTTCCCTGCGCATCTGGATCATCGATCTGGGATCCTGGCCATAGAACGCCCCCAGCTCGCGAGTATTGATGCGCTCGATGTCTCCGCCTATGGAGCCCTCACTGAAGGAGAGCGCCATCCACGGTTCAAACCGCGTGATGACGCGTGGCGCAATCCCGGGATGGGTATGCAGGTAGTAGTTGAGGCCATCGGCCCACGCATCCATCAGTTTCCGCAGCCACCGGGGGCTGTCGGTGTACATCTCCTGGAGATCCGCCGGATCGATGAAGAGCTTCATCCGCAGGTCGCGGTAGATCTCCGACTCGCCCTCGGCCTCCGCCAGGCGCCCCAGCGCATTGAGGAAGTTGGTCTCCACACGATTGAAATCGTCCTCGGCCTGCGCGTAGATCATGCCGAAGACCGCATCGGCATCTGTCGGCCCATAGATATGTGGAATGCCCCAGTCATCCCGCGTTATCGTCACACGATCAGCCCGCTCTTCCCAGCGGGAAACCTCGTCCTGCTTGCAGGCTGCGAACGAGGTGGCCAGCAGCAGGGTGCAAAGAATGGCGGCGAGAGGGCGAAAGCGGCGGGTCATCGGAGGCGCGGTTGGGTGTAGCACGGGGGACGAAGAATACGAAATCGTTGGTCCGGTCCGACCGCATAGCCCGGCCGAATCCGTTTAAGAACTCAAGGGCTTCAGCCGATACCCGATACACGGCTGCTCATTCCCTCGATCGGTACCTGCTTTGAACACGCGCTTCTCGCACCTTTTCCTGCTTTCCAGCTTCCTGCTGGGCGGCTGCGGCACCGTATCGGTGGCCAGCTTCGAGGACCCGGTCGGCAGACCGCCGTCCACCCGGGCGCGTGCCATGGTCCAGCCGGTGACGCCTCGAGGAGTCGAACCTGTTCAGGGTGCCGACGCCCTGATGCTCGACAACCTTCGGTCAGAGATACGGGCCTGGATCGGCACCCCGTATGAGTGGGGAGGCGACGATCGCGACGGAGTGGACTGCTCGGCCTTCGTTCAGAATGTGTACGAGGACGCGCTCGGCGTGCGTATCGCCAGGACCACGGCCCAGCAGCAGAATGAAGGGTCCACCATTGACCGCTCCGAACTGGAGCCCGGCGATCTCATCTTTTTCCATACCCCCAAACGGACGGACCACGTGGGGATTTACCTCAGTGGGGGCGATTTCGCCCATGCCTCCTCCAGCCGGGGTGTGATGATCTCGAATCTCGCGGAAGACTACTGGAAGGCCGCCTACACGCAGGCCCGACGTCCACACCAACTGGACCTGAGTCCCATGCCTATCCGCGCCGGCTTGGCTAACGATGAGCCAGCGCCGCAGGTAGAGTTAGCCGCGCCGGTTTCGCCAAGCCCGGCCCCCCGGAACACCGGGAAGAAGCGGACGGGTTGGTAGCAGCCCCCCCGTTCAGCGGGTCCGTTCCACGGATTGTCCCACCTCCCGAAGGACCCGTACCATGAAATCTATGTCGGACTGCTGTGTCCGGTGATTGATGATGCAGGCTCTGAGCACTTGCCTGCCATCCAGTATGGTGCCGGTCAGGAAGATGCGCCCATCCCGTTCTATGGCGGGCACCATGGAGGCATTCAAGGCGGCGATCCGATTCTCGTGTCCGGGTTCCAGACTCCCGATGTACTGAAACGTCGCGATAGCCAGGGGCCCGTTTGAAACCACCCGAAAGTCCTCGGCGGCGTCGAGCGTCCGGCACAGGTAGGCACGGAGCTCGACGTCCTTTCGCATCATGTCGATGAAGCGCGTGGTGCCGTACGCCTTCAGACTCATCCACACCTTGAGTGCCTTCCCGCTGCGGGAGAGCTGGAAATGGTGCTCGTTTATGTCGAATCGCCCCCCGCCTTCCTTGTCGGTGTCCAGATAGCTGGCCGAGCGCTTGAACGTCCGCTCCAGTTGTGCCCAGTCGCGAACCAGGGTACACCCAATCTCGAACGGTTGGTACAACCACTTATGGTAGTCCAGGGCGATGGAATCGGCCCGATCCATTCCGGCATACAGATCGGCGAGTTCCGGCACGGCAGAGGCGAGCCCTCCGTACGATCCGTCGACGTGGAACCAGAGTCCCTCGGCCTCACTCAGATCCGCCAACTGGGTCAACGGGTCGATCGCACCGGTATTGACCGTCCCGGCGTTTCCGACGACACAGAACGGCTGGAGCCCTCGTGACCGATCTGTCTGGATGGCCTCCCGGAGCGCGTTGACGTCGATGCGGAAGTCCGCATCCACCGGGATGCGCCTGAGCTGGTCGGAGCCGATTCCCAGGACATCCAGACTCTTGTCGACGCTTCCATGCGTTTCAGTAGACGCATAAAGCACCGTCGGCGCCATGCCGAAGAGTCCCTTCTCCCGCGCCCCCGCACGCTCGAGAAAGACGTTCCGGCCAACCGTCAGGCCCATCAGGTTGGCCGCAGATCCACTACTCACGATGGCGCCCCCGGCAGCGGGACCATATCCAACGAACTGTCCCGTCCACTGAATCACTCTCTTCTCGAGCTCCGTCAGTGCCGGGGCCAGGTGCCACTTCGTCACATTCTGATTGATCGCCGACACCAGAAGGTCTGCGGCTACCGAGACCTGATTTCCTCCGGCCATCACGTACGCGTACATGTTGGATCCGATGTTCAGCGTGGCCGTGTCCATCACCTTGGCCTTCACCTCCAGAAGCAATTCGCCAAGATCCCCTCCGGACTCGGGAAGCGGTTCGTCAAACCAGCTCGCGACCTCGTCTGGAGTTTCTCCGCAGAAGACCCTTCCGTCGAGGTGTTCGTACCGCTCGCGAACCAGCGCGGCCACCCGATGAAGCAGGAGTTCGAAATCGGCCGGGGCAAGGTCTAGACTTGGAGGCAATTGCGTTGTGGTTGGCTCTCCAGAATGTACCGGGCGCCCGCCTGCGAAACTTCTATGAGCCGCGGCGTAGGCAGGAACGCACTTTTGCCCCTCCCCTCGTGACTGATCTCCCGGAAAAGAAAAAGAAGGCCAAGATCACGGCCGAAACCTGGCGTGAGGCACGCGCGCTCATGTGGTCCCACCGGGGCAAGCTGGCCATCGGCCTTGGGCTGATGGTCATCAACCGCCTGAGTGGCTTCGTTTTGCCTTGGGCCTCCAAGTCCCTCATCGACGACGTCGTGACTCAGGGGCAAACCGAGATGCTGGTCACGCTGGCCATTGCCGTGGGAGGCGCCACTGTCCTGCAGGGCATCACCACCTTTTCACTGTCCCAGGTGATCAGCGTCACGGCGCAGGGCGCGATCATGGAGATGCGGCGGCGGGTGCAGGAGCATGTGACCCGCCTTCCGATTCGATTCTTTGACACGACAAAGACCGGTGTCCTGATCTCGCGCATCATGACCGATGCCGAGGGAATCCGAAATCTGGTCGGGACGGGCATCATACAGCTCATAGGCGGCTTCTTCACCGCATCCATCGCACTGGGTGTCCTGTTCTGGCTGAACTGGCAACTGACATCCATCACCTTGGCCATCCTGGTCGTTTTCGGGGGCGGCATGGCGATGGCGTTTCGCAAGCTGCGCCCCATCTTTCGCGAGCGCGGCGAGATCAATGCTCAGGTCACCGGACGTCTCAACGAGACCCTGAACGGAATCCGCATCGTCAAGGCCTATGGCTTGGAGAGGCGCGAGCAGGATGTGTTTTCGGGCGGCGTCAATGATCTCTTCCAGAACATCCGCAAGTCCATTACCGGCGTTTCGGCCATATCCACATTCGCGGGGCTGGTGATCGGCGCCGTCGGCGTGACGCTGATTATCGTCGGCGGGCGAGCCATTCTGGCGGGGTCCATGACGCTGGGTGATTTCGTAATGTATGTCTTTCTGATCGGGCTCCTTGCCGCACCGATCGTGCAGATTGCCAACATCGGGACCCAGATTTCGGAGGCCTTCGCCGGCATCGATCGAATCAGGGAGCTGCTCGGGAACGAGACCGAGGACCAGGCCGACGAGGCCAAGCAACCCTTTACCAGTTCGCGGGGCGACATTGGGTTCGAGGATGTCTGGTTTTCATACGATGAGAACGTGCCTGTGCTCAAGGGCGTGTCCCTGCACGCGCCGGCCGGCACCACCACGGCGCTGGTCGGGTCGAGCGGATCGGGCAAGAGTACGCTGGTCAGCCTGGTGATGGCCTTCAACCGGCCCGACAAGGGACGCATCACGGTGGATGGCGTGGACCTGAGTGCCATCCGGCTCAAGGACTACCGGAGCCTCCTGGGGGTAGTGATGCAGGAAAATTTCCTGTTCGACGGGACCGTCGCCGACAATATCCGCTTTGCGCGGCCTGACGCCTCTGACGAGGAAGTGCGACGCGTCGCCGATCTGGCCAACTGCGACGAGTTTGTCCGCGACTTTACGGATGGTTACGAAACGGTTGTGGGCGAGCGGGGCGTCAAGCTCTCGGGCGGGCAGCGCCAACGGATCGCCATCGCCCGCGCGATTCTCGCGGACCCGCGCATACTGATCCTCGACGAGGCCACCTCCAGCCTCGACAGCGAGAGCGAAGCCCTCATTCAGGAAGGATTCCATTCGCTGAGAGAGGGCCGGACCACCTTTGTGATCGCGCACCGTCTTTCGACCATCCGAAGTGCCGACCAGATTCTGGTGCTCGAGGGCGGCGAGATCATAGAGTCGGGGTCCCACGCCAAGCTAATGGGCCTGAACGGCCGCTACCGCGAGCTTCACGACAAGCAGTACAGGTGGGAGGAAGACCTGTTTGTGAACCCAGGCGAGGACTACGTGGCGAGCGAGGCCTGAGGGCGGTCCCGTGCCGACAGAGGGCGTCAGGCATAGGGCAAGCCAATCCGCAGGGTATTTGTTACTACCTTGCATAACTTATGCGGGTTGCTGATTCTTCGTCATGGGACGAAACGGTATTGGCGAATTTGAAGAGCTGGTGCTTCTGGCCGTGGCTGCCTTGGATGGCAGCGGGTATGGGCTAACGGTACGAAACCTGTTGAAGGAAGAAGCCGGCCGATCTGTCTCGCTGGGCGCCACCCACGCGACCCTCTACCGACTGGAGGACAAGGGCTACCTGCGGAGCGACCTCACCGGGGCGTCCAGTGAGCGCGGTGGCCGCAGGAAGCGCATGTTCAATATCACGGGGTCCGGTGTCGCGGTTCTCCGGGCGACGCGCGAGTCGCGGCAGCGCCTCCGGTCCTTGATCTCCGGAAATCTGAGACCGGAGCTCGCGTGACAAAGCGGGACCCACACGGCACCCGAGGCCATCGGCCAGACCCACCGCAACTGGTTCGCCGACTCCTGCTTCGAATCTGTCGTCCCGAACTGGCAGAGGAGGTGCTGGGCGACCTCGAGGAATCCTTTTGCTCCGATGTGGACCATCACGGAGCCCGGCGGGCACGACTTCGCTACGTCAAGGAGGCGGTCCTGTTCATCCGTCCGCATACCCTTCGAACGAATTCCCATCGCCGATCAGGACCCATCATGATCAAGAACTACCTGCAAGTAGCCTGGCGTTTCACGGCTCGACACAAGACCTACTCGGCCATCAATCTTGCAGGTCTCGCCGTCGGCCTGGGCACGGCGCTTCTGATCGCCCTGTTCGTGGTCCACGAACGATCCTACGATCGTCATCTCACGGATGGAGACCGGGTATTTCGCCTGGTCGCCCAGCATGATGATGGCGAGTACGACGGCATCGCGAAGGTGAACGGACCCTATGGTCCTACCGCCGCCACCGAGCTGGCGGACATTGAGGCCTCGACCCGTTTCGTCTTTTTCGGACGGTCGCAGGCGGAGATTGAGGGTGTGCGGATGCAGCTCTCGGGAGGATTCTACGCCGACTCCACCACCTTTCAGGTGTTCTCGTGGCCACTTGTTTCCGGAGATCCCTCCGCGGCACTTGTTGCACCCCATACCATGGTCGTCTCGGAAGAGATGGCCCGAACTCTGTTCGGACGGACGGACGTTATGGGTCGGGTTTTGCGAGTCGGCACGGATACCGACTACCGCATCACCGGGGTCATGCGCGATGTCCCGGAGACCTCGCACTTTGTGCCCACATTCCTGGCCTCGATGTCGGCGTACCCGAACCCGTCCCACGACGACTGGGTGGCCTGGAATCAGTACTATACCTATCTCAAGCTCAGGCCTGAGGCGAAGGCTGAGTCGGTTGCGACGGCCGCGACCCGGGTAGTCCACGCCAACCTCGCGCCTGACGTGGCGTCCCGGGTCGGGGATCTGCATCTCCAGAACGTGGAGGACATCTATCTGCGGTCCAACATGTTTCGAGAGATCGGAACCATGGGCAGTCTGCAGAACGTCCGCATGCTCTCGCTCATTGCGTTCTTCATTCTGCTGCTTGCGGCCCTCAATTTCATCAATCTCTCGACAGCGAGGGCTGCACTGCGCTCCAGAGAGGTGGGTGTCCGCAAGAGCCTCGGCGCCCGCCGGGGTGCGATCATTCAGCAGTTTCTGACCGAGTCGACTGCCAATGTCAGTATGGCCTGGCTGGTGGGACTTGTCCTTGCGATCCTTCTCCTGCCTGCATTCAATGAACTGTCTGGAAAGGCGTTCAGTCCGTCCGACCTGTTGGCCATTCCGATCCAGGCCGCCGGCCTGGGATTGGTCCTCGGACTCGGGATTCTGGCCGGCGCCTACCCGGCCTTCGTGCTCTCCGGGTTTCGACCTGTGGCCGTCATGCGCGGATCGCTTGACCGCCGAGGCAACGGAGGCCTGCGTCGTGGGCTGGTCCTGGTTCAGTTCGTGATTTCAATTGGACTGCTCATGAGCGCTGGTATCGTCTCGGACCAGCTCGCTTTCCTTTCGGAGAAGCCACTCGGCTTTGATGCCAACAACCTGGTCGGCATTTCCCTCCAGGACAACAGCCTGTCTGCTCGCTTCGATGACATCGCCAATCAGATGGCCGCCGTGCCCGGTGTCGTGTCGGTCTCTCTCTCGGCCAATCGTCCGGGTGGAGGGGACTGGGGGATACCCATCGAGATTCCGGGCATCAGTGACGACGACCGGCCGGCCGTGCGCATGCTGGTGGGTGACGCTGCTTACCCGGAGACGTTCAGAATGCGAATTGCAGAGGGCAGAGAACTGGATCGGCAACACCCGACGGATAGGGAGTCTGCCGTCTTGATCAACCAGGAGTTTGCCAGGCAGATCGAGTGGGAAAACCCCATCGGGCAGGAGATTCGAATGCCCGCCGTTGATCGGACGTTTCAGGTCGTGGGCGTACTGGAGGATTTCCACTTCCGCTCAGCTCGCGAGGCCATTGCCCCCATAATGCTGTTTAGCGCCCCGCCGAACTGGTACACGATGATCAACGTCCGGCTCGATCACGCGCGCACGGCGGAGGCCCTGTTGGACCTGGAGGAGATCTACAAGCAGTATGACACCATAAACCCATTCTCGGCATCCTTCATGGATGCCCGCTATGAGGCGCTCTATACCGGCGATGAACGCACAGGCCGGCTTCTGGGAATCGCAACGCTTTTGGCCTTTCTCGTCGCCTGCCTGGGCCTTTTTGGCCTCGCCGCCCATGCTGCCGAGCGTCGAACGCGAGAAATCGGAGTTCGAAAGGCGATTGGCGCGACGGTCCCGGAGATCGTTCGCCTGTTGACCCGGGAAACTGTTCTTCTGATCAGCGTGGCTGTCGTGCTGGCGACACCACTCGCCATCCTGTTCGGAACTGGATGGCTGGAGGAGTTCGCGTATCGAACCGACATCTCGCCGGTTACCTTGGCGGTGGGTGCCGTGACAGCGGTGGCGGTAGGCGTGGCTACTACCGCTTTCCAGGCGTACCGGGCTGCAAAGATGGACCCCGTCGCGGCCCTTCGAATCGAGTAGGGGCGGTCCGGAGGTAGCTCGTTGCAGGACGCGCGGGCATCATCTGTCAACTCCGATCCGTCCTCGGTTGGCCGGTCAAGAAGGGTGGCCCGAAGTGTTTTGATGGCGTCCTTGAGGGTAGACACGGCGGCGGCGAGAAGCAGTGAGGTCCGGTTGATCGCCGTGCGTCGATCCATGGGGCTGACCTGGTTGGAGCGGGAAACTAGCCGGAGAACACTCCCCCGGCAACCACTCGCGACGGATGGATTACCGTTCGTGGCGCCCGCCATAGCAGGGTCCCTTCCCGACGCTACCTTTTCGTCCACACCAACTCTCAGCGTCTTGCGAACCTACGTCCGGCTCCTGCTCCTCTTCCTGGCGTTCTCGACGTTCGCGTGTTCCGATACGACGCTGGACCCGTTCGACAACGACGAGCGGTATTTCACGGTGTACGGATTCCTGGATCAGCTGGAGGAGAACCACAGCGTCCGCGTGATACCGGTCACCCGGAATCCGGAGCTGATTCTGGCACCGACCGAGGACCACCGAATCGACGCCAAGGTCTTCTCGACTGATCTCACAACGGGCTGGATCAGGGAATGGGACCACAGTTTCGAAAAGCTGGATGACGGCACGTACGGGCACATCTTTCGCTCGCGTTTTATCGTGATGCCAGGACGCAGATACCGCCTGGAGGTTATCCGCGCGGACGAGAAAATGGCGTGGGCCGAGACCCGGATTCCCGAGATTCCGGACGCGGCCCTGTTCGAGAAGGGGCCGATCACATTTTCGCCAGACTCGACGCAGATCCGGCAGGAGATTACCATTCCGCGCGTCGCGTCACCCTGGGACATCAACGCCATCTATCTGCTGAACAACCAGAACAACGGCTCGCAGCCGGGAGGAGGCGCTTTGCAGGCCTTCTTCTTCGTGCCATACGGACGCTCGGGGCTGCGCACCGCTGACGGGGCATGGCGTGTCACGCTGAATCTGAATCAGGATACGGAGACGGTCCGTCAGCTGGTCGCCGACTACCGGGCAGAGGGCGTCTACGATCAGACCCCCGAATCCGCGATGTCAATGGGCGTCCAGGTTCGCATCATGGACACAGACTGGGACCCACCCCTCGGTGTGTTTGACCCGGAGGTTCTGGCGCAGCCGGATTTGATCGGCAACGTCCAGAATGGCTACGGGCACTTCGGAGCGCTGGGTATTTTCAGGGAGGAGTGGCCGATCGACCGAGCCCTGGCCCGGGCGCTGGGCTACGAATGGTAGGTCAGCCAAGCCCCAGTGCGAGCCCGCCCTGGTAGACCACAAGCGAAAACACGTACGCCAAGGCGAACATGTAGACCCACATCACCGCCGGCCAGAACCAGGAGTTCAATTCCCGGCGCGCGATGGCCAGCGTGCTCATGCACTGAAGGGCGAACACGAAGAAGACCATCAGGCTGACGGCCACGAGTGACGTAAAGACCGGCGTGCCGTCCGGGTAGGTGTCTGCCTTGATGGCGTCGCGGAGCGCCAGGCTTTCCTCGTCCGCATCCGCGCCTGCGCTGTAGATGGTTGCCAGAGCGCTGACGATCACCTCGCGGGCAGCAAATGAGGCGACGATGCCGGCCGAGATCTTCCAATCGAAGCCCAGGGGCGCCATGACGGGCTCCAGCGCCCGTCCAAATCGGCCGATGTAGCTGTTGCGGGTACGGAAGGATGCCACCTGATTCTGGGCCGCCGCCTGGGCATCCAGGGCCAAAGTGGTCACCGCGGGATCACCGGCCTGCTCGGCCAGAACCACGGCCTCCTGCGCGGTGGCAAGCCTGTTTTCCAGATCCGGCGTGAGCTCGGTTTTAGGGTATGCGGCCAGCAGCCATAGGAGAATGCTGAGCCCAAAGATGATCTTGCCGGCCCGAACCACGAAGACCCGGGAGCGGTCAATCATGCGGCGAAAGACCAGCTTCCACTGCGGCACCCGGTAGGGCGGCAGTTCCATCACGAACGATGAGCCTTCGCCCTTGAAGACAAACCGGCCAAGGACCCAGGCCGCAACGAACGCCATCCCCGTTCCGAGGAAGTAGAGGGACGTCATCGCCAGACTTTGATAGCCCACCACGCCAAGCAGCGTCCCAGCGGGGATGAACGCTCCGATGAACAGCACATACACCGGGAGTCGGGCCGAACACCCCTGGAGCGGCACCACCATGATGGTGATGATGCGGTCGCGTTCGTCGGGTAGCGTCCGCGCCGCCATGATTCCTGGAATCGCACAGGCATAGGCCGACAGCAGCGGCACCACGGACGCGCCGGACAGGCCGAATCGGCGCATGGCCCGGTCCATGATGAACGCACTGCGAGCCATGTATCCGGTATCCTCCATGAGTCCGAGGAAGAAGAACAGGATCAGGATCTGGGGCAGGAATACGACGACGTTTCCGACTCCCGTCAGCGCACCTTCGACAATGACGTCTTCGAAGACTCCGTCCGGAAGTACGCTCCTGAGCCCAGTACCGATGCCGTTTACGGACCACTCTATGAAGTCCATGGCCGGGACTGCCCAGGTGAACACCGCCTGGAAAATCAGGACCAACACCGCCGCGAAGATAGCCGGACCCCAGACACGGTGGATCAGGACGGCGTCCATCCTGTCGGACAGGGATCGTGCGTGGGCGTCGGAATGGCGCTGCACAACCCGCTGAACCAGGGGACTGACCCAGCCGTATCGGCCCATGGTTTCAGCCATCTGATAGGGAATCGAGGACGACTCCATCTCGGCGCGGGCCGCGAGAACCGCGTCCCGAAATCCGGGAGCCCTGTTGGTCCAGCTGTCAAGCAGCACATCGCTCGTCAGCGCGGCAAATACCTCGAATCGTACTCGCCGCTCATCGAGCGCAGAGTATTCCTTGGCCAGAATCTCGCCCAGCCGCCGCACCTGGGCCTCGACATCATCGCGCACGGGCCAGTCAATCAGCGGCGGGACTACGGCACGGTTCAGCACGGCATCCCGGACGTCCTCTATCCCGCGGCCGTGTCTGGCCGCCAGCGGAATAACCGGGACGCCCAGTGCCTCAGACAGAGCCTGCGTGTCGATCTTGATGCCCGCGGCTTCGGCGGCATCGATCATATTGAGGCCCAACACGGCCGGCAGGCCCAAATCCAGGACCTGCGTGATCAGGTAGAGATTTCGCTCAAGGTTTGTGGCATCCACCACGCAGATGACCGCATCCGGCGGTTCCTCGTTCTGCGCATGACCAACCAGGACATCGTGTGCGATACGCTCGTCAATGGACCGCGGATTAAGGCTGTAGCAACCCGGCAGGTCCACCACCTCCACAGCCGGCACACCGTCCTTTCCAGTCCCCGTGAGCCGTCCGGACTTGCGTTCTACCGTCACACCCGGGTAGTTCGCCACCTTCTGGTTTGCGCCGGTCAGCGCATTGAACAGCACTGTCTTCCCAACATTCGGATTGCCGGCAAGCGCAATCTTGGTGACCGCCCTCACGCCCTCACTCATGACCGCAGGACGATAATGTGCGCCGCCTCCTTCTTGCGGAGCGACAGGTGGAACCCGCGAACTTTCAGATCCATCGGGTCACCCAGCGGGGCGAGCCGAACCACCTCTACCACGGTCCCGGGCAACAGACCCATCTCCAGAAGACGACCCGGGGCCGAACCGGAAAAACCGTCGATACGACCCGATTCGCCTGGCTTCAGCTGGTCCAGTGACGTGGTCACGGCTTGGGCTCTACCTGGCAGCAGGCAATCCCCTCCATACACAGCCTATCCTCATCTTCGCAGCAAATTGCAAAAAGGCCCATGGCCACTTCCCTGCGAAGGGCGATGCGCGAATGCCCAATCGCCAAAACGCACTTGTCGCCAGCGGACAGTATGCGGGCTTTGCAGCCTTCACGGACACCCAGCTGCCGGAGACGAGAAGCGACCGGCTCCTCCACGCCAATTACCTCGATCTGGACCGAATCGCCAGTCGGGAACGAAGTCACGGGGGCAAGAGACACTGGGAGCACGAGCGGTTGCGCTTGGGTTGCTGAAAGCAAGCTATTTAGAATTAGTCTAAATAACCACAGGTGGGTACTACTTCACTCAGAATAGACCGACCGACCGCCGTTGCGGGTCGACCGCGATGTCCGTGGTCCTGTCGCGATGTGTGTAGCCTTGTCGGGAAACCAAGGGTACGGCGGCGGCGCTCCCTGGAAACCGGGCACCCTTCCGCGTCAGATTGCCGGGGATTCCCGCACGCTCGCAATCCTCAAGAACCAAAAATGACCTGTCTGGCGTATTATTGTGCTGGCCTCCATAGGGGCCTAATCCAAGACACGATCAAATCATCTGAATGGCTAAGCAAGAACCGATAAAACAGGAAGGGGTGGTGACAGAAGCCCTGCCAAACGCCCAGTTCCGTGTGGAACTGAGTAACGGACACAGCATCCTGGGACTGCTCTCCGGCAAGATGCGGAAGTACTTCATCCGCATCCTTCCCGGAGACCGGGTCGACGTAGAGATGTCACCGTACGACATGACCAAGGGTCGCATAGTCTACCGGTACAAGAACTAGTTCGATTCTCAGGGCGCCTGGTAAACTCCGGTCCGTGCCGGTGTCCATGGGTGATCCGGCTCGAAGTGCTCCCACAACAAACGGGAAGTTTCCCTGATCAGGACGTAACCGGCGTTGTCGGGCACCCACCAGGTATCTGACTGCCCTTCGGTAATGACGCAGAACACGTAGTCGCCCGAAGGAGCATTCACGAGCACGACCTCGGACTTCGAAGCCGAGAGCGCTCCCTGCTTTGAAGCCGCCTGTACCCACGGTGGCAGCTCTGACAAGGCCTCGTCGTCCCAATAGGTCCGTGTGAGTGACCGGTACATTTCCTGGCTTGCTGCCGGACTGACAGCCTCGCCGTTGCGAATCGACACCAGGAGTTCGGCCATTTCCCGAGGGGTCGTCTGTCCCCAGCCAAAGCGCTCCCAGTCGGCCAGGCGCCCTTCGGTCCGCGAGTTCATCCTCGTGGCGATAAAGCCGGCTTCGTCCAGCCATGCGTTGACGGCCTCTCCCCCGCCGGCCAGGTGCTGCAGCCACAGACTGGCTGTGTTGTCGCTCATGGAGAGCATCAGCAGCACCAGCTTCGACAGCAGGATTTCTTCGCCGTCCGAAAAACTGCCCAAGAGGTCATCGCCAGGGGACAGGAGGGAATCGCGATAGACCTGCGGCCCGTGGTAGGAGAGATCGCCGCGTTCTATAGCCGCAAACGTAGCCAGCAGGATGGGAATCTTGACCATGCTTGCGGTCGGGAAAAGGGAGTCCGCATTTATCTGGACCTCCTCGCCAGTCTTCAGATGTCGGACGTAGATCCCCGCCCTCCCGTCCAAGTCCGCACCCAGGCCGGCCAGCTTTTCGGCCAGTCCGGCGACGTCCAGGATAGGGAGCACTTTTTTCATTCTGCAGAATACGCCCGGCAGCCTCGAAGACACAGGAAAGGCCCGATCGTTCCCCCCCGGGCGATCGGGCCTTTCCTTCCGACGAGTCCCCGCCGGATCGAAATCGGCGCGGCGAGCCGCACCGAACTCAGTTTTTCATCAGTGACCGGAAGCGAGAACCAGAACCTTGGAGCCAAAGTCGGCCTTGGTGCTGGCAGACAGCGAGGCAGCCATGGATGACTCGGCAGCCGAGTAGTAGGCGGACTTGGCGCTGACAACAGCTTCGACCGTGCTCGCAAGGAGCAAGTTGGCCACCAGCGTAGCCTGGACCGTAGAAGTCCCGCTCACCGCAGCGTCGACGAGCGTGGTGGGTACCGACAACTCCGCGGCGACGAGCGCCTTGATCTGGCCCTCGAAATTCCCCCAGGAATTTTCGATCTGCGATTCACTGGATGCGGCACGAATCTCTGCTTCAAGTTGTGCAGCGGCCTGAGCAGCTGCCGAGGTACGGGACGATCCCTCAGCCTGGAACTGCGATTCTATCGCGGCACCCGAGGCAATGGCCGCCAGGAGCTCCGCACGTTTACGAAGTTGGAACCGGGTAGCCGAATCCATGGAGGCCGAGAAGGACCTCATGGCCGTCTTGGCGGAGCCGCGAGCCTTTGCACTGGTGGTTGCTGAGCCACCGGCGTTGATGCTGGCTTTCGCGACGTTGGTTTCCAGCCGTGTCCTGGCGGTAACAGCAGCAGAGGCGGACACCTGTCCGGTCATAGCTGACTGATACTCGCGGTAGGACCGCTCGTCTTCCGCCTCAGCGCGATTGAACTCCTCGTCATCGACACCCTCTTCCTTAGCATACTCACGCTCTGCGCGTTGGGCGTTTCCGATCGCGACGGCCACGCGGGCGGCCGTCTCGGCGTTCGCCTTGATGCGAGAAGCGATTTCTGCGTCCACGTAGGCCGCGACATCAGCCGCGGTGACCTCCTCCTGGTTCTGACGCCTGGACTCCGTGTAAACATCAGCCTCAGCGTGCGTTTCGGCCGTCATGGTAATGGCGCTGGGGCTCGAAGACGATGACGCGTCCACGAGTACCTTTGACTCGAAGTCAGCCTTGCTGGCCGTCACCACCATCAGGTCGCTGTTGGCCGAGGTTTCCAGACTATAGCGTCCAGAGGCGTCTGTGGTAGCTTGCCCTGTGGCCGTACTGAGTTGACCCTGGGCGTTAAGTTCTGCGGCCGTTACTACGGCGCCTTCGATTGATCCAGCCGACTTGGCGGCGTTGTCATCCGTAACAAACCCGCTGACGGTGGTATCACCGCTTCCGTTGTCCGGACCCGATACACTTGAGTCGGAGTCGCATCCGGTAAACAGCATTGCAAATGCCAGAAGCGCTGGCCCTGCGAGAGAGCGATTGGTGCGCGTATTCATTTCAGACTTGGGTTGATTTTACATCTCAGGTTGGCGTCGCCAACGGGTTCAGGGACAATTGTCCCGGGACCTGTGCAAGCATACCTCGCCCACCAACCATCGGGCATAGGATTCACCACCAACCTGTGGTAGGCGCCGTCTGAAACAGGCGTAGGAGGACTCCTACCGCGGAGCTCTTATCCGTAGGACCGATCCTACGGACTACTGGATAATGTCGTTTTCCAGCGCGTATCGAACGATTTCGGCGTTCGAACTCAGGCTGAGTTTGGCCAGGACGCGAGATCGATAAGTCGAGATGGTCTTGACACTCAACGACAGTTTCTCTGCGATACCGGACGGCGTGTTACCCCGGGCCAACTCCTGAAAGACCTGGAATTCTCGATCCGACAGCGCCTCATGCGGCGCACCAGGATCCGGCGATTCCATGTGCTCGAGAAGCGCCTCGGCAAGTTCGGCGGATATGTACCGTCGCCCGCCCACGATGTGGCGAATGGCTTCGACGAGCTTGTCCGGTGCCGCGTTCTTCGCCAGAAAACCCGCCGCACCTGCCTTCAGGATTCGAACACCGTACTGTTCCTCGTCATGCATGGTGAGGACGAGAACGGGAAGCTTGGGATGCTCGATCCGGAGCTGGCCCAACACGGCCAGCCCTCCCGGGCCAGGCATGTTCAGATCCAGGATGAAGATGTCCGCCTCGTGGTCCCGGGCAAGGTCGATTGCCGCCGTTCCCGAATCTGCCTCCGCCACGAGTGCGATATCAGGCTCTTCCGAAAAAATCTGAATGACGCCCTTCCGGACGATAGCATGATCGTCAGCGATGAGAACTCGTATCGGCATGGGGTTCCAACGGAATGGATACACGCGCCAGCGTACCCTTCGGGCTGTTGTTTACAAGTTCGAAGGTACCGCTCCACGGCTCCAATCGCTCACGGATCCCCATTAATCCGAGGGAAAAGTGCTCAACTTCCCCCACCTCTGCGCCGCCTTCCATACCTCGCCCGTCGTCGGCGACTGTGAGTTCCATCGTTTCTCCCTCAGAGGCAAGGGTCACCGAGACGACGTCCGCCTCGGCGTGTCGCGCCACATTCGTCAGCAACTCCTGAAACACCCGGAAGAGCATGATGGACCGTCCCGGATCCAACTGTGCCTTCGGATCAATGTCCAGATTCAGCCGAAGGCCCGTGCGCTTTGACATGGTCTTGGCCTGCCATTCAACGGCCGCCCCGATCCCCAGGTCGTCGATGATTCCCGGCCGCAGTTCAGATGCGATGCGCCTCACGTCATCGATGATCGTGTCTATGGCGGCCGTGGTCGCGGAAATGTCTTCAGAGAGACGTCCCTTCAGCTTTCGACCAATCCGCGACACGTCGAATCGCAGCCCGGTCAGGGACTGGCCAAGCACATCGTGAACCTCCCTGGATATCCGGGCTCGCTCCTTCTCTATGGCGGCCTGCCTGTAGGAAGCCAGTTTCCGAATCATGCCTTCCTGCGCCCGTCGCTTGGAAATATCGCGGACGTGGAGCAGCAAGGCGTCCCGGTCACCATAGAGCATGCGCCCGGCGCTGAACTCGACCGGAACAACGGTGCCGTCCTTCCGAAGACTGGCTCCCTCGCCCCGTATGATCTCTCCCGTCACCAATCGCTGGAATCCCTTCGCGACCTCCGCGCGGATCCGTCCGGGTACCAGGTCGGTGACGTTCTTACCAATCAGCCAATCCCGGTCGCAGCCGTGCAATTCACAGGCCGCCGGATTCGCATCCAGCACCTCTCCTTCAATCGACTCAAGAAATATGGCATCCGGAGATTCTTCAAACAGCGTGCGAAACCGGGTCTCGCTGGTTCGCACACGCTGCAGGGCCTCGATGCGGTCTGTGATGTCCCGTTGAACACTGAGCACCAACTCGTCCGAGAACGGCACGATTTGCGCCTCCCGGTAGCGCGTCACGCCTGCTACCTGGATGGAATAGTCAAACCCGGCCGGCTTGCCCGTGTCGAGGACCCTGGCGACTGCGTCCAGCGCCTGTCGCGCCAGACGCGGCGGCAAGGCCTCGACTACGTTTTTTCCGATCAGCTGCTCCGCCGACTGCATGCTGGGGTAGCCCTGAGGGATGTGCACATCACGGTAGTTGCCATCTGCATCCACCAGCACGTACGCGTCCGGGATGGCATTCAGCAGTGCGGCCAGTCGCTCGCGACTGGCGCGCATCGAATCCAATGCTTCATGGCGTTCTGTGACATCTCGGGAGACCACGACGATGCTCTGCACCGCCATGTCGTGAAGCAGGTTTACGGCCTTTGATTCCACCACCCGCCAATCGCCGTTCTTGTGCCTGAAGCGGTACTGCGTGGAAACACGCATGGAGGGCACTTCCCTGCCCTCTGCAATCAGTTGCAGAATGCGGGGCACGTCGGCCGGATGAACGAACTCCACCGAATTGCGGCCGATCATTTCCTCGGGCTCCCAGCCAAAGACCTCCTTCAAGGAGGGACTCTCGTGGAGAATCACGCCGAAACCATCCAGAAGGGTCACCACCTCCATGAGGTTGTCGACCATAGCCCGATATCGAAGATCTTCCTTCCGTACCCGATTCGTTGCCGTGCGCCGCGCTCTGGCCCGGTCTATACTCTGCGGCACCCTGACCCTGAGGTCGTCGGTGAGGAAGAAACAGGCGTCAGCGCCCCGGCTCAGCCAAGCGCATTCGGTTTCGTGGTCATACGCCTCCACCAGAACGACAACGGGGTAGCCGGGCTTTTCGATCAGGATCTCCTCTGCCCACTTCTCGTCGATGACGGCGGGAACGAGGCCGTCCGGATCAGGCCTTTCAGATAGCAGTCTGACCCCGGGAACGACAAGCAGAAGCCGACGCCATTCCTCGCGGACGAATACCGGTATTTGTGCAGGTGGTAAAATGGCTGCTCCTCCGACGGCTTTGCGGATGATAGGCAACGGGCCCGTCCCGAGGGTATCATTGCGTTGGCCGAACTTCAGGGCCTTGGCCCAACTGGGGCCTTTGCCGAACCGAACAGCACATCAGATCATGGGTTTCTATTTCAGAACGCGATCCCAGAAGGCCGGTTTGGCGCCGGGCTCCCTTGTTTATGGTGGCATCCCCCGGGAGCATGCCCCGACGATGGATGCGATCGTCTACGGGCCCGACTACCTGGAGGCCCTGGAGCTGGCCTTCCTCTCGCATCTCAAGGTGCCCAAGGACCGGCTACTCTGGCTTAACGTTACGGGCGTTCACGACACGGCCCTGCTGGGAGAGATCGGAGCGCGATTCAATCTCCACGATCTGGGGATGGAGGATGTTGCGTCCACACTGCAGCGAGCCAAAGTGGATGATTTCGGCGATCACCTGTTCGTGACCATCCGCATGTTCTCACGACAACGGGTTGCCGATCTCTTTTCGGAGCAGGTGACTCTGGTGGTCGGAGACGGCTTCGTGATTTCCTTCCAGGAGCGCCCGGGCGACGTCTTCGGTCCCGTTCGGGAGCGTCTCCACAAGGGCGCCGGGCGCCTTCGAAAGATGGGTCCGGACTACCTGGCCTACGCACTCATGGACGTCATCGTGGACGACTATTTCGTCTCGCTTGAGGAGGTCTCCGACGCCCTGGAGGAGCTCGAGAATGATGTGCTTGAGGGCGAGTTGCACGACACGACGGCACGCTTGCGGAAGCTCCGAGCCACGCTGATCATGACGCGCCGGGCAGCGTGGCCGCTCCGGGAGGCCGTCGCGCGGCTGCTCAATCGGGAGGTGCCACTGCTTCAGAGCACCACTATTCCGTACGTGCGAGACCTGCATGATCACGTGGTTCAGGTGATGGACATCGTCGAGTCACTTCGTGACGTGGTGAGTTCGATACACGACCTTCACATGGCATCCATTTCAAACCGGATGAACGAGATCATGAAGTTCCTGACCATCATCGGGACGATCTTCATTCCACTGACGTTCATTGCCGGGGTCTATGGAATGAACTTCACCGGGATGCCGGAACTGGCCTGGAAATGGGGGTATCCCGTGGCTCTCGGCGTGATGGGTCTGCTGGCGGGCGTCCTGGTGGCCTACTTCCGTCGAAAGAACTGGCTCTGAGCCCGCTGCCCATGGAGATGGACTTGACGGCCCTCGAGTGGCTGCTTTTCGCCCTGGCCGGCGTGGTAACCGGTGTGATCAACACACTGGCCGGGAGCGGGTCTCTCATCACGCTGCCCATCTTCATTTTCCTTTGCGGTCTCCCTGCACCTGTGGCCAACGGGACGAATCGTATTGGCGTAATGGTGCAAAGCGCCGTGGGGGTCGTGGGGATGTCGCGATCGGGCGTGGTGGACTTCAGGGGAGCGGCGCGGCTGATCATTCCGGCCGTGGCAGGCGCGGCCCTCGGCTCAAGAATTGCCGTCAGCATCGACGAAGAGGCGATGAACTACGCCATTGGCGGGTTGATGGTATTCATGCTGGTGGTCTTGCTGGTAAACCCGAGACGATGGATTCACGAAGGAGGCTTTGATCTCTCGACTCGCCGCCGGGCGCTTGCCCTCCCAGTCTTCTTCGCGATCGGCATCTACGGAGGATTCATTCAGGCAGGCGTGGGCATCTTCCTGCTCGCCGGGCTGGTTCTGCTTGCGCGATACACACTCTCCGCGGCGAATGGAATCAAGCTGGTTATTGTCGCGGCCTACGGAATCCCCACGCTGGCTATTTTCTTCCTGCAGGACCAGGTCCACATGGGCTTCGGCCTTGCGATGGCTGTATTCCAGTCAATCGGTGCCTGGCTGGCGGTCCGGTTTGTGGTCAAGATGCCCAATGCCGACGTGTGGATTCACCGGCTGCTGATCGCGATTGTCGCGGTATCCGCGGTGCTCTTCTTTGTCTGACGGCCGGCGGCGGGGCCGGCGGTGGCTGGGCGGTGGCTGGGCGCGCCCGGATGTGTGAAACGCCGCCTTCCCGTTCCACATGGCGAGGACCGGCTGGCCCCGTCGCGCGTTGTCTTGATTCAACAACAGTCGTCGACATGCATTGCCTGTCCGATTCAGAAACGTGTGACCGGCCGTGCGGCTGAGATCCCAGCTTCTCTTGCTGATCGCCGCTTCGGTACTGGTACCGTTGGCCATCCTGTTGGTACTCGTCCGAGAGGAAATGAGCGTCCGACTCACGGAGGAGTACCGGGATCGGGTTTCCGCCCTCATCGCCTCGGCGGAAGGCCGACTCCGTGTTGAACAGGCCGATCTCGTGCAGGGGATTGGTCAGTTGGAGGGCGAACTCGCGGCGGACCCGCGGCTGAGGGAGTGGCTCGGTGGTGATTCGTCCTGGACCGCTGTGCTGCCCAGTATTGGCGATTTGGCGGCAGATCGCGCTGGTGTGGATTGGTTCGTATTGGCGGACGGCGATGGGCGGGCGTTCCTGGATTCGGGATGGAATTCGAGCTCGTCGAATCCGGCCGCGCAGGGGCCTTGGTCTGTTCCGGCGTCCCTGGAGGCTTCGGCGTTGCGGGGATCCGCTGCGCCCGGGGAAGCTGCGGCGTCTCTGAACGCCGGCGAAACCGCGGTCGATCGGCCGGTGATTCTCGCGACCAGCCTCGTTGCACTCCAGCTCACCAGACTGGGCGAAACGCCCGTCCGCCTGCTGGCCGGTCGACGTCTGGACGACGCCTTCTGGAGCGGACTGACTTCAGACCCAGCCATGGCTGCCGGTTTAGTGGTTGACGGGCGTCTGCTCGCTGGCCGCTCCCTTTCAGGCTTGTCCAGCGATCTGGATGTCACGTGGATGAGCGAGACGTTCGCACCCGGACAGGCCAGCATCCGGGTGGCTCACGATCTCGGTCACCTGGGAACGGTCCTGGACTCGCTGGACCGGTGGTTCCTGGGCGCCTTTCTGGCCATGACCGTTATCGGCTTGTTCGGCGCCTGGCTCGCCGCGAACCGCTTCACGCGCCCCGTGGCCCAGCTCGCGGATGCCACGGCATCCGTCGAGCTGGGCCACGCGTCCCCGCGCTTCCTCGCCACTCGGCGCGACGAAATCGGACGCCTCAGCCGCACCATGGAAGCCATGGTGCGGCGGCTGCGTTCTTCGGCGTCGCGAATCAGGACGGCTGAGCGCAAAGCCGCCCTTGGCGACTTTGCGCGGCAGGCGAACCACGACATCAAGAATGGCCTCACGCCCATCAGCAACGTGGTCTCCCATCTCGCAGAGGTCTCGTCCGACCCGAGGGAGCTGTCTCGAGTTTTTGCCGAGCGCAGCAAGTCCCTCGATTCCGGTATTGCCTACCTCAAGGAACTCTCCGGGTCCTATGCCCGCATCTCATCTCATTCTGATCTGCGGGACATGGATATGGTCCCAATCATCCGGGAAACAGTCTCCGCCCTCGCGGCCGCCGACGGCCGCGTTCATCTGACGGTGCCGAAGTCTGCCCGCGCAGAGGTCGACCCACTCGGAGTCAGGCGGATCGTCGAAAATCTGGTCACCAATGCCCTTGATAGCCTGCCGGCGCGCAGCGGACGCGTCGATGTCGTTCTGGAACACGACGGCAATCGCCTGCAGTTGCGGGTCAAGGACAACGGGGCGGGCATTCCGGAAGAGATCCAGGAACGACTGTTCGAGGACTTCTTCACTACCCGCGCCGGGGGTGCGGGGTTGGGTCTTTCGATAGTCCGTCGTCTGGTGCTGGATCTGAACGGAAGCGTTCGGGTAGCCAGCGAGCCCGGACACGGAGCCGAGTTCATCGTCGACATTCCCACCGCCCGTCACTGATCCATGCCACTCGTCCTGATTGTCGATGACGTCCCGGCCCTGGCGAAGCAGTACGCCTACGACCTCCGACGATTGGGCGACTTCGAGACGCGAGTCGCCGAAGGCGGAAAGGAGGCGATCGAGGCGCTCCGGAGCGAGCCCGTGGACTGCATGATCCTCGATCTCGAGATGCCGGGACTGGACGGGTTTGGCGTTCTTCGGGAACTCCAAACCTGGGTTGCGGCGCCTCCGGTGATTGTCTACACCGGGACCGGGAATTTCGACCGGTGTATGCAGGCTATTCGCCTCGGGGCTGTCAGCTTCATCGACAAGGCGGAGCCCATGCTGCGTGTGGTTCTCGAGGTACAACGGGCGCTGGAGCAGGACCGGGTAACGTCTGAATTGAGGGCACTCCGATCCGAGCTGGCCAGCGAATCGCCCCTCGTCGGGTCCAGCCCGGCCATGAAGCAACTGAAAGTTCAGATACGTCGGGTAGCTCCCATCCCATCGACGGTTCTCGTGCTGGGAGAGAGTGGCTCTGGCAAGGAACTGGTGGCCCGCGAGATCCATCGTGAGGGCGGCGCAGATCGGCCATTCGTGGCGCTGAACGCGGGAGCCATCGCCGAGACGCTGGTGGAATCCGAGCTGTTTGGGCACGAGAAGGGTGCCTTCACCGGCGCGGATCGCCTCCATCGGGGCGCCTTCGAGCGTGCAGCCGACGGCACCCTCTTCCTGGATGAAATCGGCGAGCTCAGCGGTTCCCTTCAGGCTCGGCTGCTGCGCGTGCTGGAGTCACGAGAACTGGTGCGGGTCGGCGGCGAACGCACGGTCAAGGTGACGGCCCGGGTTGTAGCTGCGACTCACCGCGACCTGGACGCCGCAGCGCTGGAGGGTTCGTTTCGAACTGACCTGCTGTACCGGCTGAACACCCACATCCTCCGCGTTCCGCCGCTGCGGGAACGCCAAAGTGATATTCCCGATCTGGCGCGGGCCCTGCTGCTCGGAATCTGTCGTGACTTCGGGCTGAAGGCGCGGATCCTCGCTCCCGAGGTGATGAACGCGTTGACGGGCCAGGAGTGGGGTCGCAACAACGTCCGTGAACTCCGGAACGCCCTGGAGCGACTGGTCATTGCGTCGGACACCGAGGTCATTGGGCCCGAGGTACTGCCGGATGACTGGGCCGTGAGCCAGAGTCAGGGTACCGGGACGACCTTCGCTGCGAGAAAGGCCGAGGCCGAACGATCCATTGTGCTGCAGGCCTTGGACGAAAACCACGGACACGTCACCCGGACGGCAGAGGCGCTTGGACTGGCCGACCACGCAAGCCTGCTGAAGATCATGCGCCGGCTCGGGATTGAGCGGCCGTAGGCGGGGCGGCTCGGGATCGAACGACCAAGGCGCCAACCCGGAGTCGAACGACCCCAGCGGGCCGGGCCGTGTCCGTTCGGACACGACGAACCGCATCCGTGCGTGTCTCGATCGACACGGTTGGGTCTCGTCAGGCGCCCGGGCCGCACACCGCGATTCGACGCTACACGCTGCCGCCCAATGTGTTACGACGCGCCTCCGGCTCCGGAGCCCCCTTTTTGGCCCCTGGATTGAGATAGGCCTGACCACACACGGTCACAAACCAATCTCCCATCGGAGGCTACCATGCAATCACGTCACCTACCTCTCACCGAACTGGTCACCCTGGTCTACCTCGGCGCTCTCGTTCTCGCGCTCTCCCTGGTCGGCTGCCGGTCGGAATCCCCATCGGAAACCGAGACGCCGCGCATCGCACAGGGCGCCCGCGCGGTGCAGGCTCCAACCCCGCCCGCCACTTCGATCGCAGTGCCCGCCTTCGAGATCGTGACCACACCCGTCGAGGAAGCCCCTCGGGTCGTCACCTTTGAGGAAGCCGAGGCAGCCTATCGCACCGGCGACTTCAGCCAGGCCACATCGCTCTTTGCCAGCTACGTAGACACCCGCCCCGAGAACCCCTTCGGGCACTACATGCTCGGTCTTTCGTCCCAAAAGGCGGGCCAGTTCGAGCAGGCCGAGAGGTCGCTCCGACGTGCCCTCGAACTGGACTCCACCCACGTACGCAGTTGGCAGAACCTTGCCCGGGTCTTCTTGGACACAGGCAGGCCAGACGAGGCCTTCCAGGCGCTCGAGTCGGGCCGCTCCCTGGACCCTGAGAGCGGGGTAACCTACCGCCTGCTGGGCCGGACCCTGCACCAGCAAGGCAATCCAGGCGAGGCCGCCGACGCCTACCGGGAAGCGATTCTCATCGACGATCGCGACGCCTGGGCCATGAATAATCTGGCCCTGGTCCTGATGCAGGACGGTCGCTACCTGCACGCCGCGCAGACGCTGGCCCAGGCCACGGTTGTTCGCCCCACGCAGGCCCTCTTCCTGAACAACCTCGGCATGGCGCTGGAGCAGGCCGGTGAGTTTGCTTCGGCCCGGGATGCCTACGCCAGAGCGGTAGAAGCCAAGGCCGACTACGAGCGCGCCGAAGGAAATCTGGCGCGGCTTGAGGCCACCGATCTCATCAATATGGAGCCCGTCATGGTCGAGGAACTTGCCGCACGCTTTCTGGAAGAGCTGGAGTCCTGGCGCGACGAGCACGTAGCCCGCGAATTGGGCGAGGAGGCAGCCTCCAGTATTGCGGATGTCGCCAACATCCAGTGAGTCTCGCTGTCGCCGGTTAACCGCGTTTTCCGCACCGTTTCGGTGTTAGTCTGGGCATTGTGATTCGGCCCATGGGAGCGGGATATCGAGCAGGGCCAGGATGCGGCGTTGTGTGGGCGTAAGGGGATCCAGCAGGGGTCCCTGTGGCCCGTAGGTAAGGCCGAGCCCGTTAAAGGCGGCCAGGATATTGCGTCCGGTGGGTTTGGCGGCCCGGTTCTCCGGGAGTAGACCCGGCAGGCGGGGCTCTTCCGGGGGGAGGCGGCGACGGAGGTCCGCTTCGATGAGCCCGAAGATGAGCAGGGCGATCCCAACCACCGCGACGAGGGCCTCGATCCGGTCGTCGTTGTGCAGAAAGATGGGCCGAACCCGCAGGGTCTGCTTGAGGTCGCGGTGGCGCTGCTCGACGATCCACTGGTCCTTGTAGAGGCGGAGCACGCCGGAGGCCGTCAGCGGATCCGGCAGATTCGTGGCCAGCGCGTAGAGGCCGTCGAGGCGAGCAGCCTCGGTGATGGCCTCGGCATCGCGCTGCCAAGTAAGGGTGGGTTTGCCGCCACGCATACCGGTACGGACCTTCAGCAGCCCTTGGACCGCCTTGCCGACGGTGGTGGCAACCTTGGCATTAACCTGGTCGAGCTGCTTGTAGTAGCGGCCACCCAATCCACGTTTGACCCGGGCCAGGGTGTCTTCGGCCTTGGTGAGGGCGCGCTCCCGGGCCTGGGCGACGCTGCGGGCTTCCTCGCTGGACCAGACATAGACCACCCGCAGATCGTGCGGGTCCTTGGTGACGGGGTCGGTGACCGGAAACGGGCGCAAGAGCCCCCGCCACCGCGTGCGCTGCTCAGGGGGTGAGCCCCGCTCACGCTGGGAGACATAGTCGAGGTCAACCAGGTGATCAAGCCCCTCCTCCTGGTCAGTAAAGTGCTCTCTCCAGCCGGTATCAGCACGCAGCGGGACCACGAAGCCGACGCCGGCACGATCGGCCGCGCACAGGTTGCCCAGATGCCCGAGCGCCGAGTCCGCCACCACCATCAAGCCAGGAGGCAAGAGGGCCTGCAACCGGCCCAGCGCCTCGGCCAGCGCGGTGAGTTCGGCGCATGAACCCGCGTGCGGCCGCAGGTAGAGCGGTACCCCGGCCGGCGTCGAGGCCTGCAACGTGCGCACCTGGCGGGCTACCCGGCGGTCAGCACCCCAGCCCTTGGCGACCACGGCCGAATCCTCATAGGCACCGGCGAACCGTACCGTGGTCAGGTCCAGGTGCAGCCGGGAGGCATCAACCCCGTCAAAGCGTTCGATGGCCGCCAGACACAAGGCCGCGCGCACATCCTCGGCAATGGGAGCCATCGCCTCGAGCGCCCGGCCGAGGCGGTCATCATTGAGCAGCGAAGCCGGCGTGTCGAAGAGCTCGGCCATCGCCGCACTGGAGGCCCAACCGGCGACGTCGTAGAGCGGTGAGGGGGCCGAGAGGCGGTTGGCCACCAGCGCCGCAATCACCTCCCCGTGCTTCAGATGGGACCGCCCCCGCATCGGCGCCGCCTGGTCGATGAGCGCCCTCAGGCCCAGCCGCTCCAGGTAGTGGTGCACCAAGAGCAGCGCCCCCACATCTCGGCGCGTGCCAATCTGGGGCGGATCGAGCCGGGCAAAGGAAGCCGCCAGTTGATCGAGTTGGCCGGAGGACTTCAGTTGGTCTTCGCGGCCGAGGTTCAAGAGCACCCGATGCCGGACCTTCCCGTCTTCGTCGCGAAAGGACTCGACGAGTCGGAGGTAGACGTAGTGCTTGTCGCCTCGCTTGAACGTGTGTCGCTTGACGTACATGTTGGCCCTACAATACACACCCAGAACGACTAACACAAGCCCATCACACTACAAATCATACAAAATGTTGGCCCTACAGTAGTCTTGATCAGGCCCCCACACCTCAGCCGTAGCACGCGAAAAACCCCTACCAAATCGCCCCATACGGCGTCCAAACGGCACGTGCGACCCCCTCAGCTACGCCCCGTATGCTGGCCCTACCCGCGAAACGGTGCGGAAAACGAGGTTAACTGGGGGACATTGACAGCGAAAGCCGGGGCGCTCCGTCTGCAACGCAGGCGGAGCATCCTTGCGTTTGGCGGGGCGGGAGATTCATGGCGGGGCGGGGGCTTCGCGCCGGGGCGGGAGCGTCGCCGCACCGGACCAGAGCGTCGCCGCACCGATCCAGAGCGTCGCCGCACCGGACCAGAGCCGGCCGGATCCGTGAACCTAAATCCCCAGGCGCAACGTCATGGCCGCAAGGCGAGGAAGACCGGGAATCTCAACTATCCCGCCCGCGCGGTCCTGCCTGTACTCAACCACGTTTCGGGCGTCGGCAACATTGAGCACGTCCAGCCTCAACGTCACGGTTGCGGGCTGGAACTCCCACGTCTTCCCGAAGCTGACATCAAACTGAATATGTACCGGCAATCCGTCCCGGTCGGGCCTCGCCACATTAAAGACCGCATTTGTGGCGCCGGCCGGCAGGTAATTGTAATACGCTCGTCGGAAGGCCCACGACCGGCCACCAATACGCTCGACCCGCGCCGATGCGCTCCACCGGCCGGCCGTCTTCCAGCTGACCTGCGCCATGGACCGGTGAGGTTGGGCCCAGGGGGTTGACACGCTTTCGCCCCCAAACCGGCCGGGCAGGCTCCTCCTGGAGAGAGACCACTCGTGCGAAAGCGCCATCGTGAACCGCCCCAATTCCCATCGGCCCGCGCCGGAAATACCCCGTGCCCGGCCAGACCCCTCAACCAGGGCAGGATCCGTCTGCAATACGCCCAGCTCATAGACCCGGAGCATGCGCTTCTGGTAGGTCTGAAGCGTAAAAGAGAGGCCTCTTGAGGCCGCGGCAACTACTTCTGCGGCCAGGTGGAGAGCCGTCGCCGGACCCTGAGATCGGTTCAGCGGAAGCCAGGTGCGAAACGTGGGGAGGATCGCCGAAAAACTCCAACTGGCCACGTCCACCTGATTGATGAACTGGCGATATACGCCCGCCGAAAGGCGACCCGTCACGCCCACTTGCCCGAAGCGCGCCCGCCGTTCGATTCCCAGGCGGGGTTCGGCGTAAACGGTCCGGCGGCCGTGGTGATAGGTCAGCCGCGTCCCCAACGTCACCCGAAGATCTGGGTGGGGCGTCCAGTCGGAATCCAGGGTCGTTTCCCATAACCATCGCATCTGGCTCTGCCCCTCCGGGAGAAGCTGCCGACCTTCTGATCGCGGATCGATCCCCATCTGGGCGTCGGCATCCAGATTTCTGACTCCCGCCTCCGCAGAGAACGCAAAGCGCGGGCTCCGACTGGTCTCCAGACCGACATAGCCGCCACCTGAGACGATTTCGTTGAACTCAGAGGTTGAGGCGGCGGTGCCTCCCTGTGGAGACTGCTCGAAGGGATGCTTCAGGATGAAGGAGCTCGTCCAGGTGCCGGCACGCATGAGCGTTCGCTGCCCGGCAAGCCAACTGTATCGTGCCTGTAGAGCCTTGTTCTGCCAAACGTATTCGTCCGAAACCGCCTGGAAATCGAACGGCGAGGTCTCCAGTACCGGCGTCCCGAAACGGTTGTCCGCCAAATACGCCGAGACATACATTCTCCGACCCGAACCGAGCGGTGCGTCCGCAGCGGCGTGCAGGTCTGCGTAGCTGATGATGATATCACGGTCTTCCAGAATGCCGGACAGCTGCGCCAAATCGGCCTGGTCCGAGCCGAACAGCTCCTCGGCCAGGTACCGGTCGGGCCTGCTCCACTCCCGGAGTCGTTTGTCCAGAGAGGCGGGGCGGATCGACTTCCCCATTTCATTGCGGCCGGCGATCATCCAGGACACGGCGCCTGTCTTGCGTCCAATCCAGAGATTGGAGGACAGCGGCGAAATCTGGGCCACCAGGCGCTGACCCGGCGACCGGGTGAGGGCATGGACCGCATCGATTCCGCCCGCCAGGGAACTCCCCTCTCGCGCCCTGAAGCCCGCCCGATGTACCGTCAGCGAGCGCACCGCCAAGGGACTGAAGGGTCCGAAGACGCCCCCGTTTCGCAGTGGAATGAAGATGGGTGTGCCGTCAAGCAATACTGCGTGGTCCCCCGGTGCTCCGCCCTCAATGTGAGACCCTCCTCCTCCCGGATCGCTCTGAAATCCCACCACGCCGTCCGCGCCGCCCATCGCTCCGATTGCCAGCGCCTGGGCATTCTCCAGGATTCCCGCGAGGTCGACGTCGGGATGGCCCACCGGATGGGTTTGTATGCCGGAGACAAGGATGGCCTGGGTATCGAGGACGCGCTGGTGCATCGAGAGCGTGGCATGCACAGTCTGCTGAGCGACCCAGATGGTGTCCCGCCGAGGCTCGTAGGCCACATGACTCACGGCAAGCAGGTGTGGGCCCGACCTGACTTCGCCCAACACGAAGCGGCCGTCTCCGTCCGTGACGGTTCCGCCTCCTGTCGTCAGGTCCCGGACATGTGCGCGCGAGACCGGCGTCCCTGCAGCGGCATCCAGAACACGGCCCAGCACACTCGCGAGAACCGGAGCCCGCAACGCCTCCTCCACTAATACGTGCACGCCAGAGGAGAGCGTCACATAGTCCAATCCCGTGTCCCGCAGCAGGCACCCAAGCGCTTCCTCCGGATCGCTCGTAGTGATCCGGCAACTGGCCCGTCTGCCGGTCACCAGATCCGTCTCGAACAGAATCTCGATCCGCGTGCGCTGCATGAGCGCCACCAACGCATCTCTCAGCGGTACGTCCACCATGACCAGTTCGACCCGGCCCGGGTCCTGGGCAGAACTCAGCCGGGAGGCGGGGGCCAGCGCAAAGGCGCAGGCCACCAATAGCAAGAGCCGCTTCTGTATCACTGTCTCATCCCCCTACGGACGAAATACCTCAAAGCCGTCGGAGGTTTCACGGTAGTTCAGGCCAAGAGACAGGGCAAGGTCGCCCAGAACGCCGGCTGGATCGCTTGGCTCACGGAAGGCACCATTCACCATCCTGTCTCCATCCACTCCGGAGCCACGCGAGATCCGGGCACCAAACCGCCTGCCAATATCATCCAGCACCTGACCGAGCGGCGCATTCACGAAGACGAAATCGCCAGTCCGCCAGTCCATTGCCGCTGCGGCGGAGAAGTCCGGATCGATGGCGATGGAAGTCGTGGTCACCGCAACCGACTCTCCGGGCTTCAACTGCATGGCTGCCTCAGGATCTCCACCCGCCGATTCGATCATCACACGGCCCTCCTCCAGATACAGGGAAGTGCGTCCTTCGGACGGCCAGCTCCGGACGGCAAACCGGGTTCCCAATACCGTGACCATGGCCTCCCGGGTGGTAACACGAAACGTCTCGGGGGCCTTGATCACGTCGAAAAACGCTTCACCGGTCAGCGTCACGGATCGTCCGCGCTTCATCCATCCGGGTTCGCGCAGTTGCGACCCCGGGCTCAATTCAACGCGGCTTCCGTCTCCCAACTCGACGCTTGTGATCGTCCCGACGGGGGCGTGGTAGATGGTCGGGCGAGTGCCGAGATACCCTGCCAGCGCCACCAGGACCACGCTGGCCGCCGCAAGCGACACCCAGAACCGGCCGGAGATGGGCCAATTGGAACGCGTAGGCGCCGAGTCCGCGGTGGCCGCTCGCCGACGGGAGTCCCTCGGGGACGGCGACGACGCAACCTCGCTCATGAGACGACGACGCAGGTCCGAGGCCTCGCCCCGCGCCAGGTCGGGTTCAATCTGCACCGAACCGGCAAGGCTCCAGGCATCCTTCAGGGCGGCGACTTCGTGCTCGGCCACCTCCAGCGAAAGCGCATGGTCCAACTCCCGTTCCCTTTCCGCGGCCGGACGGGTATGATCCCGGGTTTCGCTCATGGCAGTTCGGCCGCAGTGGCCGCTCGATTCCAAATCTCCATGCGGGCGCGCAGGTCACGCAGCGCGTGAACAATGTGGGTCTGTACAGTCCGAACCGAGAGGCCCATGATCCGGGAGATCTGTTCGTGTGAGAGGTCGTGGTAGCGACTCAGCGTAAAGGCCTCAGCCCGACGAGACGGCAGCTGATCTATCCACGATCGCAGAGCCGCCTGAAGCGCCGGATCCGAATCGTCTTCCGGAGCGATGCCCTCCGGAAGATCGCCGGGCAGAACGACTCGTTTGAGCTTCCGCCGCACGTTCAGAGATCGATTTCGTGTCATCCTGTAGAGAAGGGATTGAAGCGACACCCGGACGGCTAAGGCTCCCCTCATCTCCCAGAGTTGGGCAAAGACATCCTGGGTCACATCGAGGGCATCCTCCCTGCTCACGATGCGCGCTGCGTATCGAAAAAGAGGCTGGTGAAACCGATCGAACAGCTCGCCGAATGCGGCCTGGTCCGATTCACGGAGCCGCTCGACGAGTTCGCCGGGTTCGAGATGTGCCAGAGAGTCCAATGAGAGTACTTGGGACCGGATTCACCAGGGAGACACACGGACTCGCACGAATGCGTATCCGTCGCCTGATATTCCGGTCGCACACCTCCCGGTCCGCGAGAACGAAGACAGCCTCAGCTCCAGGAAACGATGGCTACTACGGCCAGAATCAGGATTGCAATCGCAAGTACGGTACGGAAAAAATCGGCCGATGCCTCTCGGCGGCGATCCTCCTCCTCTTCCTCGCTTCGCCGCTCCATGTCCCAGGCTTCAAACTCCGATTGGAGCTGGCCCACACGATGTTGCATATACCGCGCGCTCGCACGGTCTTTGTCGCCATCGGTTCGGGTAAGCGCCATCGCATAGACGCCGCGACGGCGACTCCCGGTCTCAAGTTCGTAGGAGGCTCGCTCGAACAGCAGTTCCTCGCGTTCGTCCTCGGATGCAGTTTCGAGGTTTTCGAACAGCTCTTCGAGCTTCGGCACAGTGTGCTGTGCCCGGCGACGCTTTTCGGTAATAGTCGGCATTAGCGGTTTTGGCTACGTCTGGCCTAACGCAAACGCCACGCCAAATACCGGTGACGCGTTTTCGGGATTCTCCGGGTGCATCGCCGGTTCGAGCGGAGTTGCAGGTGGGAATCTATTTCCCGCCACATGCGCGGCGTTGCTTCAGGCCGCGGCGAGGCCGAATGGCAACTGAGGAATGGAAAATGCCTACGCGGCCAGGCTGCTTGCTCCTATCGCCTGGCTTCCAGCTCGGCTTTCAGCAGGAGTGCGGCCTCGTGCTCCGGATTCGCCTTGAGACCCGCGTTGACCTGTGCCAACGCACTGATGAAGTCTCCCTTGCCTATCATCGCCCTTGCCAGCAGGACACGCATGCCGGTATGGTCTGGATTCCGTCCAACCAGGAAGCCCAGCATCTGGATGGCCTCGTCCCATAGTCCGCTCTCCATCGCAACCAGCCCCGTATTGAGTATGGGCGACGGGTTGCCTGACTCTCTACCCAGAAGCGCGGCCGGGCGAAGAACCTCCAGGGCGCCCTCCAGATCTCCGAGTCTCGCGCGAAGCGTGCCCAGGTTGGTCATCGCATCCACGTTGCGGGGTTCCTTTTCGAGGGCCTTCAGATAGAATTTCTCCGCTTCCGCGAAGTCGCCTGTCTCCTGAAGGGCTCGAGCGATGGTCAGGAGACGCTCCACGTCAGTCGTGTCGACTCCTACGGCCAGACGCACTGGCTCGATGGCATCGGCCGGAGACGCGGAGCCCGCCGTCTCGGACTCGTGACATGATGCGCAGGACGCGTCGCCCGTGAAGGACACGGTCCGAGCCGGAGAAGCCGTGGTCTCTGGTGACGACGAAGACTGACAGCCAGTGGTCAGCAGGAGAAGCAGGAAGAGCGGGAATCGAAGCATGAGAAGTCGGTCTGGGACGCAGTGTATCACCGTGGGCCTCCCGTGTTTCCGCCGGGGCCTCAGTACCTTCCGGAATGCCCGGACGTGCGCAACGGCCTCGGCCTACCGCACGCCTAACGCCGCCTAACGCACGCCTAACGCAACAGCGTCATGTGTCGAACCAACGACTTTCCGCCGGCCTGTAGCCGATAGAGATAGACGCCGCTCGCCAACCGCGATGCGTCGAATGGAATCTCGTGGCGTCCCGCGGTCATGAACCCGCGGACCAGCCGGCCCACTGATCGGCCCAGCGCGTCGTAGATCTCAAGGGTCACCTCGCCGTCCTCGGGGAGTCCAAAGCTGATCCGGGTCACCGGATTGAACGGATTGGGGTAGTTCTGCTTCAGCTCGTAGGCCTCGGGTACCACAGATAGTGGATCTCCCTCGCCGCCGCCGAAACGCATCGCGCCGACTTCGAGGTCGAACGATGTTGTCCGACCCTGCTCGCCGATCATGTAGAACGAAATCAGAACAAGGTCACTCGCGTCCAGACGCCCGGTCCCGTCGGGCTTCCTGAGGTCGTCGAACCAGAGCCGATACGTCGTGGGCTCCGGCTCCAGCTTGAGGCTGGTTCCGTGGTGGTCTGAAGTCAGAATGGAGGCCTTCTCGAAGAGGACTCTCATCTGGCCCTGTCCCGAGGCCGTGAACTCGACGTACCGATAGGCAGAGAGGTCCAGAGGCTGGCCATTGGCCCGCAGATATCGGAAGAGAACCGCCCATGTCTTTACTTCTCCACTCATCTGAACGGAGCGTTCGATGGCGTGCGTACCTGCCTTGGCGGCACCGTTCTCCGGGGCCACATCGAAGTCCGAGACGTCCGCTCCCACACCGTCGTAGGTGTAGCTCCAGGCGCCGTCGGCCAGGTAGACCAGATCACGGTCGCCCAGATCGGTTTCCAGGAAGAACGAGGCGTCAAACACGGGTCCCACAGGGATCGAGACGCGCGACAGGCCCTTCTCGTCCGGCGGCGGGACGGCTACCGACTGCTGGAGGGTCATCCGATCCCCGAGTTCAGTCCGCTGCAGCGTTCCACCTGTCAGGTCGATGCGTGTGGCTGATCCGGGGTTATGGAGCGTCAGCTCCAATTGCCCGTTCGCATAGTGTCCCGTCCGGACGTACAGCGAGGGCAGCCGTGGCCGATTGGCATCGGTATTGAGAAATTCGACCGGTCCTTGCGTTTTCAGTCGGGCCAGCGACGCTTCCACCATCGAAATGGTGTAGTCGCGATCCACCGACCAGACCTGAACATTGAGCACGTCAGTGGCGCCGTCCGGAATCGCGAACTCGTCGAGGCGAAAACGGCTGTCAACCACAAAGCGGTCGCCCATCCGGTACGCCACAAAGGACACGGCTTGATCCAGGGATCCATCTTCGTGGACCAGGCGGGAGAGCAGGAATGGATGCCCCCCGGCGGTGATCTCCTCAACAGAGACAAGTTGCGCACCACGCAGACGGTCACAGACCACTTTGGTGTGCTCGTACAGCGCTCCCTCGAGTGTCAGCGTGGCAAATATGGCACCAACCCGGCGGCCGTCCCGGCTCCGAAGGAAGTCCGCCGCCACGACGTCTGCCGCATTTGTCACCGGGAGAAGATCCATGGGTGAGCTCTCGAACGGCAGACTCTGATCTGGACCTTCAGTGGGAATAACAGTGCGAAGAATGTCAGACGAGGTCCCTGCTTTTCCGGCTAGACCGCCGAGGTCAAACTGGAACCTTGGAAGCCCGGCTACCCCGTCTGTATTGCGGGCATCCAGACGACGGGTAAAGAGCACGCGTGCCAGAGTCCCGGCCAGACTGCCGTCCGACTCCAACCCGCCGCCGCCACCGCCAGAGCCTCCGCTCGGGGTTACGGCAGCGTCATCCTGGTCGTCCTCTGACGGGACGTCATTGTTCGGTGTCGAATCCACATCGTCCTGATCGGCGGCCGTCACCTCGGCGCTGTCGGTTGCCGGATCAGACGTAGTTACTGTTGCGGTGATGGCCAGTGTCGCTCCGGCTGACGCGTTGACGTCGCCTACAGTCCAGACTCCCGTGCCGGAATCAAACGTGCCCTGACTCGGTGTCGCGGACACAAACGTCAGCGTTCCCGGCAGTGTGTTGGTCACCGCAACGCCAGTGGCGTCCTCGGGTCCGGCGTTGGCCAGCGTGATGGTGAATACCACCGGATCGCTGACGTTCGGACTCGGTTGATCCACGCTGTTGGTGAGTGACAGGTCAATGGGGCGCTTGAAGCCGAAGCGGTTCGCCGCATCGACGTTCCCGAAGTCCGTGAACGATGCCGACTCGGCATTGTCCGTGGTCATCGTCCCGTCGGCCGGCAGGTCGCCGGTCTGGATCTGAAGGGCGAAATCGCCTTCGGCCGCAACCTCGAAATCGTAGTTGCCCGAGCCGTCCGTGTCCTTGGTTGCAACCAGAACGTCACCCCCGTCGACCAGCCCATCGGAATTCACGTCCCGGTAGAGCTCGACCGTTATGCCCGAGGCCCCGGCGTCCGTTCCAGAATCCCAGGCGCCGTTCTGGTTTTTGTCCTGAAAGACATTACCGGTAATGTTGTTGACGCCATCGACAAGGCAGGCAACGGACTCATGGTCAGTACCCGTGGTCAAGGCCCGCACAATGGTGGCGACGCCCGTGGTCTTGTTGACGGTTGCGAAGGAGTTGGAGTTGGCGGGTGCCTGAAAGCCCACAGATCCGTACAGATTGCCGTATGCATCGAAGGACAGGCCCTCCATGTCATCCTGCGCCAGGGAGCCGATGGCGGTGACGCTGCCATCGGTCTTGTCAATGGTGACCAGCCAATCCGCTCCAGATTCGTTGTTGATGGCATAAATGGTGCCGTCGATGGCGTCAATAGCCAGGTCGTCGATGTCTTCCAGCCCGGTCACTGCGGTCGCGTCAATCACCAGGTAGTCGACACCAGCGCCAAATGCGTCTGGAATGAAGGCACCAGTGGTCGGATCGATTTGGAACAGAAGGTCATCGAGGTTGGGAGATCCTCCGCGGCGATGGGTAGCCCAGAGGACGCCGGTCAGCGGATCGAAGGCCAGGCCGTCGGCGTCGTTCAGATCAATGAGCCCCTCTGCTCCGTCACCCGTTCCGATGCTTCCGATGCTCGTAAAGGCGCCTGTATCCGTGTCGAGCGTGCCGAAATCGCCGGCGTCCGCCGCATAGAGGGTTTCGGTACCCGGCCAGTACGCCGAGCCCTCAATCGTTGTGGTCGAGGTGGCACCCACCGACTCTTCGGCCAGGCCGTTTCGGGTTACCCGGAGCAGGGTATCGCCCGAGTCCGCGACCACGTAGCACACTTGTCCCCCGACAGGGGTCGGCGTAAGCGTCTCCTGGTCGTCGTCGTCCTCGGTAGTGCTCCCGTTGTTGGGCGTCGAATCGGTATCAGCGTCCGCATGGC
Source organism: Bacteroidota bacterium (assembly GCA_029262855.1). Lineage (GTDB taxonomy): Bacteria > Bacteroidota > Rhodothermia > Rhodothermales > UBA10348 > JABDJZ01. The sequence goes on along the minus strand of JAJCYP010000022.1, from coordinate 72,803 downwards.
TCTTGACCTCGAACGCCTGGGTTACCGGTGAAAACGTGTTTACCGTGGCGGTGAGCGTCAGGGTTGCCGAACTACCCGAAGTCAGGTTGCCAATCGTCCATTCGCCCGTGCCGGAATCATAGGTACCGAGCGTCGCAGTGCCGCTGACGAAGGTCAGGTCACTGGCGAGGGTCGCGTCGATCACCAGGCTTGCTGCATCGCTGACGCCGTCCTCGGTGGCCACCACCGTGAAGGTCACGTTTGTGCCGACGGGGGGAGTCAGGGAGGAAGAACTTGAGACCAGCGACATGTCGATGTCGGCCCGCGGGCCTGACGGGATCGTCGACTCTGAGGCTCCCAGGGGCTTCGCTCCAAGAACCAGCATGGCGAAGATCACGACGGAGGCCGGCATGGCCGACAGATTCCGATCCTGCCGATCGCGCGCCCGCTCCCAGCTCATGCCCCAGGAAAAGATTGCGATGAATGCAAAGACCTCAACCGGCAACCCGAAGAGGATAAAGAGTGCGGGCATGTACAGAAGCCCACCCCAATAGAGGATTGCTGCGTGCATCGCGTATTTGATGGGAATCATGAAAAAGAGGTAGCCCATGCAGGCCACGGTGACGCCGACCTTCTGCCACCAGGCAAAATCCAGAATCCAATGTGTCGCGGCGAGAATGAGGGGGACAATCCCGATCAGTGCCATTCCCGCGCCCGTGAGTCCCGTCAGATAGTCGCCCGCCGTGTAGGGATAGGGCCACGGCTGAATGGCGAAAAACGCCACGGCGGATCCCTGGATTAGGGCGACCGCCCTCAGGAAGTAATTCGTCGGAGCCATGCGCTCCGGGAGTAAAAAACTCAGCACCACCAGCATCAGACATACCGTCCCGTTGGCCACGAGATGTCCAAAGGACGGTTCGAAGCTGGGCAGGTCAAGCTTGGGCAGGATCACCGCCAGACGATCGCCCACCACGTAGTGCAGAGCAGTCGTGCTCTGGGCGAGGCCGAGTGGCTCTCGGACTACGTCCAGGATCCAGACCCAGACAGCACCGGTGAACGGAAGGAGTAGAATCCAGGCACCACACGTCAGGACGGCTGCCGTCAGCATAGCGAGAAGGTGTCCCCTGGCCTCGGTGCGTCGAATCCCCCGGTGACGGTGCAGGTAAGTGGCTGCCTGTCCCGGATATGACTTGCGTAGATTTCTCACCGTCCCCCTGCGTTGAAGCCGAAGAAGAAGGAGAGCTCGACGCCGGTGCGTTGATAGAAGGGGTTCTCGTACCACGAGCCGGATAGCGTGAACCCGGTCGAGCGGTTGATCCACTGTCGATAGACCACGCGGGCCATCATGGAATCAAAGTTCGTGTAGATCACCAGCGGGTCTATGATCTGGTAGGCCTCACTGCCCGTTGCCGCATGCAGGACAACCGTTGCCTTCTGCGGTCGGCCGAGCGTGACGGCCGCGTCGTAGTACATGGAAGTCGCATTTCCAGGGTTGCTGATCTGGTAGCGGGCACTGCCCTGCATGATCAACCACCCAGTGAGGTACAGTTGTGCCTCGACGATCCCAGCCATGTCCTGGTGTCCATCTCGCACTTCCCGATAGAAGCCGCCCACCATGAGGATGAGCTTTTTGGAAGGCGGTAGCTTCCTGCCCAACATCACGTCAACCCGAAATTTGGGGTTGTAGAATCCGCCGTTGGATGTCCGACCTGCGACCCGTGTGATCCAGGAGCCGAAGTCGGCGGAATGCTGCACCTTGTACGCGAAACTCGGCTCACCGAAACGGTGTTCGGCTACGGCCTCGCCGTGCCAGATCATGCGGGGGCCACGCACGAACTGCGTCCGGACGACCGCCCCCTTCCAGGGCGATATCCCGGCGCTATACGTGTAGTTCAGCCCTCCGAATTCCACCTGATCTCGAGGCGGATCCGTCGGACCCAGCGATTGGCGGGCCTGAGCATTCAGGACCGGCATCGCGAAAAGGAGAGCTGCGATCAGGAAACGTTGCATGAGCGACACCCGGAGTTTCACCCGGACGCATAACGGTGTTTCCCGTCGTAGGGCAAGAGGTGTGCCGCCCTCTTAGATTCCCCGTCAGGGGCTCCACAATCGCCTCGGCGGTCAGGCTCGACACTCGGAGCCAGGCAACTTTTTCCCGGATACGGCCAGAAGCCGAAGGACCTGGGACTTGGTCTACGCAGCCCTGGTGATGATCTTTCTGACCTCGGAGAGGTCCCGGCTCAGCACCCGGGCGATGGCCTGCCCGGAGTGTCCGTCGCCGTAGGGATTGTCCCCTGCGCGCATGCGGAGATGATCGTCCGCTCGACTCAGGAGCGACTCCACCCATCTACGGATTTTCCCGGGATCGGTGCCGACAATCGCCCCTGCCCCGGCTTCGATCAATTCCGGCCGCTCGGTGGTCTTCCGTGCAACCAGGACGGGCACGCGAAGGGCCGCGGCCTCCTCCTGGATTCCGCCCGAGTCGGTCAGCGCGAGCCAGGAATTCCGGAGCGTCCAGAGCATCTGCGGGTAGTCCAGCGGTCCGGTCAGCAGTACGCGGTCCTGGACATCCTGTGGCAGGCCGGACATGATCTCGACCACGGCATCCTTCACCACCGGGTTGGCGTGGACGGGCCAGACAACGGCCAGCTCGGAATGACTCTCCACGAGTTCCCGGACCGTGTGGGCCACCCGTGCCAACGGTGCACCCCAATTCTCCCTTCGGTGAGCGGTTACCAGCAACACCTTGCGACCCCGATTGCGCTTGAGGAACGGGGCTACGTCACAACCCTCCACGGCGCCGGCTCCGGCGTATTTCATGATGGCATGGTCCATCCCGAGTCGCGTCGCATCCACGATGGTATTGCCGACCAGGTGAACACCGGGGCCGGTAATCCCCTCGCTTTCCAGATTGTTCTTGGCCCGATCCGTGGGGACGAAATGCCAGCGCGCCAGACGGGAGATCAGCACACGGTTCTGCTCTTCCGGAAAAGGATCGAGCATGTTGTAAGAACGGAGGCCAGCCTCGACGTGTCCAACAGGAATCTGGGCGTACGAAGCGGCAAGCCCTGCCATGAGAGCCGATGAAGTATCACCGTGAACCAGCACGGCTGCGGCATCTTCGCGGGAGATCACCGAATCGACTTCGTCCATCAGCTTTCCGCCAAGATGACCGAGCGTGGGACGCTCCCGCTTCAGTTTGATGACGTGGTCCGGAGGCATGTTGAAGAACTCATAGACCGGCCAGGCCATCTCCTCGTGCTGCCCCGTATGCAGGACTATGGGATCCAGCGGTCCGTCCTGGAGCGCGTGATAGACCGGAGCCATCTTGATGATCTCCGGCCTTGTACCCATACATAGAAGAATGCGCTTCTTCTGCATGTCAACGAGTGTCGTCCTGTAGCTTTTTGCAACAAGACGAGTATCGTCTGAGCAGCCGCACACTCAAGAAAAACGTGGGCCGCCTCGGCGCCCCGAACTCAGGCCGCGATGCGCGCCACGGTTCTCAGGGTCACCCGACCCGCTTCCACCGCCATCACCACGCCGAAGACGCGCGATCCCTGCTCCATCAGGATCTCCGCGCCTGTGGCTGTGGACGGGATCTTGTGGGAGCCTATCTCGGCTCCCCATCGCACGCGAAGTGTGCCCCCGGTGGCCGCTGTTCCTGTAATTCGAGCACCCACGCGGACTTCTATCCCGTCGTTGGAGAAGACGTGGCCGACAACGGAGGCTCCCTGCTCCAGGGTAATGGTCCCCTCTGCCTTGATGCTGCCTTCGATCCTGGCATTCCGCGCAAGGCGGAGGTTTCCCAGAACGATGAGATCACCGCTCCAAACGTGCGCCGGTGGAATCGTGAGATTGCCGTCAACCTGGTGGGCGCCACCCTGGCGGAGGGCGCGGCCGTTGAGGCGAAACAACGGTGGCAGATCGAGCGGAGCGTGACGTGACGAAACGGGCCCCTCGGGCCAGTGCCACTCGTCACCGAATCGAATCTCTCCGCCTTCCAGTCGCTCAAACTGGCAGGCCGGCCAAACCTGGAGCATCCTTCCCGCGGCAATGCTTCCATTGAGTTCGCAGCCGGCCATGGCGCGCACGTCTCTGCGTGCGTGCAGCCAGGAATCGGTCACCGTCTCGTCGCCCAGGTACGCATCGCCGTCCACGAACAGGCGCTCTATGTAGGCTCCGCTCCCGCACTCAAACGCTCCCGATATGTAGGTCTGACGAGTGAGTTCGGCTCCCGCGGGCCATTGGGTCAGCGTGTTGCGGACCAGTACAAGAGGTAGGACTCCGTTCTGAAAATCGGGTGTGGTCGAGGCGTGGGGCCCGATCACGTCATAGTGCTTCTTCAGCTCGGAGTGCCCAGAGACAGGCTGACCTCCTGAAGCGAGGAACTTTGAAACCACGGCTTGCAACTGGGACGCCACTTCGGCGCCGAACGCTTTTGCGACGACGTGGTGATCGTCTGCGTAGGTCTCGGCGATCGTGAGCGGCTGCTTGTCGTTTCCGGTCCGCCATTCCGCGAAGGCCGGGAGTGCGGGTAATACCAGCACGATGAGTGTGACCGCGGTCAGTATGATCAGTCCCAGCGTCATGACGTAGGCTTCCCCGGAATGCGAATCTGGTGCCCGGAGGTCGAGGGCTGCGCGGGGCGGTCGGCGGCGTCTATCGGGCGACGCTCCCTCCGACGCGGCGCATGTACCGCAGCTGGCGCCAGGTCAGGGGTGGGGATTGGCGGAAGCGGAGCAATAGCGGGCGGGGATTTGCGAGAGAACACCGGAACGGGCGCGTCGGCGCGGTAGCGCTCGGTCTTGTCCCAGTGGAACTCGCGACTCCGACTGGGTAGCAACTGGGATAGAACGGCGCGCGATGTGCTTACCAGACTGACCAGGAAGCCGCCCAGAACAAGGGGCAGAATCCTGATCCTCCGTTCGGTCCCATCCAGGTGGGCCGCCGCTCCGATCTCGAAGAAGGCGGCGAAATTTCCGATGGTGTTGTAGGCAGCCACCGAGAAAATAGCGACCGCCCCGAGGAAGGGATTTGCACCGAGGTAGAAAGCCAGAATCGCCAGGAACCACCCCAGGAGCAGAATCGGAGACATCATGTACGTGCCCAGCAGCAGCGCTCCGTCTAGACGCTCTCTCAGCGTGAGGCGCGGCTGTGTGGCAAGGCCCGGCATATACCTGCGGGCTGCGTCCGTATGTCCGCGGGCCCAGCGCATGATCTGTCGAATACGCACCGGCCAGGTCTCGGGCACCTCCTCGTAGCACTCGTATCGATTCGAGTAGGCAATCTTCCAACCGCCCAGGACCAGGCGGAATGTGATGTCCGTGTCTTCGGCCAGCGAGTCCTCTCGCCATCCACCCACGGCGTCCAACGCAGAAACGCGGACTCCCCCGACGGTACCGCCGTACTGGGCGATGAGGCGCAGGTTCATGCGGGCCTGCTGATCCACCTGGTATCCGCCTGCTCGCTCCAGGTCAAGGAGTCGGGTCAGCAGGTTGCGTGGGGTGTTGACCGGCACCACGCGACCCATGACGGCACCGACCTGGGGATCCAGAAAGGGGGCAGCCAGGCGTTTGATCAGATCCCTTCCGGGGAGGTAGTCGGCGTCAAAAACCAGAATTACATCCTCGTCGATGTCTTGGAGAGCGTCCTGCAGGGCCGCGGCCTTCCCGGGCTGTCCGCCCGAGCGGTGCAAAGGGACAACACGGTTCGGGAACGAGGCCGCGAACCGGTCCATGATCTCACGGGTAGCGTCGGTGGATCGGTCGTTGATCGGTACGATGCGCAGCTTATCCTGGGGATAATCTGCTTTGAGCAGCGCCTCAAGAATGGACGCAACGACACGTTCCTCATTGTGGCAGGGGATGAGAACCGAGATCCGCGGCCACTGCGCTACATCGATGGGCAGATAGGTATGGCGCTGCTTTCCAAACAGGCGGTTGTAGGTAAACCAGTAGTGCCGGACTGCATACACACATATCAGCGCGACGATGGAATAGAGCACCCAGAGAATGGCTTTGATCCAGGCCGCCCGATCCCGGCCCCAGCTGCTACCCCACCAATGTGGCGGAGAGTGCCCGATGATTACACCGTCGGGAAGTGGAATCGGCGAGGGCCTGGGTGTAATGGATTCGGCCGCAGCGCGGGCACGATTTGCCTTTGGAGTGTCGGTTCTTGCCGTGGCTCCCAGGTCCGCGGCCGAAAGGACTTCGGTTTGCGGCTGGCCTTGGGCCGGGCTGTCGCACCCCAAACCAAGCACAAGAACCACCCCAATCACGCATATTGGCGCGATCAGGTGGACACGTAGTGCCCGGCTTCTGCTGGTAAAGGCCGTCTTGATCTGCATGGAGCGTATTGTGTTGCTCCGCACATTGCAGACTCCATACCAAACGCCGGAGTCCTTCGCCTTCAATTGACAAACGGTGCAGGACCGGAATGCGTCCCATTCCCCGGGTTTCGATTCCCCCAAAACGGCTTCAGATTCGCCGAAATTGGCCGATACTACGGGTAATCAGCGTTCCCTTCATGTTCCTCCGCCAGACATCGCTCCTCCTCGCGATACTCTGTGCGACCGCCCCCGCGGTCGCGCAGACCGGCGCTGTGCGTGGACCGGACCCGGAATTCCTGCTCTCGCAGTACATCCAGGACGTGTGGCAGACCAACGATGGGCTGCCTCAGAACTCGGTCACCGACCTGGTGGAAACGGCCGACGGTTATCTCTGGTTCGGCACGCAGGAGGGTCTTGTCAGGTTTGATGGGGACAGATTCACGGTCTTCGACTCTCGATCGGTCGAGGCCATGCGGCGCTCCGATGTGCTTGCCCTCGCGGTGGAACCCGATGGCAAGACGCTCTGGATCAGTACCAAGGGAGCGGGTGTTCTGACCTATCGGGACGGAGTATTTACACCGGTAGTCGCTCAAGGGGTAGCGTTGCCACAGAACGTGACCCGGATTTCCATCACGCCTGACGGCTCTGTGTGGCTGGGTTCGATTCGGGGGGGCATCGTGAGAATCACGCCTGCGGGCGCCACTCTCTTCGACGAGTCCAACGGGTTTGGCGGAACCTATTCAGGATCTGTGATTCGCGACGGAGGTGGCCGTCTGCGCGTTGCCACCAATACCGGATTGCTGGAGGTATCCGGTGACAGCGTTCGCGCCTCGGAGTTCGAAGAGCTGAAAGACGCCTTCATCTCCGCACTGCATGTGGATGCTGACGGTACGATGTGGATCGCCACCGGGAATGGAGCACTCTATGAAGTCCGTCCCGGCCGACTGATTGATCATTCGGACTGGATTGCTGGCCATGACGGGTATGTGACCAGCATGCTTCGGGACGGCCATGGAACCATGTGGATGGCGCATAATGGTGCGGGGCTTTTCCGGGTTCGAGGCACGCTGGTCGATCGGTTCTCGGAGGCAACCGGTCTCAGCGACAATCAGGTCTCTGACATTCTGGTCGACTCCGAAGGCTCGCTGTGGATTGGCACGAATGGCGGAGGACTCAACCGGCTCCGCTCGGGGCTCTTCACGCCATTCGGGATCGAGGAGGGCCTGCCTCACAACAATACCTACACGGTGGCTTCGACCAACGACGGTACGGTGTGGGTCGGCACCGAGAATGGGCTGGTTGGCATCCGCGATCGCCAGGTGGTGCAGGCCATTGGACTGGCGGAGGGTCTCACGGACCCGCACATCCTCTCGCTCGCTCCGGCAAACGATGGTGGAATCTGGATCGGGACGCGGGGCGGTGGCCTCTACAAGTGGAAGGGGCACCTGTCCGACCATTACTCGACGGCGAACGGCCTGACTGGCGATGCCGTTTTTGCGTTGATGCTGGATGAGAAGAATCGGCTCTGGATCGGGACCGATGCGGGCGTGAATTACCTGGAAGGAGACATCCTCCGATCCATCACAACCGATGACGGTCTTACCAGCCCCTACCCCACCTACTTCGCCTCTGACGGCGACGGCGTGTGGATCGCCACCTACGATGGTGGCCTGAATTACTGGAGCAGTGGACAGATTCTGAAGACCATTACTACCGATGATGGGCTCTCCACGAACGAGATCCTGACAGTTTCGGTGGATGAAAAGGGTCGCGTCTGGGCGGGCGGCCTGGAAGCAGGCCTCAACCTGATCGGGGATGACGGGATTACGGTCATCACCACAGAGCATGGCCTGTTCAACGATACCGTCATGAGCGCAGCTCCCGATGCGCAGGGCAGACTCTGGATCAGTTCAAACAAGGGGATCTTCTTTGTCGACATGAGCCAGCTCGACGCCTTCGTGCGGGGGGAGATCACCTCGATTACCTCCGTGGCGTTTGACATCCGGGACGGCCTCCGGGTAAATGAAGCCCAAGGAGGACAGCAACCTGCAGTTTGGGAGGCTGACGACGGTGCCTTGTGGTACCCGACTGGTTCCGGAGCAGCCCGGATTGATCCCCGCCAGCTGGACACGGCCCGGCCGCAGCCCACTATCCTATTGGAGAGCCTGAAGGTCGACGGCTCCGTCCTGGATCCCACCCAACACCTGAGCCTGCCGGCAGGTGCCGATCGTTTGCAGTTTCACTTTACCGCGACGGAGTTGGCCCAGCCGTCGAGAGTGGAATTCAACTATCGGGTCCAGGGCCACCGCGACGAGTGGATCTCGGCGGAATCCGGAAGAGAGGCTATCTACTCCAATCTCGGTCCTGGGGTCTACACGTTCGAAGTCACCGGTGCGCTTTCCAACACCAGTCCGGAGGGGCACATCGCCAGCGTCTCCTTCGAGATCGCCTCTTTCTTCTGGCAGACCACGTGGTTCCTGGTGCTGTCTGTCCTGGCGATACTCGGCCTCGTGGTTGGATTCTTCCAGGCCCGGATCAGGCACCACCAGGCCGAGGCAGCCGAATTGGAGCGCATTGTCGACAAGCGGACCTTCCAGTTGCGGGAGGAAAAGGAACGGGTCGAGGAGGCCAAGAGCGTCATCGAGGCCCAGGCCCTGAAGCTGCAGGAGCTGGATCGATTCAAGACCCGCTTCTTTGCCAACGTCTCGCATGAGTTCCGTACGCCGCTCACGATGATCATTGGCCCGCTTGAGAACGCGCTGGGCGGTCGATATGGTCAGGTTGAGGGACGTGTCAGGCGCCAGATGGACATCATGCTGCGCAACGCCTTGCGACTGATGCGCCTGATTAACCAGTTGATGGACCTCTCGAAACTCGAGGCTGGCAAGATGCAGCTCAGGGCCGGTTCGAGAAACATCGTCGGATTCCTGCAGGACGTCATGCTGACAATTGCCCCCTTCGCCGACAGGAAGGGCCTGGAATTGAGTGTAACGTCCGAGGACGAGCGGATGGAGGTGTACTACGAGCCCGACAAGCTCGAGAAGGTGTTCTACAACCTGCTTTCGAACGCGGCCAAGTTCACGCCCACCGGTGGTAAGCTCACCATTGATGTTTCCAGCCAGCCCGCCGACGAGAAGTACTCCGAGGGCTCCGTGCTCGTCAAGGTATCTGATACCGGGCGCGGCATTCCTGCGTACGCGATCCCGACTATTTTTGACCGCTTCCAGCAGGTGGATGGATCCAATACACGCCAGCACGAAGGCACCGGAATCGGCCTCTCACTTGTCAAGGAAATGGTCACCCTTCACGGTGGCTCGGTCGAGGTGGAGTCCGAGGTGGGCAAGGGCACCACGTTCAATATTGTCTTCCCCGCCGGCTGTGCACATCTCCAGGAAAATCAGATCATCCAGACGGGCAGCCTGAAATTCGAGTCTCCCCGCATGAGCACCTATGCCGCGAGCGAGTTTGGTGGAGACGAGCAGACCGTCGCAGCCAACGAGCCGAGCGAGGCCGCCGCAGACGCGCCCCTCCTGCTCGTGGTTGACGACAACCAGGACGTCCGGGACTACGTCGGGAGCATTATCTCCGAGCACTACCGCGTGGTCTATGCGGTTGATGGCGTCGATGGCCTCGAGAAGGCCCGTTCCGAATCGCCCGACCTCATCCTAAGCGACGTCATGATGCCGCGGATGGATGGAAATGAACTGGTGCGGACTCTCAAGGCTGACGAAGACCTGAGGAGCATCCCGATCATTCTCGTGTCCGCTCGGGACACGCAGCAGGTCAAGGTCGAAGGACTTCTGGTGGGCGCCGACGACTACGTCCCCAAGCCGTTCAACGCGGAGGAACTGCTCGCACGGATTGCGAACCTCTTAAAACTCCGCCAGCACCAGATGGAGTTGGAGGTCCTGAACACGAGTCTGGAGGACAAGGTCGAGGAACAGCTCAAGCTTATTCTGAACGAGCGCGAGCGCTACGAGGCCGAACTGATCGAAGAGCGCGACCGTGCGCAGGCCGCCTCACGCATGAAGTCGACTATCCTCGACAACATGAACCACGAGTTTCGGACACCGCTGTCGATCATCCTGGGCTCTACCCAGGTTCTGGCCGAAGAGGTCTCCGAAGAACTCAGGGACTTCACTGACGACATCCAGGGTGGCGCATCGCGGCTTCAATCCACGCTCGAATCGGTCTGCGAGATCTCGATGCTCACATCGGGGCTCGACTTCGAGAAGACGAAGTTCAGTCTTACGGACGAGGTACGTCGATCTGTCGACGCCAGACGTCATCTGGCCGAGGCCAAGGGCCTGTCGCTCCATGTTCGGTCGCCAAGGGATCAGCCGGTGTTTGCGAATACGGACGAGGCCAGCTACGCACGAATCGTCGAGATTCTTGTCGACAACGGACTCAAGTTCACCGAGTCGGGTGATGTCGTGGTCGAGATTCGGACCACGGAAACCCACGTGGAAACGCGGGTCAGGGATACCGGCGTCGGCATTGAGTCAGACAAACTCGAAAAAATCTTCGAGGCGTTTGCCCAGGGAAGTGAAGGACTGTCCCGAACCCATGAAGGTGCTGGCTTGGGACTCGCTATTGCGGCCCGACGAGCCGAGATCATCGGTGCCGAATTGACGGCCGAGAGCGAGCCCGGAAAGGGCTCTGTCTTCACGTTGAAAGTCCCGCTTTTGGCGGGCGAGTCAACCGAGAAGGAGGCCGAGCAGAAGGATTCGGCGGACGGCCACGGACGGGCCTTCGGCGAAGGGCAGGCCGAGTGAGTCTCGGCATGTGGAGCTAAGGAGATTCGAACTCCTGACCTCTTGGGTGCGATCCAAGCGCTCTACCAACTGAGCTATAGCCCCGATCGCCGCAGTAACTCAGGGTGATTCCGGAGGGTTCCGACTGATTGTGCGCCGGGGACACGCCCGCAGCCCCAATTCTTGAGGCCGTGATTCGATGTCAATTCGCGCCTGGAAACGAACATTTTGGTGGCTCTGCGGGTACTTTTGCTCTCCACCCGAACAGCGCTACCTACATGGCATCCGATCGCAAGCACGACCCCTTCCAGGCACGATCCACCTTCGACACCGGCTCCGGCTCCGGCTATGTCTATCGGCTCGATACCCTGAAGGCGAGGGGGCACGACATCGACCGCCTGCCGTACTCCATCAAGGTGCTGCTCGAGTCGGTGCTTCGCAACTGCGACGGCTTCCTGGTAACCGAGCAGGACGTCGAGAAGTTGGCATCTTACGACCCGAAGGCTCCCGCCAAGGAAGAGATTCCGTTCATGCCGGCGCGTGTCCTTCTGCAGGACTTCACGGGTGTGCCCGCCGTAGTGGATCTGGCCGCGATGCGATCTGCCATGGCCCGCCTCGGCGGCAATCCCGACGAGATCAATCCGCGCGTGCCCGTCGATCTGGTCATCGACCACTCGGTCCAGGTGGATGCATTCGGGAGCGCAGCCGCCGTGTCGATCAACTCCAGGCGCGAGTTCGAGCGCAACAAGGAGCGCTACGAGTTCCTGCGCTGGGGCAAGCAGGCCTTCGACAACTTCTCTGTGGTCCCCCCGGAGTCCGGGATCTGCCACCAGGTGAACCTGGAGTATTTGGCGCGCGCAGTCTGGAGCAAGAAGGGTGACGACGGCGTCCCGGTTTACTACCCGGACTCGCTGGTCGGAACGGACTCTCACACCACGATGATCGATGGCCTGGGTGTCGTAGGCTGGGGTGTGGGTGGCATCGAGGCCGAGGCCGTCATGCTCGGACAGCCGGTCTACATGCTCATGCCAGAAGTCATCGGTTTCCGCCTGCGTGGCGAACTCCCCGAAGGGGCCACGGCGACCGATCTGGTCCTCACGGTAACCGAGATGCTTCGCGCCTATGGCGTGGTCGGCAAGTTTGTGGAGTTCTTCGGTCCTGGTGTGTCCCACATGACCATCCCGGATCGGGCGACCATCGCCAACATGTCTCCGGAGTATGGTGCCACGATGGGCTTCTTCCCCATCGATCAGGAAACGCTCGACTTCCTGAGGCGGACCGGCCGCCCAGAAGAGCTGGTCATGGCCGTCGAACGCTACACCAGGATTCAGGGCCTATTCCGGACCGATGACACTCCCGAGCCTGAGTTCCTGGACATACTTGAACTGGACTTGAGCACCGTCAAGCCCAGCCTCTCGGGGCCGAAGCGCCCCCAGGATCGGCTCGAATTGCCGGCCATGCAGCTGGCCTTCAGGGCTTCGTTGTCTTCCCCGTCGGGTCCGAAGGGATTCGGACTCTCCGAAGACCGAATCAACGCGACAGGCTCTTACGCCCCGGGCGGTGAGCTCAAGCATGGTGATGTGGCCATCGCCGCAATCACCAGCTGCACGAATACCAGCAACCCTTCGGTGATGCTGGCCGCCGGACTCGTGGCCAAACGAGCAGTTGAACGCGGTCTCAGGGTCAAGCCATTCGTCAAGACCTCTCTCGCGCCAGGATCCAAGGTCGTCACCGAGTACCTCACCGAGGCCGGGCTCTGGCCGTATCTGAACCAACTCGGTTTCAACCTCGTCGGGTATGGGTGCACCACGTGCATCGGAAACTCCGGACCACTGCCGGAAGACACGGCGAACGCCATCAAGGACGGCAATTTGATTGTCGCAGGTGTCCTCTCTGGAAATCGCAATTTTGAGGGCCGCATCCACCAGTTGGTACAGGCCAATTACCTTGCCTCGCCGCCGCTGGTGGTTGCCTATGCTCTGGCGGGCACAGTAGACATTGACTTGACCTGCGATCCAATCGGGAAGGACTCCGCTGGCGAAGACGTATTTCTCAGCGATATCTGGCCGACCAGTGCGGAGATTCGCGAACTCGTAAACCGGTGCGTCACTCCGGAGCAGTTCGAGCGTGAGTACAGCGGCATCGAGGATTCCAACGTGAGATGGAATGCCATCGCGGTGGCCGAGGGCTCCATCTACGACTGGAATTCCGAGTCCACATACGTTCAGGAGCCTCCCTTCTTCTTCGGCCTCACACCCGAGACCCCGACCATCTCAGGTATCTCGAATGCCCGGGTCCTTGCAAAGCTGGGCGACTCCACCACCACCGACCACATCTCTCCCGCCGGGGCCATCGCCCCGAACGGCCCGGCCGCGCAGTATCTGCTGGCCAATGATGTCCCGTACATGGAATTCAACTCCTTCGGCTCGCGTCGTGGTAATCATCAGGTGATGATGAGGGGCACGTTTGCGAATATCCGCATCAAGAACCAGCTGGTACCGGGAATCGAGGGTGGCGTCACCAAGTACTTCCCCACCGGCGAGGTCATGCCCATCTACGACGCGTCCATGAAGTACCAGGACGACGACACCTCGCTCGTGATTCTGGCCGGCAAGGACTACGGGATGGGATCGAGCCGCGACTGGGCAGCAAAGGGCACCCTTCTGCTCGGTGTCGGGGCCGTCATCGCCGACAGCTACGAGCGGATTCATCGGTCGAATCTGATCGGTATGGGCGTGCTCCCCCTTCAGTATGCTGCCGGAAGCTCGGCCAGCTCATTGGAACTGGACGGGACGGAATCCTTCTCCATTCCGGTCACGGATGAGGTCCAGCCCCGTTCGACCATCCGCGTCACCGCAACTCGGCAGGACGGCTCCACGGTCGGGTTTGATACGCTCTGTCGGCTGGATACCGAGGTCGAAGTGGACTACTACCGAAACGGTGGCATCCTGCACTACGTGCTCAGAGAGTTTTTGAACGCGTCCGAGGTTCAGGCCTAGGTTTCCCGCCCAGGCCTAGGAGAGCTTGAACGTCACTGGGAGGGACATCTGCACTTTGACAGCCTTGCCGCGCTGGCGGCCGGGCTCGAAGCGCGTTGTCATGGCCGCGCGCACCGCTTCTTCGTCACAGCCGGCGCCGATCCCACGGACTACCATTGGTTTGGTAGGCCTGCCTTCTTCGTCCACGATGAACTGGACGATGACGCGACCCTCGATCCCGGCCTTGGCGGCAATCGCCGGGTACTGAATCTCCCGCTGGAGGGATTCAAGTCCTCCAATCAGCTCTGGCATCTGTTCGACAACCACGAAGACCTGCTCGTCAGATGAGGCGTTGCGCATGGACGTAGCCTCCGGCCGGTCGGCGGACTGAGACGAGATGTACCCTTGATTCTTGCCGGGTATCTCGATCTTCTCGGTGCGGACGAACTTCCCTCCGTGCGTGATGCGAAGCGTGTAGCTACCCGCCGGAACGGAGCGGATCAGATATCGCCCGTCCGGACCGGTGGCAGCCCCGATTCCCGTGTCAAGCAATTCAACGTTGGCACCCACCAGCGGCATGTCAAGGTCGTGGTCTGTCACAATCCCGGAGAGTTCGTAGAACTCCTTGGGTTCCTCCTGGGAGTTGGACTGGGCACACCCGGACATGAGGAGCAGGAATACCAGGGCGGTCGATAGGGTGCGGGCGATGGGCATTTCGGGGAAGTGTTGGGTTCGGGTGTCGACATGACACACAAACCCGTCTCGAGTTGCCGCTCAGTCCAGCACTTCGAGCAAGAGCATGCCCGACGGACCGGCCTTCAGCGACACCTGCCCGTACACGACGAGCGCAATTTCACCCGTCAACACGTCCTTCAGTATGACGTCGTCATCAAACACGGAGGAGACGTTTACGCGGGTATTACCTTGTGCGCCGACCACCACAATGACCTTGTCCGTCGTGTCCCGACCGGTCCGAAGTCCACGGTAGAAGGCATAAGGCTCTGCCTGAAGCCGCTGGTGAACACCTGCCACAATCGCGTGGTGCTTCGCACGAAAATCCAGCAGGGACACCCATTCCTCGGGAGCCGCGTCCCTCAGAAAGATGGATCCGGGAGCCAGCACACCGAGCGGCGAACCGGAGGTGTCGGGCACCAGGATGCCGGTGGCCTGAGAGGGTCTATCATCCGAAGGTGCCCGTGCGGCAAAGACCGAATCGATCGCCAGCCATTCCCCGTCGGGCAAACCAAAGGGTTCAAGCGCCCCGTCCATGGTCTGGTCCTTGGAGTCAGACGCCAGAAGCACCGTTGCGGCGGGGCGGGTCACCGGCTCCACGAAAGATCCTGCCGGTACTATCAGTCCATCCAGCGCACCGCTCCACAATTCGCCCAGCGCGGATCCTCCGTGGCCTTCCCCGACCGAGGCTATCACGCGGAGTCCATTGCGTCTTCCTTCGGCCACAAGCAACGCGGCCTCCGGCGTCAGCTTGATCAAGGAGTCACTCATCACCCAGGATGAGGATGGAAGTACCTGAACACCGGCGTGGACCGATCCCGCCTCGGCAGATGACATCGTGGTGGCGAACCACGAGAAAGCAGGAGCCTGCGCATGAGTCGCCTGTGGCGCAACCAAAAGAATCACGAGGGCCAGGGCTCGCATCATTCGGGAGTTCGCCCGCCGCAGACGAACAATTCGTTTTGACGCCAGGCGCAGTCCACATCCATGAATCCAGCACGCTCCATGGCCTTCATCTGACGATAGAGCCCAATGGTGCCTGCGCCGTCTGCGACGATCAGGTGGCCGCCCGGGCTCAGGGCATCGAAGATCCCCTGAAAGAGCAGCTCATAGCGCGACTCGGCCTCGGCTCCTTCGACATCAACTCCCACGATCTCCTGCAACGCAAGGGATGCCACCACTACATCGTAGGGGCCACCAGGAATCGGATCGCCATCCGCGGCGATGATGGCCTGGATGGCAAGCGGACCCTCGCTGATCTCGGATACCTTCGCCTGCGCCAGTGTCAGCAGGTCCTCGTCCTGATCTAGCATGGTCAGCCGGATTCCGGGATAGGCTGACATGACGGCAAACCCGGCGTTTCCTGTGCCACAACCGACATCGCACACACTAACGCCCGGGCCCAGCGGCGGCAAGGCCGCCAGGATTTCCTCCAGCATCGGCAATATGAGGGGAATCCGGCGCTCGACGTGCAGGTCGTACCAGTATCCGTTCTGCCAGAAGCCTCCCTTACCCAGGAGGCCCTTGCGCCAGCTTGGAGTTTTCATGGCACGTTCCACAACCACCAACCGGGCATGATCCCCCGCTCGGGCTGAATTCTGACGCTCCGGTCTGGTCCCTACGCTGCTGGACGTTTGTAGATGCCCGTCTGATTGACGTGGCCCACGTAACGCCCGAGCACCCGCACCTCCTCGAACACGTCGGGGCGGATATTGATAGCCTGGTACTCCGGGTTCGCCGGCTCGAGCCGCAGGCCCTGCTCATCGTAGAAAACGCGCTTCAGCGACGTCTCCCCATTGTAGAGGATGGCACCAATCCCGCCGTTGGGAATGTCATCGTCCATGAGCAGCACATAGTCACCGTCGTTGATGTCCGCGCCAATCATGGATGAACCGGAGACCCGAATCGCATAGATGCGGTCCATGCTCGGAAACAGCATGTCCAGCGTAATCGTGCCGAGCTGTGCGTCAACGGCCTCCTGCAGGGTCCCCGCCGTGATGATACCACGAATGGGAATTCCGCGACCGGCAGATCCCTCATCCTCGGGATCCGGGAAGCGATACCCGTCTTCATCTCGCTCCAGATACCCCTTCTTGGCGAGCGCCTCGAAATTTTGCGTTACACTGTTTGGCGAGCGGTACTCAAACTCGTCAATCAACTCCCGATAGGTTGGCCAACTGCCTGTAGTCCGGTTGAACCGTCTCAGGTAGTCGAGGAAGAGGCGCTGCTTGTGGGTTAGTCGTCTGGGCATGGTCTAAACATGGTCACATACATGTATCATGTGTCATGATACGCAGCGGGTTGGACAAGAGCAACAGTCCGACAAAACGCGTCTACTGACTCAGCTGTCCCAGGACGCGAGACGTCCGGTGAGGGAAGGCGTCCTCGACGTGAAACTCGATGAACGCGTCCACCAGTCGGTTCACCTCGGCCCGCACTCCGGGGTCCATCTCCAGGTGCAGCACCACCTCGGGCGTAGCCCGCGTGCAGATGGCAAAGGCTCGCAGCGCGAGTCGCGATGCCTGAATGCTCTGCACGCCGGCTGGACGGTGATCCTGAACCTGCCCGGCGTCGAGGCCCAGCCAGCCTCCCTGCTGGGGCAGTCCCTGTACATCCTCGCGCGTGAACGATGGCGAAAAGCCCAGCAAGCCGGCCAACCGCAGCGCGTAGAAGGGCCACAGGTTGGCCAGGTGCCCGCCGGACTCATCCAGGAGCCGCAGGGCTTCGACCTGAAGCTGCAGGACCACAGGATTGGCCTGCCCCGAGTGCATCAGGGCCCCTGTCAGCTCGATCATGCGAACCCCGATGCTGAGCCGCTCGAGTGAGCGTCCAATATTCGAGAACACCTCGACATGGCTCGCCTCGGACAGCGTCTGGAGATCCCTGCCTGGTCGCATGTGGATTACCGCCTGAATCCAGGACATGGGCTCAAGGGTCGCCCCGAACCGGCTTTTTGGAGACCGGGCGCCGCGTGCCATCACGCCAAGACGCCCATGATCCCGCGTGAAAAGATTGACGATGCGACTGGTCTCTCCATAGTCCGTCGACCGCAGGACCACGGCATCGGTCCGAATTATTTCCGTTCGATTGGACGGCATGCGGGAAGGTACGCGTGGCCCGGCGCCCGGTTATGTCGATCCGGCTTTCGTGTCCAGGGTGTTATGATCCCGCAGACATTTCGCAAGCACCTCTACCGACTCGAAGTCAGATTCGGCCTGACGTCAGCCGAATTTCGGGGTCTACTCCTCTTCGCAGCCCTCCTGATTCTCGGGATCTCCGTGCGGGAACTGGGACTTCGAATACCCGCGGTCGACCCCGCCATCTACCAAGAGCTCGAGGAGGATTTCGCGCGGCGCGCGGAGCGCTTCTTCGCGCAGGCCATGGTTGGCCCCGTCCTGGTTGAACTGCCGGAACCGACAGTGGCACCGATGGCGACCCTGCCGACTCGGCAACTCTTGGACATCAACTCGGCGACGACCGACCAACTGGAGACCCTCCCGCGCATCGGGCCTGCTCTGGCGGGACGGATTGTGCGGTACCGCGAGACCTTCGGTCCCTTCCAGTCGGTCCACGATCTCGTTCTGGTCCAGGGAATTGGCCCAACCGTGCTGAAGGGCCTGCAACTACTCGTGACGGCTAGCCCTGTGGCCCCTCCTCCCGGAGATCGCGCCGACGGGCCTCCTCGATCAATTCGTCCTCCGTGACCTCGGCCAGCATCCGCTCCTCCTTTCGCATGAATCGATAGATCGGGACCAGCAGCATGGCTGCCAGAGCCCCAAACGCGATCGTGGTGACCACAATGACCACCCAGTAGTCACCTTCCATCAGGTGGTCTCCATCACGTGCGCCACCTCCTGCCGTCCCGCAAATACCACGAAGAGGCCCACAAATGGGAGCGCGGGATTGAACGTCACGATTCCGTAGATCACCATCCCGATGGCCATCACGATGCCCACCAGCGAGGCGATGTGCGTGGCCCTTCTGTAGTCAAGCTTCGTGGCCAACAGCGCGCGAAAAACCCGTCCGCCGTCCATTGGAAAGGCAGGTATCATGTTGAACCCTACCAGCACCAGATTCACGTACATCAGCATTTCGAGCAATCCGCCATCGCCGGCTAGAACCGTCGCAAACGAATCTGCGCCCTGTCCCGCCGCGCCCAGGAGAGCCAGCAGCGCAGCAATCCCCAGATTGACGGCCGGACCGGCCAGCGCAATGACCAACTCCTGTCTGGGCTCCCGCGGAATCCGCTGGAGCCTGGCAATACCCCCGATTGGATACATGGTGATGTCAAGCGTCGGGATCCCGTACCGGCGCGCCGCCATCGAGTGGCCCAGTTCGTGCAGAATCACACAGCCAAATACCGCCAGAACCAGGACGATTCCCATCAGGGCTGCGGTCACACTCGCTCCCAGATACAGGTAGTATCCGAACAGCGCCGCCAGCATCAGCCAGAACGTCCAGTGGACGAAAATCCCGATTCCGGATATGGTACCTATTCTCGATGATCCCTTCATGCTCTGGGTCTCCTGCCCTGTCGTCGTGTTGATTGACCGACTAGACGCGGCCTTCGAGCGCCATCAGTCGCTGGATACGGATCTCCGTAGACGGATGGGTGGCAAAAAGGGTGCGAAGTCCTTTCGCGGCTCCGGCGAAGGGATTGACAATAAACATGTGCGCCGTGGCCGGATTGGCGTCCATCGCCACCCGTTCGCTGCCCTGCTGGAGCCGTGACAGGGCGCTGGCCAGCGAGCGAGGATTGCCACAGATTTCGGCGCCGCTCTTGTCAGCGGCGAACTCCCTGGACCGGGAGATGGCCATCTGAATCAGCATGGCCGCGACGGGAGCGAGGAACAGCATGAGAAGGTTGGTCACCAGCCCGCCGCGATCACGGCTTCCTCCAGCGAACATTCCGAACCGGGCCAGGAGCGTAATGGCCGCAGCGAGAGTGGCTGCAATCGTGGAGGTCAGAATGTCCCTGTTCTTGATGTGGGCCAACTCGTGCGCGATCACGCCCTCCAGCTCGTCCTTCTGGAGCAGGCGGACGATTCCGTTGGTCACCGCCACGGCGGCATGCTCAGGATTGCGCCCAGTCGCGAATGCGTTGGGCTGATCATTCGGCACCACATACACCTTGGGCATCGGCAATCCGGCCCGCTGACGCAGGCGGTCCACCATGTCAACCAACTCCGGAGCTTCGGCACGCGTCACTTCCTGTGCCTTGTACATCTTCAAGACCACACGGTCACTGAACCAGTAACTGCCAAAATTCAATGCGACGGCCACCAGGAAAGCGATGATCATTCCGGTCTCGCCGTAGATCCCGCCGCCGATCAAGGCAAACAAGACCATCATGGCCGCCATCAGCGCCGTTGTGCGAAAAAAATTACCCATGAACCCCGGTGTTAGTTAGAGCTGGTGTTAGAGCGTATTCGTTACTACGAGAATGTCATAAATGGCGTGGGTCCAGGCCGCGATCCCAAAACCACGAAGGAGAAAGAGCACATTCAACGCCAACCCGAACAGGAAGCGGAATGTGAACGACGGCAACTGAAACGGGTCTCCGAACGCGCCGATATAGTGGACGGCACTGAAGAGAAGGGCACCGACAACGGCGGAGACCACATAGGCGAACACATCCTTCCGGGCGGTCTGACCCTCGACGAGCTTCGGCTTGCTCCGCCCCCGCCATTTCGAAAGCGCCCAGAAGAGCCCACCAACCAGAAACACTCGAAACACCAGCTCCTCGTACAGGCCTGCACCGAGGGACAGGGCGAGCATCTTGGGAAGTCCCAGTTCCTGGGGCACCAAAGCCATCCCAGCTTCCCCCACGGCGACGTTGTAATAGAGCGCGCCCACCAGCCTGGACACGACGACAGCGACCACCACCGCGTACCCGAGACTCTCGGCGAGCATCCAGCCAAAGTACTTCGGCCGGATCGGTAGTCCCTTGGTCCGATCGCGCCGAACCACCCAGATCCCGACGGCCAGGACCACCAGACCTATCGCAAACATTCCGGGATCACCCACGAGTGCGATGATCTGTTTGATCCAGACATCGGCTCCGACGCGCACGCCGGTCTCGGTCCCATCGTTGACAACGAGAATCAGAATCTCGTAGGCGGCCAAGAGGGGGAGGGCCACCAGAAAACTGTAGGTGGCCGTACGCGTGATCTGAAAGTAGCCGGGAGTCTTCAATGGCTGGCGTGGATGATGCGTACGCGGACTTCGCCCGTATCAAGATCGATGGCCTCCGCTACAGCCCTGGAGACCTCCACCACAAAGTCGGTGGTCAGCGGCATCCGGTCAGCCACCTCTGCAAAGGTTCGCGCGCCCGTCTCTGCATTTTCAATCATCACCACAGTTCCAAAAGGCAGAGCCGGATGTGCCACCGTATGACGCGTCTGATCATAGGCCTGGCCGCTGGCCATGAGCCGGCCCGCGAATCTGTCGGGGTAGACCGAGGCGGACCCCTGGACGATGATCACAGGCATCAGAGGCTCGGTCGCGGAGGACGGAATCCGGAGGCGTTGACCCACGCGGATGACATCCGAGATGTCGGTGTTCGCCAGTCGCAGTTCTCCGAGTGATATCCCGTGCTCCGCGGCGACGCGGTACAGGGTGTCACCCGTCTTCACCCGATAGAAGGTGGCAGCAAATCTGGCCGGGACGCGCACCGGAGGCCCGTCTGCGAGCACATTGCCATAGCCAGGATTCATCGTTTCGAGCGTATCAACAGGGACGCCCAATGCGAACGCGAGATCGAAGAACGACTGCTGCGGAGCCAGACGGATCTCCCCGTGGGCGATGACACCGGTGCTGTCAAAGACGGCCTGGATGTCGCGCGCGTGCGCTACCACAGGGACTACGGCCGATTCGGTGGGACCTGGTGGTTCGGCGGCCTGCTGTGCTGGTGGCGGCGTGACGGCGGGGGACACCGGTTGTGCCACGACGGCGGGAGACACCGGCGGCGGCGCTGCGTCCTCAATCTCCGCGCCTTCCGCAAGGCGCAGGACCTGCCCAACCCGAATGACCGTGCCGGATAATCCGTTCAGGGCCTGAAGCTGCTGAACGGAGAGCCTGTTATTGACGGCAATCCGATACAGGGAGTCTCCGGCGCGAACGGTGTAGGTTTTTCGGGCCTGCCCGAGCGCGACGAGTGCCGTGAAACTGAGTAGGACGAGCATAACCGTCGTACGGGCGGCCAGACGCGCAGTTACGCGCATGGGCGCGGAAGACCGCCCGTTGGCGGATGCGTTGGGCCGGCTCGGGTCTGGTAGGACATGCATAGGGCTTCGGGGTTCGGACGAGAGGGTGAAGGTCACTCCCCGATCTCGAGTTCCATCAGTGCGGTGCGGAGTTCGGACTCGCTGTGCCGATCCGCCTGTCGACCGGCCTCAAGGATTCCGGCGTGATACGTGGCACGCGCCTCCTCGGGGCGGTCCAGTTCCTGATAGAGCGCCGCCAGATGGTAGTAGGTGCCGACGTACGCCGGTTGGTCGGCCACCAAGCGCTCGAACAACTGCAGTGCGGCGGCCTGCTCGCCCCGCTTCCGATATTCGGACGCCAGCGCAAAGCGTGTAAAGGCGTCATCCGGGTCGTCCTCCAGATACTGGAGAAGGAGTGGGACGCGGTCGATCACCAGGAGCCTCCGGCTCCGCCACCACCGAAGCCGCCTCCACCGCCGCCGAAGCCACCGAATCCTCCGCCACCGAATCCGCCGCCGCCAAATCCGCCACTGCTCCGGCCGTGTCCCCAGCCGCCATGTCCTCCGCCCCAGATAATAACCGGGCCGGATCCATGCCGATACCGGGTGCCGCCGCCGGATCCTTCGTCGTGCGCCGCGGAGATGGAAAGGATGATGATCAAGGCCACGATGAACAGGATGATGATCACCGAAATCGGAATACCCTCCGTGGCCTCCTCCGCCGTGTATTCGCCAGCTGCGGCCAGAAACAGCTTGTCCACGGCACCGGAGAGTCCGTCATAGAAGCGTCCCTCCCGGAATCGAGGCACCATGACGTCCCGCACGATCCGGCCGGCGACGATATCCGGGATCGCCCCCTCGAGGCCGAAACCCGTGGCGATGAACAGCTGCCGGTCATCGCGGGACACCAGGATGACCACGCCGTTGTCCTTGTCACCCTGGCCAACGCCCCATGCTCGACCCAGCGCCAGCGCGTAGTCAGCCGCCACAGCACCGTCGAGCGACGGCAGGGTCACAATGATCATCTGCGTGGATGTGGTGTCCGCGTAGCCCGCGAGCCTGGCGGACAGCAGGCTTTCCTCCTGGTCAGAGAGGAGGTCGGCTCGGTCCGTGACCCACTCGCCACTCGGCGGGATCACGTCCTGAGCCTGCACGGTCCCCGCAATCAGCAGAAACACCCAAAAAGCGACTCCTGATCGGAGCATCTTCATCAATTGAACTCGACGGTCGGCGCTGTCTCCGCACCCGCCTCCGCCTCAAAGGGCGTACGGCGGTCAAATCCCATGATGGAGGCAATGATCGAACCCGGGAATTGCCGGATCTTGGTGTTGTAACCCCTGACCGCAGCATTGTAGTCCCTACGGGCCACGTTGATGCGATTCTCGGTGCCCTCCAATTGGGTCTGAAGATCCCGGAAGGCCGTCGTGGCCGTCAACTGGGGATAGCTTTCGGCCACCGCAATCAGTCGCCCGAGTGAACTGCCGAGTGCCGACTGGGCGGCCATGTAGGCCTGCATGGCAGCCGGATCGGAGAGGTCATCGACCGAAAGGTTGATCGAGGTTGCGCGAGCTCGCGCGTTGGTGACCGACTCCAGGGTTTCCCGCTCAAAATCGGCGGCACCCTGTACCGTGCGGACGAGGTTGGGAATCAGGTCTGCCCGCCGCTGGTAGGAAGTCTCGACGTTGGCCCAAGCCTGTTCGACGCCTTCCTCCTGCGACACCATGCCGTTGTAGGAGCTACAGCCGGCGCATCCGGCAAAGCCGACCACGAGGACGATAAAGACAATGACAAGCGTTCCAGTGCTGCGCATCAACGAATCAGTGTTGGTGGGAGGTACGAGCGACGCCATCCCCGAGATGGGGACGGGTGACTGCCCTCCAGCGCTTACGGAAGCTTCGGGCCCGAGTTTCTATTACCAGGCCGCGACATCCTTGAAGAATGTCGCGTCTGCCACTGCGAGCCGGACCAACTCATTTAAATGACCCTCGACTCGGGCAATCACCAGTTGCTCGGAATCGAGGACCAGGACAAGCATGTCGCGAACGTTTTCATACCGCTCGCGATACAGCACCCAGACGGTATCACCGTCATCTTCGACCCGTACCAATACCTCCCAACCGCTTCGCTTGAATCGGGGGACTTTGTCCAGGCGCAGCTCCGTCGTGCTGGGGCGCTCCCTGACCTGGTAGACGCCGACCTTCACACGGTCGATTTCGCGGACGTAGTCACTGGCCATCTGGGCATAGATGTCCGGAACGTGGCCCGTGATCCAACTGGCCGCCCGAAGTGACCGGGGACCGACGGTAACGACCACTTCGCGTTCAAACCGGGCGTCCAGGATCTCCTCAATGTCATCCCGGATGTGCGCCATTTCGCGGGAATACATACACCCGCTGAGGGCGGGAGCCAGGATCAGAATTGCAATCAGCGTGGGGAGGAAGCGATTCATTTACAGGACCTCCAGCGCGCCAATACGAAAACGTCTGCCCAAACGACCGATGTCCTCGGGGTCAATCTCGCCGACGATGTTGACGAACACCGTCTCGTTCTCTCCGCCGCCGATCACGAACACAATCAGGCCCTCCACCCGCTCCCCTGTCGTGTCCCGAATGAGCATCTCGACGAACTCCCCGTCGTTGCGGACCCGCACGACCCGCTCCCAGCCGCCGTCCGTCATCTGGCGAAAGAGCGGACCAATGCGGTTCTCGAGGGCTTTGCGGGCGTCACGGTCCAGCGTATACCCGCGAACCTGAATCCCCTTCAGCTTGAGGAGCATGTCGGCCAGCGTGTCGTCTTCAATGCGGGCCGCCTCGGCCGCCATTCTCAGGATCGCACCCTTGAAATTGACCTCCAGGGTGGTCTCGGCCCCGACGATCCTTTCGAGCTCATCAAAGTCGAAGTACCCAGGGAGGTTTTCAATGCGCTGTGCACTGCTCAGGCCAGCCGGAAGAACCAGCAGAGCAAAGGTGAGCGCGAGAAAAAGCGTTCTATAGTTCATGTTCATTCTCAATCTAATTCACGACGGGTCCCGGGCGGGAATCGTCGAATACGTCGTGGGCCGCAGACCGTATATGTCCGAGCACGTGAGGCTCGAGGACGTCGCGGCGAATATGATCTGTCGAGCGCTCGGTGACTTCTGACACCAGCGCCAGTGTCCACTTGATCTGGGCCAGGGCTGCTTCTGCCTCCGGCGAAACCGTGGGAGCCGGTCGGCCCAACAGGGCGCCGGCAACGATCACTGCCACGAGCGTGGCCGTCGCCAGCACCGGCCGGAAATCCACCGTAGTCAGCATCCGGAGGCGACCCTGCAGTTGCCTGACAAATTGGCGCCACCGATCGCGCCGCACTTCACCCATCACCGACGGCACCAGGTCGGCCGGCGCCACTGCAGACGGCATGCTCCTGAGTGCCTCCCGGATGGACCGGGCGAGCACGAGTTGCGCGGCGAAGTCGGCATCCCGACTGGCCGCGGCAAGCACACGGTCTCGCTCCTCGGGTGTGAGGGCTCCGTCCAGAAACGGCTCAATGAGCGCGTCCGGCAGGTTGTCCGGCGTCTGTTGGTCAGACCAGTTCACGATGCATTACCTCTTCGAGTGTCTTTCTGAGTCGTTTCCTTGCGCGGTGCAGGTAGACCTTGACCGTTGACATGGGCAGGTTGAGTGCGCCGCATATTTCTTCGTACGAAAAGTCCTCCACCTCCCGCAGCACCACGATGCTCCGGTGGGGCTCTCCAAGCAGGGAAATCGCATGGTGGAGGTGCTTCATGATGTCGCGCGATTCGGTCTCTCTGGCCGGAGACCACTCTCCTGAGCCAAGCTGTTCTGTTTCTGCGTCGCCGTGGAAGATTCGGGTTTCGAGCTTTCGACGACGCAGTTGGTCAATGCACGCGTTGTGGGTCACCCGGAGCAACCAGGAGACGGCGCCATCCACCTCCAGGCGTTCCCGGTGCTTCCACATGCGAAGCATGGCATCCTGCACGACGTCCTTCGCCTGCTCCCGATCTCCGACCAAACGGAGCGCGTATCCGTACACCCGATGTTGCTGCCGGGTTATCAGGGTTTCGTATTCGGGGAGAGTCACGCTGGGGGCATCCTTGCTGATGTCGGGGTGCAAACGACCGGCGGCCATCGAAGGTTACACTACACCGCGTGGCCCGTTGCGCCGAGCGGCGATTTCGGCTTGCTCAACCGGCAAACCGGCCGAAACAAAAGGCATACCCAGGAGAATCAACCTTCCACACATCGGATTTGGTCGTACATGAAGCGCTTTGTCCTCCCTGCCCTGTTCGTATTTGCCGCCGGCACCTTCCTCGGTGCTCGATTCGGCGGCATTTTTTCGCAGCCCGACACGCTCGAGCAGCTGCGCAAGCTGGAGGACGCTTTTCTCCTGATCGATCGGCAGTACGTGGAGGAAGTCAGCCCGGAGACCCTGGTCGACAAGTCCATCGGGGCGATGCTGGAGGAGCTGGATCCGCACTCCTCCTACATAGACAAGAAGCAGGTCGCCCTCGTTCAGGAGGGATATCGAGGTTCATTCGGCGGTATTGGAATCTGGTTTGAGGCTCCTCCTCCGGACACGGCCCGTGTTACCTCAGTAATCTCCGATGGACCCAGTGAGCGCGTGGGCCTCATGCCTGGAGACCTGATTGTCGCAGTGGACGATTCCTCCGTCGTGGGGATGAACTCCATCGAGATTCAGAACAGGATCAAGGGTCCCATCGGCACGGACGTCCGACTGGACGTGAAGCGGCGCAGGGCGAACGGCCTGATCGAATTCGTCATCACCCGAGGCGAGATTCCGCTCTACAGCATCGACTCCAGCTATATGGTGGACGATGAGACCGGGTACCTCCGGATCGGTCGATTTGCGATGACCACGCACGACGAATTTGTCGAACACGCCCGCGAACTCCTCGGGCAGGGAATGACGCGGATGATTCTCGACCTTCGGGACAATCCGGGCGGGATCAAGCAGACCGCTGTCCAGATTGCCGACGAGTTCCTGACGGGCGGCAAGACCATTGTCTACACGAAGGGACGGGTGGAACGGGAGTCCGAAACAGACACATCCACCGACGGCGGCCTGTTTGAGGAGGGTACTGTAATTGTACTGGTAAACGAGAACACGGCCTCTGGCAGCGAGATCATTTCGGGTGCCCTGCAGGACCACGACCGGGCCCTTGTTGTCGGTCGACGGACATTCGGCAAGGGGCTGGTCCAGCGCCCCTTCCAGCTGCGCGACGGCAGCATTCTTCAGCTGACCGTGAGCAGGTACTTCATGCCCAGCGGTCGCCTGATTCAGACGCCCTACTCGGATGGTCGCGCCGAAGACTACTACGCCTCCAAGTTCGGCTCGCTGCGGGAGGCCACGTACGCCACCGCGGAGTACCTGAGCGACCTTCCAGATTCCCTGCGCTTCGAGACTGCGCACGGGCGTGTCGTTTTCGGCGGAGGCGGTGTCATGCCTGACTTTGTCATTGCGCCGGACAGCGTCGCTGGCATGAATGCACCGATTCTGAGAGCCGTCGTGAGACAGGGTGCCGACGTGCGGTTTACCCGGGAGTGGTTCCTGGAACGCGAGGTTGCCCTACGTGAAGAGTGGGGCGAGCGGCAGGACGATTTCGTGGCGAACTACAAAGTCACGGACGCCTTCATGAGCGATTTCTGGACGTTCGCGGAGGACTTCAGCGTAAAGGTGGTTGAGGGAGACTCGGTCCCTGGCGAAGGAGAATTCAGCGCAGTGGACCGGGCGGCCTCCGAGGAGCTCCTCCGGACGGTGATGAAGGCAAGGCTCGCCCAACGCCTGTACGGTAGCGAGTCCTGGTTCCCCATTTTCAACAGAATCGACCAGACCGTGACTCGGGCGCTGGGCTTCTGGTCCAATGCTGAGGAGCTTGCTTCGCTCCCGGCCTCCAAGGAGTTCGAGCCGCGCGGAGACTGAGTTGGCGTTCAGACTTCCCACCCGGACCATTGTCGGACCGGGTTCGCTCAAACAGCTAGGCACCGTACTGGGAGACTATGAAGCCGGCACGGCGCTGGTTGTCACAGATCCAGGCCTGGGCAAGACGGATCTTCCTCGACGTGTCTGCGGATTCATCGAGACCGCGGGGTTTCGCCCCTGGGTGCTGGATGAGGTCAAGCCAAACCCCCGCGTCGCTGATGTCGACGCGATGGCGGCCCAGGTACGGGGCCATGCCGTTCAAGTAGTTGTGGCGGTTGGTGGCGGCTCGGTCCTCGATGCCGCCAAGGGCGTGGCGCTGCTGCTCACCAACCCGGGCAGTATCCGCGACTACGAGGGGCGAAATCAATTTCACACACCTGCGGCACCTGTGGTTGCCATTCCGACCACCTGTGGGACAGGCTCGGAAGTGACCTGGGTTTCCGTGCTGACCGACTCGAGGCAGCGGAGGAAGATCAGTGTCAAGGGTGATGGCCTGTTTCCAGAATGGGCCATTGTGGATTCGGATGTTCTGATCTCGCTGCCTGCGGATCTGGTAGCTGCCACGGGGATGGATGCCATGACACACGCCATTGAAGCATTCATTGGTCGCGCCTCCAATCCGGTCTCAGACGAACTCGCCATCAGTGCAGTCACACTCCTCCTCGAGCACCTCGGAGCGGCCGCGGCCGACATCGGGGCCAACGCCGCGGCCCGGGACGCGGTGATGCGAGCCTCCACGATTGCGGGCATGTCCTTCGGCAACGCCGACGTCGGGCCCGTTCACTGCCTGTCAGAATCGATCGGAGGGCGCCACGATCTCCCGCACGGCCTGCTCAATGCCGTGCTGCTGCTGCCGGTTCTGGAGTACTACGGCGATGACGTCGAGACACGTCTCTCGGAGTTGGGGAGTCGTTGCGGCCGGCCGGATCTGCGAATGGCCATACGAAAGCTGACCGTGCAACTCGGACTTCCCGCTTTCGGTAGACTGGGAATCGACGTGCAGGATTTCGAGGCGATTGCCCGCGCTGCCGAGGCCAACGGTTCCAATTCGTCTGCGCCCAGACCGATGACCAGCCAGGATTATTTTGATCTGCTGAACCAACTCGGGGGAGGCGCCTGAACTCGCCGTTGTACCCCAGAGGCGGTCTGGCCCGTGGCGCGCGGATCGGGCAAGGCCATCCGTGCTGGGACGGCAGCTCTGACGCGCCCACGTTGCCGACGTGGACGGTTGTGACCCGGTGCGCGGGAATTGACGATCTCCAAGCCCATTTTGCACCGTTGATCGCCAGCACCAGCATTCGGGCGGCGGCTCACAGAGATGGTCAGCCAAGTGATCTCAGTATCTTAGCGTAGGATTGATCCTTTGCGCCGATCACACGATCGAGACATCGCGCCGCTCTTTGACCCGATCTGAGCCTAAAAGCAAGAAAGGGCACAAGACCTGTCGATTTCGACGTCGCTCAATCGTCGACATTACAAAACGGGCGGCGTAGCCGCCAGAAAACAGGAGAACTTGAGATGCAATATCTATGTCTGATCTACGATGACGAAACTCGCATGAGCCGCATGGAAGGCGGTGTGCGCCAGGAATTCATGCAGAGCTACTGGCAGTTCAACGAGGATGCCAAGAAAGCCGGCGTCTTCGTCGGGGGCGATGCTCTTCAGCCAACGGGCACTGCGACCAGTGTCCGGGTTCGCGCCGGGAAGACCGGTGCCACCGACGGACCTTTCGCGGAAACCAAGGAGCAGCTGGGCGGCTACTACTTGCTCGACTGTGAGGATCTCGATGAGGCGATCGAGTGGGCGGCCAGGATTCCCACCGCCAAGTTCGGCACTATCGAAGTGCGCCCTCTCATGGTTTTCGAAGAGTAGGCGTTGCGAGCCGTGTCTACGTTGGCTGGACAAGCCGTCGACCGGGTGTTTCGCAATGAGGGGCGCGCGATTCTGGCCACCCTCATCGAACAGTTGCGCGACATCGATCTCGCCGAGGAAGTGCTGCAGGACGCATACGTGACGGCGCTGGAGAAGTGGTCGACCGCGCCGCTGCCAGATAGACCCGCAGCTTGGCTCTTGACCACCGCTCGCCGCAAGGCACTCGATCGCATCCGCCGGCGGCGGACGGGCGAGCGCAAGCTGCAAGTGCTCATGACTGAACGCGAGGAGCATCTTGCGGCGCCGAAAGCCCTCGAGCCCGTGCCCGATGACGAACTGCGGCTGATGTTCACGTGCTGTCATCCTGCCCTCTCCGCCCAAGCGCAAGTGGCGTTGACTCTGAGCATCCTCGGAGGTCTGAATACCAAAGAGATTGCACGCGCGTTCCTGGTGCCCGAGGTGACGATGGCTCAGCGACTCGTCCGAGCTAAGCGCAAAATCAAGCACGCTGGAATCCCGTATAGGGTCCCGGATGCGTCCGAACTCGGTGAGCGCTTAGCCGGAGTGCTCGCCGTCGTCTATCTGATCTTCAACGAAGGCTACTTTCCAAGGGACGGCGAACGGGCGACGAGAACGGATTTGTGCGACGAGGCGATTCGTCTGTGCAGGCACATCGTCTCCCTGCTCCCAAAGGCCGAGACGTTGGGCCTATTGTCGCTCATGGTCCTACAGCATGCGCGGCGTGACGCTCGGGTTGATGCGGACGGAGTCATGGTCAGGCTCGAAGATCACGACCGAGCTCGATGGCGCGCTGACGAGACACAAGTGGGCCTGGAGATCCTCAACAGTGCCATTAAGCTCAGGGCCCCCGGTCCGTATCAGATCCAGGCTGCAATCTCTGCTCTGCACGCCGAGGCTAGCCTTGCAGCTGACACGGATTGGCCCCAGATCGTGCTGCTCTATCGAGAGTTGGCCGCGAAATACCCGACGCCCGTGGTTGAGCTGAATTTGTCTGTGGCGTTGGCGAATCTTCGGGGACCGGAGTTCGCCCTGCGAAGGATCGAAGAACTTTCAGATATGGACGACTATCAACCCTACTTTGCAGCCCGGGCCGATCTGCTCCGTCGGTTGCAGCGCTATGGCGAAGCGGTAGAGTCCTACGACCGCGCCCTCGCCCTGACGGACAACAGCGTGGTCGTCCAATTCCTCCGGCGCCGGCGTCGCGAGTGTGGGGTACCCACAGAGCAGTGAGATCGCTTGGCTGTCTTCTCGGAAATCTGCTCCATCACCGGGACAACTCTAAACCCAACACTACCCGATCCGCCCGTCTGCTCGCGGAGAAAGTTCCACCAGCACCGAAGCGCAAGCACGGCGATGTGCCAGACGCGGTTTGGCGGTTTGAGAATGGCCACCGCACGGATCTGGTCTGGGTGTCACGATCCAGGCGATATCGGTGGCGGACGAGGTGGGCCGCGTAAGACTCCTCCTATAGGCGGAGCAGTCAAATACTTACAAAACGTTGCGCACTTGTCGTACGTGCCTTCTTCATGACCGGGCGTATCTATGGTCACAGTGACGCACTACGTGCCTCACGCGCGGTCACGGTGACGCACCTGGTGCCTCACACGCGATTGATGGGGTCCTTGAGACCCGGGTCGGTTTGTCTCTGGGGGGATGACAGCCGACCGAGAATGGAAAAGGCCCCGGTGGCGTGTGCTGCCGGGGCCTTCCTATTGGGGTCCTGCCCAGTGGAGATGGCGGGAGTCGAACCCGCGTCCGAATGAATGTCCTGCCAGACGTCTACGCTCATAGCTGACCTATTGGGGTTCTCGCTCGCGGGCCATTGCCAGTCAACAAGGCGACCCGAAAGCACAGTCTGATAAAATTTCGCGCCTCAGTACTCAGACGGCGTCTGAGGCGCTAGATCATTAAGCATGATGCCTCACGACCCACCAATGATCAGGCGAGCTAGAGACAGATAACGGAACTAAGCCGTCATCGCGTACGAGTAATCGTTCGCAGTTGCAATGTTCTTGGGAGTATTAACGAGCATCACCAAGAATGGCTCGGAGCGCAGTCTGACGAATCATACCACCCGTCGAAACCGTGACATCCCCATAAGTAAAAGAACGGCCGCGCCGTAGGGCGCAACTCCCCTGCATACGGCGGGAGTCCAACGCAGTTTCGAGCGATCTACCGAACGCCGGCGTCGCGAGCGCGCTCCATGGCCGTCCCCTCATACGCCAGACCCTCAGACTCAAGGGCATTGCTCAGGTCTTTGAGGGCCGAACGAGCCCAGGATTTCCTGAGATAGGGTACTTTGCGCCTCGTGCCCTGATAGAAGTGGCGGTAGGGATTGACGAACACCCGGACGTGATCGCCCGCCAAGGGAACGACTTCCAGTTCGATCTCGACACTGTAAATCCCCCAGGACCTGAACTGCCGAGGCTCGGTCGCGACAACATTGTCGGTGATCCCTTCGGTCACCGTCCAGTCCGCCGCCACCAGAGCGCGCTCGATCCGGGCGAATACGTCGTTGCCGCTGTCAGTCTCGACACTATAGTCCCGATACAATGGGGATAGCGATGGAGCGCAGCCTGAGGCAACAACCAACAGGATCAGTGGGGCGAGGGATCGACGCATGCCCAAAGATCGGAGGTCCCGGACTCAAATCAACCTGCCTTCAGACCCGTGCGTCAAATAGACGGGCTGGCCGACCTTCAGGGCCTGACCAATTGCAAGTCCAGCCCCTGGCTCTCACCCTTCTGCCCGGCGTTGGCAATCAACCTATAGGAATCGGCCGCCAGGAAGATCATCTCACCCCCTTGGTAGGCTTCTCCACCCCATTCGAAGGTCTCCGTTCGGGTAGCACCCGCGTCAAGACCCTGCTCAACCAGGTCTTCGGTACACGCGCGAACATCGGCGGCGTAGCGCTGGCCCGCGGGCGTCAGGACGGCGAGGGTCAGCTGACAGGAGGAGCTGCCGCGTCCCCAGGTGACCCGCTCCTGAGACTGGTTGCGAGCCGTGACCGATATCGTGGCGGGTGCCTGGGGCGAGACGATGGCCTCAGACGTTGACAGGGTGACCACAATCGTTCCCTCGTCAATCGGAGCCACAGAGCACGCAGCAAGCGACAGGAAGGCGGCTATGCAGGCTCTCGCTCCCAAACTCACGCCACCGCCTCGTATGCCGTCACCCGTCCCAGGAAATCAAGCACGATCTCGTTGAACTGCTCCGGCCGCTCCATCATCGGGGCGTGCCCACATTCCTCGATCCAGTGCAATTCCGAACTGCCAATCAGCTCATTGAACGTCACGGCCACATCCGGCGGAGTAATCTCATCATCACGCCCCCAGACCAGCAGGGTCGGTACTTCAATGGTGTCCAACTCATCCCGGACGTTCTCCGCTTTGACCGAACGCGCCATCTTGATCAGCCGAACCGCTCGCGTCCGATCATTGACCGTCTTGTAGACGTCGTCAATCAACTCCTCGGTGGCATGCTTCGGGTCATAGAACGTGATGGCGGCACGCTCTCGCAGGTAGTCGCGGTCCTTTCGTCTCATGACCGACTGGCCCATATCCACTTCGTAGATCCCGGAAGCACCCGCCAGGATCAAGGCACGGACCCGGTCCGAGTGCCCGATGGCAAGAAGGAGCGCAATATGGCCGCCGAGGGAATTCCCGCTCACGACCGCGCTTGAGACCCCCATTTCATCCATGAAGGAGATAACGAAGTCCACCAGGCCTGGTAGATGCGTTTGCTTCATGGGCATTCCGTACAAGGGCAGGATCGGTACCAAGACCCGATAGCCTTCGCTGGCAAGCGTGCCGATGGTGTGCTCCCAGTTCCCGACCTCCCCCATCATGCCATGGAGTAGCAGGATGGGCCCCTTGCCGTGCGAGGGACCCTCGTCGGCGTATCGGAAGCCTGCCTTGGTGTGGATTGTGTAGTCGGTGTGCGTCATTATTCGGTGGGGCCGGCCGACTACTCGTTGGCCTTTCCGCTCCGGAATATACAGAAACGAGAGGATTTTGGACTTCCATTCGTTCTCTCAAACAATGATTCCTGATGCGCGTTCATTCCTGGTGAGGGCGGCACAAACTGCGGGATCTCACGGGCTGAACCCTGACCGGCAGACGGCGCCCTCTTCATACGGAATCAGTTTGTATGAGGATGGCTGCAAGGGTACCTTTTTCTTCTGCCACAGATTTTTTTCTCCAAGCAACACTGAATATGCCCTGCGGTCGGAAGCGTAAGCGACACAAGATTGCGACGCACAAGCGCAAGAAGCGCCTGCGCAAGAATCGGCACAAGAAGAAGAAGAATTAGTCTAGGTGGATTGGCGCCGATTGGCTCCATGGAGCAATCCACATATTCTGAGTTCGTATGTCTTCTCCCGGAAACTGGTTCGCATGTCGGCCGGTTGAATGGGTCAAATAATCCAGCCGGTTCCATGAGTGATAACGGAATAGGACGCAGTGCGCGTGCATGGTTTTGGGGCGTAGTCGCCGGCGGTATCGTCGGTTTCGGACTTGGCCTGATCACGGCCCCGGAAGAGGGACGCAAGGTTCGGCGTCGTCTTGCGTACCAACTGGACCACCTCGGGAACCGCGTTTCCGAGCTTCTGGAGGATGTCCTCAATCCGGATGAGTCGGGCGACGCACGCCGTGACGGCAACGCCCTTGTGGCCGACGCCGAGGAGAAGGCCGAGCAGATTCGTGCCGATATCGACAACCTGATCGGCGAAATGCGAGAGCACCGGAAAACCGGCTGATGCCAAATTTCTCCATTCTGCTCCCTTCTGCTGGCCCAAAGACTGATGGTGGCAATCCGTTTGCTCCCGACATGTTCGACTATCGCTCGTCGAACACGTTCAACTACTTCCATTCCCTGAACACGGATCGGCGTGCGCTCATTGACGCGCTGCAAGCGTCCATCGCAGGGGGTGTCGAAGATCAGGACGCCTTGTTTGGGACCATTGCCGATGATGGCGACGTGGACTGGGTCGAGGTTAATCGACAGATCTACAAGGCTCCCCTCATGTCCGCCCTGGATCGGTACGGTCCAGGCGTGATGTACAAGGCGATGGACTTTCCCGGGCTCCCAACGGGCGCCCAACGTCGACTTCTGGAAGAGGGCGTGATCCTCTCGGGCCTGTTCGGGCTGTTGCGGCCGGACGATCTCATCCCACGGTACCGCCTCGGCATTGATGCGGTCGTCCCCGACATCGGATCCACCCTGGAATACTGGAGGCCGCGGATTTCCGCCCCCCTGAATCAGACCATCAAGAACCAGCTCGTCTGGAATCTGCTGTCCGAGCCTCACGAAGCTATGTGGGACAATGAGATGACGTACAGCTCGATGGTTCGTGTGACCTTCCTTCGAAACATCGGCGGCACGATGACACGGGTCGATGAGCAGGTGCCCCTTCGCGGACGGCTGGTCAACTTCATTGTGCGGGAGACGCTCGAGGATATCGAGCCGCTACTTTCGTGGCGACACCCTGACGGCTACACGTACGACGAGGAACGCTCCTCCTACGATGCTGCCACCCGGACGCACAACATCGTGATGGTCCGCCACTAGCCCGGTGTCGGCCGACTGCAAATCAGGGAGACCGGTTTTTGTCGGCTTGGCGGGTGGATCGGGGTCTGGAAAATCGACCGTGATGGAGCGCGTGCTTGAGGCGGTTGGCCGGGAGAACGTGGCCGTCTTGGATCACGATGCCTACTACCGTGACCTGTCGGACCTGTCACTCGTTGAGCGGGCCGCCCAGAATTTCGACCACCCCGACTCCCTGGAAACGGAGCTCCTCTGCCGGCATCTTGACGCCCTACGAGACGGGCGGACCATAGAAAAGCCGGTCTACGACTTCACGACGCACTCGCGCTCGGATCGCACGGTGACGATTCAGCCCAAGTCGGTAGTGCTGGTGGAAGGCATCCTTGTCCTTGCAGACAAGCCCCTTACGGAGCGACTCGACCTGCGCGTATTTGTTCGCGCAGACGACGACATCCGATTGGTCCGGCGCATTCGACGCGACATCTCCGAACGCGGCAGGTCCATCGAGTCGGTGCTCAATCAGTACGAATCGACCGTACGTCCGATGTACATGAAATTCGTCCAGCCGTCCATGCTGAATGCGGATCTGATCGTGCCGCGCGGCGGCCACAACCAGGCCGCCATCGACGTCCTCATCGGGTATCTGCGTTCGCTTCAGTAGCGTCGGAGTTCAAGTCCAGTAGCAGGCGGGTGCCACGAAGCACGAGATGGGGATCAACGAGGTCGATTTCCGTGACTTCGGCCGCGAGGTCCGCTGCCCACCCTCCCGTGACTATCACGAGCAGAGCCGTCTGAAGCTCTTCCCGAATGCGCCGGATCATTCCGGCGACCGATTCGCGGAAACCCCAGTGCACCCCGATGCGAATGGCCTCCACCGTAGAGCCTCCGATGGCGCTCTCTCCTGGCAGATCCAGCAACTCGGGCAACTGAGCAGTTCCGGTATGCAGCGCCCGCGACAGCAGGGCAGGCCCCGGACCAATGGCACCCCCCCTGTACACCCCGGCGGCATCGATCACCTCGTAGGTGATGGCGGTGCCCGCGTCGATTACCAGGAGCGCCGTCCCGATGCCGGCGTACTGCAACCATCCCCCAGCGGCCGCAGCCAGCCTGTCATTTCCAAGCGTCTCGGGGGTCTCGTAGCCCATCACGAAAGGGAGCCGACAGGTGTGCCTCACCTCGAAAACCGGAGCCGGGAAAAACGCATCCCGCACGGTCTTCACGCCCGCCGGAACCACGGAAGAAATCCCGACCCCCGTTAGCGTCAACTCGCTGCCCTGCCCGGCAATGAACTCCGCAAGCTCCGTCTCCAGACGGCGGGTGTCCAGTCGGCAGACGGTCCAGTCTCCGCCGGCATCCGTCCAGCCGATCTTGGTCGCCGTGTTTCCAATGTCAACGGACAGGATCATGTCAGGATCGCCTTGGACAGTGTTACTTCGCCAGCCGTGAATACGTGATCCCGATCCTGCGTGGAGACGCGGAGTGCTCCACTTGAGTCGATGCCCATGAGGGTGCCTCGAACCACACGTCCGTCGGCCTGCGCCACCGTCACGGAGTCCCCGGTTCCCCGCAGGGCGGCGCCGTAGTCGGCAACCAGTTCTTCGGCGTGGGATTCCATTTGTTCAATCCGCTCCTCCAGCGCTCCCAGGACCTGCGCCAGCAGAATCGGTCGGGGCACCTCTTGACCACCGGCGAGGCGCAGCGACGTCGCATGACCCGAGAGCTCCCTCCCAAAGTCACGCTGGTTCACGTTCAGGCCGACGCCAACTACCGCCCAGCGCTCTCGCCCTGGTATGATCACCGACTCCACGAGTACCCCCGCGCACTTTCTGCCGCCGACCAACAGGTCGTTGGGCCACTTGAGATCGACCGTCTTGTCTCCGACATAGCTCTGGACCGAGTCGCGCAGTGCGAGACCCGCTGCCAGCGGCAGGAGGCCAAAGTGATTGGCCGGACGATTCGCCCCGGAAGTTCGGCCCGCCGCCTCCGGGCGACCCTCAGGCCGACCCTCAGGCCTGAATACGACCGAAAAAAGCAGGGACTCCCCACGCCCGCCGACCCAGCGGCGACCCAATCGCCCGCGTCCCGCAGATTGGTATTCGGCGACTACCACGGCCCCGGAAGGCGCACCCTCGGCCGCCCACGACAACCCGCGCGCATTCGTCGAGTCGATCTCCGGATAGCCCTCGATAGACCGCCCCAGGCTGCGTGTTGTCAGCAGCCGGCCCGTTGTGTGAAGCCAGTCAAGCACGAGAGCGTGTCCACATGCGGGATCGGGCTGAACAGTAAAGTGTACGCTCCACCGAGGCCGGGTCCCGCGCAAGGGCGCCGGCTTCGCCACACGGTGAGGATGCGCTTGCGCCTGCCCTTGAGGGCACGGTTATTGTCTCTAAGGTTCGGGTTATCCCGATTGTCGTTATCGCCATGCGCATCGCGCTGCTCGCTCTTCTTTTCCTGTGCCTCCCGACCGAAAGTCCGGGTCAGATTTTACGCCCTCCAGAACTGAGGCTCCAGTACCATCGGGCTGAGCGGGCGTTTCGCACGGGCTCCAGCCTCCACGAGGCGAAGAGCCGCCTCGATACGGTCATTGAGGCGCTTCCGGATGACTCCGAGGCGCTGATGCTTCGCAGCGAGGTGTTGTTGGCGCTCGGCCGTCCAGAGGAAGCCGTCGAGGACGCCGCGGCAACAGTCGCGCTCCAGCCCGGGAATGGCGAGGCCTGGCTGCTGCTCTCCGAGACTCACCGGGCAGCAGGATCGGCCCGCGAGGCGGTTTCCGCTCTCGAAAAAGCAGGCTCTCTGATTACGAGTGGAGCCGCGCTGCACATTCGCCTGTCCTACAACGCGCAGATGCTGGGCGACCTGGATCAGGCCGAGGCCTTCGGAAGACTGGCGTTGGCACAGGACGACTCGTTACCGGGAGCCTATCTGCAGCTGGCGAGGGTCTTCGTTGCAAAGAACCGCCTTGACGCGGCCACCATGACCCTGGCGAGCGGATTGGGAAAAGGGGCCGTTTCGCCTTCAGACGTCACGTCTGACCCCGATCTGGCCAAACTCAGGTCTCAGGCCGGGCTTCGCCCGTGGTTTCCGAACTGACCGCGCCTTGGGTAACGCCGTCTTCCGATGCGGCCTCAACGGTCGCGGAGCCCACGCTGGGAATTGGCTCCAATTCATAGTACGTGGAGACCGTCCTGAACTTGCTGTCGGTCTCGAAAGGTGTCCGAATATGGGTCTGGAACCGGGTGTTGTGCGGCACCAGCTTCCCGTCATCTGCGCGCCTCATGTGGACGTAGAACTGACTTTCCTCGCGGAACAAGAGGGCGAGGTCGATGCGCTCGAGATACATCGCAATCAACTCGTTGGTGGTCCGATCCACATAGTGTCGCACCTTGCGGATGTTCTCGCCATCGCCTTTGAAGCGGCGGGCCTTGACCTCGATGACTCTGGCCTGCGTGTCCCAGAGAAGCGTGTCGGGTAGAAAACGCCACTCGTACTTCTCGCGGTTTCTACCCAGGAGATACGGAGGATCCTCGGGAAGCAGGTACTGAACCAGATCCACCGGGTCCAGTCCGCTCATGTTGCTGGAGGTGAAGCGGTCGAAAAAGCCAAAATCGAACGTACCCGCCGAGTCTTCCTGCTGCACGTTGATCTGGCGAACGCCTTCTTCCCAACCTGCCCGGTAGACGTTTTCCCGGAAGGCAACCAGGTAGTCGTCCGTGTCAAACTGTTCGGTGCGGGTATAGCGCGTGTAGCGGTAGTCGTTGATACCCGTGAAAGCGGCCCGAAAGGCCGTGTCATCGACACCGCTCAGGAGCGTGGCCACGCTGTCGACCTTCGTGGCCTCACCAACGCCTAGTTCACCTGACTTGTCCAGACACCCGGTCAGAATGAGAAGCGAGGCAAAGGCGGCGAGAAAAATCACTCGCGGGCTTCGCCGGTGGACCAAGTATGATGGCGTCCGGTTCATGGGCGACGATACGCTTCGATACAGGACAGGATTCCCGGAGACCCGCCATGCCAGACGTTACCGCCCGTGTTCTCGACACGGCCATTGCAGCCGCACTGACCGCGGGACGACTCATCAGAAGTGAGTCGGGACACGTAGAGCCGGACGATATTTCGGCGAAAGGCCTGCATGATTTGGTGACGGAGGTAGACAAGCGCGCCCAGTCCATCATCGTATCGGCCATTCAGGCCACTTTCCCAAGCCATCATGTGCTCGCAGAAGAAGATGAGGAGCACGATCTCCAACCGAGCGTGGCCGAGTCGGACTGGCGGTGGATCATTGACCCGATTGACGGCACCACCAATTTCACGCATGGCGTGCCTCCCTATGCGGTCTCGATTGGCATCCAGCGGGGGGCCGACATGCTGGTCGGCGTCGTCTATGACGTATCCCGTGACGAGCTCTTCACCGGGGTTCGTGGCCGCCCGGTGCTGCTCAACGGTCGGCCAGTCCACGCAAGCACGGTCGATTTCCTGGGAGATGCGTTGGTTACGACCGGTTTCCCGTATCGCGAGTTCGCGCATGTCGATGCCTATCTGGCCGTCCTGAAGGACTTCATGCGGGAGGCCCAGGGTGTCCGCCGGCCGGGATCCGCTGCCGTGGATCTGGCCTGGGTGGCCTCAGGCCGTTTCGACGGTTTTTTCGAGACCGGCCTCGCTCCGTGGGATGTTGCCGCCGGCATGCTGCTGGTCGAATGTGCAGGCGGCAGGGTGACCGACTACGCCGGAAGTCCAGACGCGGCCTTCTCCCGTCAGGTGGTGGCCTCCAACGGCCAGATCCACGACCGAATGCTGGAACTGGTAGAACCCATGTCCCGGATTCGGTTCTAGACGTTCCAGAGACGGGCGCCAGTGCGTATTCTCTGGCACACGTCGAACCCACCTCAGCGAGTATACATGGCCAAGGGACCCGGAATTCTGGAAGGCAAGACTGGCGTCATTTTCGGCGCCCTCAACGACTCTTCCCTCGCCTGGAAAATCGCTGAGGCGGTTCACCGCGAAG
This sequence comes from Bacteroidota bacterium, assembly GCA_029262855.1. GTDB lineage: Bacteria > Bacteroidota > Rhodothermia > Rhodothermales > UBA10348 > JABDJZ01. Next base: position 32,446 of record JAJCYP010000022.1, on the reverse strand, counting down.
GCGGTCGGTTCATCCTCTCCAACGCCCCGGTCGCCCAGAAACTCGGCGGCCTGGACGAGTTGGCGGACAAGACGGGCGCCAAGATCGTCTGGGCGGACGCCACAGACGACGACGATCTCGCGGCCCTCTTCAACGAGGCCAAGGAGACGTACGGCGGCGTAGACTTCATCGTCCACTCCATCGGCATGGGTATGAATGTCCGGAAGAACCGGCCCTACGAGGACCTCAAGTACGAGTGGTACCACAAGACCCTGGACATCTCCGCCATCTCGCTGCACCGAACAGTCCACGCGGCCGAGCAGACGGGCGCGCTCCGGGACGGCGGTTCGGTTGTAGCCCTCTCCTATATCGGTGCACAGCGCGTGTTCTCGAAGTACTCCGAAATGGGTGACGCCAAGGCGCTGCTGGAAAGCATCGTCCGGTCCTACGGCTACCGGCTGGGTACTCGCGGGATTCGTATCAACGCCATCAGTCAGAGTCCGACCAAGACCACGGCAGGCTCTGGCATCACCGGATTCAACGCCATGTACGAATTCGCCGAGCGGCTCGCCCCTCTCGGCAACGCCGACTCCGAATCCTGCGCCGACTACACGGTTTCGCTGTTGAGTGACCTCACCCGGATGGTGACCATGCAGACACTCTATCATGACGGCGGCTTCAGCTCGATGGGCATCTCGGACCTGCTGGTTGAGAACCTCAACGAGGTGCTGAACGACAAGGCGCTGGGCGACTGACCACGCATGATCAGACTCTTTGTCTCCGACGTAGACGGTTGCCTGGCTGAACCGTACGTCCCGTTCAACCTCGAGCATTTTCGGCTGTTGAAAACGCTCGTAGGGGAGGGGTCCCTGCGAGGGGTCCCGGACACACCGCCGGCCTTCACGCTCTGCACGGGGCGTCCGTTGGGCTACGCGGAAGCCGTGGCACAGGCACTCGGAATAACCGAACCCTTCCTCTTCGAGGCCGGCGCGGGCATGTACTTTCCTGTCTCCGGAGTTCGCCGGTGGCATGCGGATTTCAGTGCAGGAGCCGCCGATGCGGTCGAGGATATCCAGACCTGGCTCGAAGGACTCGTTCAGGGGACCACGCTGGCAGTGGATCGGGGCAAGCACACGCAGGCGGGTGTTATTGGTGCCGAGGTACTCGAAATCGAGCGCGCGGTGGAAGCAACGACGCGTTTCATAGAGGCCAAGCACCCGGAGTTTGTGGTTGCCTACACCCCCATCTCCGTGGACGTGATGCTGGGAACCCTTACCAAGGCGCAGGGACTTGCCTGGTTGGCCTCGGAAATGGGAATCTCGGTGGGCGAAATGGCCTTCATCGGCGACACAAACGGAGACCTGGGCGCCATCAAGATTGTCGGGAGCAGCTTCTCGCCGGCCAACGGCACCCCGGAAGTACGTGCGGCCGCCGGAACCGTTACGCGGGGTGGTGTGTCAGCAGGTGTTCTGGAAGCCGTACAGGCGTGTATAGAAAAAAATCGCACATCTCCCCATTGACGTTGGTGCTGGCGTTGGCTGCCCTGGCCGCGTCAGCGCCCCCTGCCGTCCTCGGTCAGTCACCCGAGGACGCCGGCCTCTACTATGCGGTGCGGTCAGATGCGACCATCTATGCGCGGAGTGATACGACGAAGCCCTATGTCTCGCTCAGTCTCCGTGAGCCGGTATTCCGGATCGGAGGAGATTCGTCGTGGGTGGAGGTCAAGACGGCAGATGGTGCACGGGGTCTGGTTCGCAGCGCCGACATTTCGAATGTGTGGATTCGGATCTCCAAGAAGACCCAAACCTTGTTCGTGTACCGCGGCGACGTCCTGATTCGCCGACTCCCCGCCGATCTGGGGTACAACTTCTTCTCCGACAAGGTCAAGCGGGGCTCGAGCGATGATCCGGATCACTGGCGAACCCCGGACGGCATTTTCCACGTAGTACGAAAGAACCCGGCGAGCGCGTTTCACCGGGCCTTTGTGCTGAACTATCCCAACCGGGAGGATGCGGTGCGTGGGCTGCGCGACCAACTGATCTCCAACTCTGAGTATCGGGCCATTGTGAGGGCCGATTCGCTGTTTTCGATGCCACCGATGAATACCAGTCTCGGCGGTTTCATTGAGATCCATGGAGACGGCACCGGTCGTCGCGCCAATTGGACACAGGGATGCATTGCCATCGAAAACGATTCGATTGACAGCCTCTGGGACTTCATCCACGTGGGAACGCCGGTTCTCATCGAACCATGACGATCATGCGATTCGCCTCCCTGTTTCTGCTCACCTTGGCATCCGTTCTCCCGGCCCGGGCACAGAGTGCCGCCTACACCTGGATCCCGGTCCTTCCAGAAGGGCCCGTCTATGTGGTCCCGGTGGAGGGAATGATCGACAACGGGTTGGCTTCCTACCTCGATCGCGCGCTGTCCGACGCCGAGAAAGCCGGTGCCGCAGCCGTAATCTTCCACGTGGATACCTTTGGAGGCCTCGTAGATGCGGCTGATCAGATCCGGAAGGCGATTCTCGATGCGCCGATGGTGACCATTGCCTTCATCAACAAGAATGCGGCGAGCGCGGGGGCCCTCATTTCCTACGCCGCGGATCGCATTGTCATGGTCCCGGGCGCCTCCATCGGCGCCGCTACGGTGGTCGAGGGGGTCGGGGGCGAGGCGGCCCCGGACAAGTACCAGAGCTACATGCGGGGACTCATGCGTTCGACGGCCGAGGCCAATGGCAAGAACCCCGACATTGCCGAGGCCATGGTGGACGAGGAGCTGGAAGTCCCCGGTATTTCTCCCAGCGGTCAGGTCCTGACCCTGTCCGCGACAGAAGCCCTGGAATTCGGTGTGGCTGACGCGGTCATCGACAACATGGACAGGCTCAAGGAAGCCCTCGAACTGACCGACGACCGAATCGTGAATCACAATGCCACGCGTCTGGAAGCGACGCTCCGCTTCTTCGGATCGCCGGTGGTTCAGTCCATTCTCATGCTGATGATGCTGGGCGGGCTGTACTTCGAGTTGCAGACCCCAGGGGTCGGATTCCCCGGGCTGATGGCCCTGATTGGCGCCGCCCTCTTCTTTGGGCCCCACTATATCTTGGGACTCGTGGAGTCCTGGGAGTTGATCCTGTTTGTTCTGGGGGTCGGCCTGCTCCTGGTGGAACTGTTCGTCTTTCCTGGATTCGGAATCGCAGGCCTGAGCGGACTGGCGCTGGTGGTCTTCTCGCTGGGCGTTTCCCTCATCGGAAATGTGGGACTGGACTTCCCGAGTCTCGAGGCAGTGGGCTCGGCCGTCTGGACGCTGGCCATCACCATGGTACTGCTGGTGGTCATGCTGGTCATGGGAGCGCGATGGCTTCCCCAGTCTTCGCGTTTCAACCAGCTGGTCCTTGCGCCGGAGCTTGGAAGCGCCGCCGGCTTTACCTCCGCCGCCACGGATGACACGCTGAACGGGCAGGTCGGCAAGGCCCTGACTACACTGCGGCCGGCGGGGATTGCCATGATCAACGACCGCCGAATCGATGTCATGACGGCCGGGGAGTACATCGAAAAAGGCGCCGATATTCGCGTCGTTCGCGTCCGAGGCAGTCGCGTCGAGGTGCGCGAGATCACGGTCCCGTCGTAGGCTCAACACCCTTCCGGCAGGCGGACGTTTCGTTCTTCACGGAGACCACTCGGCCTCCAGCCAAAGCATTCACCTCACGGGGTGCAACATTGCCATGTTGACCCGTAGACTCCCTCCCACATTGCCCATATGGAACTGTTAATTCCCATAGGCCTGATTGCGCTGGGTCTGGCGCTGATCGCGATCGAGGTTTACCTCGTGCCGGGGATCAATGTGTTCGGAATCATTGGGCTGGTGGTGATAGTTTTTGCCATTGGCTACGTGTTCACTGAATCGGGCCCTCTGGGTGGGGTCATCACGTTGCTCGGAGCCTCCGGGGCCTGCGCACTCATGTTCTGGGCCATGTGGCGGTCAGGCGCCTGGGAGCGATTCGTCCTGTCGACAAGCCTCGGGCGGGGTAGCGGTGAGGAGCCTCTTGAAACGGGACAGCGATCCAGCTATCTGGGAAAGAAGGGGCTTGCCATTACGCCGCTTCGGCCGACAGGTGTTGTCGAGATTGAGGGCAACCGGATTGAAGTCGCCACAGAAGGCGAGTTCATAGCCACCGGCAGTTGGGTTCGCGTTGTCGCCATGGACCGCCGCCGGTTCTTCGTGCGTCTGGCGGACACCGCCGAGGGAAAGCCAGCCCAGGCCTGAGCGCCGGGCCAGCCGCAACTTTTTGGGACCCAGACGGTCCATTTGCTGCCCCCTCCGCCCACCAGACACTCTGTGCGCCGACAACTTCTCGTCTTTCTGATTCCGATCCTGCTGTGCGGGTGTATCGCGGAACGAGGTCTCGATCTGGAGCTTCCCTCTGGATGGGTTTCCAACTCCCAGGGACGCTGGTGGGTGTCGGGCGTCGACACGCTTGAGGCCTTCCGGGATCTCGAGACACTGCAGGCCATGGGAATCCACATGGCCGAAGTCATCTACGACGCCACCCGGCCCCTGTCGGAGCAGTACACGGTCGGCGAGGATCGGATGATTCGCTACGTGAAACAGAGCCTGCTGCCGCTATTCCGGAATCAGCCCGAGGTGGTTGACTCACTATTCGACAGCCTGGTTTCCCCGAAGATTAAGAAGGCGGGGACCAGCCAGGATGCGGCCGGTGACGTTGCGAGGTTCAAACGCGAGGGCTACCGGGCGATATATCGGCACTTCCATGAGCCGCGCACCGTCCTGAAACTCGGACAGGACATCTCGGTGGAGATTCCCGATTCGCTTAAGATGACCGCCGCGGGTCGCGCCGTCTCGTTTCAGGTCTATGTCTCCGAGGAGGGCACGCCACTGGCCATTGAACTCTTGGGTGGGGTCCAGCCAACGCTGGACCTGATCGGCCTGCATACGACCATGGCCATGCGGTGGCAGCCGGCCTACCTGCTGAAAGGCCGGAAATCGATTCCCATCAGGGCCTGGGTTCGGTTCCGGATTCGCTTCCCAGGCTGATCCAGCCGGGTCACCCAGGAGTCAAGCGGTACCGGATGCGATGGCTCCTGCGATGGTCGCGGTCATCATGTTTGCGAGCGTTCCAGCCAGAACAGCGCGCACACCAAGAGCCGCAAGTTCACCGGTTCGCGACGGAGCCAGCGGTCCGATTCCTCCGATCTGAATCGCGATGGACGACAGGTTGGCGAATCCGCACAGCGCAAACGTGGCCATGATGGTGGCCTTCGGACTCAGCAATCCGGCGGCGATTGCGCTCGACAGGTCCAGGTAGGCCACGAATTCGTTCACGATGACCTTCGTCCCAAGAAGTGACCCGAACGCCACCGCGTCAGCCCAGGGCACCCCGATCAGCCACGCAACCGGCGAAATGGTCCAACCCAAGAGCTGCTGAAGCGTCAGTTCGGCACCAAAGAATCCGGCGCCCCATCCCAGGATGTAATTGACCATGGCGATCATCGCGAGAAAGGCGATCAGCATCCCACCCACATTGATAGCGAGCTTCACGCCGTCCACGGCACCCGTGGCGATGGCATCGATCGAATTCGCGGAGCCGGTCTTGGTATCAATCCTGACCATGCCCCTGGTCTCCGGTTCGGAGACTTCGGGAATGATGATCTTCGCCAGAATGAGCGCGGCAGGCGCGGCCATGACGCTGGCTCCCAACAGGTGCTCGGCGAATATGAGTCGACCCACGCTCAGCTCGAGTCCGCGGGCGACCGCGTACGGATCTCCCAGCATCTGGATGTATGCGGCCATGACACCACCCGCAATCGTAGCCATGCCGCCTGTCATGATGGCCATGAGTTCGGACCGGGTCATCCCCTCCAGATAGGGCCTAATCACAAGCGGCGCCTCGGTCTGACCAACGAAGATGTTCGCGGTCACAGAGAGTGACTCGGCTCCCGAGGTCCCCAGAAACTTGCTGACGCCCCAGGCCATGTACTGGACGATCTTCTGCATTATTCCCAAGTGATACAGAAGGGCCATCAGGGAGCCAAAGAATACAATCGTCGGCAGGACCTGAAAGGCGAAGAAGAATCCCATGCTCCCCTCGGTCCCTGCCGGAAGCGCAAGGGGCCCGAAGACGAACTCGGCTCCGGCCGTGGTGAACTCCAGAACCACCACGAAGAAGGAACTGACCCAGGAAAAGAACGCCTTCGGCCAAGCCAATGGGGCGAAGTACGCTCCCATGGCGGTCCCCTTCAGGAGGAAAATCGCCAGGATAAGCTGCAGACCCAGGCCGGCACCCACGGTCCGCCAGTTCACCTTGCTGCGGTTGTTCGATACCGCCAGCGCGACACCCAGGATCACAACGATCCCGAGGAGACCTCTGGCTATTGACTCAAACCCCATTTCCTTTGCCGGATGGTTTTCGGAATGGCCGAAGGAGCCCGGCCTGGCCGGGCAAATATAGACGCGAACCGGTTGAAGCCGGAAACTATGTTGAAACACCAACGCGCCGGGGCAATTCTAAACAGGCGTCGACGCGCTGGCCTTTCCGGGACCCCCGCAGTCACCCTGCATCTGGCCCCGCCGTCCCCTTCCCCACGCCCTGAATCCCGTTTCTGAGCCTGCATGAAGCAATACAGCCTCCTCCCTGCTCTGGATGCCCAACCGGAACTGAATACAGCCGACATCCTGTCAGGGCTGAACGAGGCACAGCAGGAAGCGGCGGCGGCGGCGGATGGTCCCGTCCTGATCATCGCAGGACCGGGTTCGGGTAAGACACGGACACTGACCCACAGAATCGCCTACTTGCTGGCTTCCGGCAAGGCCCGGCCCCACCAGATTCTGGCCATCACGTTCACGAACAAGGCGGCCCGCGAAATGCGGCACCGCGTGTACGAACTGATCGGCGATCAGTCCAAGGGGATGACCATCGGGACCTTCCACTCCACGTTCGCCCGCCTGCTGAGGAAGGAGGGCAAGCAGATCGGGTACACGTCGGATTTTTCGATCTACGACTCCGACGATACCAAGCGCGCACTTCGGCAGCTTTTGAATGAGTACAACATCGATCCGAAGCAATTCTCGCCGCGGTCCATGTACAGCCTCATTTCTGGCGCCAAGAATCGGCTCATTGGCGCCTCGGAGTATGCCAGGCTGGCGGTGGGGCCTGCCCAGGAGAAGGCGGCCAAGGTCTACGGGCCGTACCAGGATCTCCTGCGTGCGTCCAACGCCATGGACTTCGACGACCTGCTGCTGAAGCCCATCGAACTGTTCCGCAATCATCCGGAGACCCTCGAGCGGTACCGGTTCCTGTGGCAGTACATCCACATCGATGAGTACCAGGACACCAACCACGCCCAGTACATCCTGGCGAAGCTCCTCTCAGACGGCCACCACAACCTGTGTGTCGTGGGCGACGATGCGCAGAGCATCTATGCCTTTCGTGGTGCCGACATCGGAAACATCCTGTCGTTCCAGCGGGATTATCCGGAGGCGAGAACGGTCCGCCTGGAGCAGAACTACCGATCCAGCAAGGCGATTGTGGCCCTTGCCGACGCCATCATCAAGGGAAACTCGAAGCAGATCGAAAAGGAGCTCTGGACAGAGAATGACCAGGGCGATCCGATCATCGTCATGGAGGCGCTGTCCGAGCGGGATGAGGCGCAAAAAATCGAGCGACGCGTTCGTGACCTTTGCCTGAGACACGGCATTCGCTACAGGGACATTGCCGTCCTGTACCGGACGAACGCCCAGAGCCGTTCCATTGAGGAATCGCTGCGCCGGGAAGACGTGCCGTACCGCATTGTTGGCGGCGTTTCCTTCTATCAGCGGAAGGAAATCAAGGATGCCATCAGCTACATGCGACTGGTGGTCAACCCATACGACGACGGCAGCCTTCGGCGCGTCATCAACTACCCCACCCGCGGGATCGGCAACAAGTCGCAGGACCTGCTCTTTCAGTGGGCCAAGGGCGCCGGGGTTACCGCCTGGGAGGCCCTCGAACGGGTAAGTGAAGTCCCCGGACTGTCTTCGCGCGCTCGGAACGCGATGGCCAGATTCCGCACCATGATGGACGGATTCATGGGCAAGGCGGAGACGGAGCCGGCCGGCGATCTCATGCGGTCGATTCTCAACGAGGCCGGACTGACACACGAGTTGATGCGCGAACACACGCCAGAGAACCTGGTCCGCAGGGAGAACCTGGAGGAGCTCGTTTCCGCGGTTCGTGAGTTTTCCGACAACCCTGATACCCCGGATACACTGAGTGCCTTCCTGCAGGAGGTCTCGCTGCTTACCGATGCGGACTCCGGGGGAGATTTTGACGACAAGGTCACGCTGATGACCATGCACGCGTCCAAGGGTCTGGAGTACAAGGCCGTGTTCGTAACCGGTCTGGAAGAAGGTCTCTTTCCGCTATCGGGAGCCATGCAGGATCCTGAGGAGCTCGAAGAGGAGCGGCGCCTGTTTTACGTCGGGGCGACGCGGGCCGAACGCTATCTCTACCTGACCTATGCCCGGAGTCGCTACCGGTACGGCGAACACCAGTCCGGCATTCGCAGCCGCTTCCTGGATGAACTCAGTGGCGATCTGCTGAGGACCGAGGCCGGCGAGCCGTTCTCGTCGAAGCAGGATCGATTACAGCGGTCATCCGGATCAGGCAACTACACCGAGATGGACCCCTTCTACTACCGGCGGCCACTCGGCGGAACGAAGGGTCCCAGCGAAAAAGGACGGACCCACAACACCAAGCCTCCGGCCGCCCGTCGGCAGGGTACGGCTCCCGGCCCATCAAAGGCCGAGCCTGCCGGAAGACGGATCGTCTACGACGCCGAGGAGTCCGCGGACTTGGCCGCCGGAATGCGTGTGGAGCACGGGACGTTCGGTGAGGGCAAGATCATCGCCATCGAGGGCAATGGCCCCCAGGCCAAGGCCGTGGTTTTCTTCAAGGAGGTCGGCGAGAAGAAACTGATGCTCCGCTTCGCCCACCTTCAGCGGATAGGATAGCATGCGCACTTCGGTCACACTTCTTGTTCTCCTCCTGGCCGGTTGCGCCAGTGATTCCCGCGAGCGCCTGGTGATCTACTCGCCCCATGGCAAGGAAATGCTGGGGGAGTACGAGCTGGCTTTCGAGGCCGCCCGACCCGACGTCGACATCCGGTGGATCGATATGGGAGGCCAGGACGCCTATGACCGAATCCGAACCGAGTCGGCCAATCCCCAGGCCTCGCTCTGGTGGGGTGGCGACGGTCCGACGTTCTCCAAGGCAGCGGCGGAAGGCCTGCTCGAGCCCTATCGACCCAGTTGGGCCGCTGCCATGCCGCCGGGCTCCTACGACGCGAACGATGCCTGGTACGCCACGTACCTGACTCCGGAGGTCATCCTGTTCAACACCCGAACGGTTGCCGAGGCCGAGCGCCCAGCAGACTGGGACGATCTGTTGGAGCCGGTCTGGCACGATCGGATCATCATCCGGTACCCGCTTGCGTCAAGCACCATGCGGACCATCTGGGGTGCCTTGATCATGCGTCAACCCACGGTGGAAGAAGGATATGAGTGGCTGGCCCGTCTGGATGCGAATACCAAGACGTACACCGCGGATCCGACCCAGCTCTACCTCAAGATTGCGAGGGAGGAAGGCGATGTGTCGCTCTGGAATTTGCCCGACACCGAGATCCAGTCCGAGCTGAACGGCTACCCGTTCGGGTTTGCCGTTCCCGCCAGCGGGACCCCCATCCTGAACGACGCCATCGCGCTCGTCAAGGGAGGACCGAATCAGGCTGCCGCGCGCGAGTTCTACGAATTCGTCACCTCCGACTCCGCGCTTGTCAGGCAAGCAGAGCGGTACTTTCGGATCCCAGTACGCCAGGATATTCCCGCCGATCGACTTCCTTCCTGGATGGCCTCGCCAATTGTCCCCATGGATGTCGACTGGGATCGGCTTGAGAAGGAAGGGGCCGGCTGGATGCAGCACTGGGACGAGAACATCAAGGGTCGTGGAGACGAGTACCTGATGGAAGCGAGGCGGTAGCCTGATTCGATGTTTAGCCTGGTCTAGATTGCGGGTTCATCCGACCGCTGATCTTATGTCCCGAACCGGATCCGTCCTCCTGCTGCTCATCCTGGCGGCCTGTTCGACACCCGAACCGGAGCCCCTGCACTGGTTCAAAGGCAACCTACACACGCACTCCCTCTGGAGTGACGGGGACGATTTTCCGGAGTCCATAATCGCCTGGTACCGGGAGGCGGGCTATGACTTCGTGGCCCTCTCCGACCATAACACGCTTGCAGAGGGTGAACGGTGGCTGCCGGTGCTGCCTGACCGGGAAGCAGCGATGCAGAAATACGACGCAGCATTCCCAGATTCCTGGATCGAGTACCGCGTGGAGAACGACACGCTGCAGGTGCGCCTGAAGACCTTCGCCGAGTACAGCGGCCTCTTCAACGTGGCAGACTCTTTCCTGGTCGTCCAGGCGGAAGAGATCACCGACGGCTTCGAAGGAAAACCCCTGCACCTCAACGCCACCAACATCCAGGCGCGTATCGGCCCCAGGGGCGGATCCAGTGTGACCGACGTCCTGCAGCGAAACATCGATGCCGTGCTGGCGCAGGCCGAGTCGCTTCGGGTGCCCATTCTTCCTCACGTCAACCACCCCAACTTCGGTTGGGCCGTGACGCCGGATGACCTCGTGCCCCTGACCGGCGAGCACTTTTTCGAGGTCTACAACGGGCATCCGGCGGTTCACAACGAGGGCGATTCTGAACGGCCTGGCACCGAGGCCATGTGGGACTACGTGAACACCCAGCGATTGCTCAACGGAGGAGAGTTGCTCTACGGACTCGCTGTCGATGATGCCCACAGCTACCACGAGCAGCGCGTTGGACTGGCGAACACGGGTCGAGGATGGGTCATGGTCCGCGCTCGACGTCTGGAGTCGGGCCCACTCATCGGCTCGCTGCTGATTGGCGACTTCTATTCGTCCTCCGGCGTGACACTTCGCGAGGTCGGCTTCGACGGACGGACGCTCTCAGTACACATCGAGCCGGAGGAGGGTGTCAGCTATACGACACACTTTATCGGAACCCGCGATCCGGCCCAGCCCGGTGAGGTGCTCGCAACGGTATCGGGCCTTGAGGCCAGCTACACGCTGGATGGATCGGAGCTCTTCGTGCGGGCCACGGTGGTTTCGACGGCGGTCAAAGACAATCCATACCGGGAGGGCGAGACGGAGATGGCGTGGGTCCAGCCCGTGCTGCCCCGGTAGGCGCCTGCCCCGATAGGCCGCCGCCCGACGCCCGCGACAAGAAAAGGGGGGGCATCCCCTCCACACAGGTGATGCCCCCCAATAGGCCGCTGACCCTCCCTGACCGGCGGCCATTTCCGGGTTTATATCCGGAAGAGGTACTGGAGTTTGAAGAAGATCTGCCGCTGCGTCTGGTAGAACCCGGGGTTCTGACCGTTTGTGCTCTGGTCGAAGTCCAGGAAGTCGTGCGTCGAGCCGACGTAGACGGCGGTGAACGGATTCACCTTGTAGGTCACCAGCGGATCGATCTCCAAGCGTTTGGCGAAATCGTTGTACTGGGCAATCACCCGGATGAATAGACGCTTGGTAAACTGGTAGTTGGTCCGCGTCCGCAGGATGTACCCGGAAAAAATCTCCTCGCCTGCGGCCTGGCTCTCGAGTCGCGAGAAGCTGATGCGAGGGCTGAATGAGAGGCGCGACGTTGGCTTGAGCGTGGTCCAGACACTCAGGTCAGTCCCCGTACCCATCTCCGGGTTGGACGGATTGCGGGAGATCGCATCCCCGTAGGCGACGAACGCGCCCACCTGCATACGCTGACTGAAGTTTGAGTTGACATTGAAGTTGAACCGGTTCATCCCGCGAAAGTCCTCTCCGGCAAACCGTTCGTTGCTCGCCACCAGAACGCGCGCGTTCATCCACGTCTGGCCCTTCATCTGCATGTTCAAGCCGACCCACAGGAATTCGTCCTTCCGCTGACCCTCGAAATTCCAGAAGTAGCCGCCCATCGTCTGCGGCGAGATTCGCTGGATGAAGGAATCGGAATCCCGAAAGAAGGTGTAGTTCGTGAAGAAAAACGCCTCCTGCTGGTTGTTCTGGGTGATGAAACCGTTCGCCGCGCGGAATGTGGGGTTGCGCGCCTTGTAGCTCACCTCCGTGTACATGTGGCGTGTATTGCGGTTCAGCTCGACGTCTGCGGCCCAGCCCGCGAAGGACTCTCCATCGAAGGCACCCGTCCGCTTTCCGTCATCAAAGGTGATGTCCCCTACCTGCTCCGAGAGTTCGGCGTCGTTGGCTTCCGCCGTCTGGCTGGCCGTCAGCTGTGTCTGCAGCGAAACCGAGTTGGACAGCCGGATATTGCCGTCCAGTGCGAACGTGGAGCCGGAGCCTCCGACCTCGGTGTAGCGACGGTCCGTCACGAGGGCACCCACGTGACTGTTTGTCCCGAATTCCTGCTTGAGACGCAGGAGGCTCGAATAGCTTTCGCCTGCCTCCACAAAGCGGCTGCGCTCCTCAAAAGGCAGAATGATCGGGCTGTCCTGATCGAACCCGCCGACGTAGGAGAAACTGGTCTTTCCCGCTCGTCCGGTCACCTTGGCCACACCTCGTGGGTTGTTGATCGACCGCGTGTACACTGTCTGGGTGGGCGTATCAAACAACTCGCTCCCCTCCTGGAAGAACGGCCGCCGCTCATCGAAGAAGAGAGCGAACGTCGAGTTCACGTCGATCTGGGCTGCATCAGATTCAATCTGGCTGAAGTCGGGATTGACGGCCACATCCGCTACCAGGTTGGAGGAAAACGAGTACTTCGCTCCAAACGACGGGTCGGTTGACATGCGCCCGTTGTCCAGGCCACCCGTGGGATCGTCGAAGTTCGGGAGTGAGGCGGCCTGCGATCCGGTGAAGGCCGGCAGGAATTCGAATTTGCCCGACGGAGCAGCGCCCGTGATGCCCCGGACGGAGCCCATCTGGCAGAGCCAGCATGGATCGTCCCGCGAGATGGCCGCCCAGGAGTAGGTGTTTCGGCTATCCCGGGGATGCGTGATCCAGAAGTTGATGCTCCAGTCCTGAACCTCCGCCTTCGAGAATCTCAGACTCTGGAAGGGAACCGCCATCTCCACCTGATAGCCCGACTCGGTGACTTTGCCATCGGTCTGGAAAATGATATCGAATCCGATATCCTCATTTCCGCCGCTGATGATCCGGGTGTCGCCCTGGATGCCTATCGGGTTTGAAGCGAGGAAGTACGACCACGTGCTCGTTCCGTACGTATCCAGAATGACGCCGACATAGTCGTCCTGCCAGATCGCATCCCGATCACTCATGTTGACCCGGACGGCGTCCGGGTCGTCTTCGATGAGGAACGCGAAGTAGATGTTGTTCGCATCGTAGGTGGTCCAGACTTCGATGCCAATTGGCGGCTTGGTCTGGTCGCCTGGATTGGTCTCGGAGAAATTGACAGCCTTCTCTGCGGACTGCCACCCCGAATCCGTGAGGTCGCCGTCGATGTGAATTTCGCCGGACATCGCCCGTGGAGCCACGACCGGCTTCACGTTGGGGACGAAGGTGTCGGGGTCCGTCAGCTTGGTGGCTGATACCTGGCGTGATGTCTGGGCAGCTGATGGCAGGACGATCGTCAGCGCAAGGACGCCTGCCAGAATAATTCTGTAGCTCCGGGTCATGGGATACCTGAGTGGAGAGTGTAGCGTGGGGCTTGAAGCCGACCACATCCCGGTTGCGCTTCCGATGGGAAGGGATGTGATGACTGCTTTGTTAACAGCCCTACGGGTCAGGTTTCCGCAGAGTTACAGGGGATGCTAATTTTTTCCCCTTTTGAGAATTATCTATTCATGTATAGACACGCCGACACGGCATTTGGTGTGCAAGTGCACTGAATTGTGCCCCAAAACCCACTGCCCGCCGGATGGAGTACAAACCCGATCAGGCTACGGCCTTCGTCCGGCGGTTGGCCGGAACCGGCAGTTTGGCCTTCATCGCGGCCGTCATTCCCGCCGGACGGGGGGCCGTGGCAATGACCGGCGCATCGTCGTCTTCCCGGAAGTTCAGCAGCACTTCCAGCGCACCATCGCGGGTTACCTCTTCCATCATCAGCATACGAAGCCGGCTCGCATTCCGGAAGCCCTTGAGGTAGCCCCCGTACATGCGGCGCATCTCCAGTACGCCCTTGCGTTCGCCCAGCCATTCGCACTTGAGCGTCAGGTGCTCCGCCACCACGACCATTCGCTCCTCCCAGCTGGGCCGGGGCGGCACTTCGCCCGTCTCACGGTAGACCTTCAGGTCCCGGAAGATCCACGGGTTGCCGATCGCACCCCGACCAACCATCACCGCATCGACGCCGGTCTGTTCAAACATGGCCTCGATCTTCTCGGGCGTCGTGGCATCGCCGTTGCCGATGAGTGGAATCTCAATTCCGCTCTCCTCCTTGATCTTCCGGAGCCACTGCCATCGGGCCTCTCCGCGGTACATCTGGGCCCGGGTTCGGGCGTGAACGGCCAGAGCCTGCACACCGATTCCCTCCAGCATCCTGGCGACCTCGATGATCCGGATGGATTCATCATTCCATCCCAGTCGGGTCTTGACCGTGACCGGACGCGAAGACTCCTCGATCACCGCGGTGGTGATCGCCTCCATCTTGGGCAAGTTGCGCAGAATGCCAGCACCGCCATCCTTGCAGACCACCTTCTTGACGGGGCATCCGAAATTAATGTCGATAATGTCCGGCCCGGCCACCTCGACGATCGCTGCTGCCTCACGCACCTTCTCGACATCGCCGCCGAATATCTGAATGGCGAGCGGCCGCTCGGTCTCGTAGAAATCCAGCTTCTGGTGCGATCCGTCGGCCCCGTAGACCAGACCCCCGGAAGAAATGAACTCGGTGTACAGCAGGTCCGCTCCGAACCGCTTGCAGAGCAGCCGGAAGGGCGGATCGCTGACATCCTCCATGGGAGCCAGAAATACCGGGCGATCGCCAAGTTCGATGGAGCCGATGCGCAAGCCAGAGGGTGTCGAGGCGCAGGATACCGGGACCGATCGGCCGCCGGACGGACCCGCGCGTGGGAGCGTTCCCACCAACGAGCGCCCCATTCTGGCGTTCCGGTGCAACCCGCAGGGGCCATTCCGTATATACTGGAGTTACTCACCAAAACCCGATTCCGTGAAACGACTGCAGACTCTCGCCCTCCCTCTCGTCCTGATGACGGTTGCCGTCATTCTCACCGGCTGCGGTGGACCCACATTCTTCGATCGTATCGACATTGGGTTTTCGGCCGGGCTGTGCGGATCTGTCGTTCTGATCCTCGACATCCTTGCTCTGGCCCAGATTGTGGGGACCAACTGGACGTTCGGCCGCAAGGCTATGTGGGCCTTGATTATCGTGTTCTTCCCAGTCGGCGGACTCCTTCTCTGGTGGTTCTTCGGTAAGTGAAATCCGGCCCAAGTCTACTGACTTTGAGAGCGCCGACTCGTTTTGACGGGTCGGCGTTCGTCAACTATAGCCGCACCCAGCACTCCCCAGCATGCGTTTTCTGATTTTCCTCGCTGCGATTGTCGCCGGGGGCTGCGGCCCCGACTCCACGACTGATCCGCACGACGGACCAAGGGCCAATCGCCCGGATCGGACCGTTATCCTGATCTCCATCGACGGATTCCGGGCTGACTACATGACCACCCAGGACGTCCCGAACCTGAAGGGACTGGCGAAAACGGGGGTTTGGGCTGACGATGGGATGTTGCCCGTCTTTCCCTCAAAGACATTCCCGAACCACTACTCGATCGCGACGGGTCTGTACCCGGCCCACAACGGCATGGTGGCCAACACCATGTACGACGAGCCGCGGGACGCGTGGTTCAGGATCAGCGATCGAGCCGCGGTCGAGGATCCCTACTGGTGGGGTGGCGAGCCTGTATGGGTAACAGCGGAACTGCAGGGCCAGACGTCCGCCACCTTCTTCTGGGTGGGCTCCGAAGCGCCCGTCAAGGGGATTCAGCCAACCTACTGGTTCCGCCACGACGCGTCCGTCCCGGGAGAGGAACGCGTCGATCAGGTTCTCGCCTGGCTGGACCTTCCTCCGGAGAAGCGCCCGAGTCTGATCACGCTCTACTTCAGTGACGTGGACACGGCGGGGCACCTTGCGGGCCCCAAGTCGGACCGCGCAGCCCAGGCGGTTTCAGAGGCCGATCGGCACATCGGGCGGTTGGTGACCGGCCTGAGCCTCCGTGGCATCCGGGACTCGGTCAATCTGATCGTGGTCTCCGATCACGGGATGGCTGAGGTTCAGGCCGACAGCGTGATTTACCTCGAAGACTTCATTGAGCGCGATGCAGGCCGGTTCATCGACTACTCCCCGGTACTGGCCATACAGGCAGAGCCAGATCGCGCGGAGAGCGTGAGGGCCTCGCTTAGGCGTGCTCCCGGCCTGGACGTACTCAGCCCTCAAGACCTCAAGGACCTCCACTATGCCGGCCACTACCGTATACCGAATGTGATGGCGCAAGCGCACGAAGGCTGGACGGTCTATTCAACCAGGGCCTTCCACAAACGGTCCGGCTCTGCCAGCCCGGGTAACCACGGATTTCACCCCAGTCTCCCGTCCATGCGGGCGGTGTTCATTGCCCAGGGGCCTGCATTCCGTGAAGGACTGCGCGTGGATCCATTCGAGAACATTCATCTGTATCATCTGATCACAGAACTTCTGGGTCTGACGCCCGCTCCCAATGATGGACATCCGTCGGTCACCCAGCCTTTCCTGAGGTAGTCTTATGAACAGACAGTTGCAACCAGCTCAAGTCAAACTTATCCGACTGGCTCTGCTGGGCGGAATCGTGCTTTTCGGTTTTGTGGCGGCATTGGTGGCCATGCAGAGTCCGGAGGGCATCGCCATGACCCGGCCCGGACCGCTGGCTGCAGTGGTCGCCATTCTGGTGATTCTGGCTGCTGGTCTCGTGATGTTCGTCCGCCGAAAGGTGGAGGGCATGACCGATGATTCGGGCCGCCTCAAGTTGTTTTTGGTGGCACACGCCGCCTGCGAACTGGCGTCTCTCGTGGGAGGCGTCCATCTGATCCTGACCGGTGGAGCGCTCCCCTTCATTGCCGGCCTGACCGTCTTCGTGTTCTCATTGGTGCTCCTCCCTATCGAGAGAATCTGAGTGAGTCTCGCCTACCAGGAAAACGGCCGCTACTTCGCCCTGGCCGCAGGAAAACTCGAGAGGCTGGCGGCCGAGGAACTGCAGGAGCTGGGTGTGCAGCGCACGCACGACGGGTACCGCGGCGTCTTTTTCGAGGCCGATCCGGCGACGCTCTACCGCGTCAACTACGAGTCCCGCCTGCTCACCCGGGTACTCGCGCCTCTCACGGAATTCCAGTGCCACTCGGATCGCTACCTCTACACACAGGCCCAGAAGATTGATTGGTCGAAGCTTCTGACCCTTGAGACCACGTTCGCCGTCTTCGCCACGGTGTCGAACAGCAAGGTTTCGCACTCCCAGTTTGCGGCTCGCAGGCTCAAGGACGCGATTGTCGACCAGTTCCGGGAAGCCACCGGGCAACGCCCGAGCGTTCGCACTCCAGACCCGGATGTCTGGCTGAACCTGCACATCCACGCGAACTACGCCACGATCAGCTTCGATACGTCTGGCGGATCGCTGCATCGACGGGGCTACCGAACCGAATCCGTACAGGCCCCCATGCAGGAGACCGTTGCGGCCGCCGCTCTTCGATATTCCGGCTGGGATGCGGCGGAGCCGCTGTTGGACCCGATGTGTGGATCCGGGACCCTGCTCGCCGAGGCGCTCATGAAGGCCGGCCGGGTACCTGCAGGTTATCTCAGGGGGCGATTCGGATTTGAGCATCTGCCCGACTTCGACCAGGCCGCATGGGAGAAGGTGCGCGACGCCGCAGACGCAAAGATGAGGGAAGTCCCCGAGGGCCTCATTCGCGGTTCGGATGTGGATGCCGGTGCCGTCGAGGCTGCGCGAAACAATCTCGCCAGGCTACCCTACGGTGAGCGTGTATCCCTGGCCCGGAGCGATTTCCGGGCCATCGATTCCGTCGATGCGGGGATTATCCTGACCAACCCGCCCTATGGCCTTAGGCTCGGCACGTCCGACTCTGCCGGCGCGCTGATGCGGGAACTGGGCGATTGGTTCAAACAGTCCTGCCAGGGTCGGACGGCCTACGTGTACGCCGGCAAGCCAGAGATGCTGAAATCGGTCGGACTGAGGACCACGTGGAAGAAGGCTTTGGTCAACGGCGCACTAGAAGGTCGACTGGCGCGTTATGACATGTACCAGGGCTCGATAAAGGGGAAGTCAACCGCCGAGACGGCAGACTGACTTTCCCGCACGCCGCCTCTCGACCATCCTCTCAGAGACCAATCCGCCGCCATCATGCGTTCGTTTTCACTTCTGCTCACCTCGTTTGCCCTCTGCACGGTCTGCCTCGCGCAGCCCGTTCCGGAGGACTGGCCGATTGCCGCCGATGCCGATGTTGAATCCGTCGATTCGATCGTCGCGGCGGTCTACGATGTGATTTCCGGCCCCGCCGGACCGCGCGATTGGGACAGATTTCGATCCCTTTTTCGGCCGGAGGCCAAACTCATCCCCATCGCCACGACCCCGGATGGCGGCACCTTCCCGGTGTACTGGAGTCCTGGCGATTATGCCGAGCGCGCCTCAGGCTGGTTCTCTGAGCGGGGCTTCTTTGAGAAGGAACTACATCGTACGGCGGAACGGTTCGGGCCGCTGGTCCATCTCTTCTCGACCTACGAGTCCTTCGACACCGCGGACGCCACCGAGCCCTTCGCGCGCGGAATCAACAGCTTCCAGCTCATGAACGACGGCGCGCGCTGGTGGGTGGTCAACATCTTCTGGCAGTCCGAGACGGAGAGCCTTCCCATTCCGGCGCCATACCTGCCCGGCATGGCCCATTAGGCCCGGTTCGCGTCCAGGCAGTCGACGATTACCCCGAGTGCGTCGTCCAGAACATCCCACGGAATGTTCAAGGGAGGCGCAATCCGCACCAGCGTATTGCTGTGCAGCGTCCATCCCAGGAGCACGCCTTTCCCGAGTGCGGCTGAAACCACGGACTCGGTCTGAGAAGCCGACTGCAGTTCCATTCCCAGCATGGCTCCGCGCCCGCGCACCTCACGAATTCCGGAGTGCGTGAGACCCTCCCGAACCCGCGCTCCGATCTCCGTCGCTCGCGCTGCCAGGCCCTGGTCTACAAGCACACTCAGGGCCGCATTGGCGGCTGCGCAGGAAACAGGGTGGCCACCGAAGGTCGTCACGTGGCTCAGGGGCGGGTCCGTGCGCAGCGTCGCCATTATCTCCTTCGACGAGATGAAGGCTCCCAGCGGCATCCCCCCGCCCAGCGCCTTGGCCACGGTCATGATGTCGGGGACGATGCCAAATCCCTCGAAGGCGAACAGCGTGCCGGTGCGTCCCATCCCGGTCTGTATCTCATCGAATATCAGAAGCGCTCCCGTCTCGGTGCACCGATCCCTGAGTCGCCTCATCCAGGCATCGCCTGGAACCCGGATACCCCCCTCGCCCTGAATCGGCTCGGTGATGACGGCTGCCACCGATTCATCAATCACCTCCAGGGCCTCGATGTCATCGAAAGGCAGGAACAGTACATCGGGCAGTAGCGGCTGAAACGGGTCTCGATAGACCGCGCGGCCGGTCACAGAGAGCGCGCCGTGCGTGTCACCGTGGTACGAGTCGTCGAAGGCCACCAGGCGGGTTCGGCCGGTGTACTTCTTGGCCAACTTCAAGGCGCCCTCATTGGCCTCAGTCCCTGTCATCGTGAAATAGACATTGGACAGGCTCGAAGGCAGGTTCGCAGCAAGTCGGGCGGCGATGGCCGACTGCGGTTCCTGAACGAACTCGCCGTAGACCATCACGTGCAGATGCCGGTCTACCTGGCGCTTGATGGCATCGATCACCGAGGGATGCCGGTGGCCCAGGCTGGATACGGCGATGCCGCTGATCAGGTCTGTGATCCGGCGGCCATCCTCGAGGAACAGGAACGGACCCTCCGCCCGGCTCACCGAGAGCCCGATCGGGTTGTCGCTGGTCCAGGCTACATGGTCGCGGAAGCGGGAGTCCATTGTTACTTGATTACAAGCAGGCGCTGGTTGACAGGATAGAGCCATTCTACCCCCCGCTCCGTTACGATGGCATCGTCTTCCAGAGGGATGCGGATCTTCGCTCCTCCCCACTCGGGCGCACTGGTGTAGGCAAACAGCTCGATGGATAGCAAGTTGGTGGGCCTCACCACATAGGTGCGACGGACCGGATTGAAGAAAGCGATTGAGGGCCCGATTCCGTGGCCCAGATTTCCCACCGAATGACACCCAATGATCACGTCCGTGAGGTTACCGGAAGTGGGCTGGTTGAATTCGACAATCCGACCAAAACCGGCTTCGACCAACGCCACGTAGACCTCTTCCTCGATGGCCTCAGCAGTCTTGCCGGCTTTGATGGTCTTCCGTACAACATCGCGGGCCGCCAATGCCCTGTCAAAGGCGTTCTGGATTCCGGGGGGCGGAGCCGTTTCACCCTCACGCAGCACGTAGGCGATGCGCTTCATGTCGGTGTGGAAGTTCATGAGGCCCACGCCCCAGTCAATCATCAGGAGGTCGCCCCGCTGGATGATGCGGTTGGACGATGTGGCGACTATGCCCTCGGGTCCCGTGATGTACACCGATGGAAACCCGAACGACGTCCCGAGTCCGTTCTCAAACTGCTGTTCGGTCATCCACCACGCCACATCCTCCAGCGTGGTGACGCCCGGCGTGATGATCTCGTTGGAGAATGCCCGTTCCGCGATCTTGCGGGACAACTCGCCGGCCTCTGCAAATACAGCGATCTCAGTGGCCACCCGACGCGATCGAAAATCTGAAACCAGTTTCTCGGCGGATACCAATCGCGGCGCGTAATTCGGGCCGAGGACTTCTACGAGTTGCTCGTATCCAGAATGCGTCAGCCCATCGGCCCCTCCCATGGCGCGCGACATATTGATCCCGATGCGCTTCGGCTCGCGCTCCGAGACGAAGTCAGCCAACTCGTCACTGCTGCCAAAGTGGTCGTAGGCACCGCCCTCCTCCAACAGATAGCCGGAAACGCCCAGGGCCGCGCGCTCTATGCGATCCCCGCCCGAATCGTGGAATACGTAGTAGCTGGTGTCTCCCGTGTAGCCGCCACCGAGGTCGGCCCATAGGGGGTCGTTGTTGCCTTCCCGATTCATGACGATCCACAGGTCGATTCCGTTTTCCCGCATCACCTCCGGCAGGACGTAGTCAAACTTGTCGCTGCGGATCTGATTCATCATCTCCCACCGCCGCTTGGCTTCCTGTCCAAATGAATCGGTGATGCTCACGAGCAGGATCAAAAACAGGAGGGCTAAAAATCGCATGGCGGAGGGGGGCAGGGCGTTTATCTTTGGCGGCGTTCAAACGTACCGATTTGATGAAACACCTGCTCCTTTTCCTGGCCACGTCCTCCCTCCTGCTCACTGGATGCGCCGCATCCCGCGCCGCATCGGATGCGGCCCAGGACCAAGAAAAATCCGCGAGAGAGAAGAAGGCCGATTCGCCCCTCAAGAAATACTCCGAGGTCATCACAGACGAGGCCGTCTCGGACGTGGGTGTCATTACGGTGCATCGGGTCGACACCGACTACTATTTTGAAGTACCAGATGCCGTGCTCGGCAAGGAGATGCTCCTGGTCAGCCGCATCGCGAAGACGCCCGCGAATCTCTCTGGCTTTACCAACGGGGGAAGCAAGGTCAACGAGCAGGTGGTACGCTTCGAGCGCAACGGAAACCGCCTGCTACTCCGCAGAATGGCGTATTCGAGCGTCGCTCCCGACTCGCTTCCGGTAGCGTTCTCGGTTGCCGCCAATAATTTCGAGCCTATCCTGATGGCCTTCGATATAGAGGCGTTGTCGCAAGATTCCACCGGGACGGTCATCGACGTCGGAGATCTGTTTCAGACTGATGTCCCCGCGCTCTCCGGGCTGTCCCCGAGGCAGCGTACGCAGTTCCGTGTCCGTCGGCTCGACGGATCCCGCTCGTTCATCAACGAAATGAAGAGCTTTCCGCAGAACGTGAATGTCCGGCATACCATGACCTTCGAGGCCACCGAGCCGCCGTCAAACGGAGATACAGGGACCATTTCCATGGAGATGTATCAGTCCATGATCCTGCTCCCGGAAGCGATGATGCCGAGGGTGCATGACCCCCGGGTGGGCTTCTTCACCGTTCGCCAGAACGACTTCAGTCTCGACGAATTGAAAGCCGGTACCCGCTCCTACATCAGGCGATGGCGCCTTGAGCCCAAGGATCCGGCCGCCTACCTCCGGGGAGAACTCGTTGAGCCCATCAAGCCCATCGTCTACTACCTGGATCCCGGCACGCCCAAGCGCTGGCGACCGTACTTCTGCCGGGGCGTGGAGGACTGGAACCGCGCCTTCGAGGCGGCCGGATTCAAGAACGCCGTGCAGTGCCATGAGGCCCCTGAGGATGACCCGGACTTTGATCCCGAGGACGTTCGCTACTCCACCGTCCGGTACGTGGCCAACACGACCCGAAACGCCGTCGGCCCGAGCGTCTCCGACCCACGCTCGGGCGAGATCATCGAGAGCGACATCATCTGGTATCACAACCACATGCGCTCCTACCGGAACCGCCTCATGATTGAAACGGGCGCCGCCAACCCGCCGGCGCGCTCGCTGAACACAGAGGAGTCCCTGATCGGGGAGACCATGCGTCAGGTGATCGCCCACGAGATCGGGCATGCGCTGGGCCTTCCCCACAACATGATTGCCAGTTCGAGCTTCCCGGTCGATTCCCTTCGGTCTCCGACCTTCACGTCCGAGTTCGGGGTCGCCCCGACCATCATGGACTACACCCGGCAGAACTACATCGCTCAGCCTGGCGATGGTGTGACCCGGTTCGTCCGGAAGGTCGGCCCCTATGACGACTACGTCATCAATTGGGGGTATCGCTGGTATCCCGACGTGACCCATCCCGACGACGAGAAAGCGGTACTGGACGCCCTGATTCTCGAGAAGGCGGGCAACAAGATGTACCGCTTCCTCTCCAGCACCCAGTTCACGCCGGAGGCGCAGACCGAGGACATGGGGGATGACCCGGTGAAAGCGTCCGGGTATGCGGTGGCCAATCTGAAGCGTGTGGTCCCAAACCTGGTCGCATGGACATCGACTGATGGGCAGCCCTATGATGATCTCCAAGAATTGTATGGCGAACTGCTCGGACAGTGGTCGCGCTACATGAATCACGTGGTAACCCTGACGGGCGGGCTCTATGTCAATCCAAAGGCCACCAACCAGCCGGGAATGGTTTACGAGGTCGTTCCTCGCGACCGGCAGGAACAGGCGCTGACGTTCCTGGCCGAGAACGTATTCACGACGCCTACGTGGCTGCTTGATCCTTCCATCCTGAGGCGGATCGAGCCGGCCGGGGCCGTTGACCGGATCCGGGGACGCCAGGTTTCGATTCTGAACAACCTGCTCGACCCGTCGCGTTTGGCGAGGATGATTGAGGCCCAGACGATTGATGGGGCCGGGTACCCGCCCATGGACTTTCTGGACGACATCCGCTCCTACGTCTTCGCCGAACTGAACGGCAACCGGCCCGTCATTGACACCTATCGCCGGGCGCTTCAGCGGGCATATCTCGACCGGATGGAGTACCTCATGACCGAGGAGCCTACTCGTCCAGCGTCCTTCTTTGGGACCACGGTCAACATGAGCCAGTCCGACATTCGACCCATGGTCCGCGGACAACTCGGCGAGTTGAGTGATCACATATCGCGCGTTCGATCGCTGACCCGCGACCGAACCGCACGCTATCACCTGGACGACCTGACGGCCAGAATCGCGAGCATCCTGGAGGAGGCCGACTAGATCGCCATGCTGTTGCGCCTCGCCATCCAGAAATCCGGACGTCTCTCCGACAAGTCGATAGACCTGCTGCACGGTTGCGGCATCCGGTTTTCGCATCCCAAAGGGCGACTCAGAGCGGTCTCTGACAACTTCCCAATCGAGATCCTCTATCTGAGGGACGATGACATCCCGGGCTACGTGGCCGACGGAGTGGCGGATCTTGGAATGGTCGGTGAGAATGTGGTGCTGGAAAAGGGCGTCCAGGTCGAGGAGGTCAGGCGGCTTGGATTCGGCCGATGCCGACTGGCCATTGCGCTACCTCGCGGCGAGCGTTACGACGGGGTTTCGAGCCTGCAGGGTCGCCATCTGGCTACGTCCTACCCTCGCCTTCTGGAACGCTTCCTCTCGGAGAATGGCGTGCAGGCGTCCATCCACGAGATCAGCGGGAGCGTCGAGATTGCTCCCGGAATCGGGCTGGCGGACGGCATCTGTGACCTGGTCTCCACGGGCTCCACACTCCTGAGCAACGGGCTCAAGGAGGTGGAGACCATCCTGCGCAGCGAGGCCGTCCTGGTGGCCAATCCCGACCTGTCCGAAGAAAAGCGGCAGCTTCTCGAGCGAATCGGATTCCGAATGGATGCGGTTCTCCGCTCCAAGGGATTTCGCTACATCCTCCTGAATGCTCCCGTGGGAGCGGTGGGGCAGATCATTCGACTGCTTCCAGGCATGCGCAGCCCGACCGTGGTACCCCTCGCCGATGAAGGGTGGGTCTCCATACACAGCGTGATTCAGGACGATGACTTCTGGTCCATTGTCGACCAGCTGAAAGAGGCCGGCGCCGAAGGAATGCTGGTGGTGCCCATTGAAAAGATGGTGATGTAGTGCGCGTCGTTCGTTCGCCCATGCGTGGAATTTGGGATGAGCTGACGGCTCGGCCCACGGCCCCGCTGCAGGACATGGTCCGCGAGATCATGCCAACCATGGACGCGGTGTCGGCCGGGGGCGATGCCGCCCTGCGCGAACTCACCGCCCGCTTTGACGGCGTCGCGCTCGACGATTTGGAAGTGAGTCGGGCAGATATCGACCGGGCCGGCGATTCCCTTGCGCCAGACCTGAAGGACGCTATTCGAATTGCCGCGGCGAACATCCAGGCATTTCACGCCCCCCAGATTCAGGGTACCCAGCGCGTTGAGACGATGCCCGGCGTGGTCTGCTGGCGACGCAGCGTGGCCATCCAGCGGGTCGGGCTCTACGTTCCTGGTGGCACGGCCCCGCTGTTTTCTTCGGTCCTGATGCTCGGGATCCCGGCACGCCTGGCCGGCTGTCCTGAGGTCCTGCTTTGCACGCCCCCGCGCTCGGACGGGAGCGTGCATCCTGCGGTCCTCTTCGCCGCCCGGCTCGTGGGTGTGCACCGTGTTTTCAGAGTCGGTGGCGCACAGGCGATTGCGGCCATGACCTTCGGGACCGAGACTGTGCCCCGCGTCGACAAGCTCTTTGGACCGGGGAATCAGTATGTGACGGCCGCGAAGCAATGGGCATCTGTGCTGGGCCGCGGTGTCGACATGCCGGCCGGACCGACTGAAGTCGCCATTCTGGCCGATGCCTCAGCCAACCCGGCCTTCGTAGCGGCGGACATGCTGTCGCAGGCGGAGCATGGCCCCGATAGTCAGGTCTTTGTGGTTCTGACGAAGGAAAGTCTCCTGGCTCCTGTGCAGACTGCCTTGGACGCCCAGTTGGTGAATCTCCCTCGGCGGGAGATCGCGACGACCGCGCTTGAAAACAGCATCGTAGTCATTGAACCGGATCTGGACACGGCGACCGACCTGCTCAACGCCTACGCCGCCGAACACGTGATTATCAGTACCGAGAACGCTTCCGGTATCGCTACCAGGATTACCAATGCGGGCTCGGTCTTCGTTGGCCATCTGACCCCCGAGTCCGCCGGCGACTATGCGTCTGGCACTAATCACACCCTACCGACAGGCGGTGCCAGTCGGGCCTTCTCGGGAGTGAGTGTCGACTCCTTCGTGCGCAAGATCACCTTCCAGGAAGTTACCGCGGAAGGCCTGCGCTCACTGGGTCCCGTGGTCGAGACCATGGCGCGGGCCGAGGAACTGGAGGGTCACGCCCGCGCGGTTACAAGGCGCCTCGACTCGCTTCCGGAGGCGGCGGTCAACAAGGCCCGGGTCGGCCATACTTCCCGCCAAACTTCGGAAACCGACATCTTCGTCCGCATCAACCTGGACGGTTCGGGGCGAGGTCAGATCGCGACTGGTTTGGCGTTTTTCGACCACATGCTCACCCAAATTGCCCGGCACGGCGGCGTGGATCTGGATGTCCAAGTAGCCGGCGACCTGGAGATTGACGAACACCACACGGTCGAGGACGCCGCGATTGCCCTTGGCGCTGCCTTGCGCACCGCGCTTGGAGACAAACGGGGGATCCAACGCTACGCCTTTCTCCTGCCGATGGACGATGCTCTCGCACACGTCGCCCTGGACCTCGGAGGACGGAGCCACCTGGTCTGGAATGTCCCTTTTACCAGGGACGTGGTCGGCGACGTGCCCACTGAGATGTGGCCGCATTTCTTCAAGAGCCTCTGCGATGCGGCCGCCTGCAACCTCAACATCAAGGCTTCCGGAGACAACGACCATCACATCATTGAGTCGGTGTTCAAGGGCTTTGGGCGCTGCCTCCGCGACGCCGTTCGCCAGGGTCCCGATGATGCGATCCCGAGCTCAAAGGGTGTGCTTTGAACATCGCAATCGTCCGATACAACGCGGGCAACATTCGCAGCGTCGTGCATGCCCTCCGTCGCCTGGGCGTCGAGCCTGAGGTGACGAACCATCCGGTTGCTCTCCGCCAGGCCGACCGCGTGATTTTTCCGGGGGTGGGCGAGGCGTCCTCCGCCATGCAATACCTGCGTGAGCGAGGACTCGACGCGCTGATTCCCCAGCTCGAGCAGCCCGTTCTGGGAATCTGCCTCGGCCAGCAGCTGCTCTGCCGGAGGTCTGAGGAAAACGACACCGCCTGTCTTGGCGTGTTTCCGGGTGCGATCCTGGCCTTCCCGCCCGATGACAAAGTGCCCCACATTGGTTGGAACAGCTTGGGAAAGCTGCGGGGTCCGCTTTTCCAGGGCATTGAGGAGGGCTCTCATGTCTACTTCGTCCATGGCTACTATGCCGAGACCGGCCCCCTGACCACGGCGGTGACTGACTACATTTTACCATTCAGCGCCGCGATGCAGCGCCGAAACTTCCACGCTGTCCAGTTCCACCCGGAAAAGAGCGGGGACGTAGGCGCAGCCATTCTCAAGAATTTCCTGACCCTCTAGACCATGTCCTACACTCTGGTCGGCAAGCACGTCCGCGTACACCTCTACTCCCGCGAAGGCATTGCTCTCGGCACGGTCTCCGGACGGGTCGTCGATTTTTCTCCCAAGGTGAAAGTCGGCCCGGGGATGAACAAGGACCTGGTCTACGTCGTGGATATCGAGACAGGCGATCCGGAGGTGCCCTATACGAACAGCACGGGCGAAGAGAACGAGTCCTGGTTTGCGGTTCAGGACGTCGAGGTGATTGATGAGGAGTCTCCCCGACTGTTCAGCAACTAGGAAAGCAAAGCGCATTGCGGTCAGCAGGGCCTGGGACTAGGTTTGGTACGAACCAACACTCCGCCGCCGCTATGCAACGCGTCTCTCTGCTTCTGGCATCCGCGCTGATCGTCACTGCTGTTTCGGCTCAGCGCGCTCCTCAGAATCTCCAGGTCTTTCCCAAGGACACCCCCCGTTCAGAGCTGATTCCGATGATGCGGGACTTCTCCTTCGGAACGGGTTTTCGATGCGAGGGCTGCCACTACGATGCGGGCGGTGAAGGAAACTTCCGCGACATCGACTTTGCCAGTGACGCAAATCCACGAAAGGAGAAGGCCAGGTTCATGATCCGGATGACACGGAACCTCAACGAGTTTATCCTTCCGATGACCCCCAACCGGGGAGATCCGCCCGTCCAGATCACCTGCAAGACGTGTCACCGGGGCCAGGCGAAGCCGCTCCTGCTCGGGCAGGACCTGCTCATGACTGCTCACGAGGCGGGTGCCGACTCAGCCGCCTCTCGTTATCGGTTTCTGCGAGATCGCTACGGGATGAGTGGCGCCTACGACTTTGGAGAATGGGAAACGAACGAACTGGCGGCCGAGCTCGCGGAAGAGGGCCGGACAGCTGACGCGATCGTGATTTACGAGCTCAACGCGGAGTTCCACCCGGAGTCGGCCACCATCCAGGGTAGTCTGGGACAACTGTATGAGGAAATCGGTGACCTGGATGCAGCTTTGAGAGCCTACGAAAAGGCGCTCGAGCTGGGCGCACCAGCACGGCTCATCCAGCCCCGCATCGACGAATTGAAGGGCGAGGGCTGATCAGACGCCGAACCAGTAGTTGAGCTTGAGAATAAACACGTTGTCGGCGTCCGCGGCCAACAGCGCGTCTGCATCCCGGCGGAAGTCGAAGTTGCCCAACCCGACACGGGAGCGCTGCTGACGCTGCCAGACCACGAAGAGCGTCGAGCCTGGGCGATACTCCCAACGCAGGACCGCATTCCCGATCAGCGATCGGACGTTGAAGCTTCGATCCGAGGTCGAGGCGTCGGCGACGCCGTCCCGGTCGAAGTCGAATCGCCGGGTATCGCCCTCCAGGCAGGTCCCCGTGCGAAGATCGAGATTCGTGTCGAACCCGACCACGAAATCGTCAATTTGTTGGCGATGGGCACCCCCTCCCAACCCGTGTCATCCAGCCGACCGTCAATGGCAATGTCGCCCTGGAGGGTCGAGGCGGAAACCGCTGGGAGGCTGAAGCCCGGGCGGGGCGCTGTTTGGCGTGCGAACGCCTGTGTGGCCACACCCATACAGAGACCCACGCTCATACAGAGACATAGAAGCGATCGGCGCATCGTCTTCCGAAGAATGGAAGCTTAAGGTCGACATCGGCGGTACTTCCGTTCCACGTATATCTTGGTCTCCCAAACCATTCATCGGCATGCGATTCCTTCCTCTCCTCCTACTGATTCCTCTGGCCTGCGCGACCGAAGCAGCCACGCAGTCGCCTCGACTTTTCACGGGCGATCCGTGGCCCGAAATCAGGCAGGACCGAATCAATACGCTGCTGCCCGGTGCCATGGACCGTGCCGGCGTTGACGCATGGCTGACCCTGTGCCGCGAGAACAACAATGACCCGCTCGCCCGCCACGTCGGCTGTGAGAACGCCGGGGGCACGGCGGCCTTCCTGTTTTTCAGGACCCCGGACGGCGTGGATCCTGTGGCCGTCTCTCCGGCCGGCGAGGCCACCTCCCTCGCAGAACTGGGCACCCACCGCGTCATCCAGATTGAGCGGGGGACCGGTATCTGGGGACATGTCGCGGGCCAGTTGGAAACCTATGGCGTCGAACGCCTCGCCATCAATTCGGGCTCGCGCGCCGCCGCAGATGGCCTCTCCATGGTTCAATTCACTGCGCTCTCCCGTGGCCTGGGCGAGGACTGGATGGCGCGAACTGAATCTTCAGAGACGCTCGTGACCGAGTGGCTTTCCGTCAAGACCCCCGCGGAAATCGAGATCATGCGCCGGGCGGCGGACCTTACGGCGCTGTGGGAGGAAGAGGCCTACGCGACTGTGATCCCGGGGGTCACGACTGATCTTGATCTGGCGCGTGTCCTTGAGGAGAAGATGGCGACCGCTGGCGTGGGCGACGGTTGGTCACCCGCCCAGAACCCCGCCGTCAATTCGGGAAAGGACCGGGGCCATTCGCATCCAACGGAACGGGTGATTCAGACTGGCGACTTTATTCAGACCGACTTCGGCATCAAGGTCCACGATATGTGGGTCACCGATATTCAGCGCTTCGCCTACGTGCTGGCTCCGGGAGAAACCGCCCCGCCCGCCGACGCCCAACACAAGTGGGACACGGCGGTACGGGGCAGTCGGGCCGCGTTCGAGGCCATGAGGCCCGGCGCCTTCGGAAGCGAGGTTGACCGGGCTCAGCGGGAGATACTGGACGAGGCCGGCTCGCTGCCCGTCATGTGGGGCACCGGCCATCCGGTGGGCTATTGGGCCCACGATGTGGGTCCCCGATTGGGTGGCGGCAATCTCGGGCGCGAACTCAATCGCAGCGCAGACCAACGCCTCAAACTCGGGATGACTTTTGCGTACGATGGCTTCTTTTCGTGGCCGCTGTCCGATTCGACCACCAAGACGATTTCCGTGGAAGAAATGGTGGTCATCACCGAGTCGGGGGCCGAGTTTCTGACGCCCCCGCAGGACGAACTCATACTCATCCCCAGCAGGTGACCCGATGCGTGCCCTTCACGATTTTTTGCCCGGAGCAATTCCGTCCCAGGCACGTTGGCGAGCGCGGAGAGGTGGCAGAGTGGTCGAATGCACTGGTCTTGAAAACCAGCGTGCCGCAAGGTACCGTGGGTTCGAATCCCACCCTCTCCGCATGCTGATCGGCCGCGCGCACAAAGTGCGCCCGTGAGAGAGGATCAGCCGAGCCGAGCTTGCTCGAGCGAGTGCTGAGACCGAGCACGGGCCCGCGTAGCGGGGGCGGCCGATGGATGCGGCCCTCCCCCCCAGGGATGTGCGAGCGAAGCGAGCAAATCCCACCCTCTCCGCAACGGATAGAGTCAAGTTCTGAGGCGGTCGGGTCGTTTGTCGGCATGTAAGTCGTTTCTTGTCAACACCATA
This sequence comes from Bacteroidota bacterium, assembly GCA_029262855.1. Taxonomy (GTDB): domain Bacteria; phylum Bacteroidota; class Rhodothermia; order Rhodothermales; family UBA10348; genus JABDJZ01. The sequence continues at coordinate 1,789 of JAJCYP010000022.1, read as the reverse complement.
CGGCCAAGTCATGACGGTCCATACGTAGACACTAAACGGTGCCGTTCCCTATTGCACTTCTGGGTGCTTGTGTGTATAGTTGGGTATGGCAAAGAGATCTGGAGCCGTACACGTCGCGACAACGCGTAGACACTACAAAGGAAAAGTCTACGAAACCCACCTCCTGAGGCGCACCTACCGCGAAGCAGGCAAGGTCAAGAACGAGACCCTCGGAAACCTCTCCCATCTCTCGCGGCCCATTATTGATGCCATCCGCGGCATGTTGGCCGGAGAGACCTACCTCCCGGCCTCGGATCGCTTTGAAGTGGTACGCTCACTCCCCCACGGCCATGTGGCGGCGGTCCTCGGTACGTTGAAGCAGATCGGCCTGGATACGATGCTGGCCTCTCGGGCCTCGAAGGAGCGTGACCTGGTGGTAGCGATGATCGTGGCCCGGGTATTGGATCCGGGCTCGAAGCTGGCCACCGCTCGGGCGCTGAGCCGCAAGACGGCGAGCACAAGCCTCGGTGGGGTACTCGGACTCGATGACTCGGTCTCGGAAGAGGAGCTCTACGGCGCGATGGATTGGCTCCGAAAGGGGCAGGCTCGCATTGAGGCCAAACTCATCAAGCGCCACCTCGGTACGCGTGATGAGGCCTTCTCGCCGGTCCTCATGGATGTCTCGGCCAGTTATTACACCGGCACGCACTGCACACTGGCCGCCTTCGGCAACAGTAAGGATGGCAAGAGGAGCTTTCCTCAGATCAGTTACGGGTTGATCGCCAATGGGGAGGGCTGTCCGGTGGCGGTGGAGGTATTCAAGGGCAACACGGCCGATCCGATGACGCTGGGTCCTCAGTTGGCCAAACTGGGTGATCGCTTCGAAAACCTGGTGGTGGTCGGTGACCGTGGGCTCTTGACCGGCAAGCGGATTGAGGAGGAGCTTCGTGCGGCGCGTCTGGACTGGATTACGGCGCTGCGGGCCCCGGCCATTCAGAAGCTGGCCGAGCAGGGCTTGGTCGATACGACGCTTTTTGACGAGTATGGCCTCGTGGAGATTACCTCGCCTGATTACCCGGCAGAACGCCTGGTCGTGTGTCGTAACCCGCTTCTGGCCGATGAACGTGCGCGCCATCGCGAGTCATTGCTTCAAGCGACCGAGGATCTCTTGAGGAAGGTCACTGCGGCCACCCAGCGTGAAAAACGGCGTCTCAAGGGCGCCGACCAGATCGGCCTCAAGCTCGGCAGCGTGCTCAACCGCTATAAGATGGCCAAGCACTTCGAGCTGACGATCACCGATGATGGATTCACCTACCAGCGCAGGGAAGAGCGCATTGCCAAGGAGGCCAAGCTGGACGGGTTGTACATCTTGCGTACGTCGCTCCATGAGGAAACGATTCCGGGCGCCAAGGTGGTGGCCGCCTACAAGAGTCTTTCCAAGGTCGAGCAGGCCTTTCGCAGCCTGAAGACGATCGACTTGAGGATCCGCCCCATCCACCACCGGCTGGAGGAGCGTGTGCGCGCACATGTCTTTCTCTGCATGCTCGCCTACTACGTGCAATGGCACATGCAACAGAAGCTGCAGCCCCTGCTCTTCAAGGAAGACGATCCGCAAGCGGCGCAGCAGGCGCGGCCCTCAGCGGTCCATCCCGCCCAGCGGTCTGCCAAGGCACTCCACAAGGCCTCATCAAAACGCACCGAGGACGGCCATACCGTCCACAGCCTTCGGACGCTCCTAAGCGATCTCTCCACGCTGTGCGTGAACACCATGCAGGCCAAACCGACCGAGGCCGAGTTCAACATGCTCACG
>JAJCYP010000021.1 GCA_029262855.1 Bacteroidota bacterium | reverse complement strand
ACGATCCGGACGGGCTCGCCGTCGAAGGCCCTGAAGTCCACCGGCCCATTCGTCACACAGAGAGCGCCGGCGCTCCCGGTCATGCTGGGAGTCTTGCCGTGCGGCAAACCGAGCCCCTTGCCGACTCCTGTCGACATCTGGGACTCCCGCTCGAAGACCACCCGCCGGACTTCTTCCAGATCCAGGACGCGGGCGTCTCCGGCAAGCAGGTCAATGGCGGCTCCGATCACCTCTGCCTTGTCCAAAGCGGGAAGCCCGACTCGGATGGTCTCAGGTGATAAGAGGGACGTCAGTTGCATTTAGGAGGCCCGTTCTGGTGGCCACATTCTACCGGACCGCGCGACACAGAGCCAGTGAATCGACGATTGATTCTTAAGCTGGCTCCCCTTTTCTCAAGCGATCGAGCGCGGTCTGCATGTCGGACGGAATGGGGGTGTGCAGGTCCAATTCCTCTCCCGTCATCGGATGGGTGAAGCCCAGCGTTTCGGCGTGCAAGGCCTGTCGCGGCATCGCCTTGAATAGATTCCGGTAGTAAGCCCGCCGGTTGCCGGTGTCGGCGCCACGGACAACGCCGAGGCCGCCATAGGTAGCGTCGCCCATAACTGGGTGCCCGATGTGTCGGGCATGCACGCGAATCTGATGCGTACGGCCTGTTTCGAGCCTGAAGCTGAAGCGGGAGGAAAAAACGAAGCTCTCTTCCAGCTTCCAGTTGGTTGCCGCGAACTTGCCGCGGTCATCGCGCACTACCGCCATCCTCTTCCGATCCCGGGGATCTCGTGCCATGGCGCCTTCAATGCGACCCTCCTCCTCTGAGGGGATGCCCCAGACCAGGGCTTGGTACTGGCGCCGAATGGTTCGCTTCTCGAACTGCTTCGCCAGCCCGGCGTGAGCCACCTCCGACTTGGCGATGACAAGAAGGCCGCTCGTGTCCTTGTCCAGACGGTGCACCACGCCGGGGCGCAGGGCCGTATCGCCCTCGAACTGGGGTCCCGAGTTCATCATCGAGAGCCCGGTCTCCTCCGTTTCGGGATCGGGATCTTCGTCCTCAAAAGACACCCGTCCCGTGCCTAGATGGTAGAGCACCGCGTGAACCAGCGTCCCCGTCCGATGCCCGAAGGCCGGATGCACCACCATTCCGGCAGGCTTGTTCACCACCAAGAGAAACTCATCCTCATAGGCAATCTCCAGGGGAATGTCCTCAGGGACAATCTCCAGCGGCGGCGGCTTGAGGAGGGTACAGACGATATCATCGCCAGCCTGAACAGGATAGGAGACCTTGGTGACAACCTTTCCGTTTACCGTGACGCGCCCCTCCTTGATGCCCTTGGCGGCCTTGCTCCGCGACACATTCATGAGGAAGCGGGTCACGTACATGTCCAGCCTTCCGTCTTCCGTGTAGCCTTCCGGGACCAGTAGCTGGACCTCGGTGTCGACCCGCTCGGGGTAGTTTGGATCTGTCACGGCTGGGGAGGTTCTGTGGATGGGCGGCCAACGGAACGCGTGGCGTGGCAGACCGATCCTACTACACCGCCTCTTCTCCGGAGGCCGCTATCCGGCCCTGCGAGTGTAAACCCCGCCGGCGTGTGCCTCCACCAGACCCTCCAACTGCAGATCCAGTAGTTCGGTCAAGAGCGCGGCCACTGGACGCCCGGATGCTGCGCAGAGCGCGTCGACACTCCGTGGGCCGTCCGCGAGGAGGGCAAGCACTGCGCTGCCGTGATTCGCATCGTGATCGCCTCGCGGACCGGTACCCTCCCGGTAGCCAGGATTCAACTGCGGAATCAGATCCTCAGCCCGTGTGAGGACACTTGCACCATCCTTCAGTAGGGCGTTCGACCCCGCCGCCGATGCCTTTGAGATATCCCCGGGCACGGCGAACACCGCCGCGCCGCCCTCCGCCGCAAACCGGGCGGTATGCATCGCGCCTCCACCCGCCCGTGACTCGGCGACGATCACTGCCGCGCTCATCCCGGCGATGATCCGGTTGCGCTGCACAAAGTGGCCCTTGTAGGCGGGCGTGCCGGGCGGGTACTCCGTGAGCAGCGTGCCGTTGGCCTCGATTTGCCGAGCGAGGTCTCGGTGGACTGTGGGGAAGCATCGATCTATTCCGTGGGCCAGGACCGCAGTCGTGCCGCTCCCCCCTTCGAGTGCTCCTCGATGGGCTGCGCCATCAATCCCGATCGCCATGCCGCTCACCACTTCAAGGCCCGCCCTGGAGAACTCTCGCGCCAGGTCCGCCGCTACCTGTCTGCCGTAAACCGTCGAGCGTCTGCTGCCAACGATAGCCACGGGAGGAAGCACCACCCGAGGCAGTCGCCCCCGATACCACAGCACAATGGGTGGATCCTCCAGTTGCCTCAGGCGAGGCGGATAGCCAGGATCGCAGTAGGCCAGATAGGGCCGGTCCTGCGCGCGGGCAAGATCACTCTCGGTATGACCCGCCAGCTTGTGCACGGGTGCATCCTCCCCTCCTGCCTGCAGCTGCGCGCGGAGACTCTTCAGTCGCGGCACCGGGACATCCAGCAGCGCACTGACGCTCCCGGAAGAACCGCCGAACGCCTCCAAAGCGTGGCGAAACGCCTTGGGTCCAAAACCCGCCGTCAGCGCAAGCCTTAGACACGCCTCTCTATCGGCCTCCACCGCCAGCCTTGCGTACTGCTCGGGCGGGCAGTCGGTCCACTCGGTCACGACGGGATTCACGGGTCAGACCGGGTTGCGCGCACGCTCCACGCGTGACCAGAGCGCATGAGTTACCACGTCCAGATTCTTCCTCGCGACGGCCGAGAAGTTCACCACCTCCACATCGGCGGGCAGCGTCTCCCGGATGGCCGCGAGGTACTCCTTCAAGTCGTCAGCCGGCAGCAGGTCCGTCTTCGAGAGCCCGACCATGCGGGGCTTCTTCAATAGCACCTTGTTGAACGATTTCAATTCCTCCAAGAGCACCCGGTAGGTCTCGCCTGGATCATCGGCATCAATCGGGATGACGAACAGGAGCACGGCGTTGCGCTCGATGTGCTTGAGAAACTGGATCCCGAGGCCCTTCCCCTCGTGCGCCCCTTCGATGATCCCCGGGATGTCAGCGATCACGAACGATTTGTAATCCTCCACACTGACTACGCCCAGGCTGGGCGCGAGTGTGGTAAAGGGGTAGTCCGCCACTTTCGGGCGCGCGGCGGAAATCGCCGCTACCAATGTGCTCTTCCCCGCATTCGGAAAACCCACCAGGCCCACGTCAGCCATGAGCTTGAGCTCCAGCGAGACGTTGCGCTCTTCTCCCATCTCACCCGGCTGCGCATGACGAGGCGCCTGGTTGGTGGACGATTTGAAGAACGTATTCCCCTTGCCTCCGCGCCCGCCCTGCGCCAGCACCACTTCATCACCGTTGTTGGTGATCTCGCCGATGTAGACGTCCGTATCAGAATCGAGGACAACCGTCCCCAGGGGGACTCGTAGAATGATGTCCTCACCGGCCTTCCCGCTCTTGAGGGCCCCGCCGCCCCGACTCCCGTTCTCGGCAAAGTGATGGCGATTGTACCGGAGATCCAGCAGCGTATACAGGTTATCGTCGCCCCGGATTATCACCGACCCACCGACTCCGCCGTCACCGCCGTCCGGACCTCCCAGCGGGATGTATTTTTCCCGGCGAAAGGACATCGCCCCAGCCCCGCCCTTCCCGCTTCGAACGGTGATGGTTACGTAATCGACAAACTTCATGGAGACCGCTGGGATGAAGGGCTTGTGGAACCTGCCCGGAGCTTCGCGCTTGGTTGCCCCGCGTTGTATCTAGAGCGGCCAACCAGCCCGCCTGCAACGGCCACAAGCCTAGAACGTGCCGCATCCTTGAAGAAAGTCACGCTATATACAGACGGAGCCTGCTCCGGAAACCCGGGCCCGGGAGGCTGGGCCTGCCTGCTGATTTTCGGCCAGCACGAGCGGGTTCTCACCGGGTATGAACCGGAGACCACGAACAATCGCATGGAGATGGCGGCGGTCCTGGAAGGCCTCCGGGTGCTGAAGGAACGTTGCCACGTCAAGGTCCACTCCGATTCCAGCTACGTGATCAATGCGTTCAAGGAGGGCTGGATAACCAACTGGAAGAAGCGCGGCTGGAAGACGGCCAGCAAGAAACCGGTCAAGAATCGGGACCTGTGGGAAGAACTCATCGGCCACGTGGAGCGGCACGATGTCGAGTGGGTAAAGGTGAAGGGTCACGCAGACGATGCGCTGAACAACCGCGTGGATGGTCTGGCCGTGCTGGCCCGGGAGGAGGGCGCCAGTCGGCGCTAAGGTAACGCCCGCGTGCACCCGGGGTGCATGGCGAACAGGAATCCATTTCCAGAACGACAGACCAAGAGGCGCAAGGGGGTCCATTCCGTCGGAGTGGCTTCGTGGCAGCGATGGCGCAGGCAGCCGGCTTCACACGAACCCCGAGCGGCCAGCAGGAGTGTCCCCCGGCAGGCAGTATATACAGATCAATCCCTGGCCACCCTGACAAATCCGCCGCACTCGCCCGCGCCGGAGATCCAATAGGCCCCTGCGGGGAGCCCCCGTAGATCTAGATCCACTGAAATTCCGGATTCAGAGGATGCCGCGACTGAATGGGACAAGACGACGCGGCCCAGCATGTCAATAATCCTGAGGTGAGTCCCGCTCTCGATCCCTGTGATTGTTACGCTCCCCCGGGCTGGGTTGGGATAGGCCTCACAAGCGCCAATAACCGTGTGGTCAAAGCCCGTCCAAGTGTCGTCGCGAATTCGCCCGGCGAGCACATCATCCCCACCCCCCGAAGGGATTTCGCCAAGTCCATCAACCTGAACTGAATCGCGGAAGCTCGCATTGAACAGAAATGAGCCCTCACTAACAGGTCCGAAGAGTTCCCTATCCTGCAGAACAAGAACGGGCTCGCGAACGCCGGAAATAGGGATCCCCCCGGATGAGAGTTCTCGCACCCACAGCAACTGCCCCGAGGCATCCATCGACGCTACATAGGTTCTTGTGGCACGGTCGCCAGAGTTGTCAACTACGACCTGCCTGTTGAAGGTAATATCCCCGCTCAGCAGGCCGGCCACGATGGCGTCAACCGATGAAGGCGAAAATGCGACAGTCCCGCTCGCGTGGTCCCCAAGCGCCGAGATCCACTGCGGTACGAGATCTTGGGATGCCTTGGCTACGACGTACTGCAAGGGGCCTGCTGGCTCCTCCATCACCAACCAGGAGGTCCCCGAAGGAGAGTTCTCCTGATGCCATTCCCAGGCTCAGCACTCCGGCGTCAGACGTCTCCTCAAGGCCAAGCGAGATTCCCCCAGCTTGGATGCTACATTAGCGGCAATGTGCATTCGCCGTAGAACAGTTGACCGCGCAGCCGCCCAAAGCTGACGGCGCGGTGGGTTCTGACGCGCCACGCTGATACCTCTTGCCAAACTCAATCGCGATGATCACAGTCCCGTGTATTGGCGGGCAGCTTTGAAGGCGTTCGCAACCGCCGAAAGACTCCGGTCGTCACGCTGCAACCAGAATGAGTGTTCGGCTGGACGCTGAATTCGGCACCAGCGATGATCTTCTCAATGATGGCATCGAGCGTCAGAGGATTCGATTTATCACGCTTCCAGCCACAATTCACAAATCGTTCTAAGCCCCATGTCTGAGAATCCTGTCGTATAGCTCGTCGAGGTTGGAGCGGTGGTCTCGGAGACGGCTACGAAGCTTCTCGGCTTCGCCATGCGTCAGCTCGAACCCTTCGGCGAACCGGAGCTTGCTCTTCCCCTTCTTGAACTCGGCGCGCTGGTGGGCGAACACGTTCCTGTGATCGAGAACGTCGTTCTGGTACGTACTCAGTGTGTCTGAGAACGAACGAGCGTCCAGCTCATCCTCCAACATCGCGAGTGCCTGAATCAAGGTCTGGAGCCGCTGGCTCGAATCGAACAGGCGGGGCTTCTTTAGCAGGTCTCCGATCGTGGACACGTCGAGCCGGTCGAGCTGTGCCTGGTTGGATTCGACAGAGCTCCTGATCCTCTTGACTGCGTCGGCGAGCAGGGTCGAAGACTGGTCCTCCGTCATTTTCTCATCCAGCATCTGGAGACTCTCCGTGAGTAGGTGGTCCAGTTCAGTGGCGTACGCGACATACGCACCCCGGATGGATTCGAGCGTGAGCGATTTGCGTGCAACGCGGAATGCCACACCCACTGCCTGGTCTACGAGGTCGTTGCGGTTCGCGCAGTAGACCCCGTCCACGTCACGCTCTGCGACCTGTTGGCGAAGCACCTTCGGCGTCTCGGCACTGTAGAAGATGATGTCCGTGTACTTGAGCGCATTCCTCACACGCTTCGCCAAGTCCGCCCCGTTGACCTTCTTATCGTCATCGTCGCGCCCCAGGTCCCAGTCCATCAGAACCAAATCGACTCGCTCCTCCTTGTTTCGGAGGCCTTGCAGGAGACCGGGGATGTCACCGAAGGTCTTGACCCACTCGACTTCGATGTCGAGCCCCTTGCGTCCGAGGTGTTGCTCGATGCCCTCCTTGATCGATTGGAGGTTGTGAGGCTGGTCGTCGAACCAGACGATATGGAACTTGAGAGTCATTTCGGAATGCGGATGCTGAGGCGAGCGCCCTCTTCGAATTCGTCATCCACGCTCACGCTGCCCCCCATCTGGTCGAGGATGAACTTGACATAGTACAACCCCAGGCCGGAGCCGCTTGTGGTAGTGTACCCCTTCTCGAACACCCTCTCGATCTCAGGGACGTCGAACCCTGCGCCATCGTCTGTGACCACCAGCTCTATCTCGGCCGGGGAGAGCTGGCGAACCTCGAACGCGACGCGCGAAGCGCCGGCCTTCCTGGAGTTGCTGACGAGGTTGTCTAGGATCATCGACACCTCAATCGGCTTGAACCTCCGGACCAGCCCCTTGGCAGAGTTAGCGACTTCGATGTCGACGCGGTCCGCGTGGATGGGGTAGACATCGTCGAGGTACTCGACGACGAAGTCCACGAGGTCCGCCTCGATGTGCTCGGAGTCGAGCCGGAAGTTGGCTCGAGTAGCAAAACGGGAGATGGCTAGGATCTGCTGATTCTTGAATGCTATACGTTCGAAGATCGTGACCAAATCATCAGAAGACAGGTCGTCGCCGTGTCGGAGCTTGTCGAGCTGGTTCGCCACGTTCTGCTGGATGGCCGCCGAGTAGATCCCTATTTGATGGTGAAGGTTGACGATCGTTTCGGCATCGGCCGTCGCCATCGACGCGAGAAATAAGTTGCGCTTCTTCTCCTCCTCGTACGCGGTTCGGACAGATTCTTCCGCAACCTCGGCCTCCTGGGCCCTCTGCTCGGCCTCCCGGCGCGCCTGACGCTCGCGCTCTGCCGTCTCGCGAGCCTTGGTCTCGGCGCGCAGCATCTCCTGATACCGCTCTTCCGCCCGCTCGATTTCGGCGGTGAGCTCGGCGTCGTTGACCTTCTGCGCGACGACCCTGAGGGCCTCTAGTGACGACTCGAAGTCCTTGGCTTTCTCGTCGAGAATGCGGACGAGGTTAGGACTGTACTCTAAGAGGTCTACCCCATCGGCGTCGGCCAGCCGGGCGACCAAGTCCGTGACCCTCGCGCTCGTGCTGTCCCCCAGGAGGAGCGATATGTCCTCCCTGTCCTTGTCGGCCTTGTTCAGCCATGTGACGTCGACAACGTACCGCTCGAGTCGCTTAAGGCACTTGTCCTTGAACGCGTCATGGAGCTGAGAGTACGCGGGACTCGCTATCAAGCCCTGGTCGCGGCTCGTCGCCTCTTCCAGTTCCTGCGAACCGATCACGTCGATCCTCCCAATCAGGTCACGTGTACCCAAGTACCGGCTGTACGCCTGCTGCTTCCGGCGATCGATCCCGAAGCTGTCGTCGCCGACCTCGCCGATCGGGAAGACCCGGAACCCGTTCCTGAAAAGGAAGACTGACCCGAACTGGATGGGCCGCACGCCGATCCTGCGTGTGAAGGTGGACTTCGCCGAGCGGTTGAGGTAGAAGAGGTTGCACGAGAACTGGGACCCCACGAGGAATGGGTACGGGTTCGGCTCCTGAATGCGGTAAATCGTCTCCCCCCGGTCGACGAGGTGCGACTCCAGTTTCTCCCCCTGATCGACTAGTCGGACGAGAATATGCGTCGTCTTCTCGGCGAGCGTGTCGAAGATGAAGTTCTCGACGGGACCATTCACGATGTGGGCCACTTCGCTGTCGTCTCCCGCTTCGTCTTGGGCCTGCAGGTCCGCGTCGAGCTCGGAGGGAACGACGAGTGTGATAACGAACTCGTCGGACTCAGCGCCGAACGGATTGATGAGCTTGGCGAGAGCTGACTTTAGGTCGAGCAGGCGCTTCCTCGTCCATTCCTGGCGCAGCCCTTGAATCTCGAGGGCCGTTCCTGACTCGGGGGCGGAGAGCGCATCTGGTAGGTCGAACTCTGCCAGCGTCTCATGCCGGACCGGGACCGAGACGAAATCCCGCTTGCTGTCGTCCTCGAACCGATCCCAGTTCACGTCGACGACCTCTACGGATCCCGCGGGGGCTGACCGCGACTGGAGCCGGAGCCGGCTGCCGAGGCGGTCGCACGAAAACCGACCGACCCCCTTGTTTCCAGCGTAGGCGCGGGGAGCTTTGATCTGGTCGCGGTAGTCAGCGGCGTCCTCCGTGCCGTCGCGCTTCGCGGAGTAGGCAACGAAGAGCCACTTCTCCTCGATGTCCCGCTGGCTCATCCCCTTCCCGTCGTCGACAACAAACAGTCGATTGCCAATGAGGGCTACGGTCACCTTCCTCGCACTGGCGTCGAACGAGTTTTTGACGAGCTCGAAAATGGCGACGAACTCGTTCGTGATGAGGTCGCGTCCGATGATGCGCTTCAGGCCCGAGCTCACACGGAAGTAGAGTTCCTCGTCCTTCGCGGCCGACTGGTCACGGTCTGCCGCCTTTGAACCCGCGGCGAGGTCGGCAGTGGGAGTAGACATCGTTGAACTCGAAGGCGGGAATGCAAAAAGCGTCTTGAAGGTCAAAAATAGCCACAACTAGCGGCGGAAGAAACGTGCCGGCTGGCTATTTTGTTCGCCTACGTTTCCTCCTCTCTGCCGCCACCTCACAGTATCTTGTCAGATTCAGCCTCTCTTACCCGCCGGGAAGGCCTCGCCTTCGTCGATCTCTACGCTGGCTGCGGGGGGCTATCGCTGGGCTTCATGAAGGCTGGGTGGACAGGGTTGTTCGCAGTGGAGATAAACCCGATCGCGTTCAAGACCCTAGAGCATAACCTTGTGAAGGGGGCCTCGGGCGGCCCAACGTTCGCCTGGCCGTCGTGGTTGCCCGCGAAGCCGATGGGCGTGAAGTCTCTCCTTGACAGTCACGCGGAAGACCTCGAAAAGGCGAGAGGAACCATCACCGCGTTCATCGGAGGCCCGCCCTGCCAAGGCTTCTCTGGTGCTGGGAGACGAAAGAAGAACGACCTCCGCAACAAGGCCTATAAGGAGTACATAGAGGCCGTCCGGGTCACCAGGCCTGCCTTGATCCTTTTAGAAAACGTGCGGGGGATCACCGTCAGCTTCCAGAATGAGGAGGGGGCCGAAAAATCACTCCCCCACTCCTCCCTAATACGGCAGGACCTGGAAGCACTCGACTATCAGGTTTGGTGTGGGACCGTCGACGCCACTAAGTTCGGGGTGCCGCAGCGCCGCGTCCGCTTCTTCGCCGTTGGGATCGACAAACGAAGGTTCTCAAACACCGCTAACGTCGACCCCTTCGCGGTCTTAGAGTCGGCGCGGTCGGACTTCCTCCGCGAGCGCGGCCTGCCCCTCCGCAAGGCCGTCACGGTCAAGCAGGCGATCTCCGACTTGGAAACGACGGGGCGCACGCTCGAGCCCTCCGTCGACACGGCCGGGTTCAAGCAGGTGGTATACCGTGGCCCCCGGACGAAATACCAGAGGTATCTCCGGAGGGGGATGGAGAAGAAGGCCCCTAACAGCCTCCGCCTCGTCAACCACAGGCCAAAGACCGTCGAGAGGTTCGAGAAGATCCAGGCCAGCTACAGGAGCGGGGTGCACCTATCTGCCGATGAGCGAGAGACGCTCGGGATCAAGAAGCACACGGTCATCCTGCTCGACGGAGATGCACCGGCGTTCACGATCACTACGCTTCCCGACGACAACATTCACTACTCAGAACCGCGAATCCTCACCGTCCGGGAGAACGCGCGGCTCCAGTCGTTCCCTGACTGGTTCGACTTCGAGGGCAAGTACACCACGGGTGGGGCTGCACGAGTGCGTGAGTGCCCGCGGTACACGCAGGTGGGCAACGCCGTGCCTCCCCTTTTGGCGACCGCGTGGGGAGAGAGTCTGCGGGTCGTCTTGGACATGCTCGAGTCCATGATTGAGGAAGGGCCTTTAGAGGCTCCTGCATTCGGCCAGATGGATTAGAGCGTACTAGTTGGAGCGCGGTAGAACGTTGTGCCGATTTGCGGCCCTGGGCCGCGTGCTACGGTGGAGTTAGCAAATCGGCGACAGGAACTCAATAGGCAAATGACACCGAAATGCGCCGAGCCGCGTGCCATAGAGTGCGTGGCCCAGGACGAACTCGATACCCTCGGCCCGGCACAGGTCGGCTAACCAGTACCAGCAGAAGACACACTCACTGGCGACAACCAGGCCTTCTCGGAAGGGCTGAACGGCCTCAAGGAACGGCCCAGGCCGACTCCGTATATTCTGGTGGAGCTGGACGCGTCCAGCTTGGTCCTGCACGCAGAGATACATCGTGCTGGTGTGCAGGTCGACGCCGCAGAAGTATTGGTACTGCTTCTGGGGTTGGTAATACCGCATGGCTTTCCTCCTGGAGTTTGTGCGTGGAGGTCACCTCCTACGTCACAGGCTTCAGGGGGTGGCCATAAACAGTATCATGATGATGCGCTTGACGCCGTCGGCATCCACCGTGCGAAACAGCGTCGGTACCTCCTGGGATGTGGTCCAAGATGCAGGCACCGCCAGCCGATCGGACCACGTCCGCCCCCCATCCGTGGAACGCTTGTAGACGATGGGTCCCCGGCCATGCCCCTCGGGATAGACCGCAAGGATGGTCTTGCCGTCCTCCAAAAGCAGCGTGGACGGATGCCCCAGGTACTGCGTGGAATCGCGGTCGACCACCACCTGGCGCCCGACCTCTGCCGTGAGATCAACCTGCGAGACCCCGCCCATCTGGGCGATGGGGTATTCCGGCGCCTGACAACCCGCAAGAAGGGCCGCCAGGACAAACGTCCTCCTAATCATCGTCCTTGGGAATGTTGAACTCGACGTTCGTTCGGTAGTCTCCAAGAAGGTGCTCAGCGAAGTAGTACCACGTCATCCGCTCGAAGTAATCGGTCATGCTCCCGAACCCGTGTCGCTGACCGGGGAGCAGCATCATGTCGAAGCGCTTTCCGGCCTTGATGAGCTCGTTGACGAGTCGCATGGTGTTGGCCGGGTGGACGTTGTTGTCTACGTCGCCGTGCACCAACAGAAGGTGCCCCTTGAGGTTGCCCGCGAGATCGGCATTGCTGTCGATGCCGGCCTCGAAGTACTCCTCCTCGGTCTCGATCTCTTCCTCTTCGCCGTCCTCATTCGTGACGGTCTCCTTCTTCTTTCGGGTCTTGGACTCGACGCCGTCGTGGACTTCGCCCCACCAGATGTTGTAAACGTTGTTGTCGTGGTTGCCGGCCGACGAAACGGCGACGTCGTAGAAGTCGGGATGAGTCAGGAGCGCCGCTGTCGACATGAAGCCGCCTCCGGAGTGGCCGTAGATCCCCACGCGACTGTCATCCACCCACGGGTGCCGTTCGGCGAGTTGCTCGATGCCGTACCGGTTGTCAGCCAATGGATAATCTCGCAGGTCGCCGTAACCGAAGTTGTGGTAGTACTTGTTTCGCATCGGGCTCCCGCCGCGGTTACCAAAGGCTACCACCACGAATCCAACCTGAGCCAACGGCATCTGACGCCGGGAAAATGAGAAGCCTATCGGCCACGGCTCGGTCTGGGGCCCCGGATAGACGTAAGAGACCACCGGGTACTCCTTCTGCGGATCGAAATCGAAGGGCTTCCACATCACGCCGTACAGGTCGGTCACTCCGTCCGCCGCCTTGACGCTGAAGTACTCGGGCGGCTGCCAGCCGGTCTCGACAGCGCGCGACAGGTCCGTCTCCTCCAGATTCAGGACCACGCGTCCCCGCCGATCCCGCAGCACGGCCCGCGGGGCCTGGTCAACCCGGGAGATGTTGTCGACCCAGAACCGGTGGGTATCCGACATCGAGAAACTGTGGTTGGCCTCCTCAGGAGTCAGCACTTGCATACCCGTCCCATCGAAGTTCACCTTGTACTTCATGGAGAAGTAGGGATTGACGCCCTCTTCCCTGCCGAAGCCCTCGAAGTAGATGGCCTGGGCCAGCGTATCGACACGGTGGATTCTGCCCACCACGAAGTATCCGTCGGTGACGCGGTTGTTGAGATTCCCGTCGCCGTCGTACCGGTAGATCTGACCCCAGCCGGTCCGCTCGGAATGCCAGAGGAACTCTTCGCCTTCGTTGATGACCACGAGGTCCATGTAGCGGGTATTGTGGTAGGGCTCGGAGGTCTCGGACCACAGGACTTCCGTCTCGCCGGTGGTGGTATTTGCCTTGACCACGTCCACGTGAGCCCATGTTCGGTCTCGCCGGAGGAAGTAGAGATAGTCCGACGTCTCGGTCTCGAAGAAGCCGCCCTTGTTGAAGTAGGCGCCGCCGAGTGACTGGTCCTTCCACTTATCCGTGTCGAGACGAATTCCATCGCGCGACTCCACGTCAAACACCCAAACCTCTTCCTGGGGCACCTTCTCATCGCCCGGCATGGGATACTTGTAGGTCTCGAGCTTGGGCCGCTTGCCCAGGGAGTTGATCACCCAGAGATCTTCCACCTCCCGGCGATCCCCCCTGCGGACGTAGAGCTTCTTTTCGTCCTCGAACCAGTTGGCCCGACTGCGCAAACGCTTGGTCGATGTCGTGTCGCCGTCGTCCGCCTGGTAGCTGTACCAGCGCTCACCGTCTTCGGTCAGCCGAATCTCCGTGGAGTCCGGATCGCCGTGGCGCATCAGATACAGATCGTGGTTTCGGGCGAACGATATCCAGGTTGAGTCCGGGGAATAGGTGGCCCACCGCTGCGGGTCCTCCTTTTCTATCGAGTCACCTGCCGCGAGCGCCCTGCTTTCGTATCGGTACTCGAAACCGATCGAATCCACATGGAAGGTGAAGAGCTTCTTGTCGATGTCGTACTTGAAATCGTCCAGGTCGAGGTCCAGCGCATTGAAGGGACGCTCGAAGTGCGCCGTCAACTCGGCCGCCAGGGCCTCCCGATTGAAGAGCTCACGCTTGGCCCCACGAGCTGCATCGACCATGTACCAGTTCTTACCCTCCGGCGTCTCGTACTCGTACCAGAAGCGGTCCTCATCCTCGATCCAGCTCGGGGAAACGGTGAGACTGCCGACCATTTTGTCCATGCGCGCCTGCGTGAAGCGCTCAGCAAGATCAAAATTAGCAGTCTGGGCCTGGGCCGAAGCGGCCGCGAAAAGGAAGGCAACAAAGAAATACAGGGGGGGGTCGGGGCATCGTAAATTCGGTTTGTCGTTTAGCACGAAAGTGTACACTCCCCCATCCCCTGCAGGCAAAACCGTTCATGAGACGAATCCCCTTTTTTGCGCTGGCGCTGTTGTGTGCGGCCTGCGCCTCCCCGGATCGGAAGCCGAACATCATATATATCTTGGCTGACGATCTCGGCTACGGGGAGGTCGGGGCCTATGGGCAGGAAAAGATCCGGACGCCGAATCTGGATCGACTCGCGGGCGACGGACTTCGTTTCACGCAGCACTACTCCGGCAGCCCGGTCTGCGCACCTTCCCGTGGATCCCTTCTGACGGGCAGACACACCGGCAATGCCTACGTCCGGGACAACTTCGAGGTGGGAGGCTGGGGGCCGGACGAGCCGGAGGGGCAGCTGCCGCTGAAGGACACCGAAGTCACCATCGCCGAAATGCTGCGGTCTGAAGACTACGCAACCGGGTTTGTCGGGAAATGGGGCCTCGGCGGGCCCGATAGCGAGGGGCACCCCAACAACCAGGGCTTCGACCACTTCTACGGGTATCTCTGCCAACGCGTAGCGCACAACTACTACCCGACCCATCTCTGGCGAAATGGCGACGCCGACAGCCTGGAGGGCAACGCGCCCTGGTTCGCCGCACACCAGCAAATCGACTCCCCGCTCGACACCGAGATGGAGTACTACACGCGATACCAACGCCAGACCTACGCGCCGGACGAGATGATTGAGGAAGCGCTTGGCTTCGTCCGGGACAATGCCGATCAGCCGTTCTTCCTGGTCTACGCGACGCCCATTCCGCACCTGGCCCTTCAGGTACCTACCGAAGAGTTGGACCAGTACATCGGCGCCTTCGACGAGGAGCCGTTCCTTGGAGGTCCGTATCTGCCGCACCCGCGGCCGCTGTCGGCCTACGCAGCTATGATCACATACATGGACCGAAGCGTCGGACGCCTTGTGGATTTGGTCGATGAACTGGGCCTCGGCGAAGACACCATCGTGATGTTTTCGTCGGACAACGGCACCACCTATACCGGCGGCGTCGAGGCCGAGTACTTCAACAGTACCGCAGGCCTGCGGGGTCTGAAGGGTTCTGTCTTCGAGGGTGGAGTCAGGGTCCCGATGATCGCCCGGTGGCCCGGCCATATTGCCGAGGGAACGGAGACCAGCCACGTCTCGGCATTCTGGGACGTCATGCCCACGCTCGCGGCCCTCACCGGGGCCACCGTCCCCGAGGGCATCGATGGCGAGTCGTTCGACGGGATACTCAAAGGGGACGAGCCCTTCGCCCGAAGCCGCCCCCTCTACTGGGAGTACCACGCATTCGGAGCGATGCAGGCCGTGCGATTCGGCAAATGGAAGGGGGTTCGCCTGCAAGCGCGGGAAAACCCAGACGGCCCGGTTCTGCTATTCGACCTCGATGCCGATCCCGCCGAAACCACGGACCTGGCAGCCTCCAGGCCGGACATCGTTGCCCGGATGGATTCGGTCATGGATGCGCGGACGCTATCTCATCTGTCGCGCTGGAATTTGGGCGAAGACTACTCTTCGGAATGAACGGCGCGGCTCAAACGCCTGGCCGCCGGCCGCCAACCGTCGGATGCCTCCCTGGCCGCCGCCCGTTGACGGCGGCCTGCCTGACGGTTCTCCTGATGGCCACGGCTCTCGGTTGCTCCGGGGATTCGCCTGCGCCCGGGCCGGCGCCCGACGGCATGGTGTGGATACCCGGAGGCCGTTTCGAGATGGGCTCCGACTCTGGAAGGCCGGACGAGCGTCCTGTACACAGTGTCACCGTCAATGGATTCTGGATGGGCGAGACCGAGGTAACGAACGCCGAGTTCGAGGCGTTCGTTGAGGCCACCGGCTACGTCACGGTGGCGGAACGGCCCCTTGACCCCGCGGCTTTTCCTGGCGTGGATCCGGCCCTTCTCCAACCGGGATCACTCATGTTCGCGTCCCCGAACCACGCCGTGTCGCTTCACGACCACTTTCAATGGTGGGAATGGTCTCCGGGTACCTCGTGGCGGAATCCATCGGGAGGGGACTCATCATACGAGAACAGGCTCTCCCATCCCGTCGTCCACATTTCCTGGGACGATGCCGTGGCTTATGCCGAATGGGCCGGTGGCAGGCTGCCGACCGAGGCCGAGTGGGAGTTTGCCGCCCGCGGAGGACTCAAAGGGACACGGTTCGTCTGGAGTGATCGCCCGCCCGAGGGAAAGGAAGCCAACATCTGGCAGGGACAGTTTCCGGTGGTAAATACCGGGGAAGACGGCTTTCTGGAGACCTCGCCCGTGGGTACGTATGCGCCGAACCCTTTCGGCCTGCACGACATGGCCGGCAACGTCTGGGAATGGGTGTCGGACTGGTATCGTCCGGACTACTACGCCGAATCACCGGCACGAAACCCGGCGGGGCCGCCGGACAGCTTCGATCCGGCCGAGCCCGGCACACCCAAGCGGGTCCTCCGCGGAGGCAGTTTCCTCTGCCACGACACCTATTGCGAGAGCTACCGGCCGTCGGCCCGCATGATGAACGCCCCGGATACCGGGACCAACCACCAGGGCTTCCGACTCGTGAAGGACCCGGACTGACGACCGTGCGCGCCAGTCATGCGCCGTCTAATCAACAAACAGCGGGACGAAGTCGAATCGATTGACGTCGAAAAGCCCGCGGTCACCGAGCTTCAGGGCAGGGATCACCAGCAGGGCCATGAATGAAAGCGTCATATACGGCGCCGCCAACTGCGACCCCAACTCCTTGGCGAAGGCATCGAGACGCTCGTACTTCGCGCCGACCTCCTCGCCGTCGCCCGTGCTCATGAGGCCAGCCACGGGCAGTTCCAGCAGGCGAACCTCCCGGCCATCGACCGCCGAAATCCCGCCTCCGGAAGATGCCAGCGCATCCACGGCCGCTGCCATCTCCTCGTCCGTCGTCCCGACGACAATGATGTTGTGTGAGTCGTGGGCCACACTGGAAGCGATTGCACCTCGCTTGAGGCCGAAACCCTCGATGAACCCAACGGCTGGCGGCGCGGCCAGATAGCGGTTCACCACGGCCACCTTGAGCAGGTCCCGGCCGGGATCGGCAACCGCCATCCCGTCGCGAACTGTGGCCGGTCGGACAACACTCCCACTCACGATGGCCCCGTCGATTGCCTGAATCACCTGCAGGTTGCGCCCTTCGGTACGGACTGCGAAATCGCCCTTGCTGATGGCCGGCTTGACGAATTGGTTTACCGCGGGTGGTGGGTCTACCCGAAACTGCTCGATGCCATTGCTGGACACCCGCTGCCCGCCGATCAGGGTCTCGGACACCGTGAAGTCCTGCACGTCAGCGATCCGGATCAGATCCGCGCGGTCTCCGACCTGCATTTGTCCGACGTCCAACCCATAGTGCCGGACTGGCGTCACGCACGCTGCCGTCAGCACATCCCAGAGGTCGAGTCCCTCCCGGACTGCGCGCGCGACCAACTGATTGATATGACCCGCCACTAGGTCATCGGGATGCTTGTCATCCGAACAGAGCATCATCCGCCCGGGGTACTCGGCCAGAAGACCTATCAGCGCATCGAAATTCTTTGCCGCACTTCCCTCCCGGATCGCGATCTGCATGCCGAGCTCCAGCTTCTCCCGGGCCTCCTTCTCGGTGGTACACTCGTGGTCGGTACTTATCCCGGCATTGATGTAGGTGACCAGGTCATCCCCCGTCAACTGCGGGCAGTGTCCGTCCACCGGTTTGCCCCGGTCGCGGGCCGCCTGGATCTTCGCCATCACATCGGGAAGGCCCATCACCACCCCCGGATAGTTCATCATTTCGGAGAGGTAGCCGATTCGGGGATCGTCGAGCAGCCGCGCCACATCCTCAGGGCCCATCACGGCTCCGGCGGACTCGAATGGGGTCGCGGGAACGCAGGACGGAGCCCCAAACGCAACCACCAGCGGAACGCGGTCGGCATCGGCCAGCATGTATTCCACGCCGGGGACTCCGAGTACATTCGCGATCTCGTGGGGATCACTGACCGTCGCTACGGTTCCATGGCGCACCGCGAGACGGGCAAACTGCGACGGGACAAGCATTGAGCTCTCGATGTGAACATGGGCATCCACAAAGCCCGGAAGCAGAAAACCCTCATCGACGTCGTCCGACTCTTCGATTCCCACGATTCTTCCGTCGCGAATGTGGACGCGCCCCGGGTACTGGCGGCGGTTGATGGGATCCAGAATCGTGCCGCTGATTTCCTCAGGAGACTGCATAGGTGGTCTTGGAAAGGATGATGTCCCGCGCGTCCGGGCCGTGATTGAACAGGAGGTCCACAACGCTCAGGCCGGCAATGTGACCCTCAAATGCCTGCCGATACTCCGGGATGGCGGCCTCCACGACCACTTCGCGGCCTTGGTCAAACAAGCCGAAAGGCACGGGCACCGCCGCCGCACCCACGGGCGACCCATCACACTCCAGGATCGTGGCATCACATCCCAACCACCGCGCGAGCACACGAACCAGCGGGACCGTGACCTCCGACAGCATTGCGTGACCGCGAGTCAGGTGCGGGAGGAGTTCCGGCATCAGATGCTCGTAATAGGGAGTCGCGCCGTAGTTGTACCGCAATGCCTTGGTGTGGTGGCGCCACCAATCGCCTTCCGGACTGATCCCGGTTTCCCGAATGGAGCGCCCGAACTGCCCCCGTTTCACAGGGATGGTGAGCCACTGCGTGCCATTCGAGGTCCTAACCCGCGCCCGATTGTGTCGGGACTGGCGAACGTACTGGGCGCCTGTGACCAACTGAACCGTATCCGCGCGCAGTGCGGCCGCCCAAAACCGGGGTTCTGGCAGATAGTCGGGAGGGCAGGAGAAAACCACGCCCGAAGGTACGTGCTGAACTGCGCGCCAGTATCTTTCCGCCGATGACTCCCCCGCTCAAGACACCACGCGTCGGTATTCTCGCCCCGTCCGGGCCCCCGCTGGATGAGGCCCGTCTCGCCGCCGGTTTTCGCAGTCTTCGGGAGTTGGGGCTGGAGGTGGTCGCGCCCCGGGACGCGTACCCCACCCACGGCTTCCTCGCAGGCACCGACGACGCCCGTGCAAAGGAGTTCAACACGTTGGCCGCCCGCGACGATCTGGATCTCCTGCTGTGTGTGCGCGGCGGCTACGGGACGCTCCGAATTCTGGACCGGATCGACTATCAGACGGCCTCCGAAAAGCCCAAGATTCTGATCGGGTACTCCGACATCACGGCCCTTCAATTGGCCCTGCATTGTCACGCGGGTTGGAAGGGGTTGTCCGGTGCGATGCTCGCGGTGGAGTGGCCCGATCCGGATCCACGCTGGCTGGAGCCCTACTGGCAGTTGCTGTCGGGGGCTTCTTCGGTCGGGTTGGCTCCAGTGGATGACTCGCGGCCGGTCCCACTCGTCCGGGGCGAGGCATCGGGCATGCTTGTGGGAGGCAACCTGACGACAATCGCCCGACTGGTAGGTACGCCCTACCTGCCAGGCCTCGACGGATGCATTCTCTTCCTGGAAGACGTCGGGGAGACGCCTTACAGGCTGGACGGCCTGCTGGCGCAACTTCGATTGAGCGGCGTGTTGGCGGGCTTGGCCGGCGTCGTGCTGGGGCAGTTCACGGATTCGACGCCCCCGGCGGATCGGCCCAGTTTTTCGGTGGGCGAAGTCATGGAGCACTATTTCGGCGGGGCCTCCTATCCCGTTGCGAAGAACTGGAACTACGGTCACTTCGCCCTGAAGACACCCATGCCGATTGGCATCCGGGCAACGCTGAGCGTCACCAGCGAGGGCGCGACCCT
>JAJCYP010000020.1 GCA_029262855.1 Bacteroidota bacterium | reverse complement strand
TCGTTGTGCGATAGGGCCGCATACATCCCCGCCTCGCTTTCCCCTCCGGGCTCGTACATCTCCGGTATTTCCTTGGGGAGCTTCCGTTTTCCCAACAGATATCCGGGCACATGGCGATTGGAATCCAGCGCGGCCGCAAGGGCGGCGTTGAGAAGCTCTTCCAGCGTCATCTCAACGAATTGCTCTACGTCCTCTCTGGCGACGCCCGCCTCCTCCCGGGTCATCGCCGGCCTGCCCCCGCTTCTTGTCTGTCCCTCAATTCCACTTTGCTATCCGGAATTGGTGCGACGGAGGCCCGCCGCTAAGGAGATGTTATGCGCAAAGGCGGGGGCGGACCCAGATCAAGGTTGTGGCGTCTCAAGGATTCCGGACTGCTCCGAACGATTCTGAGCCTACGATGGACACCGCCAAGCCGCTGTACCGCTCTCAGGTGATCGAGGAACTCGATAAGATTCCCTCCGAGTACCTTCCATCGCTGCTCAAGATGCTCCGTGCGTTTCGGGAGGGGGTCACTCTTCCGACCGCCGAAGCCCCCCGGCAAATCCGCCGCACCCCGTGGACAAACCGAACTATCCACCGGCAGATCGGCCCCAAGTTCA
Organism: Bacteroidota bacterium; assembly: GCA_029262855.1. Lineage (GTDB taxonomy): Bacteria > Bacteroidota > Rhodothermia > Rhodothermales > UBA10348 > JABDJZ01. Next base: position 5,181 of record JAJCYP010000020.1, on the reverse strand, counting down.
GCACCATTCAGTCGTCGGCGGCCGGCAAATCGAACAGGACCGGGGCAAATCCGCCCCGAAGGCGGGGCAATTCCTGAGGGGCCGAGACGGCCGCTGGCATAACCTCGTCAGGCCGCCACTTCGACAACCGCGGCCGAGCTCTTTGGCTGAGGGATTTCCTGACCGCTTTCCCGTAGCAGTTCAACGTGGACAGAAATCGCCTCCGCCATTTTCCGCTGAACTTCTGAGTGCGATGTTCCTGTTGCAACGCATCCATCGAGGTCCGGGGAGTACGCAGAAAAGCCGGTACCCGTCGGCTCAATAATGATGACGTACTTCATGGTTTGAGACCTGCTTGTTTAAGTACGCTGTTCAAGGTTCCTGGCGCCAAGTCGTCCCCGGGCTTACCCGGAAGAGTGACAAGACCTGCTTTTCGCGGGTGTTTGTACTGATGGTGGCTGCCCCTGATCCTGACGAGAAACCAGCCGTCCTTCAGTAGACTTCGTCGCACATCTCTGACCTTCATTCCGCGACCTTCGGTTTCTCTTAGAGACCGAGGATTGGGGCCTATGCAACGCGGCTCAATGGCGACACCAGATGCGGGTACTCCAATGGGAGTTGTGGGTTGTGTCCACCCGCACGATTCGCGGAAGGCGCACCGCGGTAGGGTCCGCCGAACGAAAGCGATGCCGTTGTGGGGGGCAAACCTTGTTGATTTCAATCGCAAGTTCGGTGGCGGCTCAAGGTGTAATCATACTATTCCACCTTGTCACCTAATACTACCGCGCTAGCAGAATTACCCTACCGCGCTAGCAGAATTACCCTAGTGGGGTGGCAGTGAGGCACCACCGGGGCGACAGTTGTGGCCTATCGGGATACATGTGCGCCAGAGCCAGAACTGCAAATCGGCATCATGTTAGCACGGGTCACCGTTCGTGAGGGCCAACCCCATCAAACAACCCAGGCCCCGCCCCGACCTCCGAATACCCCATCGCGGCATACCCCCGCTTCCGCCGCTCGAACATCCGCACCAGCATCGGCACGTGTCGATCCACGTAGTCCACCATGCGGACCTCGGTCTTGCCGTGGTGGGTGCGGTGAAGCCTCCCGGCATACTGGACGAGGGTTCCCTTCCACGAAACCGGCATGGCCAGAAACAGCGTGTCGAGGCGGGCATCGTCGAAGCCCTCCCCAATGAACCGGCCGGTGGCGAGTACGAGCCGCTCTTCCCCTGGGGGAATGGTTTTCAGTCGCTCGATGGCCTCGTGGCGGCGCGTCGCTTTCATGCCCCCATGAAGGACGATCAGGTTGCGCACGTGACCCTCCAACTGCTCCGCCAGAAACTTCAAGTGCGCACGACGCTCGGTCAACACGATCGGCGACCGCCCCTCCTTCAGAGCCGCGGCAACGTCGCTCACAATCAGTCGATTCCGCGCCGCATCCTGCACCAGTTGGCGATAGACCTCGTGAATGCTGACTCCCGGGTCGTCGCCGGCCAGACGAAACTCGGTCTCCCTTGGCACCAGCCGGTGATCGAAGCGCCTCGAAGCCGCGTGCTTCCTGGCACCGATGGTGTACCTGGCGGGACCAAGCTGCAGCTGAATGATCGGCTGATGCCCATCGCGCCTGATCGGTGTCGCAGTCAGCCCCAACACATAGCGGGCTTTGACCTCTCGCATGACGCGCTCGAAGGACACAGCCGGAACGTGGTGGCACTCGTCCACGACCACGTGGCCGTACGAGGCCACGCTATCCGATACCTGCTTCTTGGTGACGAGACTCTGAAGCATCGCCACGTCCAGCCTTCCGTTTGGCTTTCTCTTTCCGCCTCCAATCTGGCCGATTTCGCCAAGCTCCACATCCAAGAACACGGCGAGTTGGGCGCGCCACTGCTCCAGAAGCTGCGTCCGGTGAACGATGACGAGGGTATTCCGCCCGCGCCCGGCGATCAGGTTCGCGCCCACGACCGTCTTTCCGGCCCCCGGCGGCGCGACGAATACTCCCATGTCGTGAGACAACAGCGCGTCGACCGCCTGGGCCTGCTCCTCGCGCAGCGCACCGCGGAACGATGTATCCAGCGATTCGCCCGTGGTCCTCTCATCCCGAATCTGTAGGCGAATCCCCAGCTTCGTTGTCAGCTGCCAAAGATCGTCGAACGCGCCTCGGGGAAGTCCGATGTGGTGCGGGTGATCTTCCGCGCAGCTGATGATCCTCGGCGTGAGCGCCGTCGACAGCCGAAGCGCCTGTTTCTTATAGAACGCCGGGTTTTGAAACACGGCCAGTCGCCTGATCCAATTTATCAAGGGCGATGAAAGCCCGGCCGTGGGGACGAACAGGAGTTGCCCGAAAACCACTTCCAACTCCGACGGAAGAGGCCCCTGAACGGGCCGATCCTTGAAACCTGATGGCGGCCTGTCCCAGGGAGCGTACTCGCCCACCTCCGGTTCTCCAACATGCGCGCCCAACTCACCGCGGTCGGTGGCCTCGCCCGCCAAGGCCGCCACGACGCCCGGACTCACGCGACCGGCAGAGGCCAAGAACTTCCACTGGTCCGGAAACGGCACCCAGGAATCGTCCACGAATACCGAATTCCCCAGCTCGCGCGCTCCGCCCTGAAAGGGCAAAGCAATCAGGTTGCCGAATCCGCCCTTCGGCATCGTGTCCTGGCTGGGAAAAAGCCGATCATAGGACTCCATGGGCAGTTCGTGTCGCCTGTCCATGGTTTCCGTGAGAAGCAGACTTCCCATCTTGCGAGCGATTCTGGCGGCCACCGGTGCCTCAAAGAAAAACCAGACGTGCGCCCCACTGCCCGACTGCGAGCGCTCCACCGCGAAAGGGAGCGCTCGCCTCCGGCACGTTTCGGCGAACGCGTCCACATCTTCCCGCCACGCCCCCTTGTCAAAATCGACAGCCATAAACCAGCAGGTCTCATCCGGCAGCAGGGGGTAAAGACCCACAACGTGCCCGCCTTTCAGATGCCGAGCCATGGCCTCCTCGGTAACAGGCAGAAACGCCTGACTCGGACACGCGCCACACTTGATTATGGGTTTGTGGCACACGCCGTGAACCCATTCATTCCCGCAGGCCGGCGCGAAGCCGCGCGTCGCCTTCTTCGCGTTCTTCCAGCGAAGCGCGTGAACGTCAGCTCTGCCGCGGAAGAGCGACATGAAAAGCGCCACCTTGGCAGCGGTAGTCCTGGGCGCGTCGCCTGGTTGAACCGCAGCGTCGGGGCCTTCACCAGCGTCGCGCAACTTCAACTCCGCAAGCCGCTGCTTGAGCCGCGAACGCTCCCTTTCCAGCGCGGCAAGACGTGCTTCCAGACGGGAGATCTCGGCGTTCAGGCGCTTGGGAGTGGCACTCACGGGGATAAGTTACGCGGGCGCGGTTTGTACGCGGGCGTGATCCGCCCTGCTCGGCGGCGGAATTGCCCCTGCGGGCTTCAATGTGCCGTCTTGGTGGGACCGTTTTGCCCAGGGCCCGCATCTGCCTGAGCGGCCGAAGGGCATTCCGGATACGATCCTCTTCATTATACCGCACTTCGGAACCTGACTTTATATGCATCGTGTGCGGAACCACCAACGGTATAACCAACGGGGCAAACCATGTCTGCGGTTCCTTCGATCATTCCCATTTCCGAGTTGCGCCAGGACACGGCCGGAGTCATCAAGAAGACTCGCGTCTCGGACGAGCCCGTGTTCATCACTCAGCGTGGTCGCGCCACGGCTGTCTTGGTCAGCACGCAGTCCTACGAGAGAACGCAATATGAACTGGGCCTCCTTCGAGCGATTGCCAAGGGTGAGGCAGAGGCGGCCGCCGGAAAAGGAGAGGAATTGGATACGGTTTTCGACCGGATTGACGCGCTCCTCGCCGAATCCAAGTGAGAATCCGATTTACCCCCTCCGCTGAGGCTCAACTGAACTCGGCCATCGAGTATATCAGGAGAGACCGACCAGCCGCCGCTGCGGCCTACGCCAAGCGGGCCAGGCAACGCCTGATGCGCCTGACCTCGTTTCCCAAGTCCGGCCGCAAAGTCCCCGAATACCCAAGTAGCTCGGTTCGCGAGGTGGTGGTCTCGCCCTATCGCTTCTTCTATCAGCAGAGGGAAAACGACATTTGGATCTTGGCAGTCTGGCATGAAGCCCAGTTGCCAACTGATCCGAGCTCATAGGGGCCGGATAACCCGTGGCTGACGAGGCACTCGCCGCGCACCGAGCCGGCCGGACGCGCCCACTCGACCCCGAGGACCTGTAGGCGTGCGCTCGTTTACGCAGCCGAGCTTCTGGAAGCTGTACCGGCGGCTCCCGGAGAACGTCCGGCGGCAGGCGCGGGAGTCGTATCGGCTCTTCGCTGCGGACCCCCGCCACCCCAGCTTGCAGTTCAAGCGGTGAGCCAGCGGCGACCGGTGTATTCGGCGCGAGTCAGCGGCGATTATCGTGCGGTCGGCATTCGGGCGATTGGGCCTGTCTGCGACTTCATTGTCCTGCGGCAATTTCAATATGCCCCGCTCTATCGCCTCAAAAACCCCGGTCCTCGGCAATTTGAATCCGCCCCGGGCGAAACCGGTCGTAGATCGGCCCGAGACCGCGAATTCGGAATCCAGCCCCCCTGGCAAATCCGCCGCAGCCCGTGGACAAACCGAACTATCCACCGGCAGATCGGTCCCATAGTTCAGCACCATTCAGTCGTCGCCGACCGGCAAATCGAACGGGACCGGGGCAAATCCATCCCGAAGACGCGGCAATTCCTTATGGGCCGAGACACCATCCGCCCACCCGATTCGATGCCGACCAGGACCTCCGTCCTGGTGGCAGTGTGACACAAGACTGACATACGAGCCTCTTACGTTCAGACACACTGGAGAATCACATGGACTGGACCGCGAGAGCCTCATACGCCACCTACGAGATCGTCGGCGTCTTAGTGCCGGGCGTAGCTATTTGCCTGGGTCTCGTCTGTTTGAGCCTTGCATCGGGTGACGTGCTGGTAGCGGGTGTGGGGGTGCCATTGTTCGAGTCAGTTGTCACGTGGGACTCCCTGACAGAGCCGTTTCCTCCGGAATCTTCTCCGAGCGCCTTTTTTCTGATTTCCGGTCTGGTCTTTACGTGGTACCTCTCTGGTACATTTACCAAGTATCTGTCAAGCGGCGTGGTGGGAAAAGAATCGGGACGGCTTAGACGAGTCCTGTTGTTCATGAGGCTCCAG
>JAJCYP010000019.1 GCA_029262855.1 Bacteroidota bacterium | reverse complement strand
GAACCCGCACGGGGCATACGCCCCAACGGATTTTACATACCACTACAGCTTTCGCTGCCCTTTCAGTTTGGTGGTCTGGACCATGCCTTTACCGTATCCGGATGGACGTAGGCAGGAACCGTCTGGCCTCTACACCTTCCTCACCGAAGTGAGGCTTGGCTCGGCGTTCCCATCAGCGCTACCTGTTAAGGATTCTCCGAGTTTGATCCCTTTAATTACCCGCCCGTTTCCGAGCGGGAGACCCAAAATCGAGTCCGTTGCGTCTACCATTCCGCCATCCCGGCACAATGGGATGTTAGGTCACCCCGCCCCGAAAAACCATGCGATCAGACGGCTTCTTTGACTCTGGGAAAGAAGTGAGGCCAACGTGGCAACCAATTTCGCGAAGGCACTGTCTGTTACAGGAACGCATACACCGGACTCGCGATGTTCAGCAGCTTCCTGAAGGCCGCCCTGCGCGGCATGAGACGACACTGGTCCTACGCCCTCATCAACGTCATGGGGCTGTCGCTGGGGTTTCTGGCCGCCTTTCTGATCCTCCTCTGGGTCCGGGACGAGGCCGCGTTCGACGCCCACTACGAGGATGCCGATCAGGTGTACCGGGTCATGCGGACTTCCAGCTATGGAGAGGGGCAGGTCTTCACCTGGCCTGCAATCACTGCGAAGTTGGACGATGTCCTGGACGAGGACTTCGCGGCCATCGAGCACGCAGCCCTGGTCAGCTGGAATCAGAATCTGGCATTCCGGAGGGGTGAGATCCTGTTTCGGGAAGACGGCCGCCATGCGGGAAGGGACCTCTTCAAGATCCTGAAACACGACTTCCTTGCCGGTGACCCGGCCACTGCACTTGACAGCCCCGAGTCCATAGTCCTTTCGGAGTCGATGGCTCGGAAGTATTTCCGGGACGAGTTCGAAGGCGTCTCTGCGGAGGAGGGGGCCGCCGCCGTCGTTGGGGGCACCCTGAATCTGGAAAACCGGCTGGACATCACGGTGACCGGAGTCTTCCGGGATTTGCCGCCTCAGGTCACGCACGCCATGGACTATGCACTCCCGATCGAGGAGTTCGCGCGGCGCAACAATTGGGTGGACGATTGGGGCAACAACGGCCTGAGGATGCTGGTCCGACTCGCGCCCGGAGCCGATCATCTCCGAGTATCTGATGACATTCGGATGCTGATCCAACAGAACACGGAGTCGGACTCAGACGTGCTCTTCCTGCAACCGCTGGCCGATGTATACCTTCGCAACGAATACGAGAACGGTGTCCTGGTTGGAGGTCGCATCGACTACCTGAGGATATTTTCCGTCGTCGGGATATTCGTCCTCCTGATTGCCGCGATCAACTTTACCAATCTGGCGACCGCACGAGCTTCGCAGCGGACGAGAGAGGTGGCCGTTCGGAAGACGTTTGGGTCCGAACGTGGACAGCTGGCGCGCCAGTTCCTGACCGAATCCGTTCTCATGGCCATGATCGCGCTCGCAGCCGCTCTCGTGGCACTGCTGGTTCTTCTGCCGTGGTTCAACGACCTGACGGGAAAGGAAATCCGCCTCTCACAGCTCGGTGCCGGAGTCTGGTTGCAGTTCGTCCTCATCGCCGGCCTGACGGGCCTGGCTGCGGGCTGGTATCCGGCCATGCACCTGTCGTCGTTCTCGGTCATGCGGGTCCTGCGCCGGAATGACTACGGCGTTGGCGGCGGTATCAATCTCAGGCGGGCTCTGGTGGTCTTCCAGTTCACCCTCAGTGTGCTGCTCGTGGTGGGTGCCGGCGCCGTCTCGATGCAGCTCGATTTCATCCGGAGTAAAAACCTGGGACTGGACAGAAAGGACGTGTTCTACAGTTCAGCGACGCCCGCGATGGTGGAGAACTACGAAACCTTTCGCTCACGCCTTCTCCAGGACCCCAGCATTCAGTCGGTCACCATGTCCAGCTCCAATCCGCTCGAGATTGGGTCTTCCACATCAGGCGGTGTGCGCTGGCCAAGCAAGTCGCCTGATGACAACACGCTGTTCAGCGTTCTCACGGTCGCTCACGACTACCTGGAAACCATGCGAATGAACGTGGCGGACGGGAGGACCTACTCGCGGGAGTTTGGCTCCGATTCGCTCAATCTGGTGGTGAATCAAACTGCGGTCCGCGCGATGGGATTCGAAAACCCGGTGGGAGAGACCGTCACGATGTGGGGACGAACAGGGCAGATAATCGGCGTGGTCGAGGACTTCCACTATCAGTCGCTCTACGAGCCCATCGATCCGCTGGTGATCAGGCTTGAGCCCCAGTCTGTCGCGTGGATGTTTGTTCGGCCGGCAGCGGGCAGAACTTCCGAGGCGCTGTCCCACTTCGAGTCACTGTTCCTGGAGACGAATCCGCTGGTGCCTGTCCAGACCCGGTTTCTGGATGATCAGTTCGAGCAGATCTACCGAAGTGAGGCGGTCATCCAGACTCTCGCCCGCGGTTTCATGATGCTGGCGATTGTGGTGGCCTGTCTGGGGCTGTTCGGATTGGCCGCGTTTTCGGCCGCCCGACGCAGCAAGGAGATAGGCGTGCGAAAGGTGCTCGGCGCTTCCGTGCCGCGAATTGTGGGACTGCTGTCCAGGGAGTTCCTTGCGCTGGTCCTCGTGGCGCTGGTGATCGCCCTGCCGGTTTCGTGGATGGTGATGAGTCGATGGCTCGACCAGTTCGCCTACCACGCCGAGTTGGGGTGGCCACTCCTGCTGGGGTCGGCCGTCGGGCTGATGGCCCTGGCCTACACTACGGTCGGATATCAGGCGCTTCGCGCGGCGCGGATAGACCCGGTTCGCTCCCTGCGCTCGGAATAGACGATCCGCCTGGCGCCGCGACGACCTGGCGGGCGGGGCCGCTACGCAGCCTGGGCCGTGGAGGCGGCAGCCAGTGCCTGAAGGAATTTGTGAGCCTGCTCGGCCGTGCGTTTCTCGAATGTGTAGGCGTCGACTACGGTCGGGCTGTCAGAGGGGCGCCAGACGAAGAGCTCCGTGCGGACACCGTCGGGTTGCAGTTCGTCGCCAAGCCTTGCGGCCAATGCAATGGCTTCATCCTCATCCTTGAGATTGATGAGGATGGTGTACATCGCGGCGCGATCGCATTTTCTGGAGACTGTAATGTCGGACACAAACATGACCTTGACGGCTGGTTGTCCAAGACCCGTGCAAAGAGCCTGCCAAGATCTTCACTTCGCCTTCTTTTTGGCCGCCCGAACGGCGGCCTCCAGCAGGGCCACTGGGTCCTGTCCGCCGAGTTGGATTCCGTCCACGAGTCCGTGCAGATACTCCACCACTTCACCCGGGTCACTGATCTCCCGGATTCGGTCATTGGCGTGCACGAAGTACACGAGAAAGCCGTGTCTGTGGGGTTTCGTGACGATCTCGACCTGAATACCACCGCCAGAAAGGACGGGCCGGAGAATCTCCAGCACCTCCAACACGCTGCCGGTCTCTTCAGGGAAATCCCGCACTACCGCGGCTCGTGTAGGGTGACCGATGCAAAGAGGGGCATCATTACGATTTCGCCATCATCCAATTCGATTTCGACCTCAATATCATACAGATCCTCCGGAACAATGCGGTCCAGCGGGCCGACAAACCGCACGCCGAGTTCCTCTTCGACGTCTGTCGAAAAATGAATGCTGAACCTGCGAATTCCCTCTGCCATGCGGTTTGCCCACTCCGTTTTGTGCGATTTCGAACGATGGGCCGGGAAGGGCGTTTCCCGGGGACCAATGAAAGACCGCGTCACGCTTTTTCAGTCCGCACTGCTGATTCTGGCGGTACTTGCCATCGGCTCGCTGGCTTACTTGGCCCGACAGCAGGTGCCCAATCGGGGCGCGGACCAATCTCCACCACAGGTCGGGGGAACCGTCCAGGAGGATCCGACGGTCGGCTACATCAGGTTTGTTACGGCCACGTCCGATAGTCTGCACTATGCGGCGGAGTCCCTGGTGGTGTGGCTGCAATCGGCCGAAGACACGACGGGGCTTTCCCGGCGTTCGGCGGATCTTTCGAGCCTGGTCGATCGGTCCATGAACGGACTCGAGCGGGGCGCCGGGCTCGTCAGTCTTGAGG
>JAJCYP010000018.1 GCA_029262855.1 Bacteroidota bacterium | reverse complement strand
CGTCGTCGAAGACTCGATTTCGCTGCATACCACCTGCATGCTGGGTGTTCTCGCGTGTCATTTCCCAGACCGCTTCCTCTCGGCCCAGTCGTGAAATCCGGGCGACATCGCACTCCCGGACACAGATTTCCGCGATGGCATAGATCCTGACGACCGAGGGCTCCTCGACACGAATCCTACCCGTTTTTCGGGTTCTATTCCCGACCGTGCCCGAAGACCAGACGGCCTCGCCGTCCCAGCCCTGGCTTTCAAAGCGGACCGCTCGTCCGATTTCCTCGCGCGGCGAAACCACGAATCGCCAGTATTTGGCGTCGTTTGCCCAGTGGACTTTCAGGCCCAATGCGCCGCGACCACTGCGACTGCTCTCGGTGGCCCCAAAACTGGTGAAATACATTTCGTAGGCGCCCGCCTCCAGGCGGACCGAGTCCTGCGTGGTCATTCGCGTGCGCTCAACCCGAGACCGGGCCGGGTCCTGCACCCACATCAATTCGCGAGAGTCCCTTCGGACAAGCCATCCGTAGGCTGCTGGTATGTCGGACCCCTCTTCCTCCACCGACCCCACGGCGTCAATCATCACGAGACCCTTATCGTCGAGTTCGAACGCCCGGGCTGCGAGTTCACCTGAGTCAAGGCCGGCGATGGCGACAAGGCCCGCGGGGGCAGCCGGGCCCCGCGCGATGCGCCACACGATCAGAACGACGGCGAGTCCCAGCAGGAATAGCTGGACGCGAACGATACGTTTTCTCTTCATGCGTGGTGTCTGGTGGGTGGTCTGCTCTACGGGGGCGAGTGCGGGAAGTTACCCGTCGCGTCGGTAGGAACTGGCCTTCCGACTGAACCCGCACCTGCGGACTTCCAGGCGTACATTCTGGCGGACCAACTCCCCAACTCTCTCCCTGTAACAAAGGCGTTTCGCACGGGGTACAACGCCACCCATCACCCTCACCCGCCGGCTATTCAACCGGATGAACCTTCCCTCCTTCAGAAGGAGCGCCGACAAGCAGAGACTCCCCAAGGAAAAACGGGCCCAGTCGGGCACCCGAACAGTCCTCATGGGTCTGCTTTTCAGCGGGGCCACGGCCATGGCGCTGGTGTATCACCTGCTGGCATGGCGAGGTCAGGTGCCGTCGGCCTCCATGAATCTGGGGTACGACCTGCTACTGCTGGTCGGATATGCGGCGCTCTGGGCGCTGCTGGCCGAGTCATTCCGGAAGAAGAGGCCATCTCCTGCCAGATCGTTCTGGACGATCACTTTGGCGGCCGGTGTCGTCATTCTCATTACTCACGTGGTGCTCCTGATTGCCAGTCCTCCCGCGTCCGTCGATGCTTCTCTGGCCCTGGGATTTGACCTGGAGACTGGCGCACCGTTGGTCTTGGCAACCGTTTTCAAGACAAACATCCTCGGACTCCTCTACGGCGTGCTGGCCGTTTTCCTGATGCTGCGGCTCAAGGACCTCGTGCTGGTAAAGCGGACGCGATCGTCACAGCGAAACTGGTACCTGTTGGTTGGTTCGATGGTCGTCACCTCGCTGTCGGTCCTGGGCATGCGGGCCGGATCCGTCCTGAATCAGGCTCAGACCATCCTGATGATCGTCTCGGTCGTGTTCATGGTTGTGTGCTCCTTCCGACTCTCGTGGATTGTCTTTCTGTCCTTTCGTGAGAAGGTGGCGGCCATCGGTCTAAGCATGGTTATGATGCTCGTCCTGGTTCTGGGAATCAGCATCATGAGGGACAGTGTCATCTCCCGATGGGCCGAGCTCCCGGGTATCTACACCTACGTCCAGAGCTTCAGCTATCCGCTGTCGATGTTCTCCAGTCTTGCGGCGGTGTTCGGAATCTTGTACTCCACCACAGGAGTGCTCTCGTTGCTCTTCCATCTCCCAACCTCGGGCGAATTCCAGGCACGCGCGGGCGAGCGCGCCGCCATGCAGTCCCTGACCAACATCGTGGGGCAGGTCTTCGACGCCGAGCGGCTCCACGCGGCCATCGCTTCATCCCCCGTTGAGGCGGGCGTGGCCCACTTTGCGTGGCTTGCCATCGCCGATCCGGAGTCCGGATCACTCAAGCCAAAGGTCGTGGCAGGCTCGAAGATTGACCCGGAGGAGGTCCTGGATCTGGTTGACCTGGACGCCCTCTTTGCCGAGGCGACCTCCTCCCGAAATCCGATCTTCCTCGAAGAGGCCATGCGGGATCACCGGGTGCGGGCCAAAGCCTCCCGAGCCATCAGCAGCATGGTTGTCGCACCCCTGGTTGGTCGAAACCGGGTCATCGGAGCCCTCTTCGCCTGCAAAGAACTGGTTCGGGGGTTCGAGCGCGATGAGATAGACACCATCAGCATCCTTGCGGCGCAATCAAGCCTGGCCATCGAAAACGCCGGCCTCGTGGAGCAGCAGGTGGAACGGGAGCGATTGGCGCGCGAATTGGCCATCGCCCGTGAGGTGCAGCAGCGGCTGCTCCCGCAGCGGGTACCGGAGGTGCGGGGGCTCTCCCTGGCGGCTTCCAGCGTCCCGGCCCAGGAGGTGGGGGGCGACTACTACGACTTTGTCGATCTCGGAGACGAGCGGCTGGGCCTCATCATCGCGGATGTCTCGGGGAAGGGGACTTCGGCCGCTTTCTACATGGCCGAGATGCAGGGCATCTTTCACGCCGTCTCCCGACTCGCACCATCTCCGGCCGATTTCCTTCACCACGCCAACGTGGCCATCTCGGAGTCACTGGACAAGAACGTATTTGTCTCGGTTATCTACGGCGTCCTGGACGTTCGGAAGCAGGAGTTCGTTTTGGCGCGCGCCGGACACTGCCCTGCCGCGGCCGTGGGAATCGACGGGAAGGCCCGCTACCTGCGGTCGAAAGGAATTGGCCTCGGCCTGGCGCCCCCGCCCCTGTTCAGACGGTCATTGGCCGAGGCGACCATACACCTTCAACCCGGCGACGTTTTCGTCCTGTACACGGACGGAATCGTTGAAAGCAGGTCTCCCGGCGGAGAGGAGTATGGGTACGACCGTCTTCTGGACGTCCTCGGTGACATCCGTCACGAAGGTGCTGAAGGAATACACGACCACCTGATCGAGGATCTGAATGCCTTCGTCGGAGATTCCGGCGATTATGGCGATGACATGACCCTGGTCGTGCTTAAGTGGCACGGCCCTCACTCAGACGTCCCGCTGGAATCACACGGCGTGGCACACGAGCCCGCACTCGCGTAGTTTCGGGCCTACCACGACCATGACACCGATGCAGTCAGTATGAGCAGTTTTTCAGTAGGGTTCCGAACATTGGGGAGCGTTCAGGCGCTCGACCTTCGGGGAGAACTCGACGCACACACAGCCGCCGAACTCGAGGCCGCCATCGAGAAGTGCCAGCAGGATGATTCCTTGCAGATTCTCGTGAACGGGGCCAACCTCATGTACATCTCCAGCGCCGGCCTGGGCGTGTTCATGGCGCACATCGAGGAGATCCGGGAAAAGGGAGGCGACATCAAGATTGCCGCCCTCCAACCCAAAGTCTATAACGTCTTCGACCTCTTGGGCTTTCCGATGTTGTTCGACATCACCGAGTCCGAGGAGGAAGCCGTGACGAAGTTTGGTTCACCAGCCCCGAGTGCCTGAGCGTCCAAGTGGCTGACCGCATTCACAAATTGACCATTCCGAGTTCCACCAGATATCTGGAGGACGTTCGTCAATTTGTGGAGCGCCACGCCGAAAGGGCCAAGCTGCCGGAGGACTCCGTCCAGCAACTGAAGATGGCGGTCGATGAGGCGTGCGCCAATGTCATCGAACACGCCTACAAAGGCGACACGGAGCGGCCCATCGACATTGCGGTGATCGTCCGCCCGGACCGCTTCACCGTTCGCATTCGGGACGAAGGGGAGGGCTTCGATCCTGCGGTCTACCAGGAACCGGACTTGACACGAATTGTCCGCTCGCGCCGGGCCGGCGGACTGGGTGTTCACATCATGCACCGCCTCATGGACCAAGTCGAATACCGCCAGCGGGGTCGGACGAATGAGTGCTGTCTGACCAAGTACCGCCGCTGAGCACTCGGCCTGCTAGGCCGCCCGTCCCTCGTAGATCGAGGCAATGCCAAACGTCAGACGCTTTTGGCTGACGTCCGCATAGCCCGCTGCCCGCAGCCGCGCCAGAAACGCTTCGCCGTGCGGGAAAACAGCAATGGAATCGGGCAGGTAGCGATACGCACCCGAATCGCCTGAAAGCCATCCTCCGATTCGCGGAAGAATGTGGCGACTGTAGAACCCGTAGACCTGTTTGACCGGAAACGCGGTCGGCTGACTGAACTCCAGGATCACGAGGCGGGCGCCGGGTCTCAACACCCTGGCCATGTCGGTCAGGCCCGCGTCGAGATTCTCAAAATTGCGCACGCCGAAGGCTACGGTGGCCGCGTCGAACGAATCGTCGTCGAACGGCAGGTTTTCCGCATCGCCGTAGCATAGCATCACACGCTCATCCAGCTTGCGCGCCGGTAGCTTGCGCCGGCCGACAGCGAGCATCTCCTCGGCAATGTCGACGCCGACGACCTCGCCTGCACCAGCCTGCGCCGCCGCAATGGCGAGATCCCCAGTGCCTGTGGCCACGTCCAGGACGCGTCCGGGAGCACCCTCCATGACCCTGGCGATCACGCGCTTTCGCCAGCCCTGATCGATTCCCATGCTGAGGACCCTGTTCAGGAAGTCGTAGCGCGGGGCGATCGTGTCGAACATGCTCGCCACGTCCGCCTTCTTGCCCTCCGCCTCAGCCGGGGATGGATAATTCTGCGTCGCCACGGCGGTCACCTCAGGAGCTCGATGAGTTTCAGCAACTCGTAGTTGATGGACTTCTTGCGCCCCCAGACGTTTCGGGACGGGGTCAGTCGCACATCGCCATCCAGAATGCCCACCATGACGTTGTAGTGCCCCTCCATGAAGGCCTCTACAGCCGCGGCGCCGAGTCGACTGGCCAGCACGCGGTCGCGAGCCGTGGGGGCACCGCCTCGCTGCGTGTGTCCGAGAATGCAGACACGCAGATCGACGTGGTCGAAGGCCGAATCGGCCTTCAAGGCCGCGGCCACCGAGTTCGCGCCTCCGAGCTCATCCCCTTCTGCCACAACGACAATGGAGGAACGGGACTGCGACGTCATGAGGGACCTGATCTGCCGCTTGACCTCCTCCAGGTCGGAAAGCATTTCGGGAATCAGCACCAGTTCGGCACCGCCACCGATGCCGCAATTGAGCGCGATGAACCCGGCATCACGGCCCATCACCTCGACAAGGAACAGCCGATCATGTGCGTCGGCGGTGTCCCGGATCTTGTCGATGTTTTCGAGTGCCGTGTTCATGGCCGTGTCATAGCCAATCGTCTCGTCCGTACCGAAAAGGTCGTTGTCTATCGTCCCCGGACATCCGACAAGCGGAACCTCATGCTCGTCGTAAAAAATGGCAGCCCCGTGAAGCGACCCGTCGCCGCCGATGGCGATCAGACCCTCGATGCCCGCCTCGCGCAGGTTGTGGGCGGCCCGAGCACGCCCCTCTACCGTCCTGAACGCATCGGACCGAGCGCTCTTGAGGATGGTCCCGCCCTTCTGCACGATGTTGGAGACTGACTTGGCATCCATCTCCACCATGTCTCCCTCAATCATGCCCTGGTAGCCCCGGCGGATGCCGAACACCTCCAGGTCGTTGGCGAGCGCGGTGCGGACCACCGCCCTCACGCACGCATTCATGCCGGGGGCGTCGCCTCCGGACGTGAAAACTCCAATGCGGGATACGTTGCTCATGGGTGTCTCAGTCAATGCCGCTCGTGCGCGAAGGGTCTCCGGACGCGTTGAAGATCAATCGAATGCGGAGCTGGTTGATATCGCCGGGCCGAGCAGTTGGTCGTACGCGTCCGCGTCCACCTCATAGGCGCCGAACTGACGAAGGTGCTCGGTCATGAACTGCACATCCAGGAGGGCGAAGTCGGCATCGGCAAGCCAGTCCACCAGTCCCGCGAGGGCGACCTTGGACGCATCCCGACGGGTGTGGTACATGGACTCGGCAAAGAAGGCCCGCCCCAGCGCCAGGCCGTAGACGCCGCCGCACAACTCACCGCCGAAATACGCTCCAACGCTGTGGGCCCAGCCGAGCCGATGAAGTTCAAGGAAGACGCCGATGAGCTCCTCCGACAGCCACGTCTCTTCCCGATCGGCGCAGGCACGGACGATAGCCTCGAAGTCCACATCTCGTCGGATCTCGAAACGCCCCTGCCGGAGGGTGCGAGCCAGCCTTCGCGGGATGTGGAAGTCTTTGATGGGAAGCAGCGCACGCGTCTCCGGAAGCCACCAGTATATCTGGCCGGCCTCATCCGGCTCCGCCATCGGGAAGTAGCCCTGGGCGTAAGCGTTGATCATCATTTCGGGCGTGAGTCTCGTCACGCAATCCTCCCAATCGGCGTTGAGTTGCGGGATTATATTG
This sequence comes from Bacteroidota bacterium, assembly GCA_029262855.1. GTDB lineage: Bacteria > Bacteroidota > Rhodothermia > Rhodothermales > UBA10348 > JABDJZ01. The sequence goes on along the minus strand of JAJCYP010000018.1, from coordinate 24,033 downwards.
AACGGCAATCCCAACCCTTCATGGCCCGAAATACCTACATCGTTCAAAGCGGAGACCACGCGGTCAGTCTCGAGTCTGACGGCAAACAGGTGTTTGACGATCGCGGAGCCGCTCCCCTTAAGGTTACGGATCTTGGTGATGGGCGATTCGCGGTTTTGTATGACGGGAAGAGCCGAGTGGTGACCATCGAGGCCGAGTCTCAGCAAGGCGTGACCCTGCGGATGTCGGGCGCCAAGCACAGCGTGACCTGGAAGGATCGTCAGGCACTGCTCCTTGAGTCGATGGGGTTTGCCTCCGGCGAGGAAGAGGCGGAACGCGAAATACGCGCGCCCATGCCCGGGCTCGTGCTCAACGTGCTGGTGGAGGTGGGACAGGCAATATCCGCAGGCGACGGCCTCGTGGTGCTGGAGGCCATGAAAATGGAGAACGAACTGCGTGCCGGCACGGACGGCGTCGTTGAGCGCATCCATGTTTCTGTCGGCGAGGCGGTGGGAAAAGACGCGCTTCTGATTGAGGTGATGGCGTGACCGATGGCGCGACCGGTGGCGTGACCGATCGGGTGCTCGTCACCGGCGCGACCGGATTCCTCGGCTCGCACCTGGTACGCCTTCTTCGAGAAGGCGGAACCCCTGTCCGGGTTCTGGTCCGCCGCCCCGAGCGGATGGGTCTTCTGGAGGATGTCGATGGGTTGGAGACTGTCGCCGGGGACGTGCTCGACGTTGACTCGGTGCGTGATGCAGTCACCGGCATGACGTACGTCTTCCACTGCGCGGCCTACGTGGGCTTTGGAGGGCGCTCCGAGTTGAATCCCATGATGGATATCAACGTGCGCGGCACCCGGAATGTGGTCAACGAGGCACTGAGGGAGGATGTTGGCCGCCTGGTTCACACCAGTTCGATCGCGGCGCTCGGCCGCACGGAGCGACCCACGGGCTGCCTGAATGAGCAGGCAGTATGGACCGAGTCTCCCATGAACACCGCGTACGCGCGGTCGAAACACCTGGCAGAGTTGGAGGTCCATCGCGCCATCGCCGAGGGACTGGATGCGGTGCTGGTGAACCCCTCCCTGATCATGGGTCCCGGCCGACCGGGTGAGAACACCACGCAAATTGCCGAGCGCATCCGTGACCGTCGACTGCCCGCGATACCCTCCGGTGCGACCAACGTTGTGGATGTCGAAGACGTGGCGGCTGGCCACCTCGCCGCATTGCTGCACGGGAAGACAGGAGAACGGTACATCCTTGGCGGGGAGAACCTGACCTGGGAAACGATCATCGTGACCCTGGCGGATGCCTTTGGAGTTGCTCCCCCAACCCGGCACATGTCGGCGCGGGCCGCCATGATTCTGGGAGCCGCCGGAGAGATGATCGCGACCGTCACCCGGCGCCCACCGATGCTTACGCGGGAGGGAGCACGGGTCACGGGACACAGGACCTGTTACGAAAACGACCGCGCGCGGACTGAACTGGGCGTGACCTTCCGGTCTTTCAAAGAAACGGCCCAACGCATGGCGGAGGTTCTGAGTCGATGACGGACTTTTCGGCGATTTCTCCGAGACGCAGGGCTGCTGGCTGGGCCCCGGTTCTGGCGGGACTGACGCTTTTGGCAACGGTCGTGACCGGATGCGGCAAGGTCGAAGGGCCGCGTGCAGGCGTGGTGGTCACCATACCGCCGCTCAAACTCATCGCCGAGCAACTACTCGACCCCGAGACTCCGGTGGCCACGCTCCTCCCGGGCGGTGTCTCCCCTCATGCCTACGACCCGCTTCCCTCGGCGGTCCGGACGGTGGCCGCGGCTCAGGTCCTGCTTGCCGTCCACCCGGACGTCGATGGCTGGGTCACCGGCCTTCAGGCCGACCGGATTTGGTGGCTGACCGATCAAGGAGATGATCCCCACTCGTGGTTGGACCCTGTACACGTGCGTGACGCGTTGCCGCGGCTCTCCGAGGCCCTGTGCCAGGTGTACGAATCGCAGTGTACGTCCATTCAACGGCGTGCGTCCGACTTCGCGCTCGAGTTGGACAGCCTCACGCTGGAAGCCACGCCCGCCCTTTCGGGCCTGCGCCTCGTGCCATCGGGCGTGTTTCTGAGCGCCTTCAGCGCCCGCTTTCGCCTACGACCTGAAGCCGTCATTGCGCCTGTTGAGGGCGTAGAGCCGAGTCCCGGCGATGTGGCGCGTTCGATCGACGCCGCTCGAGTCGCGGGGTTGGTCGTCGGACAGGCGGGCTTCCCGGAACTTGCCGCGGCCGAGGTGGCCCGGGCCTCCGGCGCCCGGTTCGTTCGGATCGATCCGCTCGGGACTCGCCCCCCCTCTGCCAGTTACGCCGGCCTTTTGGCAGAAATAATCCGTACGCTGACGGAATGAGCCCCACGATCTCCATCACCAATCTGGCCGTTCGACTCGGAAACCGCGAGGTCATCACCGGGATCTCGTTCGAAGCGTCTCCGGGGGACCTCGTGGCCGTTCTTGGCCCCAACGGCAGCGGCAAGTCCACCCTGGTGCGAAGCCTGATCGGGCTTGTGCCCTACTCGGGAGGGTCGGTGAACATCGTCGGATGTCCGCCCGGCGACTGTTCGGCCGGTGTGATCGGATACGTGCCACAGATCAAGTCCCTGGACCGCAGCTTCCCTGCCCAGGCTCTGGAGTTGGTCGCCTCCGCGCACGACAACGCGTGGCCCGGCTTTCTTGGGCGCGAAAAGAAGGCGTGGTCGCTGAGGGCGCTCGATCGGGTTGGCGCCGGTCATCTGGCCGCCCGGCAGGTGAGCGAGCTGTCCGGCGGCGAGCTGCAGCGTGTGTATTTGGCCCGTGCGATGGCCACCAAGGCAAGGCTGCTCATACTCGACGAACCGGAGACGGGAATCGATGCCGCAGGTACGTCGGACCTGTATGCGCTGCTCGAGGCCTTCTGTCGGGACGAAGGCGGGACCGTACTTCTGGTCACCCATGATTGGGATGCGGCGCTGCATCATGCCTCAAAAGTGCTCTTGATCAAGCAGCATCAGATAAGCTTTGGGGCTCCGGAAGACGCGTTGTCTGACGCCCACGTTCGGACGGCATTTGGTCATGTTGGGCACGCGCACTCTGTCCAGTCCGGTTCATGATCGAAGCCCTCTCCTATCCCTTCTTCCAGCGCGCTCTCATTGCTGCCATTCTGGTGGGTGGGACGGCCAGCTATCTGGGCGTATTTGTCGTTCAGCGAAAGCTGAGTTTCCTGGGCGCGGGGCTGGCCCACGCGGCCTTCGGTGGCGTTGCCCTGGGTCTCCTCCTCGGTACCGAACCCCTCTGGGTTGCATTGCCCTTCACGGTTCTCGTGGCCGTCGCCATCAACTGGATCAAGAGACACACCCGCCTTGCCGGAGACACCGCAGTAGGGGTGTTCTTTGCCGTCGCCGTCGCCCTCGGGCTGATCTTTCTGTCTCTCCGGCGGAGCGTCAACGTGGACGCCTTCACCTACCTGTTCGGGTCCGTTCTGGCCGTCGGCCCCTTGGACCTGATTCTTGGCGCCCTGACCGCTCTCCTGGCCCTGGCCACCCTCCCCCGGCTTTGGGGGCGCTGGGCATACGCGACCTTCGACCCGGACGCGGCTCGTGCAGACCGGATTCCGGTCGATCGTCACGACTACGTGCTCTTTGTCCTTTTGGCGGTGACCGTCGTGGTCTCGGTGAAGATGGTCGGCATCATCCTCATGGCGGCCATCCTGGTCATACCCGCGGCCTGTTCGCGCCTGATAACGAGCCGTTTCGTGGTCATGACGGCGGTCTCGGTGGTGATCGGTGTGACCTCGTCCATCGCAGGCCTGTTCGTTGCCTACGAGGCGGACCTGCCCAGCGGGGCTACGATCGTGCTGGTTCAGGCGGGGCTGTTCTTCCTGGCGGCGCTGCGCAGCGCCCGTCACGCCAAGGCCGGAGGCCACGGCCGGGCTCTGGTCTAGGCAACGTCGATGGCCAGCGGGTAGTCGGCCTCGACCAGACCCTCGGACATGTCCTTCAGCCGTCGCCTCAGCAGGCGACGACGGAATGCGCTGATCCTGTCGATGAAGAGCACCCCGTCGAGGTGATCGTATTCGTGCTGGATCACGCGTGCCAGCATGTCACCGGCCACGATCTCCTGACGCCGTAGCGTTCGGTCCAGATAAACCACCTTGATGGCCTCGGGTCTCGCGACATATTCCCGCAGATCGGGAATCGATAGGCAGCCCTCCTCGAACTCGATCTCGTCGTCGGATTCCTCGGTGATTTCCGGATTGATGAAGACCATGGGCTGTTCGGGCCACTCCAGCGTTTCCGGATCTTCCTCGTCCACCAGGGGCCCCAGATCCACGACAAACAGGCGCTCGGTCCGACCCACCTGCGGGGCCGCCAGTCCAATTCCTGCAGCTCCGTGCATGGTGTCCATCATGTTGTTGATCAACTCCTGCAGCTCCGGCGAATCACCGCCTACTTCCTTGGTCTCCTCTCGGAGAATGGCGTCTCCGTAGGTATGGACAGGTAGAATCATCTCGCTTTGGTCAAGGCGACGGTGAACGTGACGGCCCGGAAACGTTCCCTGCCGAAGATGGCTCGTGGCCCTCTGCATCCAGATACTCCTGCAGAATGATGCCGGCGGCCATGGTATCGACCTGACCGGAACTGCCGGCATCGGCCAGCCTCGATCGGGCCTCTTCACTGGTGTAGCGTTCATCCTGTCGCACCACCTTCAGGCCCCTCACGGCCTTTCTCATCCGCCGGATGTAGATGTTTACCATGCGCGTGGCCTCGCCCTCCTTGCCATCCTCGGTAAGCGGCCAACCGACCACGGCCACATCGATTCCGTCGCCGCTGTGAATACGCTTCAACTCGGCAAGTGCAGTTGTCGGATCGTACGTGCCCACCGGCTGCACGAACAGTCGCAACGGATCCGTCATCGCGAGCCCAACTTTCTTGGTACCAACATCCACGCCGACCGCGCGGCCGACCTTCGCCCCGGTCATTCTAGAAGGCGCCGTCCTCGACGAGCATGACCGACTCGAGCTGACCATTCGCGTGGTCTGCGCTTCCCTCGGGCACGTCGTAGTTGAGATCCAACAGCGGCTGCTGAAGAACTGACTTCAGCTTCTTGCTCGGCTTGAAGTGCGTCTTCCGACGGCTCGGAATGAAGACGGTCTCGTTCGTCTTGGGGTTGCGTGCCTTCGGTTTGGCCTTCGTCTTCTTGACCTCAAACACGCCGAAGTCGCGCAATTCAATTCGGACCTCGGGATCCGCTTCCATCATCAGGCCACCCAGGGCCTCGACCACGGCGCTCACCCAGGGTTCGCACTTGTAGATGGGGCTGTCGACTAACTCAGATACCCTTCGGGCCACGTCCTTCTTGGTCAGTGTTTGTGGTCTGGCGCCCATCTCCTTTGCGGTAAACAGTTGATTTTGCTGAGGTCTACCAAGAAACGGCCACCACCGTGGCTTGTCAACCACTATTGGGGGAAGCGAAGTCGAACTTCTCCCCTATCGCTCGTCGATCTGCTCCTCGAACCTGTACACGCCGTGGATGCCTTCGACGCGTTTGATCCGCTCAATGAGGCGCCGCAGGTGCTCCAGGTCGGAGACGTACATGACGATGGTGCCTTCGAACACACCGTCTACCGTCTCGACAGATATGGACCGGATGTTGGTCTTCAGGTTCTTTGAGATGACGGTCGTGATGTCGCTGACAATACCAACGCGATCCTCGCCCATCATCCGGAGCGCGGTGACGAAGGAAACATCCTTCTGGCGACTCCACTCAACCGGAACGATGCGATCGGGCTGATTGATCAGGAGATTGGGCGCATTGCGACAGTTGACCCGGTGGATCTTGATGGCTCCGGTCCGGGAGATATAGCCGAACACATCGTCGCCGGGGATGGGGTTGCAGCACGAGGCGTACGTCGTGGCAATATCCGTGTGCAGTTCCCCGTCGATGAGCAGCGCGGGAGCACCTGTTGATTGGGCCGTGTCCAGGAAGGTTTCGAATTCCTCGTGCTGACGGGCGGCCGGTGAGTCTCCGACCTCATCCTGACTCTCCGCGCTTCGCGAACCCCGAACGAACGACACCAGATCCTTGACGTCGAAATGCCCGGTCCCGATCTCGTGGAGAAGTTGCTGCTGATTCGGAAACCGGAGCTTGACCGCCCAGGTGGACAACTCGGAGTCCGTGTACTCAATGCCGGCTCTCTTGGCGCGTTTTGCAAAGATCTCACGGCCGTGATCGATGGCCTTGCGGCGCTTCTCGTTGATCCAGTGCCGAATCCGGCTTCGCGCCTTCTGGGTAACGACAAACTTGACCCAGTCTGGATTCGGCGTCTGCTTCTTGGAGGTGATGACCTCGACCTGATCGCCCGACGACAGCTTGTGCGACAGCGGGACCATCTTGCCGTTCACTTTGGCGCCGATGCAGTGGAATCCCACCTCCGTATGCACCTGGAAGGCGAAGTCCACCGGAGAGGCCCCCACCGGCAACGTCAGCAGATCACCCCGGGGCGTAAAGACATAGATCTCCTCGTCGTAGAGATTCAACCGGAAATCCTGGACGAACTCCGTGGCCTGCTCCGGCCGGGGCCCTTCGAGCAGCTCGCGCACCCAGGTCAGGAAGGTCTCCATCTCGGAGTCTGACCGGGCGACACCCTCCTTGTACTTCCAGTGCGCGGCGACGCCTTTCTCGGCCACCTCGTGCATGTCCCGCGTGCGGATCTGGATTTCCACCCGTCGCCCTTCGGGTCCGAGAACGGTAGTATGGAGGCTTTGGTACCCGTTGGATTTCGGCACAGAGACGAAGTCCCGGAAACGTTCCGGAAGCGGCTTATAGAGATCAGTCAGAATGGAATAGACCAGCCAACAGTCCTCCCGTCCCTGCTTCCCGGCACTCTCGAGGACAATCCGGATGGCAAAGATGTCGTAGATCTCACTCAGCGGCTTGTTCTGCCGCTTCATCTTCCGGTAGATGGAGTAGAAGTTCTTGGAGCGACCATTGATGCTGAACTTGAATCCCTCACTCTCCAGACGGTCGCTCACCGGGCCTATGAACCGCTGGATGTACGACTCACGATCCTTGCTCGAGTCGCGAAGGCTCTTCTCGATCAGGCCGTACATGTCCGGGTTCAGGATACTCAGGGAGAGGTCTTCCAGCTCACTCTTGAGCGCGTTGAACCCAAAGCGATGGGCGAGCGGGGCGAATAGTTCGTGGGTCTCGGTCGCAATCTTGAACTGCTTGTGCCGGGAGAGTGAGCCCAGCGTCCGCATGTTGTGCATGCGGTCGGCGAACTTGACCAGGATCACCCGAATGTCCGAGGCCATCGAGAGCATCAATTTCCGGACGTTCTCCGCCTGTCCGATGGCGCGGCTCTCGAAGGCACCTCCGATCTTGGTCAGGCCGTCAATGATCTCGGCTATGGTGTCGCCGAACGTGTCCCGGATGAACTCGAGTGAGACCTCCGTGTCCTCGACTACGTCATGCAGCAGGGCGGCGGCAACAGTCACATCATCAAGTCCGATGCGATCCACGCAAATCTGCGCGACCGCAAGCGGGTGGATGATGTAGGGTTCCCCGGACGCGCGCCGGCCATTTCGGTGGGCCCAGTGCGCCACGTAGAACGCTCGCCAGATCAGGTCCTCGTCCACCGAGGGCAGGGTGTCCCGGCACGACTGGATCAAGGCCTCCACGGCCTCCCGGAACCGCGGCTCAATCTCAATCTCAGTGCCCGACAGGATGGAAGAGGTCAGTGCCATGCCGGGATGTTACGCAACTTTTGATCCGGGTTCCTGCCCGCACCCGACCGGATTTGTCGGGAGACCAAAATCCTGTAAACGGAAAACGGGGCACCCCAACTCGTGGAGTGCCCCGAATACTTGGCCGATAATCGGGCGGCTAGTCCTTCTTCTCTTCGTCGGCGCTTTCGGCGTCGTCTGAGTCGGCGGCGGCGTCCGGGTCAGAGACGGCATCGACCGCCTTCTCTCCCACGTCGCTGACTGCCTCAACGGCATCCTCGGGCTTCTCGGCCACGGCCTCGGGCACATCCTCAGCCTTCTCGGCAACCGCGGAGGCCGCCTCCTTGTCCGACTCGACCGCAGAACTCGCAGCCGCCGACTTGCCGCCGCCGGCCGAGCCGCGACGCGTACGGCGCTTCTTGCCGCCTGCCTTCGTGCTGCCACCGGTATCGTTGTAGTCAACGAGTTCGATGACGGCCATCTCGGCGCTGTCGCCTGCGCGTTGCCCGAGCTTCACGATGCGGCAGTAGCCACCCGGACGGTCTGCAATCTTGCCGGCGATCTCGGTGAAGAGCTCCGTCACCGCATACTTGTCCTGCAGGTACCGGAATACCTGCCGACGGTTTTGCGTGGTGTCGGCTTTCGCGCGATTGAGAATCGGCTCGACGAAACTGCGAAGGGCCTTGGCCTTGGGCAACGTCGTCGTGATTCGCTTGTGAGTGATGAGCGCGGTTGAAAGCGCGGCCAACGTTGCCTTGCGGTGGGTGTTTGTACGCCCCAGCTTGGCAATTCTGTTCTGATGTCTCATGATCTACCCGATCAACTCTTGGTGACGTAGTCCGAAGGACTTTGGCACTCAGTTCTTTACAGATTCGAGGTACTTGTCCACGTCCAGACCGAAGTACAGATTCCGCTCTTCCAGGACCTGCATCAGCTCCTGGAGCGACTTGCGGCCAAAATTGCGGAACTTGAGCATCTCCGATTCCTCGCGGCGAACCAGGTCACCAATCGTCTTGATGTTGGCTGCCTTAAGACAGTTATGGGCGCGAACCGAAAGGTCGAGCTCGTCTACGGACTGGCTGAGCAGTTCGCGTACGCGGGCCACTTCGGCATCTACCTCCTTCTCCTGCTCAGTCGGCTGCGGCTCACTGTCCATCTTGATGAACATGTTGACATGATCCCTGAGGATCGATGCCGCGCGGGCCAGTGCCTCTTCAGGCTGGACCGAACCGTCCGTATTGACCTCCAGCGACAGGCGCTCGTAGTCAATCTTCTCCCCAACACGCGTCTGCGTGATTTTGTAGCGGACGTTCTGGATTGGAGTGAAGATGGCGTCGACAGCCACGACACCGATGGGATCATCGGGGCGCTTGTTCTCACCTGCCGGGACATATCCACGACCCACGCCTATGCGCAGTTCGATGGACAGGTTGGTGTCATCGGAAAGCGTGGCGAGGTGATGATCGGGATTCAGGATCTCGAATTCGCTCGTTGCCTTGGCGATATCGCCGGCAGTCCACGTTCCGGGGCCCTTGACCACCATGTGGATGTTGCCGTCGATGGGCTCTTCGGCCTTGAAACGGACACCCTTCAGGTTGAGAATGATGTCGGCGACGTCTTCGGTGACGCCCTCGATCATCGAGAACTCGTGCTGGACACCATCCACGCGGAGGGCCGTAATGGCGATCCCTTCCAGTGAAGACAGCAGGACACGCCTGAGGGCGTTTCCGATCGTCACACCGTAACCGCGCTCAAGCGGCTGGATGACGAATCGTCCGTACGTATCGGTTGCTTCCTCTACTTCGACGCCTTCTGGCATCTGGAGTGAGTATGTACTCATGTCGGCTCGTTGAATGCGTTCTGAACAGGCCCGGATCTGGCATCCGGACGCTCAGCCAAAAACCGTGATCAGACTACTTGGAGTACAGCTCGACGATGAGCTGTTCCTTGATGTTCTCCGGGATATCCTCGCGATTGGGGTAATCCAGGAACTTGCCCGTCAGCTGATTGCGATCCACTTCCAACCAAGGGAAGCTGCGTCGCGTCTTCTGAACGGCGTCCCGGACCACGAAGAGGTTCCGGCTCTTGGGGCGCAGGGCCACGATATCTCCGGAGCGCATGAGCGCCGAGGGGATATCGAGAAGCGTCCCGTTCACGGTGATGTGCCCGTGGGTCACCAGCTGTCTGGCCTGGCGGCGTGTCCGGGCAAAGCCCAGACGGAATACCGTGTTGTCCAGACGGGATTCGAGGAAGCGCAGGAGATTCTCTCCGGTCACACCCTTCTTGCGGGCGGCCTTTTCGAACAACCGCCGGAATTGCTTCTCGAGCAACCCGTAGGTGTACTTGGCTTTCTGCTTCTCTTTCAGCTGGATTGCGTATTCGCTTTCCTTGGGTCGCCTACCGCGTCCGTGTTGTCCGGGAGGGTTTGGCTTGCGCTCAAGCGACTTGCTGGGGCCGAAGATCGGCTCCTTGAAGCGCCGCGCGATCTTCTGCTTGGGGCCTCTATATCGGGCCATATTTTTTTCCTGTTCTCGTTTGTCGGTTGTTTACAAACGTACGGGGTCTGTTCACTGCACAAGCGAACGAACCTCGCGTAACCGGGCTTCTGCCCATCGCTGCGTCAGACGCGGCGACGTTTGGGCGGCCGGCAGCCGTTGTGTGGGATCGGTGTCTGGTCTCGAATAGTGGCGATCTCCAGACCGACGGAAGAAAGCGCACGGATGGCCGACTCGCGACCTGATCCAGGTCCCTTGACGTAGACCTCAACCCGGCGAAGGCCCAGGTCATATGCTTCCTTACCGGCGGCACTGGCAGCCACCTGGGCTGCGTAGGGCGTGTTCTTCCGGCTTCCCCGGAATCCCATCTTCCCTGAGCTGGCCCACGAGATCGTGTTGCCGTATTGGTCAGTGACCGTAATCAGTACGTTGTTGAACGTGGCACGGATGTGTGCCTGCCCGTTCGACTCGACGACTACGCTCTTCTTTTTGACCCGGCCACCGCCCCGCTGTCTCTTAGCCATGTGCTGTTATGCGGTAATTGATTCGGTGTGTGGAGATCGGAACGCCCGGATGGCGATCCTCTGCACCACTCATCTATTTACGAGGGGCTGCCTTCTTACCGGCAACCGTCTTCTTACGACCCTTGCGGGTACGCGCGTTGGTCTGTGTGCGCTGACCGCGGACCGGGAGTCCACGACGGTGACGCAGACCGCGATAGCAACCGATATCCATCAGTCGCTTGATACTCAGAGAAACCTCAGTGCGGAGTTGACCCTCTACCGGGTAATCATCCTCAATGATGCGGCGAACTTCCTTCGTCTGATCCTCAGACCAGGTGGCTGGATGCGCGTTGGGATCAAGTCCCACACGCCCGCAGATCTCGATTGCTCGTGACCGGCCGATGCCGAAAATGGAAGTCAGCGCGATTTCCGCACGCTTGTTGGGTGGTACGTCGACCCCTGAAATACGTGGCATGTCCTAACCCTGACGCTGCTTATGCTTCGGGTTCTTTTTGTTGATGATGTAAACGCGGCCCTTCCGACGGACGATTTTGTCGTCGGCGCTGCGTTTCTTCACACTGGCTCGGACTTTCATGACGCCCAGAAAAATTTGGTGCAGAACAGGTTATACAGGATGATTCGCGATTGGTTCTCGCGGACCCGTTGAGCTCGATTCCAGTTCAGCCTCCGCATAGGGAGCCTGACCCAGAACGTCCTCGATATACTTGAAAGTGGTCAGCACTTCGGAGCCGCCCTTGCGGATGGCCACCATGTGCTCATAGTGCGCGGACGGCATTCCATCTGCTGCCCGGACGGTCCAACCGTCAGAACCCGTCACAACCCGCTCGGTCCCGGCGTTGATCATGGGTTCGATACAAATGACCAATCCGTCCTTCATCTTCCGCCCGCTTCCAGCGCGACCAAAGTTGGGAACGGAAGGCTCTTCGTGCAGGCTCCGTCCGATACCGTGTCCCACCAGATCCCGAACCACACCGAAGCCCTCGGCCTCGCAGTAGGACTGGACGGCATTGCCGATATCACCGATTCGGCCTCCGATGCGAGCCACGTCAACGGCGCGCTGGAGCGATTCAAACGTGGCCCGGCAAAGGGCCGCGTTGTCCTCAGAAAGGGTGCCAACCGCAAAGGTGTAGGCGCTGTCTCCGTAGAGCCCGTTCAATACCACACCACAATCCACCGACAGCAGATCGCCATCCTCGAGTGGGCGATCATCAGGGATGCCGTGAACCACCTGGTCATTGACCGAGGTGCAAAGCGTCGCTGGAAAAATATTACGACCAACGCGGTAGCCCTTGAAGGCAGGCTCAGCGTTGTTGGCCCGGACAAACGCCTCAGCGGCACGGTCCAGTTCGTTGGTCGTGACACCCACCTCAACATGGCGCGCAACCTCAGCGAGCGTCCGACCTACCAGGTCAGCCGCCGCCCGAAGGCCCTCGATTTCGTGTGCGCTCTTGTGGTGGACCATCGGTGACTCTAGCGGCGACCGCGGATCTTGCCGCTCTTCATGAACCCGTCGTAGTGGCGCATCAGAAGGTGGCTCTCCACCTGCTGGAGCGTATCGAGCGTAACACCCACGAGAATCAGCAGGCTTGTACCGCCGAAGAACTGCGCAAATCCTGCGGTGACACCGGCCATCATCGCAAAGGCGGGCAGGATGGCCACGCCGCCCAGGAAGATGGACCCGGGCAGGGTGATGCGGGTCAGGATATTGTCAATGAACTCGCTCGTCTGCTTCCCGGGGCGAATGCCCGGGATGAAGCCACCCTGTCTCTTCATCGTGTCGGCCATCTCCTTCGGATTCACGGCGATGGCCGTGTAGAAGTACGTAAAGAAGACACAGATGATGAAGAACACCGTCGAGTAGCCCCAGCCGGAGATGTCCGAAAAGAACAGTCCGAACTGCTGCATCATCGGGCTGTCCGGGAAGAAGGAGGACACCGTTGCCGGCACGAACATGATCGATTGCGCGAAGATGATCGGCATGACGCCGGCCGCATTGACGCGGAGAGGCAGGTACTGCGTGCTGCCTCCGTACACCTTCCGCCCGACAACGCGCTTGGCGTACTGAACCGGAATCCGTCTCATCCCCTGGGTGACCAGCACTACCCCGGCCGTGACCAGGGCGAAGATGCCAATCTCAAGCAGGAAGATGAAGAAGTTGCCCGAGAGTTCGAACTCGTTGAACAGCGACTGCGGCAGGTAGGCAATGATGCCAATCATGATGATCAGCGAGATACCATTTCCGATACCGCTTTCCGTAATGCGCTCACCGAGCCACATGACGAACATGGTACCGGAGGTCAGCACGATCACCGTGGAGATCGTAAAGAACGTATCTCCGATGATGATGGCCGCGCCCGTAGCCCCGTACTGCAGCTGAATCGCAAAACCAATCGACTGAAGCGCCGTGATCGCGATCGTTCCGTAGCGAGTCAACTGCGTGATCTTCCGGCGCCCCTCCTCTCCTTCGCGTTGCAGCTTCTGGAAGTAAGGAACCACGGCGCCCATCAGCTGGATGATGATGGAGGCGGTGATGTAAGGCATGATGCCCAGGGCGAAAATGCCTGCGGCACTGAATGCACCGCCAACGAACAGATCCAACAGCCCAAACAGATTGTTCGGGTCAGACTGGGCGTTGATCGCCGCGAGGGCTTGGGCATCGACACCAGGAAGCGTGACGTAGGCACCGAGCCTGTATATCATGAGCAAGCCCATGGTATACAGGATGCGCGTGCGCAGCTCGTCAATCTTCCAGATGTTGCGAAGGCTTTCGGTAAAACCGGCCATGAGGGTAGCGTGTTGGAGTGTTCTCGGGGGGACCTACGCGGAAATCGGACTAGCCGATTTCGGCGAGAGAACCCCCGGCCTTCTCAATCTTTGCTTTGGCAGAAGCGCTGAACTTGTGAGCAGAAACCTGAAGTGACGATGTAACTTCGCCTCCCCCCAGGATCTTCACCAGGTCGTTCTTCCCCACGACGCCCGCGGCGACAAGCACATAGGGGGTCACCGGCTGAGACGCGTCAATCTTGCCCGCGTCGGCCAGCTCCTGGAGGCGGCTGACGTTGACAGGACGATACTCGACACGGAAGCGGTTCTTGAAGCCGCCCTTGGGGACCCGGCGCTGGAGTGGCATCTGACCACCCTCGAACCAGGCAGGAATGCTGGCTCCGGCGCGGGACTTCTGGCCCTTGTTTCCTTTCGTGGACGAGTGTCCACCGTATCCCGATCCAACACCACGCGCAATGCGCTTCTTGGACTTGGTCGAACCCTTGGCGGGCTTGAGATTGCTGAGATCCATCTTGTTGCTGTGCTTTAACGCCCGGTGATCCGGACTCGCTGGGGTTCTAGGCCTCTTCGGAGACGGTAACCAGGTGCTTGACCTGGTTGATCATGCCCCGAATCTGCGGAGAGTCCTGGTGCTGAACGGTCTGGTGCAACTTGCGAAGCCCGAGCGCCTCTACGGTGCGCTTCTGGACGCCCGTGCGCCGGATCGTACTGCGAATAAGGGTAACAGATAGTGTTGCCATCGTGCCTCTGTTCAACGATTAGCCTTGAAATACGCGACTGAGCGGCAGGCCCCGTCGTTTGGCCACCGCGCCCGGGTCTTCAAGGCGCTGAAGCGCATTGACCGTTGCAGCAACCTGGTTGTGCGGATTGGATGAGCCCATCGACTTGGACAGGATATCCGTGTAGCCGGCACACTCAAGCACCGCACGCACTCCGCCACCTGCGATGACGCCGGTACCGGCCGAAGCCGGCTTCAGGAGCACCTTTCCGGCATCCTGGCGACCGATAACCTCGTGAGGGACGGTGCCCTTATTCATCGGAACGCTCACCACGTTCTTCTTGGCATCCTCGGTTCCCTTCTGGATGGCGGCGGCCACTTCGTTGGCTTTGCCCAGTCCGGTTCCAACCACGCCCTTTCCGTCTCCGACGACGACAACGGCGTTGAATGAAAAGCGACGACCGCCCTTCACCACCTTGGCGACACGGTTGACCGAGACCAACCGCTCGATCCACTCTTTCTGACCTTCTTCTGAGCGCGGACCGCGCTGCTGACGACTTCTTCCTTTTGCCATTGTTAGCTCGATCTACAGTTTGAGGCCGCCTTCGCGGGCTCCATCGGCGACGGCGCGGACGCGCCCGTGATAGCGGTATCCGTTACGATCAAAGACCGCGGACTCCACGCCGGCTTCCCTTGCACGCTCGGCCAGAAGCTTGCCAACCGCAGTACCTACTACGAGGGGCTTGCCGTCTTCGACGGACTCCTGGACACTCGACGCCGAAGCAACCGTGAGGCCGCTGATGTCGTCGATGAGTTGTGCGTAAATGTGACGATTGGAACGGAAAACTGAGAGACGCGGGCGCGCGGCCGAACCGGAAATTTTCTTCCGGATGCCCCGCTTGACGCGTGCTCGTTTATCCTGCTTCTTGTTTGCCATGACTCTGTTATCTGCTGAAAGAATCCGACGGCGAGCGCCGGCCCTTCAGTCTTGTTATCTGGCTGCGGTCTTACCGGCCTTGCGACGGACGTACTCGCCCGAGTAACGGACTCCCTTGCCCTTGTAGGGCTCCGGCGGACGGAGGCTGCGAATCTTGGCCGCAACCTGACCGACGAGTTGTTTGTCTACGCCCTCGATGGTGATGAAGGTATTCTTGCCCCGCTTGGCGTCTACCGTAATGGAAACGCCATCTGGCGGCAGGAAGTAAATCGGGTGAGAGAAGCCAAGAGCAAGCTCCAGCACTCCGTTCTCGACAAGGGCGCGGAAACCGACGCCGATGACCTCCAATTCCTTCTTGTAACCGTCTGAGACACCAATCACCATGTTGTCGATGAGCGAGCGATAAAGCCCGTGCATCGCGCGATGGCGCTGCTGGTCCGTAGGACGCGTTACTACGATTTCGCCATCCTGGACGGCGAGCGAGAGATCCGGATCAACCTGGAGAGAGAGTTCTCCCTTGGGGCCTTTGACCTGGACTGTATTGTTTGATCCAATCTCGACCTTGACGTTGGCTAGGATCGGGATCGGAAGTTTTCCGACGCGGGACATGGCTTCGTTAGTTCAGAATGGTCGGATGAGTACTCGAGTGCATCCTAAAAGATGTAGGCCAGGACTTCGCCACCGATTCCCGCCTGGCGGGCTTCCTTATCGGACATCACACCCTGTGACGTGGAGATGACGGCGATGCCGAGACCATTCTTGACCCGGGGAAGGTCAGATGCTCCCACGTATTTCCGAAGACCGGGCTTGGAGACGCGCTTAAGGAAGTCGATGACCGGACGTCCCCCCTTCTGGTACTTGAGGTACACGCGAAGGAGACCCTGCTTGCCGTCATCGATATCGATGAACTTCCGTACGTAGCCCTTGTCAACCAGAATCTGGGTGATGGCACGCTTCTGTTTGGAAGCAGGAATGTCCGTGTAAGGGTGGTTGGCCTTGGCCGCATTTCTGATGCGGGTCAGGTAGTCTCCAACCGGGTCTGAGATTGCACTCATCGTTTCAGTTATTCAGTAGGATGTCGGTCAGTTCGCCCTGGTTGGACGCTTAACCACGCATCGCTGCCTGCCTTACCAGCTGGCTTTGCGGATGCCCGGGATTATCCCGGCGCGAGCCATGTCGCGGAAGGCTATGCGGCAGACGCCGAAGGCGCGGAGGAAGCCACGTGAGCGGCCGGTCAATGCACACCGATTACGCATCCGCACGGGGCTGGCGTCACGGGGAAGCTTCTGAAGCCCCTCGAAATCTCCAGTCGCCTTGAAGCGAGCACGTCGTTCGGCATACTTGGCCACCGTGCGGGCACGCTTACGCTCGCGGGCTATCCAACTTTTCTTTGCCATAGGAACTTGTTCTTGTTATTTCGTCGGTCAGACAGCTTCCGTCTCGCGACGGACGAAGGGCATTCCGAGAGCCTTGAGGAGCGCCTGGGCCTCCTCGTCGGTCTTCGCTGATGTCACGAAAGTGACATCGAGCCCCGAGATCTGTGCGACCTTGTCCACGTCGATCTCCGGGAAGATGATCTGCTCTTTCACACCCAGGGTGTAATTGCCCCGACCGTCAAAGGACTTGTCGGGGATCCCCCTGAAGTCACGAACGCGCGGAAGCGCGAGAGTGACCAGGCGATCCAGGAACTCATACATCCGGTCCCCGCGAAGGGTGACCATCGCTCCGATGGGCATGCCCTGGCGGAGCTTGAAGTTCGAGACGCTCTTGCGAGCGGCACGGACTACCGGCTGCTGTCCCGTGATGCGTCGGAGTTCCTCCACCGCATCATCGACCATCTTCTTGTTCTGCACTGCACCGCCAACACCCTTGTTGATGCTGATCTTGAGCAGACGGGGTACCTGCATGACGTTGGCGTAGCCGAACTGCTCTCGCAGCGCGCCCATCACCTCCTCGCGGTACTTGGTTTTTAGTCTTGGTGTGTAGCCCTTCATGGCAACCTTACCCTTTTAGCCGAAGCCTTGCTTCCGGCAGATGCTTATTCGATTTCCTCTCCGGTGGTCTTGGCGTACCGGACCCACCGGCCCTTGCCGGTATCGAGATCCTCAATACGCTTGCGACCGACGCGAGTGGCGTCTCCGTTTCCATCCAAGGGCATCACGTTCGAGACGTGAATGGCCATCTCCTGCTGGATCCGACCTCCCTGGGGATAAGTCTGGTTGGGGCGGGTGTGGCGGATGCGCATGTTGACACCCTCCACGATGACGCGGCCCTGCTCAGAAAACACGCGAAGGACTTTTCCCTCCTTCCCGTTGTCGTTTCCGGCAATCACGCGCACCATGTCCCCTTTCCGGACGTGGAGTTTCTGTTGCTTGTTGTTCGTGCGTGGCATAGTTGGATACCTCAGAGCACCTCTGGTGCGAGTGATACAATGCGCATGAACTGCTTGTCGCGTAGCTCACGTGCAACCGGGCCAAAGATGCGGGTCCCGCGCGGTTCGTCCTGAGCATTCAGGAGAACTGCGGCGTTCTCATCGAAACGGATATAGGTCCCGTCTGCACGGCGATATTCTTTTTTGGTCCGCACTACGACTGCCCGGGAGACTTCTCCCTTCTTGACGTTGCCACCGGGGATGGCTGACTTGACAGACACGACGATCTTATCTCCGATGCGGGCATAACGGCGGCCACTGCCTCCGAGTACCCGGATGCAGAGCACCTCCTTCGCGCCGCTGTTGTCGGCAACCTTGAGTCTGGATTCCTGCTGGATCATGACGACTTACTGATTGAACGGGCCGGTTGGACGGACCTTACTTGGCACGCTCGACGACCTCTATCAGTCGCCAGCGCTTGTTCTTGCTCAATGGACGGGTCTCCATGATCCGGACCGTATCGCCTTCACCGGCGTCGTTGGTCTCGTCATGTGCCATGAGCTTCGTCGTCTTCTTGACGAACTTGCCGTACATGGGGTGCTTGACCTGACGCTCGATGGCTACCGAGATGGACTTGTCCATCCTGGCCGAGACTACCAGACCAACCCTTTCCTTGCGGGCGTTTCGTTTAGTGTTTTCTTCCATATCTCCTGGGGCTTGGTGAGCCGTTTACCGTTCCTCACCAACTACCGGTTGTGGGCGACTGCGTTTGCTACTGAGTTTGCTACTGTGCGGCGGCGCGCTCTGTGAGTATTCCGGACAACCGGGCGATCAGGCGCCGCTTGTGCCGAATAAGAATTGGGTTGGGAAGCTCGGCAACAGCGTGCTGGAAGCGGAGCTGGCTGAGCTGGTCCTTTTCGTCCTGGATGCGCTGGGCAATCTCCTCGGACGAGAGTTCGCGTACTTCGTTTGCTTTCATCCTTCTTACTCCTTGTAGTCAGGCCTGGTGACCTGTCTCGTGAGAATCGGAAGCTTCTGCTGCGCCCGGCGCATCGCTTCACTCGCGAGATCTGCGGGAATCCCGCCTCCAACCTCGAAGAGAATGCGACCGGGTCGAACTACGGCTACCCAGTACTCCGGAGCGCCTTTACCCTTACCCATGCGGGTTTCAGCAGGCTTCTTGGTGATGGGCTTGTCCGGAAAAATCCGGATCCAGACCTTTCCGGAACGCTTCATGTGGCGGGTCATCGCAATACGCGCGGCCTCGATCTGACGACTCGTGAGGCGCCCGATCTGGAGTGCCTTGATCCCGAAATCGCCGAAATCCACGCGGGTGCCACGCTGAGCGTTGCCCTTGATCCTGCCCTTCTGAACTTTGCGTCGCTTGACGCGCTTTGGCATTAGCATGACTGCTACCTGTCTCTTGCCGACCTCTCAGGTCCGGCAGATTACTTTGTGTCGGTTCTTGCTCCCGTAGCGCCCTTTCCACGGCGGTTACGGCGTCCACGGCGCCGCTCGGGCTCCATTTGCTGCATCTGCTGGCGCTGGGCCTGCACATTCGGACTCAGATCCGGCTTGCCGAGGATCTCACCCCGGTAAATCCAGCACTTCACTCCGGTTGTACCGTAGATCGTGAAGGCCGTAGCCTCCGCGTAATCGATGTCGGCACGAATAGTGTGCAGCGGAACGCGCCCCTCGAGGTACTGCTCCGTACGGCTCATCTCGGCACCGCCCAATCGGCCGGCAACCTTGATGCGGATTCCCTCTGCGCCCATGCGCATCGCGGCTCCAATCGACTGCTTCATGGCCCGGCGGAAGGACACGCGTCCCTCCAACTGCTGGGCAATGTTCTGTGCCACCAGCGAGGCATCCATCTCGGGACGCTTGATCTCGTTGATGTTGATCTGGATGTCCTTCTTGGTCAGCTTGCGAATCTCTTCGCGCAGCTTCTCTACTTCCGTACCGCCGCGTCCGATGACAACACCGGGACGCGAGGTGTGAAGGGTGAGGATGACCCGCTTCGGCGTACGCTCGATAACGACACGGCTCAGGCCGGCTCGCTTCAGGCGGGCGTCCAGGTACGTTCGGATCTCGTGATCCTCGAGGAGCTTCTCGGCGAAGTCCTTCTCAGCGTACCAGTTGGAGCTCCAACCGCGGATGATCCCAAGACGGAATCCTACAGGATGTGTTTTCTGACCCATTGTTCTTTTCCTAGGCTTCGGCTTCCGGTTCGCCTGTTGCGGTACCGACAACCACCGTGAGGTGAGCAGTACGCTTCAGGATCGGATGGGCCCGTCCACGGGACACCGGCCGAAACCGCTTGAAACGAGGACCTTCGTCCACGCGAATCTCCTTGACGACGAGGTCTCCTTCATCGAAGCGCTCGTCCTGATTGCGATCCATCAGGTTATGAACTGCCGAGAGGATGGTCAGCTTCACCGTCCGGGTGACTTTCTGAGGGAGAAAGTTCAGCGCGTTGAGCGCCTCCGGCACGGGTCTTCCGCGGACCACGTTCACGACAGGCCGCATCTTCTTTGCGGAACTGCGGATGTGCTTTCTAACTGCTCTGGCTTCCATTCTAGCGTCCGCGCTTGTCTTTCTTGGATCCCGCGTGACCACGGAAATTCCGGGTCGGGGAGAACTCACCGAGACGGTGGCCTACCATATTCTCAGTCACGTAGACCGGGATGAACTGACGGCCGTTATGTACGGCGAAGGTGTGGCCAACAAATTCCGGAGTGATCATGGAGGCACGGCTCCACGTCTTCACAACCTTCTTTTTGCCTGCATTCAATTCATCCACCTTCCGCTGAAGCTTGAAGTGGACGAAGGGGCCTTTTTTGAGCGATCGAGCCATTTGAATCTTCTCGGCGTGCTACTTCCGCTTGGAGCGGCTGCGCACGATGTACTTGTTCGACTGCTTGTTCTTTTTCCGGGTCTTGAAGCCCTTGGCAATCACGCCAGTGGGAGAGCGTGGGTGTCCACCGGAGGACTTGCCTTCACCACCACCCATCGGGTGATCAACCGGGTTCATGGCCACGCCACGGGTCTTGGGCCTGACGCCCATCCACCGCTTCCGACCAGCCTTACCCAGGTCAATGTTCATGTGGTCCGGGTTGGAGGTGGTGCCGATTGTGGCCATGCATCCAACAGGGACCCTGCGCGTCTCTCCACTTGGGAGGCGAAGAATCGCATACTTGCCTTCGCGAGCGGTGAGCTGCGCGTAGGTGCCGGCAGAACGGGCCAACTGCGCCCCCTTGCCGGGCTTCATCTCGATGGCGTGGACGTACGAACCAACCGGGATGCGGAGCAGGGGCAGGCAATTGCCAGCCTCTGGTGATGCATCCGGGCCGTTCTCTACGACACTGTCCACCGTAATCTGATCCGGTGCGATGATGTACCGCTTCTCCCCATCGGCATACGCCAGGAGGGCGATGCGTGCGGAGCGGTTCGGATCGTATTCAATAGACGCTACACGAGCCGGTACACCGATCTTGTTGCGCTTGAAGTCAATAATCCGGTAGCGGCGCTTGTGACCACCACCCTGGTGACGGACCGTAATACGACCGTGGTTGTTGCGACCGCCCTTCTTCTTGATGGGCTTCAGGAGGCTCTTCTCCGGGGTCGACTTTGTTATCTCGTCGAACGCGGCGACCGAGCGCTGCCGCTGGCCCGGCGTGGTCGGCTTGAGTTGCTTGATAGCCATCGATTATATCTCCTCGAAGAAGTCGATCTGAGCGGAATCCGGAAGCAGCGTGACAAGCGCCTTCTTGTAGGACGGGGTGCGTCCTTCAACCTTGCCACGACGAGTGGTCTGGGACCGGCGCTTGCCGCGTACCTGCATCGTCCTGACTTCCTTGATCTTCACACCCGGATAGCGGGACTCGAGTGCTTTGCGGATCTCCACCTTGTTCGCGTCCCTGCGGACTTCGAAGGCATAGTGGCCCGCTTCCATGAGTTCGGTGAGCTTCTCGGTGACGAGAGGCTTGATGAGGACATCGCTCATTGTGCTTTCGATGAGTCTGTGGCGGCCGAACCGAGCGC
This sequence comes from Bacteroidota bacterium, assembly GCA_029262855.1. Classification (GTDB taxonomy): domain Bacteria; phylum Bacteroidota; class Rhodothermia; order Rhodothermales; family UBA10348; genus JABDJZ01. Next base: position 2,445 of record JAJCYP010000018.1, on the reverse strand, counting down.
AGCGCTCAGTTCAGGCAGTGCGCCTTCCTGGAGGATGACGACCTGGGCACCCAGCACATCAGCAGTAGAAGCGGTCCCGACAGCCCGAACCTTGACCTTGGACAGGTTGCGGCTGGACTGATACACAGCGGGGGCGTTACTGCCGGTCAGGACCAGCACAGAGCGACCTTCGACCTCGAATGCCTTCAACATGTCCCGCATGCGGGCCGTGTTTGGCCTCTCGAATTCAAAGTTCTCCACCACGCGGAGGGCTTCTGCCTGCGCCTTGTGGGCGAACGCTGACCGACGGGCCAGGCGGCGCGTCTTCTTGTTCACCTTGAGGCGGTATTCGTGCGGCCTGGGGCCAAAGAACGTTCCACCACTGCGTCGCAGAGGTGACTTGGCATCACCGGCGCGGGCATTGCCCGTCCCCTTCTGGCGATACAGCTTCCGGGTCGACCCGGCCGTCTCGCTACGCTCCTTGGATTTGTGGGTACCCTGACGGGCATGCGCCTGAATGCGGCGCACATCAAGCCAGATGGCATGATCGTTCGGGTCAATCCCGAAGATCGTCTCATCAAGCTCGGCGGACCTTCCGGTTTCTGAACCGTCCGGACGCAATATTTTCGTTTTCATGCTGCTCATAGCTGCAAATGAAAGTGCCAGGCGGCTACTTCTTGCGAATCTCAATGACCGAGCCCTTGGGGCCGGGAACGGCACCCTCCAGCAGGATCAGGTTCTGGTCAGCCATCACCTGCACCACGCGCAGGTTTCTGGTGGTAATACGCTTGTTTCCCATCTGGCCTGCCATACGCATTCCCTTGAACACGCGAGAAGGGTCGGAACCCGCACCGATCGAGCCGGGCGCGCGCTGACGGTTGTGCTGGCCGTGGGTGGCATCGCCCACGCCCCGGAATTTGTGACGCTTCACAACACCCTGGAAGCCCTTGCCCTTGGATATGCCGCTGACGTCGACGCGCTCTCCGCGCTCAAAGACGTCCTGAAGACTCACCTCGTCGCCGAGAGAGACCTCCAGATCAAAATCGCGGTACTCGACCAGCTTTCGCTTCGGCGTAGTGGAAGCGGCTTCGAAATGGCCCTGTAGGGCCTTCGTAGTCCGCTTCAACTTCTTCTCTCCGGTCGCCAGCTGGACAGCCGAGTACCCGTCCGTATCCACCGTCTTGACCTGCGTCACGACGTTGGGAACGGCCTCGATTACGGTGCAGACCAACTGGTCGCCGGCGTCGTCGAAGACGCTGGTCATACCCAGTTTTCTGCCGATCATTCCTTTACTCATTGTATCGTCCTGCTCATTGCAATCCCGGTCTGCCGGACGCCGCGCCACTGCGGGCGTCCGGCAGACCTGCCATTTTGGGCCATTCGCGGCGGATTGGTAAGCGGTTTGCCTGAAGGTCCTCGCGGACCTACTGACGGGTAATGGTGATGGTGGCTGGTGCCTCAAGCGAGGTACCGAAGAGGTTGTCCAACAGCAGGGAGGTTGTGACGCCTGCCTGCAGCTCGACGACGTTGTCGCTCGTGTAGCTGTAGGTGAAGGCCAAAGGCGCCTGCGGCGTGGTCAGCGTGAAAGTGTTCGTGTTCTCGTTGACCGAGTAGGTGCCGGGAACGGTGATGGCGCTTCCCTGACGCGGGGTCGCAACCAGTGTAAACGAGTTGTCGGCGTTGTTCGTCAACACTACGGAGGAGAACGCCTGGCCGAAGGCAGCCAGCTGATCGCCTTCGCTGTCAGAGACGCCGGTCAGCGCCCAGACGCCGACAAACGCCTCGGCATCGGACTGGCCGTCGTTGGAGTCACAACCGACGCCGATGACGCCGATCAGAAGAATGAGGAGGAGGCTGGAAAACTTGCGCATGATTCTGTTGTCTTTTGTTTTCGGTTGATCCGGTGGCACTTGGGGCCTGGCCGGATGCCCAGTGGGTGGGAAGGATCGGTGTCAGACCTTGATTTCCACGTCCACGCCGCTCGGAAGCTCAAGCTTCATGAGTGCGTCCACCGTCTTGCTGGAAGTGCTCAGGATGTCTATCAGCCGCTTGTGGCTGCGCGTCTCGAACTGCTCCCGGCTCTTCTTGTCCACGTGAGGGCTCCGAAGGACGGTATAGATGGTTTTGCGGGTCGGAAGTGGAATGGGTCCACTGACCACCGCGCCCGTCGATTTGACGGTCTTGATGATCTTATCTGCACTCTTGTCGATCAACGTGTGATCGTACGACTTGAGCTTGATCCGAATTTTCTGACTGGCCATGATCTCTCTTTAATCCAGGATCTTTGAAACGACGCCTGCCCCAACGGTCCGGCCACCTTCACGAATGGCGAAACGGAGACCCTGCTCCATGGCCACCGGAACGATCAGCTTGACCACGAACTGCGTGTTGTCGCCCGGCATCACCATCTCGACGCCCTCGGGCAGCTCGATGTCACCGGTCACATCCGTCGTACGGAAGTAGAAC